>JAKQJM010000028.1 GCA_029561145.1 Pseudomonadota bacterium
AGTCGGCGACCGCAACCAGGCGGTCGATGATCTTGAGACGCGCGTCCAGCAGGCGGCACGTTCGGCGCGCGTCGAGGTCAACAATGCGCTGGACGGTGTCGGCAGCGAACTCAAGGCCGTCGACGAGCGCCTGCGTGATGCCCTGTCGGAACTCGGAGCGGCACTCAACGACAGGGCCGCCGAGGCCGCGGCATCGGTGACGAGAGCCAGCGCGGAACTGCGTGCCGACAAGCTGGGACGTGAGGATCTGTCCGGGATGCTGGCCGAGCTTGCCTTGCGCCTGAAGGGCGATTTCGACCTCCCCAAGAACTGATCAGCGCCTGCGGATCGCCAGGGTGAGCGACCTCGAACGGCTCAAGCATCTGTTGCTCGCCGATGAGCGCGAGACGCTGCTGCTTGCGGAGCAGCGTATCGCCGCGCTCGAGCAGGCCAATCAGGAACTCGCGACCCTGCTGCCGTCCCTGGTGCGCGCGGCGCCGCAGGAACCGATGACGCGGGCACTGGCCAGTCCGGTGGCCGCCGCCCTCGGCAACGCCGTCCACGAGAACCGCGCCAGCATCATCGATGCGCTGTTCCCGGTTATCGGCCCGATCATCCGCAAGGCGATCGCCGAAGCCTTGCGCGGCCTGATGCGCGACATGAACCAGGTATTCGAGTACGGTTTCAGTCCACGTGGAATCCGCTGGCGGATCGAGGCCTGGCGCAGCGGGGTGCCGTTTGCCCAGGTCGTGCTCAAGCACAGCCTGAACTATCGCATCGATCATGTATTCCTGATCGAGCGCGACTCCGGCCTCGTCCTGCATCGCGCCTCGTCGCCCGGCCTGCCCGAGCTCGATGCGGATGCGATTGCCGGCATGCTGACCGCGATCGGTCAGTTCGTGCGCGATTCGGTGGGACCCGGGGGCGGCGAATCCCTTGAAGCGGCGCGCGTCGGTGAACACCTGCTGTGGGTGCTCGACGGACCGCGCGCCTCGATTGCGAGTTTCATCCGTGGCGTGCCGCCGGATACCCTGCGCGTGATCCTCAGCGATCGCCTCGAGCAGATCCACGCGCAGATGGCGGGTGATCGGCTGCAGGGAGTGGACCAGGCAGGCGCGCTGCAGACCGGCCTCGATCCCCTGGAACTCGTGGCGGCCAGCGCCGCGATGTCCGATCGTCGGGAATTGGCGACGTCGAAGTCCTTGCGCTGGCCGGTACTGCTGATCCTGATCCTTGTCCTGGCCGCGCTGACCTGGCATTTCGTTCGCGTCGAACGCTGGAACATGCGCGTCGACGCGCTGCGCGCGGCCCTTGCCACCCATGCAGGATTCCTGCTGACCGATCTCGAATCGAAGCCCTGGCGATCATTGTCGATCGACGGCCTGCTCGATCCCGACGCCGTAGCGGTGGCGCCGATGGTCGAGGCCGCGGATCTCGGGGGCGTGCGGGCGCAACTGCGGACCCTCGGTTTTGTGTCGACCGATGATCCGGTCCTGGTGCGGCGCGCGCGGCGCCTGCTCGCCGCGCCAGCGACCGTCACGCTCGACGCGCGCAATGGCGCGCTGCGGGTGCAGGGAACGGCTGAACCTGCCTGGATCGACGCGAATCAGGCGCGAGCCGGGTGGCTCGCCGGCGTGCGTTCGGTCGATTGGCAGGTCAGGCCGGTCGATGATGGTTCCGCACGCAGGAACGCGGCGCATGCCGAGTTGACCGGACTGGCTGCGCGTTTCGAGCACGACCATGTGAGCTTTGCGCATGACGTCGACTCCGATGCCGTGTCGGCCAAGGTCCTCGATCAGCTCGCTGCCTCGCTCGTACGTGTTGCGGCGCTGTCCGTCGAGTTCGGCATTCCGGTCAAGCTGGGCATCGAGGGACATACGGACAGCGTCGGCAGCAGCGAAACCAACCGCAAGCTGCGTCTGGCGCGCGCAGTCTGGTTGCGCGATAAACTGCGAGATCGGGGCGCTCCAGCGGGACTGCTGCAACAAGCCGATTTGGGGGAGATCGCAGTGGAAAAGGATTCGACGTTTCGAGGCGCCAGCCTGCGCCTGACAGTGGGCGCGTCCGGGCCATGACACCGCAGGCACGCAAGATCTGCATGCTCGGCGATTTCGGCGTCGGCAAGACCAGCCTGGTCGCGCGGTTTGTGCGCAACACGTTTTCCGATGCCTACCTGACGACCGTCGGCGTCAAGGTGGACAGCAAGGAAGTTGCCCTGGCGAACGGACAGGCCCAGAAGCTCGTGGTCTGGGACATAGCCGGCAGGAGCGCGCTTGACGCGCTCAACATGAGCTACCTGCGCGGTGCCAGCGGATTGCTGCTGGTTGCCGATGGCACGCGCGAGTCGACCTTGCGCACCGCGATCGACCTGCTCATGCAATCGCGCAGCCTGCTGCCCGATGCGCAGGCTGTGCTGCTGGTCAACAAGCTCGATCTTGTCGAGCGCTGGGAGGTCGCGCCGTCGACCCTGGTCGAACTGCGCCACACACTGCCGGTGCTCGAGACCAGCGCGCGTGCCGGTGACGGTGTCGAGCAGGCATTCGCCGAGCTCGCGGGCAGGCTGCAGGCATGAGCAGCGAACTCTCCATTTCCGGTTTTTCAGCCGATGTCGAAAGTCACATCGCGCGCTTCCTCTTTGAACGGGCGCAACCGTTGCTGCTCGAGTTCGACAAGTCCTGGCAACTGGTCAACCTGCAGGGGGACACGGCGCGATTCGGCTTTGATCTCGATGACGCCCGAACCGCGGCGGGTCAGCTGCAGGACCTGTTTCTCGGCATGCCGCTCGATGAAACGATCGATCTGCCTTTTGTGCAGATGCCGAATGGGCGCAGCGCACACGTCCACCTGCTGGTCATCGATCGTGGCTACCAGGTGCTCCTGCTCGATGCGCAGGGGGAACATGATCGACAGCAGTCGCAGCAGCAGTCGGGCAATGAAGCGGTCCTGATCGGGCATCAGAAGACAAAGGCGATCAACCAGTTGCGCCAGATCCGCAGCGAACTCGAGTCGCAACGCGCGCGCCTGCAGGAGGCCAATGCGCTGAAGAACGCGCTGATCGCGACGCTGAGCCACGATTTCCGCACGCCGCTGACATCGATATTCGGCTACCTGCACCTGCTCGAGGAGGAGCCCGACAATTCGGCAGGTACCCGGCACGCGCTGCGTGCCTTGCGGCGAAACTCCAATTACCTGTTCACGCTTGCCGAGAACCTGCTCGAGTACGCGCGCGCCGATACGCGATCGAGCCTGCTCGCTCCCGTGCGACTCGATCTCTCCGCGCTCGTTGCGGATCTGCTCGGCCTGTTCAAGCCGATGGCCGCCGAAAAGGCACTGACGTTCTCGATCGCGCTCGACAAAGCGGACAGCGAAGAACCCCTCCTTGATGAGCTGCGCCTGCGCCAGGTGCTGGTCAATCTGATCTCGAACGCCGTGCGTTATACGCAGAAGGGCGGGGTTGGCGTCCAGTTGCTGTGGAAGGACGGCGCATTGAAGATCGAGGTCCGCGACACCGGCATCGGCATCGCCGAGGAATTCCGCGAGAAGGTGTTCATTGCCTTCAATCGCGTCGGCCAGGCTGCCGGTAGCGGCGCAGGACTCGGCTTGAGCATCGTCAAGCGCCTGGTCAGGCAGATGCATGGCACGCTGGAGCTGCACTCGAAGGTGGGTGAAGGTTCGTGCTTCCGCATTGTCCTGCCCGGTTTGGCGAAACTGGTTCCCGAGGCGGATGCGGATGCTGTGGAAGCAGCACCGTCGAGAATCGAGCGCATGCATACGGTCCTCATCGTCGATGACGGTCCTGACATCACCCACCTGCTCGAGGTCCTGCTTTCCGGCATGGGATACCGTGTGCGCATCGTCGGTGACGCCACTTCGGCCGTCGAAAGCGCGTTGGCGGATCCACCCGACGTGCTGCTGGTCGACGTCGAGCTGCCTGGTCTGTCCGGCAATACGGCCGTGTTCCGCCTGCGTGCGAAAGGCTATCGCGGACATATCGTCACCTTGTCGGCGACGCCAACCGAGGAAGCGCGCAAGGTCGCGCTGAACGCCGGAGCGAACCAGTACATCACCAAGCCGATCGACATCGAGCAACTCGCTCGCACCATGCAGCGCGCCGTCGCGTCGTCCTGAGCGATGCAAGGATGCGACGTCGGCGCATCGACGTGCCTTGGTGTCGCAGCATGGGTTCCGCTCACCGGGACGGCGCACACCGCGTGCTAGCATTTCCGCATGAACCCAGACACTGACCCATCGCGCCCGCTCTACATCGAGGCGATCGAAACCCTGCGCAGCCTGCTCGCCGAGGCGAAGGCAGCTGGCGATCCCGAGCCGACTGCAATGAACCTTTCGACCGTTGGCGCGGACGGCCGCGTGTCCTCGCGCATCGTCCTGCTCAAGCATGTCGATGAAGACGGTCTGCGCTTCTTCACCAATTACGACAGTGACAAGGCCGCTGCGCTGTCTGCTCACCCGCAGGCCGCAGTCGCGTTTCATTGGAAGACCTTGCGTGAGCAGGTGCAGGTGCGGGTCGAGGGCGGCGTGGGCAGGCTCGATGCGGCTGCCTCGGATCTCTATTTCGCATCGAGACCGCGCATGAGCCAGATCGGCGCGTGGGCGTCATTGCAATCGCAGTCCTTGCCGGATCGCGCGGTATTCGATGCGCGTGTTGCCGAGTTCGAGCAGCGCTTTGCCGGGGGTGCGGTCCCGCGGCCGCCGAACTGGGGCGGTTATCGGCTGCAGCCCGACCTTTTCGAGTTCTGGTACGGCGCAAGCTTCCGCCTGCACGAACGGCATCGCTACGAACTGCAGGCCGGTATCTGGGCGAAACGGTTGCTCTACCCCTGATGGCGAATTCCGATCCGTTTCCGCAGCGCATCGTCTGTCTGACCGAAGAACCCACCGAAGTGCTGTATGCGCTCGGCGAGGAGCGACGCATCGTCGGTATTTCCGGTTTTACCGTGCGCCCGCCGCGTGCGCGCAAGGAGAAACCGAAAGTCTCGGCATTCACCAGCGCGAAGATCGGCGCGATCCTCGATCTTGCGCCCGATCTGGTGATCGGCTTTTCCGATATCCAGGCCGACATCGCGCGCGACCTGATCCGCGCCGGCGTCGAGGTCTGGATCAGCAATCATCGCTCGGTCGCCGGCATCCTTGCCTATATCCGCCGACTCGGCGCGATGGTCGGTGCGGCGGACAAGGCCGAACGCTATGCGATCGAGGCCGAAGCCCACATCGCAGCGGTCGAACGAGCGGCCGCCGCATTGCCGCGCCGGCCGCGTGTCTACTTCGAGGAATGGGACGATCCGCCGATCAGCGGCATCCGCTGGGTCGCTGAACTGATCCGTATCGCCGGTGGTGATGACGTGTTTCCCGAGCTTGCGGAAAAATCGCTGGCTCGCGATCGCATCATTGCGGATTCCAGCGAGATCGTGCGCCGCCACCCGGACCTCGTGCTCGGTTCGTGGTGCGGCAAGAGGTTCCGCCCCGAAACCGTCGCCGCCCGACCCGGCTGGCAGGAAATGCCAGCCGTGCGCAATGGGCATCTGTTCGAGATCAAGTCGCCGATCATCCTGCAGCCCGGGCCGGCTGCCCTGTTCGATGGGCTCCAGGCCCTGCATCGTTGCATCGCCACCGTGGCAAACCGCTGACGGTGCCGGTGGTCCGCCTTGTGTGCGATGCGCCCTACTCGGCGACGAAATTCTTGTTGAAGCGCAGCGTGAAATCCTTGTCGGATCCTTCGGGCCGGATCGAGAACTCGAAGGTGTAGGTATCCGGCGCAACGACGTCGAACAGGCCGATATAGGACACGTAGAGATCCGGGATCTCGCGGATCACGACGGGCGTCTTCTGTCCGGTCAGGTTGACCGCTTCACCGCGGATCGTCGCCGCGACCGCTGTGGCGGTTTCGTCGGCCGCGACCTTCTGCACCGAAAGATTGACCAGGCCGTGTTTCGGCGAGCGTTCGATCGAATATTGCGCGGCCATCTGCTCATTGAGGACCTGCGTCGACAGCGCGCTGTAGTGGACCAGGTAGTCGCCGAATTTTTCGGTGCCGCTCGAATCCGCGAAGGCGGCGGTCGCGAACGTGCCCAGGACAAGTGCGAACAGGCGGCAGGTCGGGCTATTCATGTCGGATCTCGGTTTCACAGGATGCAGGCAGGGTAGGGTCGGCACCGCCCGCGATCAAGACGCCATGCCGAGACGCACGCCGAGGTCGAGCAGGGGCGCAACCAGGAGCGCCTGCAGCAGGGCAATCGAGAGCAACACGATCATCGGCGAGAAATCGAGGCCGCCAGGGGCCGGCATGCGCGTGCGCACCGGTCGCAGCACGGGTTCGGTCAACTGATGGATCAGCGGCACGACCGGGTGCCGACTGTCGCTGCCGGCGAAGCTGAGGATCACGCGCGCGATGATCAGCACGAGCAACATCATCAGGGTGAAGCCGATCAGGTCGGCGAATGCGATCAGCGCGAGACCTCCGGCGGATGGCAGCGGGCCGAGCACGGCAAAGATCAGCACGCGCTTGAGCAGGAGCAGCAGCCAGGCCAGCACGACGCCGGCGACATCGAGGCGTCGCCATGCAGGGATGATCCGACGCAAGGGCATGAGCACCGGATTGGTGGCCTTGTACAGGAACTGGCAAATCGGGTTGTGGAAATTCGCGCGCACCAGTTGCAGCAGCACGCGCAGGACGACCAGGCCGACGACGATGCCGAAGACGAACTCGATCAGGATCTGCGCGGCATTGGCGAGATAGGGCATGTCGCTATCCTCGGTCGAGTTCGCGTGACATCTCGGCGCCACGTATCGTCGCGGCCTCCACTGCCTTCGCCACCAGCTCGCGCAGGCCACCCTCAGCGAACGCCTGCAAGGCTGCAGCGGTCGTTCCGTTTGGCGAGGTAACGCGTTCGCGCAGGCGGCCCGGGGCTTCGCCATCCTCGCTGGCCATGCGTGCCGCGCCGAGACAGGTCTGGATCGCAAGCGCACGCGCGGTTTCGCGTGGAAGACCCTGCTTCGCGCCCGCATCTTCAAGCGCTTCGATCAGCAGAAAGAAATAGGCAGGGCCCGAGCCGGAAACCGCAGTCACCGTATCCATCAAGTCCTCGTGCGCGATCCAGACAGCGGTTCCGCTTGTGCCGAGGATGGTTTCGGCCAGGGCGCACCCTGCACGGTCGACCGCCGCATTGGCAATCATGCCGGTCGCGCCGGCGCCGATCAGGGCCGGGGTGTTCGGCATGCAACGCACGAGCGGGAATCCGCCGCCGAGCCACTGGTCGATCTGTTCGATGCGCAAGCCGGCGGCAATCGAGATGACCAGCGGATGTTTCGTGGCCAGGACAGGCGCGAGACTCGTGCAAACACTGCGCATGACCTGCGGCTTGACCGCGAGCACGACGATGTCCGCAGCGCGCGCCGCATCGGTGCCATCCACAAATACATCGACATCGAAATCGTCGGCAAGCTGCTGCCGCAGTGCCGCGTTGGGCTCGGCGACGGCAATCCGTTCGGTCGGCATTCCGCTGCGGACCAGCGCGCCGATCAGGCTGCGCGCCATGTTGCCGCCACCGATGAAGGCGATCGAGCCGGATACGGGAAACGGAGCGTGGGGAATGGACGGCATTGTCGGTCCGGGCAGGTCTTCAATCGTCCAGCATATCAAGCGCGCGACGACCTGGAATCGGGATTGCGCCGACGCTGCCGGAACGGACATCAAGCGGGTTGGCGCCGCGCTTGCCGCAACCGGATCCCATCGGTCAGGCGCGCGGCCCGAACAGCAGGCTGCCCACGCGGACCATGGTCGCTCCTTCCGTGATGGCCAGCTCGAAGTCGTCCGACATGCCGATCGATAGGGTGTCGACATCGCGATGCGAATCGCGCAGGCGTTCGAAGCAGGTGCGCATGCGCACGAAGGCAGCGCGGCGAATCCCGACATCGGCTGCCGGAGCGGGAATGGCCATGAGACCGCGCAAGCGCAGTCGCGGATGCGCTGCGATCGAGTCCGCCAATCCGGCGATCTGCCCGGGCTGGCAGCCCGCCTTGCTCGGCTCGTCGTCGATATTGACCTGGACCAGCACATTGAGCGGTGGCAGATGCGCCGGCCGGAAGCGGGCGAGGGGTTCGATCAGCCTGGCCCGGTCCACTGTCTGCAACCAGTCGAAGTGTTCGGCGACGTCCTTGCACTTGTTCGATTGCAGCGGGCCGATCATGTGCCACTCGATCGCGGTATCACCGAGTTCCGCCTGCTTGCCGAGTGCCTCCTGGACATAGTTTTCGCCAAACGCCTGCTGGCCGAGTGCCACGAGGCTGCGAATCAGGGCCGCCGGTCGGGTCTTGCTGACGGCGAGGATGCGAACCGGACGACCTGCCGCCGCCGAATTGGCGCGTTGTGTCACGGAAAGCCAGGCGGCCTCAAGGGATTTCGATGATTGTTCTTGCATCGCCTTGATTTTGCCACGCTATACTCGGAAGAGGCCGTTCGAATGCAGGGAAAACCTGCAATCCGACGAACGGGATTGGTCGTCAGCGCGTCGTGGAGCGCCTTGACCGATCCTGGATCAGGTGTTGCCCGCGTGCCCTGAACAGCACGCGGACTGACTCCGTCGTTTCCACATAGTATCGTTCAGCGTCGCCTTGGCGGCGTCATTCGGGGAAGACTCATGGACATTGCCGAGCTGCTCGCGTTTTCGGTCAAGAACAAGGCATCCGATCTGCATTTGTCGGCTGGCCTGCCGCCGATGATCCGCGTCGACGGTGATGTGCGGCGCATCAACATTCCTTCGCTCGACCACAAGCAGATCCATTCGCTGATCTACGACATCATGTCGGACAAGCAGCGGCGCGACTACGAGGAATTCCTCGAAGTCGACTTCTCGTTCGAGATCCCGGGTCTGGCCCGCTTCCGCGTCAATGCCTTCAACCAGAACCGCGGCTCGGGTGCGGTGTTCCGCACGATTCCTTCCGAAGTGCTGTCGCTCGAGGATCTCGGTTGCCCAAAGATCTTCCGCGAGCTGATCGAGCAGCCGCAGGGCCTGATCCTCGTCACCGGCCCGACCGGCTCGGGCAAGTCGACCACGCTGGCGGCCATGGTTGACCACGTCAACAAGCACGAGTACGCGCACATCCTCAGTGTCGAGGATCCGATCGAGTTCGTGCACACCTCGCAGAAGTGCCTGATCAACCAGCGCGAAGTGCATCGCGACACGCACGGATTCAACGAGGCGTTGCGCTCGGCCTTGCGCGAAGATCCCGATTACATCCTGGTCGGCGAGTTGCGTGACCTTGAAACGATCCGCCTGGCCCTTACCGCTGCCGAAACCGGCCACCTGGTTTTCGCGACCCTGCACACGAGTTCGGCGGCGAAGACGATCGACCGCATCATCGATGTGTTCCCCGCGGGCGAGAAGCCGATGGTGCGCTCGATGCTTTCCGAGTCCTTGCGCGCGGTGATCTCGCAATCGTTGTTGAAGAAGGTCGGCGGTGGCCGCATCGCGGCGCACGAGATCATGGTCGGCATTCCGGCGATCCGCAACCTGATCCGCGAGGACAAGGTCGCGCAGATGTACTCGTCGATCCAGACCGGCGCCCAGCACGGCATGCAGACCCTCGACCAGTGCCTGCAGGATCTGGTCAAGCGCGGCCTGGTCACGCGCCCGCAGGCGATCAGCTACGCGAAGAACAAGGAAATCTTCAAGTAGCCCGAAGCGGACCCCAGTCACCCAGCAAGGGGTTGTGGGCGCTTTCGACTTGCGCGTATGCGTGGACGCCCCGTTGCGAGCGGCAACAGCCGCCGCGGCGATGCCGTGACATATCCGCGGACTCCCGCCGCAGTTGACTGCCCGCTCAAGCGAATCATCCTCGTGGACTGAGCGTGTCAGCCTCAAGACCTAGGTCTCTGCGCGCTGTGCCTGCGACTCAAGTTGGTAAATATTACACCCCGACTGGCGTCCGCAGGGGGCGTCACGCGCCCCCTCGAGGAAAAAATGAACAAGACAGTTATTGTCATGGGTGCATTTGCGTTCGCAATCGCTCAGTGCCCGGTAGCCAGCGTCCGTGCGGAGGATTCCGCGCCGCCAGCCGACAATCCGAAGGACCGCGTCGAATTGCCGAAAATCGAAGTCCGTGAGCGGCGCTCGCCGGATGACACCCGACCGAAGCTCCAGCACATCATGAAGGAGGTCGATGGTCCGCTGATAACGGTGACCAAGAAGACCTCGATCACCAGGCTCGATTCGATCCCGACCGTGGTCGACAACAACCTGCGTGCGCTGTTCGCGCAGACGCCGGGTCTGTTCGTCTCCGAGCAGCAGTCGCCGGGGCAGGCCAACCTGAGCTACCGCGGCATCGGCAATCCGCAGGAATCCGAGTTCGTAACGGTGCTGCTCGATGGCATCCCGCTGATGTCGGACTGGATCGGCTATCCGACGATCTATACGCTGCCGCTGCCGCAGCAGATTTCCGAAGTGCAATTGATCCGCGGCGGCAGCTCGCTGCTGTACGGTCCCGAGCCTCCGCCGGTGGTCAACATGGTCAGCCGCAAGCCGGTCACCGATCGTGCGCTGGCGGGCTATGCCGAAGCGGTCGTCGGCAGCAACGGCCTGTTTGGCTCGTTCAACCAGATCTCCGGTACGTCGGGGAACTGGGACTACCTGGCGGACGCGCACTATCGGACCAGCGACGGCGAGCGCGACAACGGCGATTCGACCGTGCGCGGCGCCGACCTGCATCTCGGCTACAGCCCGGACGACATGGCGCACACGACGCTCGACCTGCACGTCTCGCAACTCGAGACCGGCGATCCCGGCAAGCTGAGCTATCCTCAATTCATCGCCGATCCGGATCAGTCGCCGACCCCGTACAACAAGCTGTGGACCGATCGCTACGTGCTCGCCTTGACCGACGATCGTTTCTTCAGCGAGAAGACCGAGTTGGTGACCAAGCTCTGGGGCGGCTATCAGGACAATGCTTCGCGCGCGCAGGATCGTGGTGCTGCTCCAACCACGGCAACGCTGCAGGACGACCAGTTCCGGTTTTACGGCATCGATGCGCGCATGCTGCACCGCTGGGGCCGCGGCAACGCACTGACCGTCGGCACGACGATGTATCACTCGGACGCGCCATTCCGCCAGTTCACGACCGACGGCTTGACGCCCGATCGCTATGATCGCTATGGCGTTCCTTGCGCGAGCGTCGCATCGAAGAACTGTGCGCGCCTGCGTCAGGAACGTTCGACCGACTACGCCGCCGTGTTTGCCGAGAACGTGTTCCGTTTCGAGGGCGGCTGGCATTTCGTGCCGTCCGTGCGCATCGAGCGCGAGAAGGTCAAGATCGATGAAACGATCCGCCCGCCGAACCTCACCCGCGGCCTGGTCGATCGGGAAGTCACCCATAACGTGCCCTTGTTCGGACTGGGCTTCGGCAACGATTTCGGTCGCGGCAACGAGACCTATTTCAATGTCTCGCAGGGCTGGCGCCCGGTGCGCTACTTCGACGTCGGCTCGCCGTTCGGCAATACTTCGCCGGATCCGATCAACGATCCCGATCCGACCCATGTGTTGTCGTGGGAAGCCGGTGTCCATGGCACGCCGGCCGATGGACTTTTCTACGACGTAAGCCTGTTCCGCATCGACGTCCAGGATCGCATCGAATCGCAGCAGATCCCGAATGCGCCTCCCGGCAACACGATCAACGTCAATACCGGCGACACGCGCCACCGCGGATTCGAGGGGCAGATCGACTACGACTTCCTTGCAGCTGCCGATCCGAAGACCAGCTGCCACCTGTCGGTGTTCGCCAACCTGAGCCTGCTCGACTCGGACTTCACTGCATCGAACCGCGGGTTTGTCGGCAACACGCCTGCGTTCTCGCCGGACTACCTCGCCCGTGTCGGCCTCGCTTATCGCGAGGACAAGAAGTTCAAGTTCGCGCTGTCGGTGGTCTCGGTGGGCAGCCAGTACTGGCAGGATTCGAACCTCGACAATGCCCTGCCGACGCAGCCGGCTTACATTCCCGCCAAGGTACCGTCGTACACGGTTGCCGATCTGTCTGCCGACTGGTGGTTGACGCCGGATATACGCCTGCTCGGCGGGATCTCGAACATCGCCGACAAGACCTACTACGCACGCGTGTTCGGCGGCGGCCTTGAGCCGGCGATCGGACGCACGGTTCACGTCGGTGCGGCCTGGGAATTTTGAGCACGCTGTCATTGCAGCGCCGCCGAAGGAGGCACCATCTTCGGCGGCGTTGTGCAGCGATCGACCGCAACAACGGATTTGCCCGCGTGTTTGCGCAAGCGTTTGCGGCTTGCCAGTGGTGCATTTCGCGTAGCATGGTGTCTTCCCATTCCATGTACGACGAAATTCGATGACTGCCTCCCTGAACGCCGCAGCTCGCCACTCCCTTCTTTCGCTCGCTTTCTGCGTGTTGTCGATATTTCTGACGGGCTGCGTCGGCAACGGCCCGGTCAAGGCCGACCTCGATGGTGATCGCGCGCAGGCGGAAATCGTCCGCGAAGACAGGGCATTCGAACTTGGCAAGGACATCGCGGTTGTCGAGATCGACAACCCCTACGGCGAGATCAATGTCCGCGACCATGACGAGGCCGAAGTCGGCGTGCACGCGGTAGGACAGCTGCTGCCGGGAACCTACTCCCGCACACGCCTCGTCTCCAGTCGCGAGAAAGGCACGCTGAAGCTCGTGGTCGAATTGCCCGGCGGCGCGGGCGATGCCCGCTATGACATGGCCGTGTACGTTTCGAAGGACATGCCGCTGGTCCTGAACGGCGGACGCTTTCGCGTCGATGCAAAGAAGCGCAATGCGCGGCTGACGATCACGACGATCAGCGGGAAAATCAATGCGTCCTCGCATGCCGCGCTCGATCTGTCGACCGATTCCGGCACGATCCAGGCGGCCCAACTGGTCGAAAACTGGTTCGGCGTGAGTCGCTTGCGCAGCAAATCGGGCCGGATCATTGCTCTGGCGCCGCTGTCCGGCAATGTTTCGCTCAGCGCAGAGACCGGTGGAAACCTGCGCACGAACTTCGGCTTGAGCGTGCATGCGCGCGCCGAGGGCGGACATCAGGCAAGTGCGAAATATGGAACAGGAACAAGCGAGTGGCGCGTCGAGAGCGAGTCCGGAGAGATCGTTCTTGAACAGGCGGTCATTCTGGGGGAGGATAGGGACTCAGCCGAGGATTCTGATTGATGGCTCCCTGAGTTGGAGCCAGAACCCCGCAGAGGGTGGGAATCGAAGTCCGGGCACCACATCCTGGTCGGGGTCAAATCATGATGGTTCGCAAGACATTGCTTGTCGTGGCCGTTGCTGTGCTCGGAATCGCCTCGGCGATGGCGGCAGAAAAGGCTGTTCCTTCCCAAGTCTCCACCAACGCGGACGGTATCGTCGTGCGTACGGGTGCCGAATGGGTCAGTGCACCCTCCGTTCCGGAATCGTTTTTCCTCGATGCACGGACCCGCCCGATCATCTCGCCATGGCGGCCAGGCGATCCGATCCGCGAGATCCCGCGCCGCTTCGAAGGCGATCAACGCGTCATCGACATGCGTCCCGATCCGGTCAACCCGGTCGCCGCCGGCCCCGACATCCTCGTCGAACTGCAACGTGCGTTCGGTGAAGGAGTCGACAGCCGCGCTTTCACGACGCCACTCGTCAACAAGGACGCGCAAGGTTTCAGTGGTGTCTTTCCGCCCGATCCCAGCGGTGATGTCGGTGGCGGTTTCTACGTCCAGTCGATCAACGGCAGTGGCGGCTCCACCTACGTCGTCTACAACACGAACAATGGCTCGGTCGCTGCTGGCCCCTTCAACATGGAAGGCCTGGGTTCCGGCGGTGCCTGCGCGAGCGGAAACGGTGATCCTGTCGTCCTGTTCGATCAGCTGGCCAGCCGCTGGTTGCTTACCGAATTCTCGAGCAGCGGCAACAACCTCTGCATCTACGTGAGCGCCACGAGCAATCCGGTAACAACGACCTGGACCCGCTACGCGTTCGTGCCACCGAGTTTCCCGGACTATCCGAAGTACGGCGTGTGGCCCGACGCCTACTATGTCGGCGCGAACCAGAGCAACGGCGTGTATGCGCTCGATCGCACCAAGATGCTCGCCGGCCTGGCTGCGACCCTCCAGCGATTCTCGGTGCCGACGCTTTCCGAACTCGGCTTCCAGATGTTGCCGCCGGCATCGATCAATGGCATCGACCTTCCGCCGGCCGGTGCGCCTGGTGTTTTCGTGCGCCAGGTCGATGATGAACGAAACAACCCCGGCAGCAATGATCCGGTGCACGACCGCATCGAGCTGTTCGCCTACCACGTCGATTTCACGACACCGGCGAACTCGACGCTGACCGGCCCGACCCCGATCCAGATCAACGAATTCGATCGCGCGTTCTCGATACCGTCGGGTTTTGGCGCGATTCCGCAGCCCGGTGTATCGCGTCTGCTCGATCCTCTCATGGAAGTGATCATGTTCCCGGTGCACTACCGTGCGTTCGGCACGACCGAAACGATCACCGGCAATTTCGTGACCAAGATCGGTACGAACAACCAGTCCGGAATCCGCTGGTTCGAGTTGCGCAGGACCGGCGGTGTGGCCGGCGGCTGGTCGCTGTTCCAGGAAGGCACATTCGCTCCTGCGGACACACCGGGACAGCAGACCAACCGCTGGATGGGTGCGACTGCGATGGACTCGGCCGGCAATATCGCGATGGGTTACAGCATCGATCGCGTGACGCCTGCGCTGTTTCCGAGCCTCGCCTACGTGGGCCGGCAAGCCGGCGATCCGGCGGGAGTCATGACCACCGGAGAAACCATGCTGGTCACCGGCGCGAGTTCGCAGAGCAACTTCGACCGCTGGGGCGATTACTTCCAGATGGGCGTCGATCCAGTCGATGGCTGCACGTTCTGGTTCACCGGCGAATACATGGCCGCGGCGAACTGGAATACGCGCATCGCCTCGTTCCGCTTTGATGCATGCGGCACGCCCACCTTCACGATGTCCGGTTCGCCGTTGACCCAGAACGTCTGTGCGGCCAGTCCGTCGCCATCGGCACTGACTCCGGTGGCCATCACGGTCGGTTCGGTCTCGGGTTTCACTTCGCCGGTAAACCTCGGTTTCGGCGCAGGCCTTCCCGTCGGTTTCGGTGGATCGTATACGGTGACACCGGTCAATCCGCCCGGTTCATCGCAGGCGAACCTGACCGTGACCAATGCGGCAGCGCCTGGGCTCAATGCGCTGACCCTGCGCGGAAGTTCAGGTGGCACCGATCGCGATCTCGCTCTCAATGTGACTGTGGCGACCTTGGTGCCTGCCGCATCGACACTGAGTGCTCCGGCCAACAACGCCATCGACGTTTCGTCCACGCCGACGTTCAGCTGGACCGCGTCGAGCCAGAGCACCAGTTATCTGATCGAGATCGCGACCGACGTCGGCTTCGGCAACATCATCCTCTCGCAATCGGTCAGCGGCACGAGCTTCCAGCCGGCGGCGGCGTTGCCGACGAACACGCAGATCTACTGGCGCGTCACGGCGAACAACATCTGCGGCGCGTCGACGCCGAGCGCGACCTTCACGTTCCGCACGATCAGCGCTCCGGGCGACTGCTCGGTGGGTTCGTTCACGAATGTGGTGTACAGCGACAACATGGAGTCCGGCCTTTCGGGATGGACGCACAGCGCGTCGACCGGCACCGACACATGGACCCAAAGCACGGCACGTTCAACGAGCCCGACCCATTCGTGGTTCGCAGTTGATCCTGCCCTGGCCTCCGACCAGCGACTGGTCTCGCCGACCATTGCCGTACCGACGACGTTGACCAACTTGAACCTGCAGTTCCAGCATTGGCGCGACATCGAGAACGTCAGCGGTTCGGCGACCGAGTGCTGGGATGGCTCGATCCTCGAAGCCTCGATCGACGGCGGCGCCTTCACCCAGGTAAGTGGAGCGCAGATCCAGGTCGGCGCTTATACCGGCGCGCTGCGCACGAGTGCGAACCCGCTGGCCGGCCTGCAGGCATGGTGCGGTGCGGTTCCGTTCAACAAGGTCATCGTCGACCTGTCGACATTCGCCGGCCACAACGCACAGTTCCGCTTCCGCCTGGGCAGCGACGCCTCGGTCGGACGCGAGGGCTGGTATATCGATGACGTCAAGGTCCAGGGTTGTTCGACCTCGGATGTCATCTATGCCGATGGATTCGATCCGACCCTGTAGTCAGATCTGCAGCAACGACAAAGCCGCGCACGGGGCGACCCGGCGCGGCTTTTCTTTTGCGCGGTTTCCGCGTTGCCGGCCTTTCGCGTCGCACGTGCCCGCTTGCCGTCGAATGCGATCCCGCTCCGACCGATATGCAGGTTTCGCCATTCGGCGTCGCTGAGCTTTCAAGCGCACCGGATCCCGGATTGGCCTGCCGATCATTCCCGCCTTGCAGGCGAACCCGGCCAACCGGGAATAAAAAAGCCCCGGGTGTTTCCACCCGGGGCTCTCAATTCGCTTTGGCGCGAAGGTTCAGGCGACCTGAACTTCGTCAGCCTGCATGCCCTTCTGACCCTGCACGGCGACAAACGTCACGCGCTGGCCTTCCTGGAGGGACTTGAAGCCGCTGCCCTGGATCGAGCGGAAATGCACGAACAGGTCGGGGCCGCTTTCCGGGGTGATGAAGCCGAAGCCTTTGGCATCGTTGAACCACTTGACGGTACCGTTCTGGCGATTGGACATAACTAACTCCTGACAAACTCAAATGAAATGGTATTCACGTCCCCGGGAACTCCCTGGGGGCGAGACTGAGGTTGCTAAGGAGCGCGCAATCGGAACGATGGAATCGTGAAATTCGACCACATCGGGCCACGATTCACAGTGACCCTGGCAAACACAGTGCGCGTACTGTACAGATGATTGTTCGACAAAGCGACTGGGTAGAACGAAAAATTTCAGGTTTGGTCTTGCAATGACTCGTCGTTTATGACAAGTGCGCCCGGTAGATCAACAAAAACCCAGCGATAACAATGAGTTAAGAGATCTTGCCGGCGGCTCCCTGTCGATCCGCGCCTACCTCTCCCGGCGGGCGGCGGTGACCAGTTCCTGCTCCATTCCTGTTGTCCTGGACCCTTCCCGCTGTCATTCCCGTTGCCGCAGGAACGTGCACAGGGCGGCGTAGTCAGAAGCCATGGGCTCGGCATGCGCAGGGCGATCGAGCAGGTCCGCGAGTGCCTTGGGCGGCGGCACGACGCGGCCGACCAGCGGTTCGACGATCTGCTCGAACTTGGCCGGATGCGCGGTGGATACGATCGCCCAGTCCTGGGTTGCCCCGCCTCTGCGCAGTTTTTCGAGCGCGGCAACCGCGCATGCCGTGTGCGGGCAGAAGATCTCGCCAAGGCCTTGCAGGCCATTCCTGATCGTTTCGCGAATGGTCGTGTCGTCGATCGCGTGCACGGCGAAAGCGGCGCGCAAGGCGTGGTCGTCAGGATAGAGCCAGCGCAGCCGTTCGAAATTGCTCGGTGCGCCGACGTCCATCGCGTTGGCAAGGGTCGCGACGCTCGGCATTGGCGCGTAGTTGGCGCCCGCAAAAAACTGCGCGAGTACGCGATTGGCATTGGTCGCCAGCGCTATCTCGCCGATCGGCAAACCGCAGGCCCGCGCGAGTATCGCCGCCAGCGCATTGCCGAGATTTCCGGTCGGGATGACGAAACCCAGCGGCGCGCCCGTTCGCCGCCAATGGCCGAGCGCCGAATGCGCGTAGTAGGCCATCTGCGGCAACAGTCGGCCGAGGCTGATGCTGTTGGCCGAGCTGAGGGCAACGTCTGCCTGCAGTTCGCGATCCGACAGGGCTTGCTTCACGAGACGCTGGCAATCATCGAAACTGCCAGTCACGCGCAGTGCCGTGATGTTGTTGCCGAAGCAACCCAACTGGTGGGCCTGGCGCGGTGATACCCGGCCCTCCGGATAGAGCACGACGACGCGCAGATTCGCCAGGCCATGGAAGGCTGCGGCGACTGCAGCACCGGTATCGCCCGATGTTGCGACGAGGATGGTCAGGGGCGCATCAACCGATGTGCGCAGCCGCTGCATGCAGCCGGCAAGAAAGCGCGCGCCAAAATCCTTGAACGCGGCAGTCGGGCCATGGAACAGCTCGAGCAGATGGGTCTGCCCGACAGGCAGTGGCTTCAACGGGGCGGGAAAATCGAATGCCTCGGCACAGATCGCGATCAGTTCATCGGCGAGCGGATCGCCCTCGAAGAACGGTTGCAGCAGGCATGCAGCGACGCCGGCGATCGAATCGTCCGCGGCAAAATCCGCGGGAGTGAATCGCGGCAGCGTCGAGGGGACATGGAGGCCGCCATCGCCTGCCAGTCCGGCGATCAGCGCAGTGCTCAGATCCGTCCTGCTGCCGGCATCGCGCGTACTCGCGAATTTCATTCAAGTACCTTCGCGGCTGGACCATTGATCGGAGAGATGAAGGCCTCGCTGGCAAAACCCGCCTGGGCGAAGGCAGTCTGCATTGCCGGTGCCGCAGCTTGGGCGCCCGCGCGGCTTTCAAACCAGGCGAAGACGCTCGGACCTGCCCCGGAAATGGAGGCACCCATGGCACCCTGGCGGAGCGCCGCCTGCTTGACCGCAGGGAAGCCGCTGATCAGCGAAGCGCGTCGCGGCTCGACCAGCACATCGGCAAGCCCGGCGCGAACCAGGCCAGAGTCGCCGCGCTGGCAGCCGATCAGGACGAGCGCGAGATTGGCGCTTTGCCCGACGAAACCGGCCAACCCATAAGTGCCTTGCAGGGCCTCGCGCGCACGTCGCGTCTCGAGCACCGCATCGGGATGGACAACCACGCTGTGCCAGTCTTCCGGCACCTCGATACGCAGCAGGCGTCCGTGTGCTGCGAGCACGAGTCCGCCGAGCAGCATCGGTCCGATATTGTCGCCATGCCGGCTGCCACTTGATACTTCCTCGCCGTCAAGCGCGAACGGATACAACTGCTCCGCGGACAGCGGCTGATCCAGCACGGCATTCGCGGCAACCAGGGCTGCCACGCATGACGCCGCAGATCCTCCCATGCCGGAACCCAGCGCAATGCCCTTGTCGAGCTCGATGGCGAAGCCGAAGCGCAGATCGAGCGCTTGCCGCATCGCAACGAGGGCGCGCCCGGCAGTGTTCCGCATCGGGTCGGTCGGCAGGTTGCGCACGCAGCCGCGTATCGCATCGAACCGCACCGTCGGTTCATCGATGCGCCGCACGCTCACGCGATCGCCGATGCCGACGATGCTCTGGCCG
The DNA here is from genome assembly GCA_029561145.1 of Pseudomonadota bacterium. Classification (GTDB taxonomy): domain Bacteria; phylum Pseudomonadota; class Gammaproteobacteria; order Xanthomonadales; family Rhodanobacteraceae; genus Dokdonella. The sequence goes on from JAKQJM010000028.1 coordinate 19,242, forward strand.
AGGATGTCGAAACCAACCGCGACATTGCCGATGCTGGCCGGCGCGAACGCTGTTGCCGACTTCACAGGCGTGCTCCGAGCGCCGCACCGAGGCGCAGCAGGTCGGCAAAGATGCCGGCGGCGGTGACCTCGCGACCCGCACCGGGTCCCTGCACGATCAGGGGATTGGTCGCGTAACGCCGGGTGGTGAACTGCACGCTGTTGTCGGTCAGGCGCAGGTTGGCGAATGCATGGGACGCCGGCAATTCGACCAAGCCGACGCTGGCCTTGCCTTCGCGATCGAGCCGGGCGACATAGCGCAGCACGCAGCCCTTCGCTTGCGCGGCAGCGAACTGCCCGGCGATGCCAGGGTCCAGCGTGTCCAGGGCGGCGATCGCCTGTTCCTTGTCGAGATCGAGCAAGCTGCTCGGCACGAGTCCACGGACTTCGACGTCGCCGAGCTCCAGCGATTGTCCGGCTTCGCGCGCGAGGATCACGAGCTTGCGTGCGACATCGAGCCCGGACAGGTCGTCGCGTGGATCGGGTTCGGTATAGCCGAGTGCGAGCGCTTCGCGAACCAGCGCCGAGAACGACTGGCTGCCGTCATAGCGATTGAACAACCAGGCCAGCGTGCCGGATAGGATGCCTTCGATCGCGATCAGCTCGTCGCCGGTATCGATCAGGTCGCGCAGCGTCGAGATGACCGGCAGGCCGGCTCCGACAGTGGCCTCGTAACGCCAGCGTCCGCCACCGCTGGCGCGCGCGTCGCGAATCGCCTGCCAGCGCGCGAGTGGACCTGAGCCGGCCTGCTTGTTCGGGGTGATGACATGGATGCCAGCCGCGAGCCAGACGGGATAATGCGAGGCGACTGCATCGCTGGCACTGCAATCGATGATCACCGCATGCGGAAGATGGGCAGCGTGAACGTGACGCGTGAAGTTGTCGAAGCCCGAGGAGTACTCGCTGGATGCCAGCTGCGCGGACCAGTCGGCGGCGAGGTCGCCGCGTTCGCTGGTCAGCAACCGATTGCTCGAAGCGATTGCGCGCACGCGCAGGTCGAGATTCGCCGCACGGCGCAGGCGCGGGATCGCTTCGCGCAACTGGTCGAGCAGGGTGCGCCCGACATTGCCCGGGCCGATCACGCCGACCGAAAGGGTCTGCGGCGACAGCCAGAATCCCGCGTGTGCGGCGCGCAAGGCGCGTGATGCATCGGCGCTGGCCAGGGCCACCGAGATATTGCGTTCCGAGGCGCCCTGGGCGATTGCGCGGATGTTGACCTGGGCACGGCCGAGCGTTGCGAACAGTTGTGCGGCGACCCCGGGTGTGCCGGCCATGCCATCGCCGACCGCGGCGAGCACGCTGATGTCAGGCGTCACCGTGATCGCCTGGATCTGGCCCTGGCGGAGCTCACGGCTGAACACGGCGTCGAGAGCGACTTCGGCGCGCGCGCAGTCGGCTGCGCGCACGACCACGCAGATCGAATGCTCCGATGACCCTTGCGAGATCATCACGACCGACACCTTGGCATCGCGCAGTGCGGCGAACACACGCTCGGCCGTGCCCGGTACGCCGATCATGCCGGCGCCCTCGACATTGACGATGGCCAGTTGATCGGCCAGCGAAAGTCCTCTCACCGGCCCGGCGGCCGAATCTCCTCCGCTCGCAATGCACGTTCCGGGATGTGCCGGCTTGAACGTGTTGCGGATATGGATCGGCAATCCCAGTGCCATCGCCGGCAGCATCGTCTGCGGATGGATCACCCTGGCGCCGAAATAGGCCAGTTCGCAGGCCTCTTCGTAGGACAACGCGTCCAGCGGAACGGCTTCGGGAACCAGGCGCGGATCCGCGGAGAGCACGCCATCCACATCGGTCCATATATGCAGTTCGCGCGCATCGAACAAGGCGGCGAAGATCGCACCGGAGAAATCACTGCCGTTGCGACCGAGCGTGGTTGCGCGCCCGCTGGCATCGCGCGCGACAAAGCCGGTGATCACGACGCGACGTTGCGGATGCTGCGTGCGCCAATCGGCAAGCCGCGCGGCGCTGGACTGCCAATCGACCGCGACGCCAAGTTCGCCGTGACTGACGACGAGCACGTCGCGCGCATCGAGCAGGGCGCAGTCGTGTCCGAGTGATTCGATATGGGCACGCAGCAGATGGGCGGACCAGACTTCGCCGAGTCCCTGGATCGCATCGAGCGCTTCGCGCGCCGGAATGCCGAGTACGGCCAGGGCCTTCAGGGTATCGGCGAGGTCGGCAAGGCGTGCTTCCAGCCAGACACACGATGCTCCCGATTTGTCGGCGAGCAGCTCACGTGCGGTGTGCAGATGGCGTTCGCGCAACGCGCTCCATTGCGATTGCCAGCCAGCGTCGCGGCGCGCTGCGGCTTGCGCCAGCGCGATCAATGCATTGGTGACACCCTGCATGGCCGAGACCACGGTGACCTGGATCGCGTCGTCACGTTCGAGAAGGATGGCTGCAACGCGCCGGAAGCAGTCCGCATCAGCCAGCGAAGAGCCGCCGAACTTGTGCGCGGTGAGCGGGAGCTGGGCAAGGTCGGTCGGCCTGGCGATCGTGTGACGCGTGGCGGCAAGCGTGGCTGACAGTTTGGCAAACGGGCTCATCGGGCCTCCGGTGGGTGGCTCCGCGCTTTCCAGGACTGGGGGGATCGAGCATCCCGCAGCCTTGTCGGGCTGCGGATTCGTTGCGGCAATCTATCTGCGCACGACGAACCGCGCCCGAAGGGGCGTAGTCATCGTCGTCGTCAAGGTGATTGTGCGCATGCAGCAAGTGGAGCCGATCCGGCGCGTGGTTGTCAAGCCGAGCTTGCCGGCGAAACTATTGCGGTCGCCGATGCGCCGGCTTGCTCACCATGAGCTGGCGCAATTCATCGCGTTCCACGTCGGACAAGCCGCCTTCGAGCTGGCGTGCGATCAGGTCGTCCAGTCTTTGTTGGGACGTCTGGATGTCCAATTGTCCGAGCGCACCGACGAAGTCGGCACGAGCCTGGCTCGCATCGACAAGCAGATCCATCATCGCCAGCTTGTTCAGGGAAGACGCTTCATCGCGTCCGGCGAAATGTTCGAGCAGGGCGCCGGTCGTCAGCGTTGGCCGTTCGCGACAGATCCGGATCAGCTCGACCAGCAGGGCAACCCCGGGCTGGCGCAGTTCCGAGAAAGTCCACGGCGGCTGGATCTCGGCGGCCAGCGCCGGAGACTGCACGAGCAGGGCGACCGCGGTGCGCACGAGCGAACGCTGCGCCGGTCGCCCACCGCCAGGGCGAGCCGAACCCTGGGTGCCGGCATGGGCCGTGCCGACCGCGGATACGGTCCGTGCGCCGCTCATTCGCTCGAGTTCGACAATCATGAGATCGCGAAACGCGCCGTCCGGAATCTGCCCGATAAGCGGTCTTGCGCGTTCGGCGAGCCGCGCCTTGCCATCGATGCTGGCCAGGCTCACGTCCTTGCTGATCTCGGCGAAGAAGAATTCGCTGAGCGGGGTCGCCTGGCTGAGGCGTCGCTCGAAGCCATCGACGCCTTCGGCGCGGATCAGCGAATCGGGATCCTCGCCATCCGGCACGAACAGGAACCACGCCTGGCGGCCGTCGCGCATGCGCGGCAGCACCGATTCGACTGCGCGCCATGCCGCCTGGCGACCCGCGCGATCGCCATCAAAGCAGAAGTACACATCTGCAGAGTTTCTAAATAGGATCTCTGCATGGTCGCTCGTGGTGGCCGTGCCGAGTGTTGCGACAGCCTGGGTGATGCCGAACTGGTGCAGGGCGATCACGTCCATGTAGCCCTCGACCACGAGCAGGCGCGCGATCTTCTGGTTGGCGTCGCGCACCTGCCAGAGGCCGAACAGCTCGCGGCCCTTGTGGAACAGGGGCGTTTCGGGCGAATTGAGGTATTTCGGCCCACCCGCGCCCTTGCGTTCCGTTTCCTCGCCCTGCTCCGCACGGACATCCATGCGAGCGTCCGCTGCGCGAGTATCAGGCGGCGGCGTTCGATCAGCGTCCTTCTCGAAGACGCGGCCGCCGAAAGCGATCGTGCGGCCACGCCGGTCGAGGATCGGAAACATCACGCGGTCGCGGAAGCGATCGTACTTGCCTCCGCGATCACCGCTGGCCAGCATGCCGGCCTTGTCGAGCAGGGCAAGGCGTTGCGGATTGGTGCCGAGCGCGTTCTTCAACGCATCCCACTGGTTTGGCGCGAAACCGAGGTTGAAGCGCTTGAGTGTCTCATCGTCGAGGCCGCGACCGGCAAAATACGCGCGAGCGTCCGGATGGCGTGCGAGTTGCGCTCGATAGAACGTCGCCGCCGCATCGAGCACGGTATAGAGATCGGAGACGTCCTCGCGCGGTGCGTCGCGCTGGCCGCCTTCGTATTCCACCTTGAGCCCGGCTCGTGCGGCCAGTTCCTCGATCGCATCAGGAAATTCGAGGCGGTCGTAGTCCATCAGGAAGCGGATCGCGCTGCCGTGCGCGCCGCAGCCGAAGCAGTGATAGAACTGCTTGGCAGGACTGACCGTGAACGAAGGCGAGCGCTCGTCGTGGAACGGACAGCGCGCCGACCAGTCGCGACCGGCCTTCTTCAGGGTCACGCGCTCCTGGATCACATCGACGATGTCGATGCGAGTCAGGAGATCGTCGATGAAACGCTCGGGAATGCGGCCGGCCATGCCGCTAGTGTAGCGGTGGGCGGGCGGGGCCGATGCGCCGGGTCCGGGGTCGGCGCACCGTGTTGACGGTTGCGCGTCAGTTCACCGCGCCGACCAGGACATCGCCGAACACGCGCGAAGGGGCGCCATCCTCGACCCGCACATAGACATGCACCTCGCGTTCGAAGCGCAACGGTTCAGCGAGGCCCAGGCTGGCGCGTGCGCGTCCGCCGAAGTCCGGCACGTAAGTGACGCCGATGCCGGAATTGGTCTGCGCGCCGATCGATGCATCACCCGAGCCCAGCCCGGTCTGAAGCACGGTGCGGCCATCGATATCGACATAGACACCGACCTGGGCGAGATCGAGGCCGAAACCCACCACGCTCGCGGCAACGAAAATGCCGGGCCCGCGCACTCGCGCGATCGTGTACTGGCCAGGAAGCGGCGAGGCATGCAACTGGTGATAGCGTGTCGGCTGGTGGATCTCGGCGTGTGCCGGAACACTCGCGGCGAAAGCAAGTACGGAGAACAGGACGGCGGCTCGGTTCATCGAAAATCTCCTCAGGGGTGTCTTTCACACCACGGGAGACGGCGGCCGGAAGGGACAGGGCGAGCGGCATGACGGCGAGTTCCTGCCGCCGCGAGACTGATCTCAGCCGGCGAGTCGTGCCTTGATCAGTTCGGACACCTGGCCCATGTCGGCGCGGCCGGCCACCTGCGGCTTGACCAGGCCGATCACCTTGCCCATGTCGCGTGCGCTGCTCGCGCCTGAATCGACCACTGCCCTGGCGATGATCTGCTCCAGTTCGGCGGCGCTCAGTTGGGCAGGCAGATAGGTCTGGATCACGATGACCTCGGCGCGTTCAACCGCGGCCAGGTCCTCGCGATTCGCCGCACTGTACTGCTCGATCGAGTCGCGGCGCTGCTTGAGCATCTTCTCCAGGACAGCGAGCACCTGGGTGTCATCGAGTTCGATGCGCTCGTCGACTTCGCGCTGCTTCACTGCGGCGAGGATCAGGCGGATGATGCCGAGGCGATCCTTCTCGCCGGCGCGCATGGCGGCCTTCATGTCATCGGTAATGCGGGCCTTGAGTGACATTGTTCACCTCGTAGCAAGTGGCGTGGGGTCCATGGGGTGTTTCCGGGTCCGGTCGCCGCAAACACAAACGGCCGGCACTGCGTGGGCAGGGCCGGCCGAAAGTTTCAGCCCGGATATCGCGGCGCCGGACAAGGCCGGAGCCGCTGTCGATCAGGTTGCGCTCGCGCCAGTGGCGCCACGCAACCGGATGACTCAATACATGCGCTGGCGCTTGGTGACGTCGCGGGATACGCGGCGCAGGTGGCGCTTGACCGCAGCCGCGCGCTTGCGCTTGCGTTCCTGGGTCGGCTTTTCGTAGAACTCGCGCTTGCGCACTTCAGCCAGCACGCCGGCTTTCTCACAGGTGCGCTTGAAGCGGCGCAGGGCAAACTCGAACGGTTCGTTCTCGCGAACTTTGACGCTTGGCATAGTCTCTCCGCTGTTAAACTCGACACCCGGGCTCTCGGGCGAGCCGCGCATTCTATTTCATGGCCTCGATCAATGCAAAACCCGGTCCGGTGCTCGGCATCGAGACCTCCTGTGACGAAACCGGGGTGGCCGTGTTCGAGCGCGGGCGCGGTCTGCTTGCGCATGCGCTGTACAGCCAGGTTGAACTGCATGCCGAATATGGCGGCGTGGTGCCTGAGCTGGCCTCGCGCGACCACGTGCGCAAGCTGCTGCCGCTGATCCGGCAGACCCTGGCCGAGGCCGGAATGGCGATCGACGACCTGGGCGGGGTCGCCTACACGGCCGGGCCGGGTCTGGTCGGCGCCTTGCTGGTCGGTGCAGCCGCGGCCCGCTCGCTGGCCTGGGCGCTCGAAATCCCGGCGATTGGCGTGCATCACATGGAAGGGCATCTGCTCGCGCCGATGCTCGAGGAGGATGCGCCAGAACCGCCTTTTGTCGCCTTGCTGGTCTCGGGCGGGCATTCGATGCTGATCGAGGTCGAGGCGATCGGCTGCTACCGCCTGCTCGGCGACACGCTGGATGATGCTGCCGGCGAAGCCTTCGACAAGACCGCCAAACTGATGGGTCTGCCGTATCCGGGCGGTCCCGCCCTGGCCCGGCTCGCCGAAACCGCCGAGCCCGGCCAGTTCCGCTTCACGAGGCCGATGACCGATCGTCCAGGTCTCGATTTCAGCTTTTCGGGGTTGAAGACCCAGGTGCTGCTGGCCTGGCAGCGCAGTGACCACAGCGATGCGATCCGTGCCTCGATCGCCCGCGATTTCGAGGAAGCGATCGTCGAAACCCTGGTCATCAAGTGCCGGCGCGCGATGCGGGCCACCGGGGTGAAACGCCTGGTCATCGCCGGCGGAGTCGGTGCGAATCGGCGCCTGCGCACCCAACTCGCGAAAGCGGCGGAAAATGATGATTTCAAGACCTACTTCCCGCGTCTCGAATTCTGCACCGACAACGGCGCGATGATCGCGCTGGCCGGCTCGATCCGCCTGCAGGCCGGCCAACTCGATGATCCACAGATCAAGGTCTACCCGCGCTGGGATCTGGAATCCCTGACTGCACTCGCTTGACGGTTCCCGCCGACACCATCAGCCCATAGCCGAGTCGAAACACATCCATGGATATCGTTTTCATCGAAGACCTGCGCATCGAAACCGTCATCGGCATCTATGACTGGGAGCGTCGGATTCACCAGGTAGTCGCGCTCGATATCGAGATGCGTTTCGACAACACGCGCCCGGCAGCGACCGATCGTATCGAGGACACACTCGACTACAAGGCCGTGTCCAAGCGCCTGATCGCATTCGTGGAAAGTTCGGAATTCCAGCTCGTCGAAACCCTTGCCGAGCGCTGCGCGACGATCATCCTCGATGAATTCGAAGTGAGCCACGTGCGCTTGCGCCTTGCCAAGCCGGGGGCTGTGCGAGGGTCGAGATCGGTCGGCGTGCAGATCGAACGCCAGCGCGGCGGATTGCAGCCGGCGATTCAAGAGCGGCAATGATCGCGTCATGACCCAGAACCTCAACCGGGTCTATCTCAGTCTCGGCTCGAATATCGAGCCCGAAACGCATCTGCGAGCGGCGATCGATGCCCTGCATGCGCAGTTTGGCGACCTGCACCTATCGAGCGTGTATCGCACCGAGGCGGTCGGTTTCGAGGGGCCGGCCTTTCTCAATCTCGCGATCGGGTTCGATACCGACTGGACGCCACTGCAACTCGACCGCTGGCTGCATGCGCTCGAAGACAAGCAGGGCCGGCGGCGGGATGTCGAGCGTTATTCAAGCCGCACGCTCGATATCGACATCGTCCTGTTCGGTGACCAGGTCGTCGAAGGTCCGGGTCACCTCCAGATACCGCGCGACGAACTCAAGTACGCCTTCGTGCTCGCGCCGCTGGTCGAAATAGCGCCCGACGCCGTGCATCCAGGATCGCGACAGACAATGGCGGTGCTCTGGAATGCCCATCCGCAGCGCGACGCGCCGCGCGAGATCGTCGCCCTGGACTGACCGCGGCGGCACTCACGTCGCCAATGCCGCTGATGCATCTCGTGCATGCGTCGCTATACTCCGCATTCGCTGCCAGCGGGCAGCCCTCACGCCAGACAAGGGGAGTCGACATGTTGGAAAAGTTTTCGCAGAGCTGGTCGCTGGTCAAGGCCAGCGCGTCGGTATTGAAGTCCGACAAGGAATTGCTCGTGTTTCCGCTGCTGTCGGCGCTCAGCTGCATCATTGTCGCGGCGACATTCTTCGTTCCGGCGATCTTCGCGGGGGTCTTCAGCGGGCTTGATCGCGAAAACATGAATCCCCTGTACTACCTCTTCCTGTTCGCGTTCTATGTGGTCCAGTACTTCGTCATCATCTTCTTCAACTCGGCCCTGATCGGAGCAGCGATGATCCGCCTCAACGGCGGCGATCCGACGGTTGCGGACGGCATGCGCATCGCGATGTCGAAGCTGCCGGCGATACTCGGTTACGCGGTGATCGCGGCGACCGTGGGGGTGATCCTGCGCGCCTTGCAGGAACGAGCCGGTTTCATCGGGCGTTTCGTCGTCGGCCTGATCGGCCTGGCCTGGACGGTGGCTTCGTTCCTGGTCGTGCCGGTGCTGGTCAGCCAGGACATCGGACCAATCGACGCGGTGAAGCGCAGCGCCGAACTGCTCAAGAAGACCTGGGGCCAGAACCTGATCGGAACCGGCGGCATCGGTCTGGTATTCGGCCTGATGTTCTTCGCGCTCGTGATCGTGGGCGGAGGATTGATCGTGCTGGCCGTCAAGAGCGGCATTCTCGCGATCACGATCACCGCCGTCGTCGCCGTGGTGGTCGCCGTCCTGCTGCTGACCTTGATCCAGGCGGCGCTGCAGGGTGTCTACGCTGCCGCGCTGTATCGCTATGCGACCGAAGGTGATGCCGGCGTGGGCTTCGACAAGGCCATGGTCGCCGAGGCTTTCAAGGTCAAGGCCTGAGGGCCTGGGTTCGGGAAGCGCAGAAATTGGACATTCTGCCGGCCCCGAACCCTCAACCGGCTTTTCAGGTCGCCTTCCCCGAACGGGGGAAGAGATCGGATTGAACCCCTCTCCCGCCGGGAGGGGGGCAGGAGCGAGGGCGCGATCGAAGTCCGGCATTCCGACGGCCTCGAACCTTATCCGGCCCTGCTGGCGACCTGCTCCCGCGGCGAGCAGGGAACGCATTGCTACACGGAGATCGAGCGTCCGCCGTCGACACGGATGACCTGCCCGGTCACGAATCGCGCGTCGCGCAGCAACCAGAGCACGGCGCTCGCGACGTCTTCCGCGGTACCCGTCCGCTTGAGCGGCGTGCGCGCAATGATGTCGCTCCTGCTCGCCTGCGCATGGCCGGTTTCGGGCCACAGGACCGCACCCGGGGCGATGCCATTGACGCGAACCTCGGGACCCAGCTCGTGGGCCAGCGCGAGGGTCATCGCCGCCTGGGCAGCCTTGGCCATGCAGTACACCGAATATCCCGGCAACGGACGCTCGGCATAGATGTCGAGCAGGTTGACGATCGCGCCCGCGCGATCGCGCAGGTGGCGGGCCGCCGCCTGGGCGAGAAAGAACGGTGCGCGCGTGTTCGAGGCGAACAACTCGTCCCATTGCTCGGTGGTCACGGTTCCAAGCGGGGTCGGAAAAAACGCCGACGCATTGTTGACGAGACCATCGAGGCGACCAAACCGGCGTACCGTCTCGTTGACCAGGTCGGGCAGGGCATCGACATCGGCAAGCTCCGCCTGCAGAGTCAGCGTGCCCGCTCCACGCGCTTGCTCGAGATCGTCGACCAAGGCAGCAAGTTCGTCGCCCGAGTTGCGATGATGCAGGGCAAGGTCATAGCCGGCACCGTGCAGCGTGCGCGCGATCGTGGCGCCGACACGACGAGCCGCGCCCGTGATCAGCACGACAGGCCGGGCGCTTGGCAGATCCGTCATTGGTGTTCTCCGTTCACGTCGGTATCCTGCGCAGAGTGCCGCAACTCGATGCAGCGAACCAGCCCGGCTATCGTCTGTCGCCGCAGGCAATAACGCCGGTGTGTTCGGTGCAGGCAGGAAATCAGGATGAAGACCGATCACCGCCGTGCCCCGATGCCATCAAACGCACTTCCATGAAATCGCCGGACTGGCCGTGACCCTTCCGTTACCGACCCCCGGCGACGATGAACTTGCCCTCTCCACGCAGCTGGCGGCCCTGATCCGTGCCGAGATCGCGGCGCAGGGACCGATGCCGTTCTCTCGTTTCATGGAACGCTGCCTGTATGCGCCGGGGCTCGGCTACTACAGCGCGGGTCGAACGAAGTTCGGTGCCGCAGGAGATTTCGTTACTGCACCGGAGCTGGGCCCGCTGTTCGCACGGTGCATGGCCAGTGCGCTGGCCCCGGTGCTGCGCGAACTGGGTGAAGATGCGGAATTCTGCGAGCTTGGCGGCGGTAGCGGCGCGTTTGCCGAGGCCGTGATGCTCGCTCTCGACGATGCCGGCAATGTGCCGCGCAGGTACCGGATTCTCGAGCCAAGCGCCGACCTGCGCGAGCGCCAACGCGAGCGCTTGTCGGTTTCGTTGCCGGCCGCCTCGTTCGCACGCGTGGACTGGCTCGATCGACCACCCGAAAAGGCATGGCGCGGTGTGCTGTTCGCCAACGAGGTCATCGATGCGCTGCCGGCGACCCGCTTCACGCTGAGCGAGGGCGAGGTCTTCGAGGAATACGTCAGCATCGACGCTGCGGGCCGATTCATGCGCGTTGATCGCCCTGCCGATGCGCTCGTCAGCGGCGCCGTGCGTCACCTCGAGCGCGATCTCGGCACCTCGTTCGCCGACGGCTATCGCTCCGAGATCCTGCCGCAGTTGCCATACTGGATGCAGGCGGTGCTCGGCAGTCTGCAGGCAGGCCTCGTCCTGTTCGTCGACTACGGCTATCCGCGTGCCGAGTACTACCGGCCGGATCGCGACGATGGCAGCCTGGTGTGCCACTACCGCCATCGGGCGCATGGCGATGCCCTCTGGATGCCGGGTTTGCAGGACATCACCGCTTTCGTCGATTTCACGGCACTGGCCGAAGCGGGCAACCATGCCGGATTCGCGGTGGCCGGCTATTCGTCGCAGGCGCAGTTCCTGATTGCGGCCGGCCTCGCCTCGCACTTCGAGCAGGCCAGCGAAAAGGCTGATGCAGCCGAATGCTATCGCCTTGCCCAGCAGGTCAAGCGGCTGACCTTGCCGGGCGAGATGGGCGAGAAATTCCAGGTGATGTCGTTCGTCCGCGGACTATCCGGCGCGGCGCTCCTGCCCGGACTTGTCTCGATCGACCGGGGCTTCCGCTTGTGAACGATGATCCACCTGTTCCCCTGCCAGCAGGCGCCCTCGTCCGCTGTGCGCCGACGACGCCCGGACCATCCCGATGCTGAGTAGCTTGCTTTCACCGTTGCGCTTCGGGGTCCTGCTCGCACTGTTGCTCGTATTGACCTGGCGCAGATTGCCGCGCGGGCTGCGCTTTCTCGCCTCGCTGCCATTGATCGGCTGCGTGCTGTCGAGTCTTCCAGTGGTAGCCAACCTGCTCGTCGGCATCGCGGAATCGCGATTCCCGTCCGCGCAAACATGTGCGGTTCCGCTGCCGCAAACCATCGTTGTCCTCGGCGGCGGCATCTCGCGGCAGCCGGTGGATGCGGCGGACGTCGACTCGCTCGGCGAAACCAGCCTGCGTCGCGTGATCGGGGCGGCCGACCTGTATCGGGCACACGAGCCCGCGCGACTCGTGATCAGCGGCGGGACCTCGCAATACGGCGTCGCCGAGAGCAGCCTGATGGCCGCGCTTGCGCAACGGCTCGGCGTGCCGGCCGCTACCATCACGGTCGAAACGGAGTCGCATTCGACCTGGCAGAACGCCCGTTTCGTTGCGGCGCTCGAACCTCTGATCGATCGCCGCATCTGGCTGGTCACCTCGGCACTGCACATGCCGCGCTCGATCTACGCCTTCGAGCAAGCGGGTTTCGAGGTATGTGCATGGCCGACCGATTCGCGCCTTGGCCATGCGAACAGCATCGGCTACTACCTCCCGTCGATCGGTGCGCTGGACAAATCCGATGCCGTGATCCACGAATGGCTCGGTGAAGCTGCCTACCGCATGGGCTGGTTGCGCAGCGTTTCGCGCGATCCCTGGTCAGGCGGCGACGAGCGTTGAATCGTCGTGATCAGGCGTCCTTGCGACCGAACTCGCGAGCGACCCAATCCTTCAGCATGCGCTTCTCGAATCGGTAGGATTCACTTGGATTGACCGTGCCACGATCAAGGAAAGCCGGGTCGCGCAGCTTGCGTTCACCGCTGGCGATCACCTGGCCGTTCGCATCGGTGAGATTGAACGTCAGGTTGATGTGCGGTGGATAGATCGACTTGACGATCCTCACATCGCGGTAGTCGGCCCCGAGCCACGGCTCGAACTGGCCGGCAAGCTTGACGTCGGTGATCGTCACTTCGAGATGCTGACCCGGTTGCAGCACCGAATCCGCACGTCGCACCAGGGTCTTGCGGAACTCGGCCAGCCAGGCTTCCGGCTTTGGCTGGCGGAACTGATGGCCGTAACGGAGCTCGGTGAAGGCGGCCGGATCGGTCCACGCGACGCTGACCCGCGCAGAGTCTCCTTTGGCCTCGCCGGCCTGGGCGAGAGCCGGCGCGCCAATCAGGAAGGCTGCGAGAGCAAGTCCGGGAATCAGGTCTTTCAATGTGCGCTGGATCAACATGTCGATCTCCAATGGGTAGCACCGCAACGTGGTGCCGAGCTGACTCTCAGGACGTCGTCGCGGTTCGAATCGTTGCACCGACGCGCCAGGTGTTGCGCCGGCAGTCGGCGATGATTCAGCTGGTGCCTACCAGGGCAAATGCGTCCCGGGTCAGGTTTTCCGGTGCGCCACTCGTGCAGGCGACGTCGTCCTCGATGCGGATGCCACCGTACTTGCGGAACGAATCCACCCGATCCCAGGCGATGTCCTTGGCGTGCCTGGTTTCCCTGAGTTGCGCCAGCAACATGTCGATGAAATAGATCCCCGGCTCGATCGTCACCACGGCGCCGAGCTCGATCGGACGCGTCATGCGCAGGTACGGATGACCCTGCGGGCGTTCGATCGTTGCGCCGTTGTCATCGGCCGCGAATCCGGCCACATCGTGGACCTGCAGGCCGATCGGATGACCCAGCCCGTGCGGAAAGAAGACGGTGGACGTCCCTGATTCGACGGCACTTTCGGCACTCATGCGGATCAAGCCGTGCTCCTTGAGCACCGCAGCGAGTTCGCGATGCGCTGCAAGGTGCAAGGCGGCATAGTCCTGCCCGGCGCGTACGCCCGCGCACAGGCGCTGCTGGGCCGCATCGACGCTGTCGATCAGCGCCTGGAATTCCCCGGCATCGCTGGCCGCATGCGTGCGTGTGATGTCGCTGGCATAGCCATGGAAGCTCGCGCCGGCATCGATCAGGAACGAGTGCACGTGGGACGGCGGTGCGTGGCGCAGGTCGTGGTAGTGCAGGATCGCGCCGTGTTCGTTGAGCGCGATGATGTTGGAATAGGGCAGTTCGTTTTCCGTTTGCCGTGCAGCCTGCAGGTAGGCCATGTGGATCGCATACTCCGATTGGCCGGCGTGGAACGCGGCCTCGGCGGCGCGGTGCGCACGCGCGCCGATCTTGCTGGCGACGCGCATCATGGCGAGTTCGTAGTCGGTCTTGGCCATGCGCCGGTAGTGCAGCGAATCGATCAATGCCTGCGGATTGTTCGGCACGAAGTGCCCGAGTGCCGCGTTGTCCTCGCCGATGATCGCGCAGCGCGCGCCGTGCTTTGGCAGTTCGGCGAGCGCGTCCGCAGCCTCGCGGATGATGACGATGTCGAAGTGCTCGACCCAGTAGCCTGCCGGGGAATCCGGAACCACGTGCCAGTAGTCGGCCGGTTGCAGGAAGATCAGCTTTGGTCGTTGTCCCGGCGTGTAGACGATCCATGAGCCGGGTGCCTTGGTCACCGGCAACCAGTGCTTGAAATGCGGATTGACGAAGAATGGATAGTCGCGATCGTCGAGGAACTGGTAGCGCAGGACGCCGGCCGGGATGACCAGATGATCGAAACCCGCGCGCGCGAGCGCCGCATCGCCGCGTTGCTTGAGTGTGTCGATGTGCGCGGCGAACAACGGGTGCAGATCGGGATGCTGGGTATCCATGGCAATTCCTTGAGGCAGGCCGCCATTGTGCCGCGTTGCACCTGAAGACGCGATTGCCGCGAGGCGTGATTTGTCCCGCTCTGTCACGTTGCTGGCCTGGATGCCGCCGACATGCTTGAATGCGTTCCTGGAAGCGGGGGTGCCGGCGCAGGTCGGCTGAGAGAGTCCCTTGGAACCTGATCCGGTTCGCACCGGTGTAGGGAGCTTCGTCCGACGTCCGAGCGCTTCGTCGTCGACGCCCGCTATTCCGGTCGCCAGCCCTTGTCCATGGTCCATGGCAAGGTTGAATCCACGGAAAGCAGGATATGAACGCATGAACGCCTTACCGAATCCGTTGCTGCGCGAAGCGGCTGAACTGTCCGAGTCGGTGGTCCGTCCGATTCCCGGTTCGCGCAAGATCCATGTCGAGGGTGCCCGCGCGGACATCCGCGTGCCGATGCGTGAAGTCGTCCTCGAAGACACCCCGAGCACGTTCGGTGTCGAGAAGAATGCTCCGTTCGCGATCTACGACACCTCGGGTCCATACACCGATCCGGATTATCGCGTCGATCTCGCAGCCGGCCTGCCGGCCCTGCGTGCGGCCTGGATCGAGGCGCGCGGCGACAGCGAGGCGTTGGCCGATTTCACCTCGCCGTTCACGCGCAAGCACGCCGGCGCGCATCAGCTCGATCACGTGCGCTTTCCGAACGTGCCCAAACCGCGGCGCGCCAAGGCGGGTCAGAACATCACCCAGATGCACTATGCGCGTCAGGGCATCATCACACCCGAGATGGAATACATCGCGATCCGCGAAAACCAGAATCTCGAACGCATCCGCGAGCAGCATCTGCTCGTCCAGCATCCCGGCGAGTCGTTCGGCGCTTCGCTGCCGAAGCGGATCACGCCGGAATTCGTGCGCGATGAAGTCGCCCGGGGCCGCGCGATCATTCCGAACAACATCAACCATCCCGAATCCGAGCCGATGATCATCGGTCGCAACTTCCTCGTGAAGATCAACGCGAACATCGGCAACTCGGCCGTATCGAGTTCGATCGCCGAGGAAGTCGAGAAGATGGTCTGGTCGATCCGCTGGGGCGGCGACACCGTGATGGACCTCTCGACCGGCAAGCACATCCACGAGACGCGCGAGTGGATCATCCGCAATTCGCCGGTGCCGATCGGCACGGTGCCGATCTACCAGGCGCTCGAAAAAGTTGGCGGCGTGGCCGAGGACCTGACCTGGGAACTGTACAGGGACACTTTGATCGAACAGGCCGAGCAGGGTGTCGATTACTTCACGATCCATGCCGGCGTGCGCCTGCCATTCATCCATCTGACCGCCAAGCGCGTCACCGGCATCGTCTCGCGTGGCGGCTCGATCATGGCCAAGTGGTGCCTCGCCCACCACAAGGAGAGCTTCCTCTACGAGCGATTCGAGGACATCTGCGAAATCATGAAAGCGTATGACGTCAGCTTCTCGCTGGGCGATGGCTTGCGCCCGGGCAGCATCGCCGACGCCAACGACGCCGCCCAGTTCGCCGAACTCAACACACTCGGCGAACTCACCCAGATCGCGTGGAAGCACGACGTGCAGACCATGATCGAAGGTCCCGGCCACGTGCCGATGCACCTGATCAAGGAAAACATGGAGCGGCAACTGGAGAAATGCGGCGAGGCGCCGTTCTACACACTGGGTCCATTGACCACCGACATCGCGCCCGGCTACGACCACATCACCAGCGCGATCGGCGCGGCGATGATCGGCTGGTACGGCACCGCGATGCTCTGCTACGTGACGCCGAAGGAACACCTGGGATTGCCGAACAAGCAGGACGTGCGCGACGGCATCGTCACCTACAAGATCGCCGCGCATGCCGCCGACCTGGCCAAGGGCCATCCGGCCGCGCAGGCGCGCGACAACGCACTGTCGAAAGCACGCTTCGAATTCCGCTGGGCCGACCAGTTCAACCTCGGCCTCGATCCGGAGAAGGCCAAGGAATTCCACGACGAAACCCTGCCCAAGGAAGCCCACAAGACCGCGCATTTCTGTTCGATGTGCGGGCCCAAGTTCTGTTCGATGAAGATCACCCAGGACGTGCGCGATTACGCCGCGAAACTCGGCACCGACGAGGAGGCCGCCCTGACGGCCGGCATGGCCGAAAAGGCCAAGGAGTTCCGCGAGCAGGGCGGCGAGGTGTATCGCTTCGACTGAAATCGCCCGTTCGAGCGAAACGGGCAGCCCCGGAACGGACAGGGGGCACGCTTGAGCGAACGTCGGGCGATGGCGTGCCGACACGGTAGTCTTCGCCTTGCAGGCGCTCTGCACTTTTGCAGGCGCACGGGATCACACTGCTCGCGAACGGGTTCGTCGCGGTGCTGGTACTGGTGAACAATGGTCAAGACTCGGGCCGATGGCCTTCCTGTTGCAAAGTCGCAGGATAAGAATTGGAATGGCTTCGACGCGATGTCGCGCACGACCGCGGAGACGTGGCTTTTCCAGACGATATGAGGAGTACAGCCGTGGCAGGTTGGTTCGAGTTGAGCAAGAGCAGTGACGATCAGTACCGTTTCGTGCTGAAGGCGGGAAATGCCGAAATCATATTGACCAGTCAGATGTATTCAAAGCGGGCTGCAGCCGAAGGGGGCATCCGCTCGGTGCAGGCCAACAGTTCCAGTGACGCGAACTACGAGCGCAAGACCGCTTCCAACGACAAGTTGTTTTTCAATCTGAAGGCTGCCAATCACCAGGTGATCGGTTCCAGTCAGATGTATGCCTCGGAAGCCTCGCGCGAAACCGGCATCAACAGTGTCAAGACCAATGGCTCGAGTACAACGGTCAAGGACATGACTGCCTGAACCTTGCGCGCCCGCCGAGCGCGGCGGCGTGTCGCACGCGTTGGTCGTGGCATCACTGCGTTTGACCCGCCGAGCGGGCTCGATGACCCACTCGGGCCGGAATGTTTTTCCGGCGCTTCGTGATCGTGTCGATCAGGATTGCCAGCAACGAAGTCCGGATGTGTCGATCCGGGCTTCGATTGTCGACTGGCCTGTCGGCCTGTCGTGGATCTTGCGCGCACTGGCGTCGTCGTCGATACGTGAATCCGGTGCCTGCGAAACCGGGCGAAGCATGTCGACTTGCCGAGGAATCGATCAGTCGGCGCTGGCAGGCTTCAACAGATCCAGTGCGGCGACGGTCATGGCTTCGATGCCGAGTCGTATCGAGGGCTCGGGGTCGATCTTGAACCGCGCCGAATGGTGTCCGGCGACGGCAGGTCCGCCAGCCCTGGCGGCGTCGAAAGCGGCTTGCGGCGTGCCGCCGACATTGAAGTAGAACCCCGCTACGCCGAGCTCCGGCTGCACGAAGTAGGCGAAGTCTTCGGCACCCATGCCGGTGCGTGGCTGAGACTTCAGGGTTTCGTCGCCGAAGGTGCGAACGAACACGGCGCGCATTCGGGCGGTCAATGCCGGATCGTTGAGAGTGACCGGAGTCGACTCGACGGCCAGGTTCACTTCCGGCAAGCGGTCTTCCGGCATGCCGTTCATGCGGCCGACGTTTTCCGCAATGCGCTTGATGCCATCGAGCAGCACCTTGCGCACCGCTTCATCATCCGAACGTACCGTCAGTTGCAGCACGGCGCGGTCGGAAATGATGTTGTGCTTGGAGCCGGAATGGAACGCGCCTACCGTCACGACACCCGGCGACAGCGGTGATATCTCGCGGCTGACCAGGGTCTGCAAGGCGAGCACGATTTCAGCGCCCATGACGATCGGGTCCTTGCCCTGTTGCGGGCTGGCGCCGTGTGCGCCAACGCCATGCACGATGATGTCGATGGTGTCGGAAGACGAACCAACGATGCCCGGATCGGCAATGAGGGCGCCGGTCGGGCTGTCGGCATCGACGTGGAAGGCGAGCGCGTAGTCGGGTTTCGGGAAGCGCGTATACAGGCCGTCCTCAAGCATCTTGCGCGCGCCGGCGATGCGTTCCTCCGCAGGCTGCACGACAAACACCAGGGTGCCGTGCCAGTCTTTTTTCAGCGACGCCATGCGTGTCGCCGTTCCAAGCAGGGCGGTGATGTGCGTGTCGTGGCCGCAGGCATGCATGACGGGCGATTCGACGCCGTCGATGCCGACCTGCACCGCGGTCGATGCATTGGCCAGGCCGCTGGCTTCCTTGATCGGCAGGCCATCCATGTCGGCGCGAATCAGCACGGTCGGGCCTTCGCCGTTGCGCAACACGCCGACCACGCCGGTACCGCCGACTTTCTCGGTAACCGTCATGCCCGGAACCCTGCGCAATTCCCTGGCCATGCGCGCCGCGGTCGCCGTTTCCAAGTAGGACAATTCGGGGTGTCGATGGAACCAGTCGAACATGGCGGCAAGGCGATGGTCGTAGTCGTTCTTCACGGCGGCTGAAAGTTCCGATGCCGCCCGGGCCTGGCCGGACAAGACGACTGCGAGACAGAACAGCAAGGCAGGGCGCATGGCATGAATCTCGGGCGACGGGAGCGCAGAGTATAGGCAGTCCGGATAGCGGGTGCGGGTCCCATGCGCAAGCGCCGGTGCGTCAATCTTGCCGGCGAAGGCGATCGGCAAAGATGCGATACTGCCCCGATGAAATTGCAGGTTCCGTTTGTGCAACTGCCCCTCGTGTTCGATGCGCCGCGACTTCTCGCCGAAGTCGATCGGCTCGGCGAGAGCGCATGGCGTCCGCATCCGCAGGGCTTTGCGGGCAATTCGGCCTTGCCCTTGATCGCGGTCAATGGGGATCCGTCCAGCGATTCGATCTCTGGGCCGATGCGTCCGACCGCACATCTCGATGCGTGTCCGTATCTGCGCCAGATCCTTGCCAGTATCGGCGCGGTTTGGGGGCGCAGCCGGCTCATGCGTCTCTCCGGTCATGCCGAAGTGCCCATGCATGCCGACCTGGCCTACTACTGGCGTGACCGCGTGCGCGTGCACGTGCCGATACAAACCCAGCCTACGGTTCGTTTCCAGTGCGGTGACGCCGAAGTGAACATGGCCGAAGGCGAGTGCTGGATCTTCGACACCTGGCGCCTGCACCGGGTGATCAATGCCAACCCGGCGCAACGCATCCACCTGGTTGCCGATACGGTCGGCAGCGAACGTTTCTGGGAACACGCCAGCGGCGGGCGCGTGCCGGGACGACCGGTACCCAACTGGCAACCGCGCCGGATCGGTCCCGATCCGGAACGCGTTCCTGAACTCGTCTACGAATCCGAGAATCTCGGAAGCGTGATGACACCCTGGGAATTGCGCGAGCATCTCAATTTCCTGCTCGGCGAATCGATACCGACGCCACAGATGGCCACGATCCAGCAGGTGTGCGCGCGCTTCAATGCAACCTGGCTCGGACTGTGGGCGCGCTATGGTCCGAGCGAGAAAGGCTGGTCGGATTATCGTGCCGCGCTCGAACCGTTCTCGGCGGAAATGCAGCGATTGGCGGAAACCCTGCTGCTCAGAAACGGCATGCGCTTCCTTGGTGCGTTCCGCGCGATGATCGTGCAGGCGGCGCTGAGCGATGATCCTGCGCGCGGACTCGAGGTCAAGGGTGACTACGATCCCGATGCTTTCGCCGAATCACCCGGTAGCGAAAGCAGGACCGTCACGGCCGCGACGCAACCACGTGTCGAGTCGAATCCGGACCGCACGCCGGTCGATCGGACCGGGCGGCGATTCGATCGCCCGGTCATCATCCTGTCTTCACCACGTTCGGGTTCGACCCTGCTCTTCGAGACGCTGATGCGGGCGCCGGGTCTGCACACGGTGGGTGGCGAGAGCCACGTCCAGATCGAAGGTCTGGACGAACTGCATCCGGCAGCGCGCAACTTCGATTCGAACCGACTCGATGCCGATGCGGCGACGCCCGAGTTGATCGAACGGCTGCGCGAACGATTCGAGGCTGGCTTGCGCGATCGCGATGGTGGGCGTCCGCCGACCGGGCCGATTCGACTGCTCGAGAAAACACCGAAGAACGCGTTGCGGATCCCGTTCCTGCGCAAGGTGTTTCCCGATGCGCATTTCGTCTACCTGTATCGCGATCCGCGTGAGGTGCTGTCGAGCATGATCGAGGCCTGGACCTCGGGCAACTTTCGAACCTATCCGCGATTGCCGGGCTGGCAAGGTCCGGCCTGGTCGCTGGTGCTGGTGCCGGGGTGGCGCGAATGGAGCGGTCGCCCGTTGCCCGAAATCGTCGCGCGCCAATGGGAGGCGACGACGCGCATCCTGCTCGACGATCTGGCGGCGGTCACCGGCGAGCGCGTTCATCGGATCCGCTACGACCGCTTCCTCGCCGATCCGCAAGCCCAGGTCCGCCGACTCTGCAACGAACTCGATCTGGCCTGGGATCTTGAACTCGAAGCCCATCTGCCGCATTCGCGCTACACCATGTCGGCCCCTGCGCCCGAGAAATGGCGGCGCCATGAACGCGAGATCGAGGCAGTGATGCCCCTGATCGAGGCGACACGCATGCGCGCGGAGTCCTTCTTGCGCGATCGCTAGCCCATCGTTCAGCCGGCGCTACAAGTCGGTCGGCACAATGGGGGCGTTCAAGGTCTGCCGAAATCACGTCCGGGTGATCCCGGAACGCTGCGGCATCCGAATCGTCACCGACTCAAGGAGCTGACTCATGGCTGCAGCTAGACCCTTCGTCTCAGACATCGCGAACATTCGCAAGCGTGCGCGTGAGCATATCGAGCGTGGCGCCGTCACCGACGGCTACAAGGCCGACCGCGACACCGTGATCAAGATACTCAACGAGGCGCTCGCGACGGAAATCGTCTGCGTACTCCGCTACAAGTATCACCACTACATGGCATCGGGCATCAATGCGCAGAGTGTGGCGGCCGAATTCCTCGAACATGCCAACGAGGAGCAGGGGCATGCCGACCAGATCGCGGAGCGCATCACCCAGCTTGGCGGCGCGCCGAATTTCTCGCCGGAAGGAATGCTGACGCGCAGCCATTCCGACTATGTGGAGGGCGATGATCTCGTCGACATGATCAAGGAAAACCTCGTGGCCGAGCGCATCGCGATCGACAGTTATCGCGAGATCGTCGCCTATCTCGGCACGGCCGACTCGACCACGCGCCGCATCATGGAAGGAATCCTCGCAGTCGAGGAAGAGCACGCCGAGGACATGAGCACCCTGCTCGAGCAGCTTGGCAAGAAAGGCGAGCCCGCGAAGCCGGCCAAACGCCGCTCGGCGCCCGCGAAGGCCGACAACAACGGAAGGAAGTCCGCGCGTTGAGCGCAACGAACGCTCAGCCGTCGAAGCGGTAACCGTACTTCTGGATGAGCGACTGGTCGCGTTCGGCTACGAGCGCGACCAGTTCTTCATCGTAATATTCGTCGATCGAATCGCGTTTCGACGCATTGCGCGGCGCTGCCTGTTCGATGAAATCGCGTAGCGCGGGCGCCATGGCGCCGTCGATGCCCTGCAGGAAATCGAGCAGATCGGCGCGCAGGTTTTCGACACGACCGATCGTCGCCCGATGCATTGCGTCGCCGTACATGTAGTCGTGGAGATAGCTGTAGAAGCCCATGCCCGAGTCGCGGATCGGCGCGAGCGCAAAGCCGGGCAGATTCAGGCCCTGATTGGCGTAGGCGTTTGGCAACAGGCCGATCAAGGCATCGAGCTTTCCGCTGCCGCTGCCGAGATCGAGCAGGTTGCGCAAGGTGCCGCGAAAATCGAGCGAACGGTTTTCACTCGCCGCCCGAAACAGGACATTGGGTTGCGCCATCCGCGACTGGAACGCGTACCAGGATGCGTAGTAGCTCCACGGACTGCGCACGAAGCCGAGCACGGGCAGGTCAGCCAGTTCCGCCGGAATCGCCCGGCTTGGCAGGTGGTAGCCGAGCATCCGCGCCTCGGGAAAGAAGCGCATCAGGCATTCGTTGACGAAGGTGCCGCCCGATTTGTGCAGATGGACATAGACGAACTTGCGCGTGGCGATCATGCGCGGCGGGCTTGGGCCGCACCGGCACTCAGCAGCGCCTCGATCGCGCGATCGCTTCGTCCAAGGCCGCGATCGGCCTTGGCCAGCAGGCCCACCAATGCCGGACTGCAAAGGAAGTCGCAAATCATGTGGATGCGCGACTGGCCTGCATGCGCATTGACCACGCCATGTTCGGCGCTGTTGTTGAGCGCCCAGATTTCGCCCGGACGCATGTGGTAGTTGAGTCCCGCGCAATACATCCAGACGTCGTCATTGGTCGTGATCGGGAAATGCAGCCGGATCGTCTTGCTGAAATAGTCGGCGCGATCGATATGCGGAGCGATCACCGCCCCCGCCGGCAGCATGGCTAGCAGGCAACGCATCGGCTGGGCCGGGACCAGCTGCTCGATCAGTTCGCGCAGATAGGGTACGTGCGCGATCGCCTCGCGCTCGGCGATCGGCAGTTCGCCTTCGGCCGGCGCGTGGCCGCGCAGGAAGATCGCCTGGGCCGGATTGTGCACACCGACACGCCCGCCACGGTGGCCCCACGAGCCATCCGGCAGCGCCGCGATATCAGCGAGCGCTCGTTCGACATCGAAATCGATGCCAAGGCGCGCGCAGCCGCCGATCAGGGTGACCTTGTCGAGCAGAGGTTGGTCGGGAAGGTTGAGCATGGATGGCCCGCAACGTTTCCTGTTGGGCCCTAGTCTATCGCGAGAACGGCGCGACGCCGGTCTTGCCGGCTCTGTCGGATCATGCGGCGTAGATCGCGCGACAAGCTTCGGTCAGGTTGCTCATCGCGGTACGGTAGGGGCCGGGACCATGACTGATTCGCGCCACGCCAAGCGCCGCGAGCTGCTCGAATGTGGGTGCCGGCGCCGACTTCATGATGTTGAGGGGCAGCGGCGATTCCTTCGCGGCACGCTCGATCAGGCCCGGATCGACGAGACCCGGTATGAACAGGCCATCGGCGCCAGCATCGGCATAGGCGCGCCCGCGTTCGAGCGAAGCGCGCAACAGCGCGAGGTCATGGTTCGCGCGCGGTGTCTGCATGAAATCGTCGGTACGTGCATTGATGAAGAACGGGATGCCCGCAGACTCGGCCGCCACGCGGGCTCGCGCGATGCGCCTGGCACCGTCCGCAGGCTCGCGCAGCGAACCATCCTGCGGGAAGCTGTCTTCGAGATTGCAGCCGATGGCGCCGGCTTCGATGACGCGCGCAACGCTTCGCCCGACATCGGCGGGCGTTTCGCCGTAGCCGCTCTCAAGGTCGATCGAAACCGGCAGCTCGACCGAACCAACGATCCGCTTCAGGTTGTCGATGACGAAGTCGAAGGGGACCCGTTCGCCATCTTCATATCCATGCGCTGCAGCGACCGACCAGCTGCCCAGGGCGATCGCCTTGGCGCCACCTGCCGCGACCGCTCGTGCGGAACCGGCGTCCCAGGCATTGAACAGCACGAGCGGCTTTCCGCGGACATGGAGCAAGCGGAATTGCTCGGCAAACAGGTTCTGGTCGGACATCGGAATCCCGGATAGACAGGCCGACGACGGGTCGACGTGGTGCACCGATTGTCCGCCGAAACGACTCGCGCAGGGAGGTGAGGTCACGCGGCGAGCAGTTTCTCGCGTTCTTCCTGCAGCAGGCGCTCATTGACGCGGATGAACTCGGCGAGCAGTTCGTCCTGCGGCGTGCTGGCCAGCTCGGCCTTGGCGCAGCGGATCCATGCTTCAACGCGGGTCAGGGTCTTGATCGCGGCGAGTGTGTCGCGGGCTTCTTTGCGCATCATGTCTTTCCTGGAGGAGCGGACCGCTTCCGCTTCGAAGTTTCGTGGGATGAGCCGATGCCCGTTGTGGGCAAGGCGGACAGCATCAGGCAACGTCGTTCGGCTGTCGTTGGGGTTTCATCGCGTCGGCATGTAGGAAATATCCTACGCGACGTGTGCGAAATCCCGGTTCGTTGCCAGTTGCGTGACGGCTGACACGACTCCGGAATCCTGGGTTTGCCAGGCAGTCCGGCCGGGTGGTCGCGCGTAGTCGAGCAATGCGTGCATCATGCAATCGACCTCCACGGGCACACGGTGGAGGATTCGGCGCGTTTGCAGCGCCTTTCCAGCATCGTTGGTTTTCGCCCCGGGAGGTAATCGTGAAAACACGAACCGTGATCGTGCCAGTCATCGCGGCGATCGCCGCCACAGCCACCTGTTTCGCCATTCCGCCCCCCAGTCCAAAGGAGATTCCGGCCATGCATGCCAGTGGTGAGTTCGAGGTCAAGGTTACTCCGCAGAAAGCCGACAATGCCGATGCCGAGGCCGGCGGATTCGCACGACTCGCGCTGAACAAGCGCTATCACGGCACACTCGATGCCATTGGTCAGGGCGAGATGCTGGCGTCCGGTGACGGCAGCACGGCCGGCGCCTATGTCGCGATCGAGAAGGTCAGTGGCTCGCTGGCTGGCCGCAAGGGCAGTTTCGTGCTCCTGCACAGCGCCGTCATGGTCGGTGGCGTGCCACGCGACTGGTCGATCACCGTGGTGCCTGAATCGGGTACCGGGGAATTGAAAGGGCTCGAAGGCAGCGCTCGCATCACGATTGCCGGCGGCAAGCATTCGTATGCTTTCGAGTACCGCTTGCCGGAGTCGTGAACGGATCGGGGCGGGCGAATGAGCCTTGCGTGATGTGCGAGCGTTCGAGGACGGGCCATGGTTGCGGGCGCTCCCGGATATGAGTGCCACCCAACGATGCTGCGCAAGGCAAGCCGTAACGTCGGCTGGCCTTGCGCCGAGTCCGAACGCTTGCCGGCTGCGCGGTTCATCGCGCTCGTGCGAAGATGATCGGCATCGAACGTGTTCGGAACGGCTGTTTCCTCGCTGAGGAGCAGCGCAACCAGGAGGCTCCCATGGACTCGCCCACGCCCACCGCCAGTCGCTTGCCATGGATGCTTCGTGGCGGAATCGCCCTTGTTCTGGTCTATGCCGTGGTCATTCTCGCGCTGATGTGGTGGGGGGATACCGAACCGGCCTATTTCGATCCGGTCAAGGCGACGCAGGAGCGGGCAGCGGCGAAAAAGCAGCCGGTCGTGATCGGCTCGGCCACGACCAGCGCATTGATCCGCAGCGTCGAGGTCATGCTGGACAAGCGTGGCGGCTACCTCAGCAACGACAAGTTTCCGCCGGGTCTGCTGATGGACAACATGCCGAACTGGGAATTTGGCGTGGTTACCGCATCGCGTGACCTGTCGCGTGCCTTGCGCAACGATTTCAGCCGGTCGCAGAGCCAGTCGACTGAAGACAAGGACCTGCAGGAGGCCGAGCCGCTGATGAGCTCGCCCAATGACCGCTGGCTGTTCCCGAGTTCCGAGGGGCAGTATCGAGCGGCGATGGAATATGTCGACAAGTACGCCACGCGATTGGCCGACAACGACAACAACGATGCGTATTTCCATGCGCGCGCCGACAACCTTGTCGATTTCCTGTCGGTGGTATCGACCCGGCTCGGATCGTATTCGCAGGAGCTCTCGGCCAGCGTCGGGCAGGTGCGTATCGGTCCCGAAGTTGCCGATGATCCGTCTGCAAGGCAGGGAAAACCCGTCGCCGCCGGCACGCAACAGACGCCGTGGACCGAGCTCGACGACAAGTTCTACGTGGCGCGCGGGTACACCTGGGCGCTGCGCGAGCAGCTTGAGGCGATCCGCGTGGATTTCGGCGCGGTCCTGCGCGACAAGAACGCGATGATCAGTCTCGATCAGGTGATCCGTGAAATCGAGGAAGCGCAGAAGCCGCTGGGCAGCCCGATGGTGCTGAATGGCTCGCCATTCGGCTTCTTCGCCAATCACTCGCTGGTGCTGGCCAACTACGTCTCGCGCGCCAACGCGGCCCTGATCGAACTGCGCGAATTGCTCAGACGCGGCTGAAGCCGCCTCCAGCGATATCCGGGCCAACACTTGCCGATGTGATTTTTCCCGTCGTGCTGCGAATCATGCAGGCACACGGGCACAATCAGGCAGGCAAGGGGATGGCACGGACCATGGCATTCACGGTGGATGGATCGCGACGCGCGCATTTCAGCGAGTTGCTGGAACGGCATCGCAAGATCGTCTTCAAGGTTGCCAACAGTTATGCACGACTGGTCGATGATCGGGCCGATCTGGCCCAGGAAATCAGCGCACAGCTCTGGCGGGCGTTCCCGGGCTATGACGAATCCCGCTCGTTCTCGACCTGGATGTATCGCATTGCGCTGAATGTCGCGATCTCGCATCTGCGCGATGCCGAGCGCCGCGACACGCACACCTTGCCACTCGACGAATCCGCGCACGCAGCGGCGATTGTCGGCGCGATCGCCGAGCCGGATCATCGCGTGCGTGCACTTGAGGCTTTCATGGGTCGGCTTGATCCACTTAGTCGTGCCCTGCTGCTGCTCATCCTCGAAGAGCGCAGCTATCGCGAGATCGCCGAGATCCTCGGCTTGAGCGAAACCAACGTGGCGACGCGCATTTCGCGTCTCAGGCAACGCATCCGCAACGACACTTCCTTCAACGGCTGATCAGACATGGACACGACTATGGAACTCGACGACATGAAAGCGGCCTGGCAGACCCTCGATCGCCGCCTCGAACAGCAGCATGCCTTGAATCTGCAACTTTTCCGTGATTCCCGAGCCGACAAGGCGCGCACTGGATTGCGCCCACTGTTCTGGGGGCAGGTCGCGCAGATCATCTTCGGCGTGCTGATGATCCTGCTCGGGGTTTCGGTGTGGAGCAGCCAGCGCGAGAACATCGGCCTGTTCGTCAGCGGAATCATCGTGCATGTCTATGGCGTGCTTGCGATCATGCTCGCCGGCATCACGCTTGGCATGATCCAGCGACTCGACTACGCGGCACCGGTAGTGACGATCCAGAAGCAGCTCGCCCGGCTGCGCGTGTTCTACATCCGCAGCGGCATGATCGTCGGTTTGTCGTGGTGGCTGTTCTGGATTCCTTTCGCGGCCGCAGTTTTCGCCTGGCTGGCCGGGGTTGATTTCTACGCCAACATGGGTGCGGCGATCGGCTGGTGCATTGCCGTTGGAGTCGCCGGCGCGTTCGCCACCTGGGCTTTCCATCGATGGGCGCAGCGCAGCGGACGGACACGGCTGCGCGA
This sequence comes from Pseudomonadota bacterium, assembly GCA_029561145.1. Taxonomy (GTDB): domain Bacteria; phylum Pseudomonadota; class Gammaproteobacteria; order Xanthomonadales; family Rhodanobacteraceae; genus Dokdonella. The sequence continues at coordinate 46,672 of JAKQJM010000028.1, forward strand.
GGCCATGGACGACAGCATGACCGGCAGCAGCCTGCGCAAGGCGCAATCCATCCTCGACGAAATCCGGCGCTTCGAGCAGGACTGATTGCAGCGGAAAAATCCGCCGATCCTTGCCCTCATAAAATGAACGGACTGCAAGCGTCATTGAAGCAAGCCGGATACGGCGCTTGACCCGGACAGACAAAACGGAAACCCTCGATGGATCCGCTCCGGATGACCTTGAGGAACTGCCGATGACCATCGCCATCGATCACCAGCCCGACCGTCAGCGCTTCGTCGCCCTCGTCGAAGGATACGAGGGCGTGCTCGAGTATCGTCTTTCCGGAAACACGATGACGATCACCCATACCGGCGTGCCGACCAGCCTCGCTGGTCGTGGTATCGCCGGTGACCTGACCCGCTTCGCGCTGGACACGGCGAAGAAGCAGGGCTGGAAGATCGTCCCGGCCTGCTCCTATGCCGAAGGCTTCTTCAAGAAGCATCCGGAATACGCCGACTTGCTGGCCTGAGGCCTGGTCTTGCAGGTTTCGACCCGGCACTGGTGCGCCGGGTCGCGGGGGAATCCCGATTCAGGCGTTGCCCGCCCGATGGCGTTCGACGCCGGCGAGGATCTCCTGCTTGGCGGCATCCGCATTGCCCCAGCCTTCGAGCTTGACCCATTTGCCTTTTTCGAGATCCTTGTAGTGCTCGAAGAAATGGCCGATGCGTTCGAGCCAGTGTCTGGATACCTGGTCGATGTCGTTGATGTGGGAGTAGCCTTCGAACACCTTCGCGATCGGCACGGCAACGAGCTTCTCGTCGGCGCCGGCCTCATCGCTCATGCGCAGCACGCCGACTGGGCGGCAGCGGATCGCCGAGCCGGGAACCAGTGGCAGTGGCAGGATCACGAGCACGTCGAGAGGATCTCCATCGCCGCCGAGCGTCTGCGGGATGTAGCCGTAGTTGCATGGGTAGCGCATCGGCGTCGACAGCACGCGGTCGACGAAAATCGCCCCGGTGGCCTTGTCGACCTCGTACTTGACCGGTTCCGCATCCTTCGGAATCTCGATGATGACGTTGATTTCGTTCGGCACATCCTTGCCGGTGGAGACGAGTTGCAAAGCCATGCGGAGCTCCTCGGATGATTGCCGCGCCTGAAGGCGCGGGCAGGGATTTCGGGGCGCCATCATACGGGGTTGCGTGCTGCGCTGCAGCATCAAGCTGGGCGTCGCGCCAGCGAAGGGGGGAGGTTCTTTCCTGTCCAAGGGCCCGCGCGGTGCCTGCGCGGGCGGCGTGCAAGCATCCGAGGCCTGCCCGGTTCCGCATGACATGGACGGAGAACCGTGCAAATCGTGCCGCACGCTATGCTTGCGCTCCCTTTTCGCTGTTGCCGAGGAGTTGCTCCGATGACCCTGCGCAGTGTTGACGTCGCGATCATCGGCGCGGGTACGGCCGGAATGGTGGCCTATCGCCAGGTCCGCAAGCTCACCGATCGGATCGCCCTGATCGAAGGCGGGCCGTTCGGTACGACCTGTGCGCGGGTCGGCTGCATGCCGTCGAAACTCCTGATCGCTCCCGCCGAAGCAAGGCATCGGTTGCAGGTGCTGCCCGAATTCGGAATCGGTGTCGGCGAGGGCGCAGTGGACGGGAGCACGGTCATGCGCCGGGTGCGTGCCGAACGCGACCGCTTCGTCGGTTTTGTCGAGGATGCCGTGAACGGTTTCGATCAGGCGCATATCGTGCGCGCCCACGCGGCCTTCGAGGATGCGCACACGCTGCGCCTGACTGCGGTCGAGGGCGCGTCGCAGGTCGACCGGATCAAGGCCGGGCGCATCGTCATCGCGAGCGGATCGCGCCCGACGATTCCGTCGTCACTCAAGCCGGCCGGCGATCGACTGATCGTCAACGACGATGTCTTCAACTGGCAGGACCTGCCTGGATCGGTCGCCGTTTTCGGCATTGGCGCGATCGGTGTCGAGCTCGGTCAAGCCCTGCATCGGCTGGGTGTGCGGGTGCGCCTGTTCGGGCGGGGTGGCGGAATCGCCGGATTGTCCGATCCCGAAGTGCGTGCCTGCGCCGCGCGCACGATTGCGGCGGAAATGCCGGTCAGTCTTGATGCACGGGATGTGCGCGTCGCTCGCGACGGCGAGGCGGTTGTCGTCGATTTCGTTGACGACGCGGGTACCGCGCGCAGCGAGCGCTTCGAATGGTTGCTGGCGGCCACGGGGCGCACCTCGAATGTCGACCGGCTTGCGCTCGAGCGGACGGGACTCAAGCTCGACCAGCGCGGCGTGCCGGTATTCGATCCACTGACGATGCAGACCAGTGAGAAGCACATCTTCATTGCCGGCGATTCGGCCGCGGATCGACCGATCCTGCACGAAGCCGCGGACGAGGGACATCTTGCCGGTCACAACGCGGCGCGCTTCCCCGAGGTGTTCCGGCATGCGCGGCGCACGCCACTCGGCATCGCCTTCAGCAATCCGCAGATCGCTTTCGCGGGTCGGCGCTACGCGCAGCTCGTTGCTGATCGGATCGATTTCGCGATCGGCGAGGTCTCGTTCGTGGACCAGGGTCGCTCGCGCGTGATGCTGGTCAACCAGGGGCTGTTGCGGATCTATGCTGAAAAGGGCAGTGGACTGCTGCTCGGCGCCGAGATGATCGGACCGGACAACGAACACATTGCGCATTTGCTGGCCTGGGTCATCCAGCTGCGCAAGACGGTCGGCGAGGTGCTCGAACTGCCGTTCTACCACCCCGTCATCGAGGAAGGTCTGCGCACGGCCTTGCGGCATCTCAACGAAGCGCTCGGCATGGGACCGCATCCACCGCTGCGTTGCATCGATTGCGGCGCCGGCGCCTGATCGATCCGCCGCGCATCGGCGGACGCAATCGTCAGACCACGTCGCTTTCGTGCGGTGATGTCGAACGAGCGGACGTGACGTCGGTATTCGCAATGACCTCGTCGGTGGCCGTTTCAGCGATCGCACGCAGCACGGCGCGATGCGCTGCCTTCGAGATGACGACGAGGGCGATCAATCCAACCGCGCAACCGCCGTAGATCAGCAGCTCGTGTCGCCAGTCGTGGTTATTGCTGCCGAATCCGGTGCTGATCAACTGGTTGCTGGCGTGTCCAAGGTACACCTCGATCACGAAATGCAGGACCAGGACCAGGCTGGCGAGCAGGAAGCCGGCGAAGCGGACGCCCGCTGCGCCAAGCAGATAACTGATCAAGGCCGGATTGAGCGGGGTCAGGCGCAGCAGCAGTTGCACGCGCAGCTCGTCGCGGATCACCGCCGCCTGGATCGTACGCATGAGCGGTCGGGTTTCGAGGGCACGCTGGATCGGTGCGCGCAACAGACGGCGTGCCAGAGCGTACTGCAGCGCCGAAGCGAGCAGGTTGCCGACCAGCATGAGCCCGATTCCCCAGGCGAGTCCGAACAATGCGCCTGCGGCAAGGCCGAACAAGGATTCGGGAATGATGACGGACGTGCCGATCACGACCAGGCCGACGAAGGCCACGCGTCCCCATGGCCCGAGCTCGGCGATCCATGCTTCGATCGCGTGCAGGTGTCGTTCTGCTTCATGGCCGACGAGGATCACGGCAGCGATGACGAGGATCACCGCCAGCGCCAGTGGCAGGATCGAACGGAGCTCGCGCCTGAGCAGGCGGCGTCGACGCTCGGCATGTGGCAGCTGATCGAGGCGAGGGTCGTTCATGCGGACCCTCCAGGTCGAGTCATGCGATGCGGCGACGCATGGCAGCCGTATCCGGTCGCTTGACCGGACGTGCGTTCAGTCGAACAAGGCGAGCAGTTCATCGCGCTTGAACGAGCGGCTTTCGGGCTCGTCGCGACGCCGGTATTCATAGGTGCCTTCGGCGAGGCCACGATCACCAATGACGATGCGGTGCGGAATGCCGATCAGTTCGGCGTCGGCGAACATCGGTCCGGGCCGGAGGCCGCGATCGTCGAGGGCCACGTCGATGCCGCGCGCGGCCAATTCCGCATGAAGCCGCTCGGCTTCGTCGCGCACGGCTTCGCTTGCGGCCATGTTGATCGGGCAGATCACGACCTGCCAGGGCGCCATCGCTTCGGGCCAGCGGATGCCGGACTCGTCGTGGTTCTGCTCGATGGCGGCAGCGACGATGCGGCTGACGCCGATGCCGTAGCAACCCATCGACATGATGCGTGCCTTGCCCTGATCGTCGAGCACGCTCGCGCCGAGCGCTTCGGCGTATTTGATGCCGAGCTGGAAAACATGACCGACCTCGATGCCGCGGGCGATCGACAACGTGCCCTTGCCATCCGGCGAGGCATCGCCTTCAACCGCGTTGCGGATGTCGGCGACCAGATCCGGCTCGCGCATGTCGCGGCCCCAGTTCACGCCGGTCAGGTGAAAACCCTTTTCATTCGCGCCGACGACCATGTCGGCCATCGCAGCGACGCTGCGATCGGCGATGATGCGGACGCGGCGAGTGACCGGCTGCGTGATGCCGTTCGACGCATCGACCTGGGTGAGAGTGTTTCCGGGGGTTCTTACTTCCTTTTCCAGCCCGACCGGTCCGAGGAAGCCGGCCTCCGTGCCGAACATCGCGCGGATTTCGCCGTCATCCGCCAGCCGATATCCGGCCAGCCCCGGGATTCGCGCCAACTTCACTTCGTTGACCATGTGGTCGCCGCGGACCAGGGCGATGATGAATTGCGGGTCGCTTTCATCATCCACGCACAACGCGACCGTCTTGACCGTGCGATCAAGCGGAATCT
>JAKQJM010000009.1 GCA_029561145.1 Pseudomonadota bacterium
CCACGTGCCCAATACCCTGGTAGACCAGATCCTGGCGGGGTCGACCGTGAAGATGTCCTGATCGATCAAGATGAAGTCGGCCCATTTTCCGGGTTCGAGTGTGCCGAGTGTTTTCTCCTGATGCGCTGCGTACGCGGCATCGAGAGTGAACGCGCGTAGTGCTTCGGTCACGCTCATGGCCTGATCGGGATACCAGCCGCCGGGCGGGTGGCCTTCGTGATCCTGGCGGGTGACTGCCGCATGCAGGCCGAAGAATGGATTGGCGGATTCGACGGGGAAATCCGAGCCTGCGGCGACACGCGTGCCCTGCTTGAGGAAGCGCTGCCAGGCATAGGCACCCTTGATGCGTTCGGGGCCGACGCGATCCTCGGCCATGTTCATGTCCGACGTCGCGTGGGTCGGTTGCATCGAGGCGATCAGCCCGAGCTCGACGAAGCGCGGAATGTCATCGAGCGAAACGACCTGCGCATGCTCGACGCGGTTGCGCAGCGCCCTTCCATCATGTTTCTTGTAGGCCGCCGCAAAGCTGTCGAGCGTTTCGCGATTGCCCTTGTCGCCAATCGCATGCACGCCGACCTGATAACCCTTGCCGAGCGCCTTGTCGATCATCGCGGTCAGGGCGTCGGGCGTGTTGAACAGCAGCCCGGAATTCTTCGGATCATCGGAATACGGGGCGAGCATCGCCGCGCCGCGGCTGCCGAGCGCGCCATCGGCATAGAGCTTCACGCTGCGCACCGTCAGAAAATCATCGCCGTATCCGACCAACGGGCCGCCCTTGCTGATCGCGTCAAAATCAGCGCCCGTTCCGCCGATCATCGCGTAGATGCGCGCCGTCAGCTTGCCTTCGTCGGCGAAGCGCCTATAGAGCTTGAACGTCGACAGGTCAATACCGGCATCGTCGACGCCGGTCAGGCCGACGCTGGCCATTTGTTCGAGGGCGGCGGTGAGTGCGGCACTATTCTGAGCGGCGGTCGGCGACGGAATCCTGCGCGCGATCAGATCCATCGCGCCGTCGACAAAGATGCCGGTCGGATTGCCTTCGGCATCGCGCTCGATGCGGCCGCCTGCCGGGTCCTTCGTATTCCGCGTGATGCCGGCGCGCTTCATTGCCGCCGAACTTGCCCAGGCCGCATGTCCGTCGATGCGCTCCATCCAGGCCGGCCGATCACCGACCACCGCATCGAGTTCGCTCGCGGTCGGGAATCGGCCGAGCTTCCAGGTGACCTGATTCCAGCCGCGGCCGAGGATCCAGCCATCCTTGTGATCGGCCATGTACGACTTGAGCCTGGCCTGGGCCGCGTCGAGCGTAGGCGTACCGACCAGGTCGGCCTGCACACTCGTCGCACCGAGACCCATGACATGACCGTGCGCGTCGATCAGGCCCGGCAGCAGGGTTCGGCCCATGCCGTCGATCACCTTCGCGTCGCCGGCTGCCTGCCGCATCGTCGCGCGGCTGCCGCTCGCGACAACCTTGCCTTTGTCGATCAGCAGGGCTTCGAATCGTTGCAGCTTGCCGGTGCCATCGAGGGTGTAGCCATTGACGTTGTCGACGAGAAGATCGGCAGCGCAAAGCGGTTGCGCAGCGAGGATGAGGGCCAGTAAAAGACCGGGGGTTGGCGTGATCGTCATGGCGTGTTTCCGGCACCGGGGGTTCAACAATACGCCACTGGCTGCAGGTGTCGAACACTCATGGCTGTTGATCGGCCGGCCGGGCGTAAAACCTGCGGCTTCCGTCAAGACTATTTCCGCATTCCTCCGATACGCTGCTTCGGCAAAACAATTGCACGCGACGCAGCGCCTCGCACGTCGCCCCTGATCCGCTCATCGTCGCTTGGCACCTTCACGTGACTCTCGGGAGGAACGATGTTCAAGTCGCTCGCTGCATGGCTGGCCGGATGCGTACTTGGCAGCGGAATCGCGGCAGCCGCCGTCCCGGGGGATTTCCTGTTCCGCAATACCGCACCCGACAACACCGGGATGCCGTATCGGATCTTCGTGCCGCCGGGCTACAACGCGACACTGACCTATCCGCTGATCGTGTTCCTGCATGGCGCGGGCGAGGCCGGCACGAACAACACCGCGCAACTCAACAACAATGCCAATGGCGCGCTGAAGCTGATCAGCGACGCCAACCTCGCGATCCAGCCGGTCTTGATGGCAGCGCCGCAGTGTCCGACCAACAGCAGTTGCTGGGGACAGGCGACGCAGCTCGTGCGCCTCAATGCGATGCTTGACCAGATCGCCGGCGAATTCCATATCGATGCCGACCGCGTACACGTGACCGGCTTGTCGATGGGCGGCAATGGAACCTGGGAGTTCGTCAGGAACCGACCGGATCGATTCGCCAGCGCGGTGCCGATGTCCGGTTATGGTGGCGGCTCGGCAACGGCGCTCAGCGGTATCCCTTTCTGGTACTTCCATGCGATCGATGACGGCACCGTCGGCGTGGATGGTTCGCGCAGCCAGGTCAACGCGCTGCGCGACGCGAATGCACGCGTGATCTATACCGAGTACGCGACCGGAAACCACGGCATCTGGTCGAACGCCTACGCTACACCGCTGCTGTTTCGCTGGATGATGGCGCAACGTCGCGGCCTGCCGAGCCGGGTCACGCCGCCGGTCGTGCGCATCGAGCAACCGACCGGTGAACCGACCTGGACGACCGACCTCGACCAGACTCCGCTTTCCGGCGTGGTCGACAATGACGGTCAATCCGTCACGTCGGTTGCGTGGCTGCGGAAGAACGGCCCGAGTGGTATCGCATCCGGCACGACGATCTGGAACACGCCACCGATAGCGCTGCTGTTGGGCATCAACGACCTTCGCGTGACCGCAACAGGAACCAGCTACTACGCGCCCTATGGTGGGGCAACGACATTCAACGCGAGCCTGCGCGCGAACCGGGTCAGCTCGATTCCCGATCCTGGCGACACGGTCATCGCAATCAACTCGGCCGGCCCGAGCTACGCCGCTGTCGATGGCACGAATTTCATCGCCGACACGTTGTTCGAGGGCGGCAGCACCCAGGTCTCGGCCCATACGATCGCGAATACCGCCGATGGCACGCTGTACAACACCTGGCGCTGGGGAAACTTTGCCTATCGCATTCCCGTGGCGAATGGGCGGTATGAGGTCTACCTGCACTTCGCCGAGACCTACAACACCGCCGTCGGACAGCGGCGCTTCAATGTATCGGTGCAGGGGACTCCGCGGCTGCAGGAATTCGATATCGCTGCGGAAGCCGGTTTCGATACCGCGCTGGTCAAGCGTTATGACGTGGACGTGACAACAGGCGAGATCCTGATCGAAGTCAGCAACGGCAGCATTGGCAATGCGCGCGTCGATGCGGTGCGCGTCGTGCTGTCGGCCGATCGCATTTTCATCTCGGGCTTCGAGTCGCCATGAAGTAATACGGCGACTTCAACGGACGAGAATCCTCGCTGTTCGTTCCGCGCCTATTTCGCACGCGCACCGGGCGAACACGTGACAAGGAGCGTGGTTCATCCCGATCGGAAAATCCTGAATGCTTCCCCTACCGGAACCGGGTTAAATCCCCGTTGTTCAGTGTGCATACCTGCACTCCTGAGGAAACTTGCCGCCGAGTTCGCCGTCGCCCGCCATGCGGGTATTGCCGGCTCTCGCTCCGCATCGCGGAGTTGAACCCCACAAGGAGAAATTTCATGAAAAATGCAGCCCTCGTGTTGAATCGCGTTGTACTTGGTCTCGCGTTCGTTGTTGGCGGATCGAGCCTGGCTATTGCTGCCGAGCATCCGATGCCGGCTGAAAACGCTGCCGACATGGACTCCGAGCAACCGGTGACCGATACGTGGATCACGACCAAAGTCAAGGCCGATCTGGCCACGACGGAAGGCGTCAAGAGCACCGATATCTCGGTGACGACGGTCAACGGTGTCGTGACCCTGATCGGTGTGCTCGACTCCAAGACCGGCGTCGAGAAGGCGATTGCCGTCACCAAGGGCATCAAGGGTGTCGTCAGTGTCGATGCCGCAGGCCTGAAGGCCAAGTAATCCCGCTTCACTCTCCGCGTTTGACGTTTGAAGAAAGCCCCGCATTGCGGGGCTTTTCTTCGGCTTCGTGTCGGCATGTGGACATTGCATGACGCGTCCCCGATCTTCATGCGCGCCAACCGCGCGTTGCGGCGTTCGATCAGGAATGCAGGTGGCGCCGCTGTCTCGCTGGCGTCGCATCCGGTGCATGCTTGCGCGACATCGAACGTTCGACGGGTCCGGTTTCGAAGCGCAGGCGGCTCCGCCCTCCGGTCGCGCGATAGTCAGCGAGCAGTGCCTCCGTGATGTCGGTTTCATCGAGCCGGCGAATCGCGCAAAGGAATTCGTGCAACAGGTGGACGAGCCGCTCCTGGGCGAGCGCATGGGTCTGTCCGGTGGTCGCGTAGAGCCAGTCGCTGAAGGCGAGGAAATGGGCGAATGGATCATCCCCGAGCAATGCCACGAGCGTTCGCGGGTAGCGACCCGAGTTGGCGACGATGTCCCAGTAGCGCGAGAACCGCGACAGACGCTGCATCGTCGCAAAATCAATCGCATGGGTCGCAAGTATGTTGTACGGCGGATCGGGATTGAAGCGCAGCCCATGATCGACCGTATGCCGCGCGATCGGCGCGCCGCGCAAGCGCTTGAGGATGCCGAACTGGATTTCATGCGGCGCGAGGCGGACCAGCCGATCGAATCCCGCGGCAAACCCAGCCATGTCCTCGCCGGGCAGGCCGGCAATCAGGTCGACATGCAGGTGCGCACGGGTCTCGCGGCGCAACCACTCGAGGTTTTGCGCAGCGACGTCATTCTTCTGCTTGCGCGACACGCGCGCCTGCACGACCGGATCGAAACTCTGGATGCCGATCTCGAACTGCAGCGTTCCGTCCGGGAACTGCACGATCTTTTCCTTGAGCCGCTCGGGCAGGTGATCGGGAATCAACTCGAAGTGGACGAACACCGGGTCGTCGGGCGCGCGGGCAAGCTTGTCGAGGAAGAAATCGAGGATGGCCAGCGAGGTATCGATCTTGAGATTGAAGGTGCGATCGACGAACTTGAACTGTCTCGCACCGCGCGCATGCAACGCTTCAAGATCGGCGAGGAAGGCATCGAGTGGAAACGGCCATGCGGTCTTGTCGAGGGCCGACAGGCAGAACTCACATTTGAACGGGCAGCCGCGTGATGCTTCGACATAGAGGTGGCGTTGGCGCACGTCCTCCTCGGTGTATTCCGCATACGGCGAAACGATCGCCGGCAAGGGCGCCTGCACGCCGACGATGACCTTGCCTTGCGGGCGCTCGCCTGCCATCAGTTGCCGGACAAGATTGGCGAAACTGACATCGCCCCATCCGGTAACGATGTAGTCGGCCAGCATGCAGATGCGCTGCTCGTCGACCTCGTAACTCACTTCGGGGCCACCGAGCACGACGATGACGTCGGGTGCGACGGCCTTGAGCTGGGCGACCAGTCGCGTGCTTTCCTCGACATTCCAGATGTACACACCGATGCCGATCACGCGAGGATTGTCGGCTAGAAGCTTCTCGACGATTTCCTCGGTCTTCTGGCCGATCACGAATTCGCGGATCGCCGAGGACTCGCGCCATTCACCGAGATTGGCACGCAAATAACGCAGGCCCAGGGACGCATGCGCGTAACGGGCGTTGAGGGTCGACAGCTGGATCGGGGTCATCGCGGCATTATCGCCGCCAAACCGGTCTGGATGCTGGAATTCCGCGATCGCCGCGCTTCACTTTCCCGCGGATGCGGCCGCGGCGATGCTCTCGCGGATCGCCGCAATCGCCGAACGGCACATCTGCGCGGCGGACAGGGTCGCGTCGACGACGAGTGTCCCTTCCGGTGGCGGATCGCGCCTGGCGAGCACGTCATTGACCGTTTCCGGCGTGCGATCGCCGGCCGTGTGCCGATTGGCCGCCATGTCGCGGGCAACGCGTTCGCGGGCAAGTTCCGGCGGGCATTCGACCAGCAACGGAATGGTCGCGATGCCGTGCTTGTCCGCCACTTCGGCGACGCGATCCAGCTCGCTGCGCCGGGAAAACGTCATGCCGTCGATGACGCTGCCGACACGCAGCATGCAGTTGATTTCGAGCGCCAGCAGCACGCTGCGATAAGCCGCACGCTTTTCGATGAAGCTGTAGTTGCAACGCGGAAACATGGCCGCGCGGATCTGGTCGCGACAGACGCGGCGCAGCCTGAGCTGATCCTCGATCGCTCGCGCCACGATGCTCTTGCCGGCTCCCGGCAAGCCCATGACCGCGATCACGATCGGCCGCGCGGCCAGTTCGGGACCGAGCGGAAACGCCTCTCCGGCCGGCGGCGCTGGCAACGCGTTGAGCGGGGTGTGATGTGACGCCACGAGGGCTCCCTTGCGCACCAAGGATGCGCTGAGACTGCCACGAGCCAGCCCACGATGCCATGCCCTGATCCGCACATCGCGATTCATGCGCGCCTCGCGGTGACTGCAAATCGGTCAGAGTGAGCATCATTCGGTAGCTGGCATCGGACTTTGCCGCGATAATCCGTTACGGATCGGCGGGAACGACATGGCCAAGCGACAGCTCTACATCAAGCGTTACCTGATTACCGGCTTGCTCACCTTCGTGCCGCTGTGGCTGACCTGGCTGGTCTTCAAGTTCGTGTTCGGCATGCTCTCGGAGGTCAGTTCACCGCTCGTCGCCGGCCTGGTGTCGGCGCTGGGCAGCACGTGGCCCGCAACGGGCGAACTGCTCGGACAGCCGTGGCTGATCTCGCTGATCGCCTTCGTGATCACGCTGGTCTCGCTGTATCTGGTCGGTTTCGCCGCGAACTTCGTCCTCGGCCGGCGCCTGATCGATGGCTTCGAGCGCCTGATCGAACGCATTCCGCTCGTGCACTCGATCTACGGGGGCACCAAGAAACTGATGGCGGTGTTGCGGAACAAACCTTCGGGTACGCAACGCGTGGTCCTGATCGAATTCCCTTCACCGGACCTCAAGTCGATCGGCTTCGTCACGCGCGTATTCCAGGATGCCAGTGGCCGCGAACTCGCTGCGGTGTACGTACCTACGACACCGAATCCGACTGGCGGCTATCTCGAGATCGTGCCGGTCGAACGCCTGACCGCGACCGACTGGAGCGTCGATCAGGCGATGGCCTTCCTGCTCTCCGCAGGCGCGGTCGGCCCGGACACCCTGCCCTTCGTCGCGCAGTGGCGGGCGCCCGACAACGCGTCAGCGACAATCGTCGGGCGCAACGATCCAGACTGATACCCGGCCATCAATCCGGATCGCGGTCGTCGCAGATCCTGAGCAGCAGTCGCCTGCCTTCGCGCTGCGGCGTGCAGATGATCCGGTCGATGATGTGACCACCCTTCGACGCGTTCAGCGTGCAACTCATGCGACTGTTGCCAAGGCTGTAGCGCGCGCTCAGGAAAGCCACCCTGGCGTCGGCGATCTCGCGTTGCTCGGGCGTCATCGCTTCTTCCAGCTGGTGCGCGACCGACTGGTATTTCGGATAGATCACCTCGGCAGCGAGCTTGAGCCAGGCATAGCCCGTGAGATCGTCGCGCTTGACGCCCTGGCCGAGCATGTACATGCGCCCGAGCGCGGACTGGCTCTGCTTGTCGCCGGCGCAGGCGAGCCGCCTGAACTTCGCAAACGAGGCGTCATAGCGCTTCGCGCCATAGTCCGATGCCGCGTCGCGCAGCATGTCCCTGTATGCCGAGGGCGCGAGCCGCTCGAACTGGCTGAGGTCGAGTTCGGCGGCCACCACCAGCGGAGGCAGCAGAAGGCCGGAAAGGAACACCAGTAAGGAGAAGGTCAGGAATCGCATGGGCAGCTCCGGCATCAGTCATCGCGAACGCACAGGTCGGATGCTGGACTCTATCAAGCCCGACACGCCCTGGATGCCTCGCAGATCCCAACCCCCGTCCATCGCAGGCGCTCCGCCAGCCGACTGACCGCCGCGCTCCGGGCGCAATGACCTTCGACACTGACAGGCGCTGCCCGACTCCCCTAGACTTCGCCGGTTTCAATCCCGGCTGGCCGCGCAGCAGCTCGCACCGCCAACGTCCGCGGGCCCTCATTCCCTTTCCCATTTTTCGGCGTCCGCGCCCATGTTTCTGCAAGGAGTACACATGAAGATCCGTTCGCTCAAACCGCTGGCAATCGCAACAGGCATCGCGATTGCACTGGCTGCGTGCTCGCAGAAATCCGCCACGCCTGAAGCCGGCACCGAAACCGCAGCCACGCCGCCCGCCACTGTCGCGGAAGCACCGAAGCACGTCGCCTTCGATACGAGCGAGATCGATCCCGCGGTCAACGCCTGTGCCGACTTCAACGGCTTCGTCAATGGCAAATGGATCGCCGCCAATCCGATTCCAGCCGACAAGACCCGCTGGGGTGCGTTCGACCAGTTGCGCGAAACCAGCCTGAATACCCAGCACGACATCGTTGAAGAGGCAGCGAAATCCAACGCCGCGGCAGGCTCGCTCGAGCAGAAAATCGGCGCGCTGTACAAGGCCGGCATGGATGAGGCCGCGATCGACGCGCTTGGCTACGAGCCGATCAAGCCCGAGCTCGCCCGGATCGACGCGATCGCCTCAAGCAAGGACATCGTTGCCTACTTGAACGACAGTTTCTCGCGTGGCCAGGGATCCCTGTTCGCGTTCGGCGCTGAAACCGATTTCAAGAATTCGCAACGCAAGATCGCCTACGCGTTCCAGGACGGCCTTGGATTGCCGACGCCCGACTACTACACCAATGCCGAGCACGCCGAACTGCGCGATGCCTATCTCGCCCATATCGCCAAGGTGCTTGAACTGATCGGCGTCGATGCAGCTGCGGCGAAGGCACAGGCGGCATCGGTGCTCGCTTTTGAAACCCGACTGGCCAAGGTTTCGCTGGCTCCGGTCGAACTGCGCGTTCCCGAGAACCAATACCACTTCGTGACCGTGGCGGAAGCCAACAAGGTCACGCCGCATTTCGACTGGAGCGCATTCTTCACCGCGCAGAAAGCCGACGTGACCGACGGCTTTTCGCTGTCTCAACCGAAGTTCTTCGCCGAAGTCGACAAGATGCTGAGCGCAACACCGGTAGCCGATTGGCAGTCCTACCTGCGCTATCACTTCGCAGATGGCGCCTCGCCGTACCTTTCAACGCCGTTCCAGCAGGAGAGTTTCGCGTTTCACAAGCAGACCCTGAACGGCCAGAAGGAAGACGAGCCGCGCTGGAAGCGCGTGCTCGGAACGGTAAACAACCAGATCGGCATGGCCCTCGGCGAGCTCTACGTAGCCAAGGCCTTCCCGCCCGAGTCGAAGGCGCGCGCGCAGGAACTGGTCGACAACATGCAGGCGGCGCTCAAGGCCCGCATCGAGAAACTCGACTGGATGAGCGACACCACGCGGGTCAAGGCGCTCGAGAAATGGTCGACCTTCCTGCCCAAGATCGGCTACCCGGAAAAGTGGCGCGACTGGTCCGGCCTTACCCTGAGCGGCACGAGCTACTACGGTGACGTAGCCGCGGCGACCCAGTTCAACTACGACTACGACATCGCCAAGATCGGCAAGCCCACCGATCGCAAGGAGTGGGGCATGACGCCACAGACCGTCAATGCCTATTACAACCCGACCGACAATACCATCAACTTCCCTGCCGCCATCCTGCAGCCGCCGTTCTTCGACGCGAAGGCGGATGATGCAATCAACTACGGTGGCATCGGCGGCGTGATCGGGCACGAGGCGAGCCATGGCTTCGACGACCAGGGCAGCCAGTTCGACGCTGCGGGCAACAACACCAACTGGTGGAGCGACGAGGACAAGAAGGCGTTCGAGGCACGCACGGCCAAGCTGGTCGAGCAGTTCAACGCCTACGAACCGCTGCCGGGCAAGCACATCAACGGCCAGCTCACGCTCGGGGAGAACATCGCCGATCTCGGCGGCCTCGCGATTGCCTATGACGCAATGCATGTCGGTCTGGCGAAAAACCCGGCCGAAGCCGACACGAAGATCGACGGCTACACGCCAGACCAGCGCTTCTTCCTGAGCTGGGCGCGCATCTGGCGCGGCAACACGCGGGACAAGCGCCTCGAAGTATTGCTCAACACCGATCCGCACTCTCCGACGACCTATCGCGCGATCGGCGCACCGTCGAACATGGAAACATTTGCCAGCGCGTTCGCCTGCAAACCGGGCGATGCCATGGTGCGCAGCGGCGACACCCAGGTGAAAATCTGGTAGAAATCCGCGACCGCCCCATCCCGATCCGTCGGGATGGGGCGCAAGCGAGGAATCATCCGGCACCCCTGCCTGACCTCGACGATCATTCATCGGGGCCCGTGCGGAAGCTGCCATTCGTGATGAACCTGCATCGCTCCTTCAACCGCTCGATCGCGAGGATGCGATGAGCATCGATGCGGTCATTACCTGGGTCGACGGCGCAGACCCGGTTCATCGACAGAAGCTTGACGCCTGGCTGGCGCAAACCGGTAGGGCGCGCACTCCTGCCGCGGAGCGCACGCGCTTCAACGATGCCGGCGAAGTCGACTGGTGCATCCGCTCGATCCTCCGCTTCGCACCGTGGTTCCGCACGATCCATATCGTCGTCGACGCGCAGACGCCGGCGATCATCGAGCGCCTTCGCGACTCCGAGTACGCGGAGCGATTCAACATCGTCGACCATCGCGATGTGTTCAGGGGTTTCGAGCAATATCTGCCGACCTTCAACAGCCGATCGATCATCACGATGCTCTGGCGCATCGAAGGCCTGGCCGAGAACTTCGTCTACTTCAACGACGACATGTTCCTGTTGCGCGATGTGAAGCCCGAGGACTTCTTCCGCGACGGCAAGGTCGTGCAGCGCGGTTACTGGCGCAAGCAAGCGGGACACGGCTGGCTGGCGAAGGCGGCGAGCTGGATCAAGCGCAAGCGCGGTGTCGCCGAGACGCGGGTCGGCAACCTCGAATCGCAACAGATGAGCGCGCGACTGGTGGGCTACGACGATCGCTACTACCGCCACTATCACAACCCCTACCCGATGCGTCGTTCGACCCTCGAGGCCTTCTTCGCGGAACATCCCGAATTGCTTGAGAAGAACGCCAGCTATCGCTTGCGATCAGGCGACCAGTTCAAGACCGAAGTCGTCGCCTCCCACCTCGAACTGCTCCACGGTCATGCGATCGTCGACAACCGCCTGCATGTGATCCAGCTGAAACCCAGCGAGCAGTTGCCAATGCGCGTTCGCCGCAAACTGCACAAGGCCGACTCCGACCCAAATGCCGCCTTCGTCTGCGTCCAAAGCCTCGAGATGGCGCCGGAGTCGGTGCAGGAGGAAATCCTGCTCTGGCTGGACCGGCGCATCGGTACCTGATCGTCGCGTTGTCGGCCCGCACTGGTCGGCCACTATTTGCTCGTCTGCGGCTCGGTAGCCGGGTGGTCTGGGCCTGCTCCTATGACCTCGATCCGATGATGAGAGGCGTTTTCGCCTAGAGATCACTTTCCTGCGATTTAAAACCATCTCCGCACGCGGAGCGCGAAGATGCGTAATCAGGCCACCGGCGTTCCGTGCAGCGGCGTCATGTCGGATCACTCCCCCCCCGTTTGACCATTCGGTTTCGCGCTCGGCGGATCGAGTTGCCAAGGCGAGAACCGATTGCAACAATCGGACGGGTCTCGTTGTCGGAACCCTGAACGTGCCCGATTCCCATCTGCCCCCTTCGTGGCGCCGGCTCGTCTTCTGCGTGATGGCTTCGGCAGCCTCCGCGCGCGCTGCAGTTCCGACTTGGCTCGACGTCGAGCTCCAGGCGCGCAGCAACCTGCTGGTCAACGACCCGGGCTGGAACCTGCCACCCGGATCATCGTTCAACAGCATTTCGGCCAGCATCAACAACGACGGCAAGGTGGCGTTTCCGGTGCAGATCGTGCCGATCGACGGCGATCAGTCGAATACCGGCGTGGGCGTGTGGTCCGGTTCGCATGGAGTCGGCGGGATCGTCGCCTTGCATGAGCCTCCCATCGATGGCATTTCGGATCGGGTCAGCATCAATGCCAGCGGCGATGTCGCCTATTACACCTACCAGGATGGCAGCAGCTATCGACTGCGCCGGTTCGATGCGCAGACTTCGCTGTCGGCGATCGTCAGCACGCTGCCACTGACCCCGACTTCGTTCAACGGTCACGTCATCAACGATTCCGGCGTGATCGGCTATCGCGCAGGTCTTGGGTCCGGTTACGGGCTTGCCTCGACCGGCGCGGGCAGTTCGCTGCTGCACATCGTCGATACCAATGTCGAGGCCGGGCCGTATGCCTACATCTACACGCCGGCGATGAATGCGCAGCGCCTGATCGCGAGCAAGGTCAGTATCGGCGATCTCAATCACAACGAGATCCGCAGCTTCGCCAGCAATGGAAGCTACACGACGCTTGCGGTCGACTCGGCGACCCATGCCGCATCTCCGTACAACCGCTTCGACAATGGCCTCGCCTACAACGAATCCGGACAGGTGGCGGTCGCGCTTCGCCTCGAGGCAGGCAATGTCCGCGCGATCTATCGCTTTACGCCAAACGGCGGTGGTGTCGATGCTGTCGAGATTGCGCGCGTCGAGGCCAGCGGCACGATCCGCGAGATCGATTCGTTTTCCCCTGCGATGAACAACAGCGGACTCGTCGTGTTCCGCGCAAGAGATGCCAACGGCCAGGCCATCTACACGGGCGATGGCACTTCGCTGGCCCGCGTGATCGGCAAGGAAGATGCAGTTGTCACGGATCTCGGCGCGGGTCGCATCGGCCAGCACATCGACAATCCATCCTCCTGGCCGATCTTCAGCGGTGCGCCCGCGGTCAACGATTCCGGTGATATCGCGTTCGTCGCGGCACTGCATCCGGATGGCAACACCCAGGTTGAATGGGGAACGGGCGTGTTCGTCGCCTATGCCGCTGGCGACGCGATCTTCGAGAATGGCTTCGACGATCCCTGAAATCAGGCGTAGCAAGGGCGCGCAGGGTTCCGGCCATGCGACCAACGCGTGTCGATGCACAGCAGGTGAATGCACGAAAACGCGCAATTCGTGTTTATGCGCGTCGCCGGAGCGTGGATAATCGGCGACCCCTCCGCAACGCACCGAATACTGATGGCTTTGGTTCCAGGTCAACGCTACATCTCGAATGCCGAACCCGAACTCGGACTCGGCACCCTGATCAGGATCGAGGGACGCAGCGTCCAGGTTCTCTACGCGACCGCAGGTGTGTTGCGCCAATACGCCGCGCACAGCGCGCCGATCGCGCGCGCGGAGTTCCGCATCGGGCAGAAGGTCGCCGGCAAGGGCATCAGTTTCACCATCGACCGGATCGACGAAGAAGAAGGCCTGCTTGTCTATCACGGTGGCAGCAAGACGCTCAACGAGGCCGAGCTCGATGACACCCAGGCGATCTCGCGCGCTGATGAACGCCTGATTTCCGGGCGCGTCGATCGTGCGGATCGTTTTGATTTCCGCCAGGAAGCCCTGCTGCGTCGTGCCCGCGCACTACGTTCGCCGGCCTGGGGACTGGAGTCGGCGCGTGTCGATCTGATCGCGCACCAGTTGCGCGTGGCCGAGATCGCTGCCGCGCGCCAGCCGCTGCGTATCCTGCTGGCCGATGAGGTGGGACTCGGCAAGACCATCGAAGCCGGCATGATCCTCGCCCGCCTGCTGGCCAGCGGACGGGCCGGCCGCGTGCTCGTCCTCCTGCCCGAAAGCCTCGTCTACCAGTGGTTCGTGGAACTGCTGCGGCGCTTCAACCTGCAATTCTCGTTGTTCGACGAGGAACGTTGCGAATCGATCGAAACCAGCGATCCGGGGCGCAATCCGTTCCAGGATGAGCAACTGATCATCGCCAGCATCGGCTTCCTCAGCGGCTCGACCAAGCGCGCGACGCAGGTGGCCGAGGCCGGCTGGGATCTGGTCATCGTCGACGAAGCGCATCATCTGGCCTGGACGCCCGACTCGGCCAGTGCCGAATATGCACTGGTAGAAATCCTGGCAGCGCGAACTGCGGGCCTGATCCTGCTCACCGCCACACCCGAACAACTCGGTCGCAGCGGGCATTTCGCACGCCTGCGCCTGCTCGATCCAGCGCGCTATCACGATCTCGACAGCTATGTCGCCGAGGCCGATGGATATGCCGACCTGTCGGCGATCGCCGGGAGGCTCAGCGACGGCGAGACACTGTCGACAGGCGATGTCGAGGAGTTGTCGCGGCGCCTCGGCGAAGACCCGCAACTGGCCAGCCTGCTCGCCGGACCGATGAATGCCGCGGCGTCGAATACCCTGCTTGACGCACTGATCGACCGGCACGGTACCGGCCGCGTCATGTTCCGCAATCGTCGTGCCCAGGTCGGCGGTTTTCCGCATCGCGTGCCGAAACTGGTCACGCTCGATGGCAGCGAACTCGACGATGCGCAGCGACAGCACCTGCTGGCCGAGTTTCATGCAGATCTGCAAAGCAAGGCCCCCGAGATCGAACTCCCGTATGCGAATGATCCGCGCCTGACGTGGCTGCTCGGCATGGTCGATCAGCTCGCCGCCGAGAAGTTCCTGCTGATCTGCCGCAGCCAGGCCAAGGTACTCGCGCTGGAGGAGGTGTTGCGCACGCGAAGCGGGATCAAGGTCGCGCGCTTCCACGAAGGCATGAGCCTGCTCCAGCGCGACCGCAATGCGGCGTACTTCGCCGACGCCGACGGCGCAAGACTGTTGCTGTGCTCGGAAATCGGATCGGAAGGCCGCAATTTCCAGTTTGCCCACCATCTCGTGCTGTGGGACCTGCCGCTCGATCCCGACCTGCTCGAACAGCGAATCGGTCGTCTCGACCGCATCGGCCAGAAGCACGACATCATCGTCCACGCCTGCGCTTTTTCCGGCACCGCGCAGCATGCCCTGCTGCGCTGGTACGACATCGGCCTGGATGCGTTCCGCGGCAGTCCTTCCGATGGCCGCGAGTTGCTCAAGCGCTACGGTGAACGCCTGGTTGCGTTGGCCGAGCAGCACGCCCATGGTGGCGAAGATGCCGATTCGGAGCTCGATGCCCTGATTGGCGAGAGTCGCGCAACCCACGAGGAACTGTCGGCCCTCGTCAATGCCGGACGCGACCGCCTTCTCGAACTGGCCAGCGCGCGGCAGACCAACTCCGACCGCTTGCGCCGCGCGCTGGCCGACGCTGACGCCGACGCCGAGAACGATGAATTCATCCTGCGCATGTTCGAACAGTTCGGCATCGAGAATGAGGAACACGCGCCGCGCACGGTCGTCCTCGATCCGGAATACCTGAGCACCGATGGTTTCCCCGGCCTCAAGGACGGCCCGCAGCAAGTCACCTTCGATCGCGGCATCGCACTGGCGCGTGAAGACCTGCCGTTGCTGCGCATGGACCATCCGATGGTCAGCGGCGCGATCGACCTCCTGCTCGAAGGCGAGCATGGCAACGCCTCGTTTCTGGTCGATGATGGCCAGCCCGCACGCACCGCCCTGCTCGAATGCATCTTCGTGCTGACCTGCGTCGCCGATCGCAAGCTGGCCATCGAACGCTATCTGCCACCGTTGCCGCTGCGCATCGTCGTCGATACGCGTCTGCTGCCACGCCACGACTACCAACCCGGCGCGGAGTGCGTGAAGCGCTCTACCGAACGTGCGATCGAGTATTCGCGCTATCGCAAGCTGCTGACCAAGCTGGTCAAGCCGATGCTCGCACATGCCGAAACCCTGGCACGCGAACGCGCACAGATCGAGATCGGCGCGGCATTGAAATCGATCGAACGCGAACTTGGCGATGAGCATGCGCGCCTGGTCGCGCTCGCGCGCGTCAATCCCGCGGTACGGGCAGAGGAAATCGAGGCGATCGATGCAGAGCTCGAAGCCTTGCGCACCGCAATTCCGCAGGCCGCGCCGCGACTGGACGCGGTGCGATTCATCTGCAGCGCGGATTTTCTCAATCTGGCCTGATCGGGCCGGCGTTATCGTCGAAGCAGGCTTCGGCTGCGCGACCGTTACCTCGCTTGGCTGGCGTCCGCGCAATGCCGATCGCGGCTGAAGGCGCTCAGGCAAAGTGGCGAAGTCGTCACGCCTGGCATCGCTTTGTTGCGTTTTCTACTATTTAATGGCGTGCGAATTCACGCAGCCCTGGCCTGACGCATCATCAGGGCGAGCAGATCGGCAAGCTTGTCACGCATCTGACGACGGTCGACGATCATGTCGATGGCACCGTGATCAAGCAGGAATTCGGAACGCTGGAAGCCTTCGGGCAGGGTTTCGCGCACGGTCTGCTCGATCACGCGTGCACCGGCGAATCCGATCTGCGCCTTTGGCTCGCCGATATTGATGTCGCCAAGCATCGCGAAGCTCGCCGACACGCCGCCTGTGGTCGGATCGGTCAGTACCGAAACAAAAGGCAGGCCCGCCGCACGCAGGCGACCCAGTGCAGCCGACGTCTTGGCCATCTGCATGAGCGAGTACAGACCTTCCTGCATGCGTGCTCCACCGGTCGCACTGAAGCAGACCATCGGCATGCGCTCGGCCAGGGCCAGTTCGGCGCAACGCGTGAATTTCTCGCCGACCACCGAGCCCATCGATCCACCCATGAATGCGAAATCGAAGGCGCAGGCAACCAAAGGCCGGGTCTTGAGCAGGCCCTGCATTGCAACCAATGCATCCTTTTCGCCGGTCGATTTCTGCGACGCAACGAGACGGTCCTTGTATTTCTTCGCATCGCGGAACTTGAGCGGATCGACCGGCTCGAGATTGCCGAACACTTCCTCGGCCGATCCGGCATCAAACAGGGCCGTGAGGCGCTTGCGCGCACGGATCTTGTGGTGATGGCTGCATTGCGGGCAAACCATCAGGTTGTTCTCGAGCTCCGGGCCATAGAGCACGGCGCCGCAGCCGTCGCATTTTTCCCACAGACCTTCCGGAACCTTGCCCTTGCCGGTACCCAGTGTGCGGATTCGCGGGGCCATCAATTTCTGCAACCAGTTCATGTGTCGGTGTCTCCTGTTTTCTGACGCTGGCGACCGCCTCGGCGATCCTCCTGCACCTGATCCTGAATATCCTGCCTATGATCGCGAAGCATCGAGCGCAGCGCGGATCGGGGCGAGAAAAGCGCCAGCCGCTGCAACGGCCGATTCGATGTCGCCGGTTTCGGCGAGGCACGCCACCAGCGCACTGCCGATGACGACGGCGTCCGCACTCGCGGCGATTTCCACTGCAGTCGCCGCATCACGCACGCCGAATCCTACCGCGACCGGCATGTCGCCGCCTTGCTTGATGTGTGCGACGCGATCACGGACTGCCGCCGTATCGAGCTGACTGGCCCCGGTAATGCCGGCAAATGAGACGTAGTAGATGAATCCCTGCGCCTGCGCACGGATCGCGCTGAGCCGGCGATCGGTCGTCGTCGGGGCGACCAGGAAGATTTCGTTGATGCCGGCAGCGCGCAGGGGCGCGACGGTTTCGGCTTCCTCGACCGGCACGTCGACAATCAGCACGCCGTCGACTCCAGCAGCGCTCGCCGCGTCGGCGAACCGGGAATATCCGAAGATCTCGATCGGGTTGAGATAACCCATCAGGACGATCGGAGTGGTCGAATCGACCTGCCTGAACTCGCTGACCCAGCCGAGGATGCGTGCGATGCCGATTCCGCGCGCAATCGCACGCTCGCTCGCATGCTGGATCGTCGGGCCGTCCGCCACCGGATCGGAATACGGCACGCCCAGCTCGATCAGATCGGCACCTGCCGCGACCAGTGCATGCATGATCGCGACCGTTGCCTCGGGCAGCGGATCTCCGGCCGTGATGAACGGGATCAGGCCCTTGCGCCCGGCTCGGCGCAAATCGCCAAAACGTCGATCGATGCGATGGCTCACAGCGCGATGCCTTCGCGCGCCGCGATCGTGTGCACGTCCTTGTCGCCGCGCCCGGAGAGATTGCACAGGATCAACCGGTCCTTAGGCAGTTCGCGCGCGAGCTTGATCGCCTGCGCGACCGCGTGGCTCGACTCGAGCGCAGCCAGGATGCCTTCGGTACGCGCCAGCTCGTGGAACGCGGCGAGCGCCTCGTCGTCGGTAATGCCGACATAACGCGCGCGACCGCTGTCTTTGAGGAAGGCGTGCTCGGGGCCGACGCCCGGATAGTCGAGACCGGCCGAGATCGAATGCGTCTCGGTGATCTGGCCATTGTCGTCGCAGATGACGTAGGTCCGGTTGCCATGCAGGACACCGCGACGCCCCGCCGCCAGCGACGCCGCATGCCGTCCCGTTTCGATGCCCTCACCAGCCGCCTCGGCACCGACCATGGCGACGTCGGGATCGTTGAGGAAGGCATGGAACAGGCCGATTGCATTCGAGCCGCCGCCGACACAGGCGGTCAGCACATCAGGCAGGCGACCGAACTGCTCGAGCATCTGCGCGCGCGCCTCGCGACCGACCACGGCATTGAAGTCACGCACCATCATCGGATACGGATGTGGACCGGCGACCGTGCCGATGATGTAGAAGGTATCGGCGACATTCGTCACCCAGTCGCGCATCGCCTCGTTGAGCGCGTCCTTGAGTGTCTTCGACCCGGACACGACGGGCACGACAGTCGCGCCGAGCAATTTCATGCGATAGACATTGATCTTCTGCCGCTCGATGTCGACCGCACCCATGTAGATAATGCAATCGAGTCCGAATCGTGCGCAGACCGTCGCCGTGGCAACGCCGTGCTGGCCAGCGCCGGTTTCCGCGATGATGCGACGCTTGCCCATGCGGCGTGCGACCAGGGCCTGCCCGATCGTGTTGTTGATCTTGTGCGCACCGGTGTGATTGAGATCCTCGCGCTTGAGCAGGATCTGCGCGCCGCCGAGCTTCTTCGAAAGACGCTCGGCGTGGTAGATCGGCGAAGGTCGACCGACGTAGTACTTGAGGTCACGTTCGAACTCGGCGATGAATGCGGGATCCTCACGCATCGCGAGGTAGGCTTCAGTCAGTTCCTCGAGCGGCGGCATCAGCGTTTCGGGCATGAAGATGCCGCCGTAGTCGGCGAACCGCCCGTGCGCATCCGGATACGCGTGGAAATCACTGACGGTGACGGATCTGTTCATGCTCAGTGCTTGCTCAGTGCTTGCTTATGGTTCTTCGGTGCTGCGCACCGCATCGACGAAGGCACGCATGTGCCCTGCATCCTTGATTCCGGGCGCCGATTCGATTCCGCTCGACACATCCACGGCGAACGGCCTCACGCTGCGGATGGCTTCCCGCACATTGCCAGGATCGAGGCCACCCGCGAGGATCCACGGTCGGCCCGGCGGAAGCGGCCGTGACCAGTCGAAGCGCCGGCCTCGGCCTCCCGACTCACCACGGGAATGCGCGTCGAGCAGGAAACCCGCCGCGCCGTGAAAGCCGGCCGCGTAGCTTGCCACATCCGTGACCGTTGCCATCGGCACGGCCTTCAGATAAGGCAATCCGTAACCGGCGCACTCGGCCGCCGGCTCGTCTCCGTGGAATTGCAGGAGTTGCGGGCGCGCGATCGCGATGACCTGGCGGATCCATGACGGTTCATCGTCCATGAACAGGGCGACGCTGGTCATGAACGGTGGCAGGTCGCGCATGATGCGGCTTGCCGCAGCGGCCTCGACAACGCGCGCGCTGTGCCGGGTGAACACGAATCCGAGCGCGTCAACGCCGAGGCTCGACGCCAGCAGCGCGTCCTCAAGACGCGTGATCCCGCAGAACTTGATGCGGACGCGGTTCATGGCGGACAGACTTCGGCCGGCAGTCCGTGGCGTGACGGATAGACAGGCGAGACAAAGCAAAGTCCCGATGCCGATGCGGTGGGTCCGGCCAGACGGCGCTCGCGACCGGCGAGCAGTTCGGCTATCCACGATTCCGCTTGCTCGCCGCGGCCGACCGGAAGCAGCGAACCGACGATGTTGCGCACCATGTGATGGAGAAACGCATTCGCCGCGATATCGATCACGACACGATCATCGATGCGCGCGATGCGGATCGAATGAACATTCCGGAACGGTGTGCGCGCCTGGCACGCAATCGTGCGAAACGCACTGAAATCGTTCTCTCCGATCAGGGCCGCACTGGCACGTTGCATCGCCTCGGCGTCCAGCGGCTGGCGTTCCCACGCGACGTAGCGCGCATCGAGCGCCGGACGGGCGGCGCGATTGAGGATCGAATAGCGGTAGCGTCGCCCGAGCGCAGCGTAGCGCGCATGGAAATCCGCATCCACGCGCGCGGCCCAGCGCACGGCCACCGTCGATGGCAGGCGCGAGTTGGTACCGAGCATCCAGCCGCGCTCCGTGCGCGCAGCGTCACTATCGAAATGCACAACCTGGCAACGTGCGTGTACGCCGGCATCGGTACGCCCTGCACAGGTCACCGCGACGGGATGATCGGCGACGTAGGACAGCGCCTCTTCGACGGCGCCCTGCACGGTGGGGCCGTGCGAGAGGCGTTGCCAGCCGAGGAAATCCGTTCCGTCGTATTCAATGCCAAGCGCAATGCGCAACGCGATCTCCGCGAGCAGGGGAAAAGCACGATTCTAGTGGACCGGCCCAGCGTTCGCGCGCCAGCGTTCGAAACGCAGCGGGCAAGGAGCCCGTGGCCAAAACGAAAAAGGCCGGGATCACTCCCGGCCTTTTTTGCTCAATGGGCCGCGTGTCAGCCGAGTTCGCTGATCAGCCTGCGTGCTTCGTCCTGCTGCGCAGGACCGCCTTCGGCAAGGACTTCCTCCAGCATCGAGCGCGCACCTTCCGGGTCGCCCATGTCGAGATAGGCCTTGGCGAGGTCGAGTTTGGTGCCGATCGCATCCTCGCCGGCGAAGAACTCCTCGTCGGACACGTCCGCGGCATGACCAGGTGCTTCGAGGTCTAGGTCGACCGATACGGGTGCGCGCGGGCTCGCTGCCGCCGGGATCGGGGGCAGGTCAAAGCTGAACGAAGTATCGGAACTGGCCGGCTGCGTATCGCGCACCTCGCCCAGGTCAAAGCCCGAGACATCGATCGCGGGCATGGCCGTGGTCGCCATGGTTGCGTCATGCGCACTGCGCTGCGAGGGCAATGCCGCTTCTTCGTCGGCAAAATCCGGAAAACCCGTCGCGTCTCCGGTGCTCGGCTCATCGAAGTGATAGCTGCCCGGAGCATCGAGGTCTGCCATGTCGCCCGCCAATGCGTTGCGATTGCTGAACAGCGGATTGTGCGGAACCAGTTCCTCGCCCATCGCCCGCACTTCACGCCAGTCGGGCTGATTCGGATCCGCGACGTAGGCATACATGTCTTCGGCCGCGGCCTCGAACTTGCTGCTCGCGCCCTGGGCGTAATACAGGCTCAGCAGTTCGAGGTGTGCGCCGGCATTGCTCGGATCGGCCTGGACCTGCTCGATCAATGCCTGCTCTTCGGCCTCGGCATCATCGCCAAGAGCCGGGCTTCCAATCGGGGAATCGCCGAACGCATTGGCGATCGAGGTGCGTGCCGGAGCCGGAACCGGCTTGCGCTTGCGCAATCCGAACAGACCGGCCACGACCAGCAGCAGTCCTCCGATGCCGGCAGCACCCAATACCCACGGTTGCATGTACCAGGGCTCTGCCGATACGGCGGGCTTGGTCGGAGTCGGCACGGGCTTCTTGGCCGCCGGTTTTGGCGCGGCCTTCTTGGGCTCGGCCGCAGTCGAAACGGGCTTGTCCAGTGTCGATGCCGGCGTACTGGCTGTCGGCGTGGTCAGCGTCGTCGTCGAAGCGGAATCGCCACGGGTTGCCGGCGGCGCAGTCGCCGGGGCAGTCGTGTCGCCAGCAGCAGGGCTTGCCGCAGGCGTGGTGACGGAAGGCGCGGCTGCAGGCGTTGCTGGCTTGCCGTCCGAATTGCCCCAGATATCGTCCTTGGTGATCTTTCCATCTGCCGCAGCAGCAGTCGGCGCGCTGGATTTGGCCGGCGTTTCCGGAGTCGGCGTCGCCACAATGGTTGCGTCCGCAACGGGGGCAACTGTCGCTGTCGCCTTCGGCGCGCTTGCTGCCGCAGCAGCGGCCTTCGCACCCTGGTCCTGCAGCTGCTTGAGCTTTTCGCGCATCTCGGCCAGTTCGGTGTTCTGCAGGCTGATCAGCTTCTCGTTCTTGCCCTTGATGTCCTCAAGATCCTTGAGCCGCGATTTGAGCTCGCCGGACTCCTGCTCCTTGCTGGTCAATGCCTCTTTCACACGAGCCAGCTCGGCCTTGGTGGCCGTATTCCCCGAATCTCCGGAGCGCCCGCCGCTGGGACGATCCGCGGAATCCTGACCCGCCTTGCCTTCGCGTGGCGGAACCAGGGCAAGGCGTTCGTCGGAAGTCGCCGTCACGGTGGAGCTCGCAGCGCTACTGCGCGTGGCTGCAGGCGTCGTATCCGCGACGAGGGTCGGCGCACTGCTGACGTTTCCACGCCATTCGTCGATCTGCGCACGCACCGCTGCTGCAGCATCGCGCGCCGAACCGCTGGCCGCCACTTCATCGGCGGATGGGATGCGCAACACCGCGCCGCGCTTCAGCGCATTGATGTTGTCCTTGAAAAACGCGTTTGGATTGCTCTTCAGCAAGGCGAGCATCATCTGGTTGATGCTGACTTGTTCGCCCGGTCGGGTCGCCCGGGCGATTTCGCCCAGCGTCTCGCCCGCTGCCACCGGGCCATACTCGTTGCCGCCCGCCACTCGCGGAGCGGGTTCGGACTTCGGTGGAGCTGCGGGCTTGGCCGGAGCCGATGCCTTGGCCGGAGCAGCGGCAACGGCGGGCGGCGCCTTTTCAGCAGGCTTGGTCGAGGGCAGCGGTTGCGCGGCAGCGCGCTCAGGCTCCTTTGCAGCGACTGCAACCGCACTGGATCCTTTTACCGCCGGCGCCATGACCGGCGGATCGAGCAGGACCGTGTATTCGCGCAGCAAGCGGCCTTTTGGCCAGTTGGCCTCGAGCAGCAAGCCGACGAAGGGTTCGCGGACGATCTCCTGACTGGTCACCTTGATCACCGGTTCGCCCCGGGCATTCTTGCCGAGACTGAACTGGACCGGGACACCGATACTGGCCCGGTTCATGCCGACACGCTCGAAATCGTCGTCGGAAGCGAGCTGGACGATCAGTCCCTCGGCCTCGCCGGGCGCTGACTGGATGATCGGGATCTCGGCAACCAGAGGTTGATTCAGGCCAGACTGGACCTGGATCGCACCCAATCCGAGTGCAGACGCATCGGTCGCCCCCAACGCGAGCGCGATGGCCAGCGACAATTGCAGCGGTCGTTTCATGAAAAGGGCTCCCCGAATACGATGAAGATGAGCAATGGGCCGCCGTCTACTTTACGCCGGCCAAAGCTCGAAAATGCCTTATAACACAACCGTAACTATAGATCACAGATACGTTTTCACCAATAGTTCGGCCACCTGAACGGCATTCAGGGCGGCTCCCTTGCGAATATTGTCCGAGACAATCCACAGATTGATTCCACGCGGGTGCGAAATATCCTCGCGGATTCGGCCGACAAAGACCGCATCCTGGCCCGCGGCATCGACGACCGGTGTCGGATAGCCGCCCGCCACGCGTTCGTCGATCACCTCGACGCCGGGGGCGCTTTGTAACAGCTCGCGGACCTGCTCTGCCGTGATCCTGTCGCGCGTTTCGAGATGCACGGCTTCGGCATGGCCGAGGAACACCGGCACGCGCACGGCGGTCGGGTTCACCTGGATCGTATCGTCGCCGAGGATCTTGCGTGTCTCCCAGACCATCTTCATTTCTTCGCGCGTGTAGCCGTTGGCCTGGAAGTCATCGATATGCGGAATCACGTTGAAGGCAATCTGCGTGCTGAACTTGGCCGGCGAGATCGACTGGAAGTTGAGCAAGGCTGCAGTCTGTTCGCCAAGCTCCTCGATGCCCGACCGTCCTGCGCCGGAGACCGATTGATAGGTCGCCACGTTGATGCGTTCAATGCCGGCCGCGCGATGAATCGGCGCCAGTGCGACGAGCATCTGCATGGTCGAGCAGTTCGGGTTCGCGATGATGCCGCGCCGCGTATAGCCGGCCATCGCTTCGGGATTGACTTCGCTGATGACCAGAGGCACATCGGGTTGGTAACGGAATTCCGATGTGTTGTCGATCACCACCGCGCCGGCTGCGACAGCACGCGGCGCATGCTCCCGGCTGACGCTGCCGCCGGCCGAGAAGAACGCGATGTCGACACCGGCGAAATCATGCCTGGCCAGGTCCTGCACAACGATCTCGCGATCGCCATAGCGGATTCTTCCGCCCGCGCTGCGCGGACTGGCCAGTGCGACAAATTCCGAGACCGGGAAGTTGCGCTCGGCGAGGATGCTGATCAGCGCCTCTCCGACTGCTCCGGTAGCGCCGACCATCGCGACCTTGTAACTGCTCTTGCTGCTCATCTGGAAATCTCAGGAAAGGAAATGTCCGGAGATCGGATCAGCTCGCACAACGCGCGCACTGGCCGACCTTCGGAAAACGCTTGGCACCGCGACGGGTGTCGCGATGAATGCGCGCCGCGGGATTCACGCGCGCGATCACTCGTTGATCAACCCCGGGATGATCGGTTCAACCGGCTCGACATCGCCGCACTGGGCGCGATGCAGCAATGCATGATCCATCAGGACCAGCGCGACCATCGCCTCGACGATCGGCGTCGCGCGGATGCCGACACAGGGATCGTGGCGTCCTTTCGTGCGCAGCTCGACGGGCTCGCCGGCGAGATTCACGCTGCGGCCGGGAACCAGGATGCTTGAGGTCGGCTTGAAGGCCGCGCTGGCCCGTATCGCCTGCCCGCTGCTGATGCCGCCGAGGATGCCGCCGGCATGATTGCTGAGGAAACCCCGCGGGGTCATCTCGTCGCGATGCGCGGTTCCATGCTGGCCAACGACCGCGAAACCGTCGCCGATCTCGACACCCTTGACCGCGTTGATCGACATCAATGCAGCCGCGAGATCCGCATCCAGCTTGGCGTAGATCGGAGCGCCCCAGCCTGGCGGGACGCCTTCGGCAACAACCTCGACGCGCGCGCCAATCGAATCACCCGACTTGCGCAGGGCATTCATGAACTCCTCGAGTTCGCCAAGCATCGCCGGATCAGGCCAGAAGAACGGATTCAGCCCGACCGCATCCCAGTCGAATGCGCGCGGAACAAGATCCCCGATCGCAGCGAGATGGCCGCGCACGCGGATGCCGTGACGCTCGGCTAGCCATTTGCGCGCAATCACCGCGGCGGCGACGCGCATGGTCGTCTCGCGCGCGGACGAGCGCCCTCCGCCGCGCGGATCGCGGATTCCGTACTTGTGCCAGTAGGTATAGTCGGCATGACCCGGACGGAACGTGTCGACGATCTCGGCGTAGTCCCTGGGACGCTGATCGGTATTGCGGATCAGCAGCGCGATCGGCGTACCGGTAGTACGCCCTTCGAATGTGCCGGAGAGGATCTCGACCTCGTCGGCCTCATGGCGCTGCGACGTGAATCGTGATCGCCCGGTGGCGCGCCGATCGAGATCCGCGCGGAAATCCTCGGCGGCAATGGCCAGTCCCGGCGGACAGCCATCAACCACGCAGCCGATCGCCGGACCATGGCTCTCGCCGAACGTCGTGACCGCGAACAATTTTCCGAAAGTGTTGCTCGACATGAGGTTTGCGCTACATCAGCGTTGCGCAGCAGCGGCGATGACGCCACGATGCTCGACGAGGGCGTTGCGATCGATGACGAAAACGCCCATCTGGCCAACCTCGAACTCGACCCAGTTGAATGGCAACCGGGGCAGCAATTCGACGAGGGCATGCTCGCTCTCGCCAACCTCGACGATCAGCACGCCACCGTCGTTGAGATGGTCCGGTGCCTCCGCAAGTATGCGCAGGGCGAAATCGAGGCCGTCATCGCCGGCTGTCAAGCCGAGCTTCGGCTCATGCGCATACTCGCCGGGCATGGCGGAATATTCGTCCTCGGTGACATACGGCGGATTGCTGACGATCAGGTCGTAGCGCTCGCCGGCGAGACCGGCGAACAGATCCGAGGCGATCACCCGCACGCGCCCGCCGACATCCTGGTAGTCGATATTCTCGCGCGCAAGCGTCAGTGCGCTGTCGCTGATGTCGACCAGGTCCACCTGCCAGCCGGGGTTGTAGGAGGCCATCGCGATACCGATGCAGCCGGATCCGGTGCAAAGGTCCAGTGCTCGACCGACCTCGCGATCGTCCAGCCACGGCGAGAAACCATTGAGTATCATCTCGGCGATCGGTGAGCGCGGCACCAGCGCGCGGCGATCCGAGATGAACTCGAGACGGGCGAACCAGGCCTTGCCGGTCAGGTAGGCGACCGGGGTCCGTTCGATCACGCGTCGCTCGAACAACGCGAGTAGCGCAGCCTTCTCATCCGCGGTGAGTCGAGCCTGACCATAGGCCGGTGAAAGGTCATGCGGCAGATGCAGGGTCTGCAGGACCAGATGGGTAGCCTCGTCCAGCGCATTGTCGTAACTGTGGCCGAAGGTCAGCCCGGCCGCCGTGAAGCGACTTGCGCCATGGCGGATGAAATCGATGATCGTGGCGAGCTCGGCGGTCATGGCGACAGGCGTTGAAAAAGGGGAGCGAGTATAAGCCGCCGCGCAACACGAAACCGCATGCAATCGGCCTGCGACACGCTGTCGACGAGGCATGGCCACCGACCACCGCTATACTGGCGCGATGAACTCCCTCCGCATCCGTGGTCGCATCGGCGCCACTTCCCTCATCGTGATTGCCGCCTTGGCTCTTGCGGTCGGCCTCTGGGCCGGTTCGCGATGGCTGGGGCCAGCCGTGCCCGCGCTGCAGACCGCCGTGATGTATCCGTCGCGCCTCGTGGTTCCCGATTTCGGCTTGCAACGTGCCGACAGCCGGGCGCTGACCCAGGCCGATCTGCACGGGCACTGGACCGTCGTCTTCTTCGGCTTCACGCATTGTCCCGATGTGTGCCCGGTGACGTTGGCAGCCTTCAAGCAGGTCTGGTCCGTGCTTTCCGCGCAAGGTGCGACGGACAAGGTCCGCTTCGCTTTCATCTCGGTCGATCCCGAGCGCGACACGCCTGAGCAGTTGGCCCGCTATGTCGAGTTCTTCAACAAGGATTTCGTCGCCGCGACCGGGACCGACGACGAGCTCACGCGGTTGACCCGTTCACTGGGACTGGTCTATGCGCGCATTCCCGACCCGACTGGCGGCTACAGCGTCGACCATAGCGCATCGGCCGTGATCATCGATCCACAAGGTCGCCGTGCCGGCTTGTTCCGCCCCCCGTTCGAGGTCGGCCCGATCAGCGCCGACCTCCTCGCCCTGGCAGGTTCGCGCTGATGTCGCCCTCGATCCTGATTCAGCACGTACTGCCGCACCGGTTTCTTTCGCGCATCGTGTTCCACGCGACGCGCTGGAGCTGGCGACCCTGGAAAAACTTCCTGATCCGGCAGATCACGCGCCGCTACCGGGTCGACATGAGCGAAGCCGCCGACCCGGAGATCGCGCACTATGCGCATTTCAATGCATTCTTCACGCGCGAATTGAAACCCGGCGCACGTCCACAGGACGCCGATCCCGGCGTGCTTGCGTGTCCCGCGGACGGGCGCATCAGCCAGTCTGGAGCGATCGACGAGGGTCGCATCTTCCAGGCGAAGGGCCAGGGATTCAGCGTGGCTGAACTGCTGGGCGACGACGCTTCGGCGCTCGCCTATCGGAATGGCCAGTTCATTACCGTCTATCTCTCGCCGCGCGACTACCACCGTGTGCACATGCCGCTGTCGGGCAAGCTCGTTTCCACCGTGCATGTTCCCGGCCGCCTGTTCAGCGTCGCGCCGTTCGCGGTCGCCGCGATCCCGCGCCTGTTTGCGCGCAATGAACGCCTCGTCTGCCATTTCGAGGGTGACGACGGCCCGTTTGCCGTTGTCCTGGTCGGGGCGCTGCTGGTTTCGAGCGTATCGACGGTCTGGGGCGGTCTCGAGATTCCGCCGTATGCCTCGGCGGTACACGCGACCGATTATCGCGATCGCGAGATCTCGCTGGCGCGCGGCGCCGAACTCGGGCGATTCAACATGGGCTCCACGGTCATCGTGACCCTGCCTGCGCACGGCTTGAAGCTGGATGCGGGACTTGCTCCGGAGCAGGCCGTCAAGGTTGGCCAACGCATCGGCGGACGCGGTCGTTGAGGCATTCATCCCGCTTCAACCGGATCTCATCAATTCGTTGCAAGTCGTTGCAAGAAAATGTGACCCAGGCATAGCTTTACTGCCCCTCGTGCGACTAGAATTGTCAGAACATTACATTCAGCGTCACTCGCCGGGCCTTCGGACCGGGGTTTCGACGATCGAAGGGGAAATTCCATGCATTTTGTCACTCGCCTGATCGCCCTTACCCGCGGCGTGCAACTGCGCCGCCAGTTCAAGGAGATCGAAAAGGCCCTCGATCAACTCAATCCGAATGCCCGGCGCCAGCTCGCGGCGCTTGCCATGCGCGAATTCTCGAACGCGACGAAGTGCGAGTACCCGCATCTGTATGCGACTCCGCCGGACGAAAAGTACTCACCCTGGGGTGGCGGCACCGCGATCGGCTATGAGCGCATGAAGTCCGACAGCCTGCAGGTGCGTCTGCGCGGCCTCGCCCTGTGGCTCACGGTCAGCTTCCACGAAACCAAGGATTCGCCGTACGCCGATCAGCGCGAACTGCACCGGCAGGTCATGCGGACCCTGCGCACGCTCAAGGAATCCGTTCCGGCCAAGGAGATGTCGCAGTTGCTGGCAAGCCATCCTCAGGCAGCCTGAGATCAGCAGGCGGGCGAGCCGGTCAGTCGTCGTGACGCGGGTGTCCGATTGAAAAGAAAAAGCGCAGCCCGGCTGCGCTTTTTTTGTGGCCGCCGGATGCAGGCTTCAGCGCTTCGAACACGAAGGAATATGCAGGCTCTGGCCTACGCGTATGCGGTACTGCGGAGCCTTGATTCCATTTTGCTCGGCGATTTCGCGCGTGGTGGCACAACCGTGCGCACGTGCGATGCGCGCAAGATTGTCGCCGTGTCGTACCTTGTAGGTCTTGTGCGCGACCGTATGGATGCTCGTGCTGCTGCGGCTCGGCCGTGTGGTTGCGCGGGTCGCGTGATTCAGGTCTTCGGCCAGTTTCATCCACGGGCCGCTTGCGCACCTGCCCGCATACGCAGCTTCGAGCTGAGCAGGAACCTCGAGGCGGGTTCCTGCAGGCAGCTGCAGTTGTGGATCGACGGCCGGATTGAGATTGCGCAGTGCACGGAACCAGCCGTCATACATGCCGCCTTCATTGCCGAAGCAGACGGTCAACTCGGCGAGCGAGGCCGGTTCGACCAGGGCGATCGTGCCCGGGCGTCCATCGATTTTCGGGAACTCGAGGTTGTAGCGCTCCGGGTGCAGGAACAGCCACGCCGCGGCAAGCACCATCGGCACGTAGTCGCGCGTCTCGTCGGGCAGGATCGAATAGACTTTCGGATCCCAGAAGCTCGTGCTGCCGCCGCGGGCCGCGAGGCGCCGGATGCGCCCTTCCCCGCCATTGTAGGCTGCAACGACAAGCTCGAGATTGCCGTTGAATATCGCCAGTTGCTCATTGATGTAGGCGGCATTGGCCCGCGCCGACAGGGCCGGGTCGAAGCGCTGGTCGAAACCATTGCTTGAACCGAGCCCGAAACGCAGGCCGGTCGCGTACATGAACTGCAATGGGCCGGATGCGCCGGAACGCGAGACGGCATGCACGCGTCCGCCGGATTCCTTGGCGAGCATGCCGAACAGCAAGGCTTCCGGAAGCCCGGCCTTGTGATACTCGGGCCACATCCGATAGCGCATGAACTCGTAGTTGACGTAAGCGGTCATGAGGTTCGGACGATACTGGGTCAGCCATTGTTCGAGACCGGCCTTGACCGCATCGTTGATGGTCAGGATATCGGCCAGCTCGCGCCCCTTGAGCAAGGTGATCGTGCGTTCCATTGCCGGCAGGTTGGCAATCACGGGCGAGGCTTCTTCTGCATCGCCAGGCGCCGCTTCGA
This sequence comes from Pseudomonadota bacterium, assembly GCA_029561145.1. Classification (GTDB taxonomy): domain Bacteria; phylum Pseudomonadota; class Gammaproteobacteria; order Xanthomonadales; family Rhodanobacteraceae; genus Dokdonella. Next base: position 30,025 of record JAKQJM010000009.1, read on the forward strand.
CAACGGCATCCGCTTCCTCGTCGACATCGACTGCGGGCATCGCAACACCGAGGCGCAGCAAGCGGTCATAGGTCGAAACAAAACGGCTCGCGTCGCAACCCGGGATTGCATTGCAGCGGACGGCCGTCGCCTGCAGATCGTCGAGGGACGCCTTGATCTCGGCCTGCGCCTTGTCCTCGTCGCCCGTGCGCGCAAGCGCGAGGCCGGCCTCGAAGCGCTGGCTGGCCTGGTCCAGCTCGGCCGACAAGGCATTGACCGCGCTTTCATCGACCTTGCTCGAAGTCGACGGCCGACTCGCCGGCGCCGTCCCTGCGCAGGCGGTCAATGCGGCGAGTCCTGCGATGAGCGGAATGTGAAGAATCTTGGACATCGGGCATCAATCCGGATTGCAATCCTCGCACGGTAACCGACGCGGGCAACTCGCGGCAACGAACAGGCAGCGCCTCGACTACAATCACGCGCATCATTCCGTGTCGCAACGCAAGGAGTCCAGTGGTGAACGAGATCCTGATAGGCAAGAGTGACCAGGACGTCTGGCTGCACGCGAAGTACGCCAATCGCCACGGCCTGATCGCCGGCGCGACCGGCACCGGCAAGTCGGTGAGCCTGATGCTGCTGGCCGAGGGATTCTCGAAACTCGGCGTGCCGGTGTTCCTCGCCGACGTCAAGGGTGATCTCGCCGGGCTGGCCCAGGCGGGCGCAATGAACGACAAGCTCAAGGCGCGAATCGAGAAACTCGGCCTCGACTGGAGCCCGAATGCCAATCCGATCGTGTTCTGGGATATCTACGGCAAGCTCGGCCATCCGGTGCGTGCAACGATTTCAGAGATGGGCCCGCACCTGCTCGGGCGCCTGCTCGAACTCAATGACACCCAGCAAGGCGTGCTCGAAGTCGTGTTCAAGGCAGCCGACGACGAGGGTCTGCTCCTGCTCGACCTGAAGGACCTGCGCGCGATGCTGAGCTTTGCCTCGGACAACGCCAAGGCGATCTCGCAGCACTACGGCCTGATCAGCGGCGCATCGATCGCCGCGATCCAGCGTGGCCTGCTGACATTGCAGGAGTCCGGGGCGGATCATTTCTTCGGTGAGCCGGCGCTCGATCTGGCCGATTTCATGCGCCAGGACATGTCGGGACGCGGCATCATCAGCGTCCTCGCCGCCGATCAGCTGATCCTCAAGCCCAAGCTGTATTCGACCTTCCTGCTGTGGATGTTGTCGGAGCTGTTCGAGAACCTCCCGGAAGCCGGTGATCTCGACAAGCCCAAGCTCGTGTTCTTCTTCGACGAGGCGCATCTGCTGTTCGACGATGCTCCTCCGGCGCTGATCCAGCGCATCGAACAGGTGGTGCGCCTGATCCGCTCCAAGGGTGTTGGCGTCTATTTCTGCTCGCAGAATCCCGACGACATTCCGCAGACGATTCTCGGCCAGATGGGCAATCGCATGCAGCATGCGCTGCGTGCATTCACGCCACGCGACCAGAAGGCCGTGCGTGCGGCGGCGGAGACTTTTCCACCGAATCCCAAGGTCAACGTGACCGAAGCGATCACCCAGCTTGCGGTCGGCGAGGCGCTGGTCACGACCCTGCAGGACGGTGGCATTCCGTTGCCCGTGCAGCGCTGCATGATTGCATCGCCAGGCTGCCGCATCGGCACGGTCACCGATGAAGAACGCGCGACGATCCGCTCGCGTTCGCCGATGGGTGCCAAATACGACACGATGGCCGATCGCGAATCCGCCTTCGAAAAACTGGCTGCACGCGCCGAGGAAACCGCCGCTGCAACACCAGCGGAGGCCCAGGAGGCGAAGCGCGGAAAGGCGCCGGCGGCAGAAGCGGGTGGAGGCGGCCTGCTCGACAAGGCTCGCGACATGCTGTTCGGCACGGGGCGCCGGCAAGGCATGATCGAAGCGCTGGCCAAATCGGCGGCACGCAACGCCGGCGGGCAGATCAGCCGCTCGATCATGCGAGGCGTACTCGGCGGCATCTTCAAGGGCCGCTGACCGGATCAGGCATGAGCCGCTGGCGCCCGCCGGGCGAAGCTTCATCGACCCTCATCACGACCCAGGGTCTGCGCCTGCTGCAGGAAGAGCTCGATTTGCTGTGGCGCGTCCGCCGTCCCGAGGTCGTGGCGGCGTTGACCGCCGCCGCCGCCGAAGGGGATCGCTCGGAAAACGCCGAATACATCTACCGCAAGAAGCAACTCGGCGAAATCGATCGACGTGTGCGTTATCTGAGCAGACGGATTCCGTCGCTGCGCCCCGCAACCGAGCTGCCGGGCGATCGCGGCGCGATCTATTTTGGCGCATGGTTCTCGATCGAAGACGACGAAGGCAGCCACGAGTATCGGATCGTCGGCGCAGACGAAATCGACGCCGACAAGGGCTGGATCAGCATCGACGCGCCAATGGCGCGCGCAGCGCTGAAGAGGCGCGTCGACGATGAGTTCGAGGTCGCCACGCCAAATGGCATCCGCCGCTGCTGCGTGACGGCGCTCCGCTACGAGCCGGACTGAACAAGCCTTCCACGGCCCGTTCAGGCGCACCGAGAACGCGAGGTCCGCAAATCAAGACGGGCGGACCTTTCGGCCCGCCCGTTTCGATGCATCAAGAGAGCGAAACGACGATCAGGGTTCGACCGGCAGGTAGACCTTGTAGGTGTTCCCGCCTTCTTCACTGGTCGCCGACACTTCGTCCCAGAAGCGTCCACCATTCATTTCGCTGTACAGGTAGCCGTGGGTCTCGGCGTAGGCTTTTTCCTGCAGGCGCAGCAACGGAAGTGCGGCAGGGCTGCCGGTATACTCCGTCATCAATGCCTGTCCGGTGTAGCTGATCCTGGCGTGTACGCCATCTTCGATGACCAGGTTGCCGTCTTCATCGTGGTCACCCAGCTTCAGCACGGGGGCGGTCTCGTTGTCGGCCAGCTCTTCGACAACCTCGGAGACTACCGGAGCGGTGATTTCGTAAGTCGCGCCTTCGAGCGTGAAGCGGCTCGCGTCGACCGGGATGGCGACGTCATAGACATAGTTGTCGTCACCCCAGTTGGTCGTGATCGTGCGTACCGGTCCAGCTTGTTTGAGACCTGCCTTCGCCATCACGGCTTCGATGCGCGCGACTGCCTGGCTGGTGGCTTCCTCGACTTCGTCGAGCGTGCGCGGGGCCTTGGTCGACAGCACCAGCAGGGGCACACCCGTCACTTCGGTGACCTGGATGTCCTGGTCCTTGTAATCGACATTCGGGAATGACGCGAGCATGGCCGACATGTTGGCCAGTGCAGTCTGCAGGGTCGCGTCGGGTTTGCCATGGATATACAAGCCGGCATAGCGCGCCTTCAGGTCCCAGCCGTAATCGACGTCGTAGGCCCAGTGGATGCGTGTGGTCTTCGCGTTTTCAGCTGGCTTGAGGGTGATCGTGTAGGTCTTGTTGGTCCCTGCAAAATCATTTGTCACGTCCATCTTGACCTGGCTGTCCTCGTCCGAGTTCACGATCTCGAGACTGCCCTTGCCAACGCTCTCGTTTCCGCTCCAGTCGACCTTGGCTCCCTTGCCGATACGCGTGCCGGAAAACTCCATATGCAGCTGCGGATCCAGGCGGCGCTCCGGCGACCATTCGGGAAAGCGGCGCAGCGTATTCACCGAGTCGAAAATCTGACGCACGGGACTGGACACTTCGACCGAGCGCTCGACATGGCCATGACTGGGCAGCAGTACGCCGACAACCACGACCAGAACGGTGACTATCAGCAGGGAAACCAGCAATTCGAGAACACGCGTCATTCCGGACCTCTCCAGGACTTGATGAACCACCGTGGCACCTGTTCAGCCCTGTCCTCGCGCTCCGGCGAGGGCGGCATGGCCCGGCGGGTTGATATTCGCAGGTGGATCCTCCCGGACCCGCAACTATCAGACCCGGCATGGTACTTGACTCCGGGCAGCGATGGCTACGATCCGGAGAGGATTCCGGGCGTCCCTAGACGATACCGAGCTCGAAGGCCTTGAGGACAGCGCGGGTGCGGTCCCGCACACCGAGCTTGGAGAGGACGTTGGACACGTGATTCTTGACCGTTCCCTCGGCCACGCCGAGCGAATTGGCGATTTCCTTGTTGCTGTAGCCGCCTGCCATCAGGCGCAGGATCTCGGTTTCGCGTTCGGTCAACGGGTCCGGGCGATCGAGGCTGGTGAAATCGTTCTGCATGCGCTCGAGGCCGGACAGCAGCCGCTGGGTAACCATCGGGGCGACCAGCGATCCACCGCCTGCGACGACCTTGACTGCATCGACAAGCTGATCCAGCGAGACATCCTTGAGCAGGTAGCCGCGGGCACCGGCCTTGAGTCCTGCCAGCACGAGTTGCTCGTCGTCGAATGTGGTCAGGATGATTGTCGGCGGCAGCTTGCCGCTGCTGCCCAGCGCATTCAGCACATCGAGGCCGGACATGCCAGGCATGCGCATGTCGAGCAGGACGACATCCGGACGCACCTCGGGAATCAATTGCACCGCTTGGGCGCCGTCGACGGCTTCGGCGATCACACGGATCGAATCGGATAGTTCGAGCAGCGAGCGGATGCCCTGGCGGACCAGGGTCTGGTCGTCAACGAGACAGACGGAAATCATTGGGTCGCCTCCAGCGGCAGCCACGCATCGAGAGTGAATCCCAGGTCCCTGCCGGTGACGATATCGAGTTGTCCGCCGAACTGCGAGAGGCGTTCCTGCATGCCATTCAATCCATTGCCGGGCTTGAGCTGGATCGTGCCCCGTCCATCATCACGCGCATGGATCGCGAGCTTCCTGTCCGGCGTGCGCTCGAACGCGAGCCAGAGATTGCGCGCATTCGCGTGACGGACCGCATTGGTGATGATCTCCTGCGCGCAGCGCAACAACAGCTGTGCGCGACGTGGATCATCGATCGTGAAGCGTTCCGGGAGATCGAGATGGATGCGAATTCCAGGCACTCCTTCGATCAGGCTGTTGAGGGCCACAGTCAGGTCGATGCTGTCGTCCTCGCGCAACTGACTGACCACTTCGCGCACATCGGAGAGCAACAGGCGCGCGACCGACTGGGCCTGGCGCACATGTTCCTGGGCCTGGCCGCTGACCAGATGGCTGGCGACTTCGAGATTCAGGCTCAGTGCGGTCAGATGATGGCCGACCAGATCATGCAGTTCGCGCGAAATGCGCATGCGTTCGCCAAGCCGGCTGGATTCCGCCAGCAAGGCCCGGGTCGCACGCAATTCGGCATTGAGCCGACGCTGGTCGTCGCGCGCCTCGGCTTGCTGCTGGGCGATCATCGAAGTGACGAATGTGGTCGTCGAAATGCCGAGATACATGGTCGCCTGCCATGCCGCCTGGGTCAGCGAATAGTTGGGCCAGCTTGCGAAAAGCGGCAGCAGCGAGAAATTCTGCAGGACCATCCAGGTCAGCCCTATGTGCAGATTGAGTATCCACGGCAGGGCCACCGAGACGACGACGAGCAGCAAGGCACACAATCCGCTCTGGCTCAGCCAGCCGACCGCAATGGCGAGCAGGTTGAGCAGCACGAGCAGGGCGATCTGGACGAGTCGGCGCAGACCCGACGGGTTGCGCGCTCCCATGTCGTGGGTGAGGAACCAGAACACCAGGCCGAATGCGAGATAGCAGCCGAGCCAGAGATCATAGAAATACGCGGGTCGCGCGCGATCGAGCATCTCGGCAAGTACGGTGTCGTACTGCAGCAGCGGGATGCCCACGCACGCGTAGGTGAACAGGCTCGCGTAGCGCAGCAGCTGGATATGGTTGAAGGCGGGCGCGGACATGACGCCATCATAGGCGCGTCGGGCCGTCCCGCAACCTGCCCGAAGTCACTGGCCGGAAAGACGGTCCTGCCGACCGGGCCGTGAGATACGGCATTTTAATGGTTCGCGCCGCAGGCCCATGCGATAATCCACGCTCCGTGCCGAATGATTCGGCCATCGAAACATCCCGTTGGAGCGCCTGAACGCATGACCCTTGTTATACGCGACGTGCGCGAGCACGAGCTCGATTCCGTGCTCGCCCTCAACAACGCCGTCGGCCCCCGCATCCTTGCACTCGATGCGACGAGCATGCGCTGGTTTTTCAATTGCGCGCTTTACTTCCGGGTCGCCGAGATCGACGGCGTCATCGCCGGGTTCCTGATCGCGCTGCGTGAAACCTCGAGTTATGCGAGCCCGAATTTCCTCTGGTTCCGCGAACGCTACCCGGAATTCGTGTACATCGATCGCATCGTCATCGCCGAACCGTACCGCGGCCTCGGGCTTGGCCGGGTCTTCTACTGCGATGTCACCAGCTATGCCGAGCTGCGCGTGCCGCTGCTCACCTGCGAAGTATTCCTCGAACCTCGCGACGACGTCGCGGTGCTGTTTCACGGCACCTATGGCTTCCAGGAAGTGGGCCAGCAGATGATGGAAGGCGTCGGCCGCCACGTCAGCCTGCTGGCCAAGTCGCTGTGCAGTTTCGAATTCGTGCGCGACACCTACCTGAAATCCGGCAGCGGCGAACTGCCTGACCAGCCCTGGCTCGCCGAGCGGGCCGAGATCCGGGCGACGCCGCGAATCGTGCGCGCGAGCGCAGGCTGATTCCAGGCAATGGTGGAGTCATCGCGAAATCTCGAACCGGCGGCCGAACTGAAGTTCGGCCAGGTCGGCATCGCCAACCTGCGCCTGAAGCGATTCGATGCGGAGGCAATGTCGGCAGAACTTGCGCTCCGACTGAAGAGCGCGCCGCAGTTGTTCCTGCGCACGCCGGTCGTGCTGGATCTCAGTCACCTGCCCGGCCTGCCCGGCGAGAACGAGGTGCGCGACCTGTTCGCGCGCATCCGCGCGGCCGGCATGCTTCCGGTCGGCTTGTCCTACGGAACCAGCGAAAACGAGGCGCTGGCGCGAAGTCTCGATCTGCCGCTGTTCGCCAAATTCCGCGCAGCCTTCGAGCGCGCGGGCGAACCGGCGGTGGAGGTTTCGACCGCAGCGCAAGCGCCGGCGGAAACATCGACCCGCTCGACTCCGCCACCGCCAGGTCGCAACGAGGGGCAGACCCTGCATCACGACAATCCGGTGCGTTCCGGACAGCAAGTCTATGCGCGTGGCGGAGATCTCGTGCTGACCAAACTGGTCGCCAACGGCGCCGAAGTGATTGCCGACGGATCGATCCATGTCTATGGCGCCCTGCGTGGGCGTGCCCTGGCTGGAGCACAGGGCAACACGAGTGCGCGCATCTACTGTCAGGAGTTCCACGCCGAACTGGTATCGATCGCGGGCCAGTACCGTGTGTTCGAGGATCTTCCGCCCGACCTTCGCGGCAAACCCGTGCAGGCCTGGCTGGAGGGGGAAAAACTGCTGCTGGCCAGGCTCGGCTGACAGCGGATCACAAGAGCCAATGGAGAATGCAGTTGACTGAAATCATCGTCGTCACGTCCGGCAAGGGCGGCGTGGGCAAGACCACGACCAGCGCATCGTTGGCGGTGGGTCTGGCAAAGCGCGGCAAGAAAGTCGCCGTCATCGATTTCGATGTCGGCCTGCGCAACCTCGACCTGATCATGGGTTGCGAGCGCCGCGTCGTGTACGACTTCGTCAATGTCATCAATGGCGAATGCACGCTCAAGCAGGCACTGATCAAGGACAAGCGCTACGACAGCCTGTTCGTGCTGGCCGCATCGCAGACGCGCGACAAGGATGCGCTGACCAGGGAGGGCGTGGAAACCGTCCTCAATGGCCTGCGTGAAGACGGCTTCGATTTCGTCATCTGCGATTCCCCGGCAGGTATCGAAAAAGGCGCTGCGCTGGCCATGTATTTCGCAGACCGTGCGGTGGTGGTGGTCAACCCGGAAGTGTCGAGCGTGCGGGATTCCGATCGTATCCTCGGCCTGCTTGCGAGCAAGACGCGCCGTGCCGAGCTGGGCAATGGCGCGGTTGGACAGCATTTGCTGCTGACCCGTTACAACCCGAATCGCGTCGAGTCCGGCGACATGATGAGCATCGCCGACGTGCAGGAGATCCTCGGTATCGACGTGGTCGGCGTGATCCCCGAATCCGAAGGAGTGCTGGCAGCATCGAACGCCGGCGTTCCAGTCATCCTTGATGAAGGCTCTAACGCCGGTCATGCCTACGAGGACGCGGTGGCCCGCCTGCTCGGCGAATCCCGGCCGCTGCGCTTCATCGAAGCCAACAAGAAAGGCCTCTTCGCACGGATTTTCGGGAGCTGAGCATGGGAATCCTCGACTTCTTCAAGACCAAACCGAAGAACACCGCCAACGTCGCCAAGGAACGCCTGCGCATCATCGTCGCCCAGGAGCGCGCCCAGCGTGGCACGCCCGATTACCTGCCGACGTTGCGACGCGAGATCCTCGAAGTAATCAAGAAATACGTGAACGTCGATCCGGACGCCGTACTGATAAATGTCGAGCGCGACGGCGACCATGAAGTCCTCGAACTGTCGGTGGCCCTGCCCGAGAAGGGTGCTGCCGCCATCGGCGAGAACTGAGCGCGCTTGCTGCGGCTCGCCGACATCGATGTGGATGCGCTTGGCGAGCTGCTGCAAGGCCATGGGCTGCAGTTGCAGGTCGTCGCCGACCATTTGCCGATTCCGGGCAGCTATTGGGGCGATCCGGAAGCCGGCCTGATCGGGTCCACGGTATTTGCGCGCACCGACACGCCGATACACTCGGTCCTGCATGAAGCCTGTCACCTGATCGTGATGCCGGCCGAACGCCGTGCCGATGTGCACACCAACGCCACCGATTCGATCGCCGAGGAGGATGCCGCCTGCTACCTGCAGATTGTCCTTGCCGATGCATTGGCCGGTGTCGGCAGCAAGCGCCTCATGGCCGACATGGACGAATGGGGTTACACATTCCGCCTCGGCTCAACGCGCGCATGGTTCGAATCCGATGCGATGGACGCGCGGCAATGGTTGCAGCAGCACGCGCTGATCCCGGACCACGCTGCCACGTTCGGCATCGCCGCATCCGCCTGATTCGGCTACGGTGCCTGCCTGGCCGGAATCTGCCGCCCGGCATGCGGCGCGGCACACGACCGATCGCCGACCCAAGACACCCCGCCACGGCACTGCGCTGTTCGAAACATCGACGCGCAAGGCGCCGGCATTCCTGGCGCCATCAGCGCAGCGTCGACGCAACAATTCCGAAGAAACCGGCCGCGCATGTGCAATGCCTGCGCGACCGGTGCCGGGTCACTGATCAGGGCACTTCGAAACCATCCTGGAAAATGATGTCGATCGGACCGCTCGGCAATGGCCAGGCCCAGGCACCACGGCCACGCGTGAACACCGCCAGCGTCGTGAAGCCACGGTCGACCGCCATGTCCCAGATCATCACGCGCGGCAGGCCATTCTCGAAGCGATACCAGACCGGAGTGGCCGCGCTGACGTCATCGGTGTAATAGAGACCCCAGTCCGTGCCGACGAAGACCTGGTTCGGCACCAGTGGATTGACTGCCACCGCATTGGCCGGAATGTTCGGCAGATTCCCGCTGATGTCGCGCCACGTGAAGGTCGTGCAGTTGTTCTGGCAATTGAACTGGTAGACATGGCCGGGCGTGGTCGGCGTGTTCTGGTCAAAGCCTCCGAGCACGGCATAGCCGACCGCAGTCGCTGCTGGATTGGCCGCATCGCCCACGTCGACAGTCACGTCCATCACCGGTCGGTTCGGCAGCACGGCGTTGCCATTGGTCAGGTTGACCCAGGTCGCCGAGTTGGCCACGCCCTGGTTCATTCCGTAACCGAGTTGCACATTGCCGTCATTCGTTCCGACGACGACGACACTCGGCGTCTTGGTCGCATGCGCGAGCTGGTTGATGAACGAACGATCGGCCAGGGTGCCTTTGGTCAGGTTCGGACTGTTCGCATACCAGCTGCTGCTCGGAATGGCACCGACCAGGGTTTCCCAAACGCGGTTCGTGCCGCCGAGCATGTAGCTGCAACCGAGCGCCGTGCTGCATCCACTGCCGGCCACGTCGAGCGCGCCATAACGATAGAGCTCGACAGGCATGACGAAGCTCAGCGTATCGCCGCCCCATCCGGAGCTTGCCGAGCTGATGCCGCCATTGGGGCCCGTCTGCGATACCACGAGCGCGCCGTTCTGGCTTGAGTAGTACCAGCGCAACTCATTGACCGGCTCGATGCGCGTGTAGATGCCGTCACCTCCGTTTCGCACCGTCCATTGCACGGGTGCCGGATTCGTATTGGTCCAGCGCGCCCATTCGCTGCCATTGTCCTGCGCACCGGCGCTGGCGCCGGGCGATACCGCCGTGGCGAAGTTGGCGGTGATGTCACCGGAGTAGAGCTCGATCGAGCCGATGGTCTGGTTGAGCGAGATGAAGGTCGGCCGATTCGCGGTACTGGAGCCTCCCGAGCCGAACTGCGCATTGGCCGTGTAGAAGACGCCGCCGTCGCTGCCACTCAGGACCTTGTTGCTGTCGTAACCGCCAAGGCCGTTCGGCAGGTAGGCCCGCGCATGGTGATCGACGTGGACGTTGCCGTTTCCGTAGCCGCAGGTGATGTCCTGGAACGTCGTGCCGCCGTTGACCGATCGATACATGTCCACGCCGCTGAGCAACACGGTTTCAGGATTGTTCGGATCCACCGTGAGTCCGGCGTCGTACCACATCTGCGTTCCGCCATTGGCGGCGTTGCTGCAGCCACCCGCCTGGATTCCCGTATTGGTCGAACGTTGCGTCCAGGTATCGCCGCCGTTGTCGCTGCGCCATACGCCGAGCACGTTGCTGTTCGTCGCATTGGCGCCCAATGCATAGAGGGTCGCCGGCTGGCTTGGCGCCTCGGCGATCTCAAGGCGTCCGAGCAGTTTTCCTGTCGGGTTGCCGTCTCCGGTTCCGGCCGGGAAACCATTGTTGAGCAAGGTCCAGTCACCGACTGCCGGGCAGCCGCTGGCCGGCAGCGTCGCACGATAGACGCCATTCGCGCCGAGATTCGCGAGATCCGGCTGTACCGTCGTCGGCAAGCCGCGCGTGCCGACTGCCGCAAACACGCGGGTTGCGCCCGCGCCGGCGTTTTGCACGATGAGCCCGGTGATGTCCTGGCGCTGGCTGCTGAATGCATTGGTATAGCAGGGACCCGTCCAGTCGACGCCTGCATTGTTGGAAACGAACAATCCGGTCTTGGTGCCAACGATGATCGTGTCGGTATGGTTCGGATCGGTCCTGACCTTGCCTACCGCCTGGTATTGCGGGAAGCCGAGCGTCGCTGACGGCGGATAGAACGGATTGAACACGTCCTCGCCCAGCACGGTCCAGCTCTCACCCTTGTCGACGCTCTTGAGTACACCGGACGAACCGAACGAGAACGAGCCGTAGCGGAGATCGCCCGTGCCGAGGTAGATCACGTTCGGATTGCTCGGCTCGATGTAGATCTCGCCGATTGCCGTGCTCGAGATCGCGCGATCACCGGTCACGTTGCGCCATGTGGTACTGGCGCTGCAGCAGTTCGTCGTCTTCCACAGGCCGCCGCCATCCGAAGCGGCGAACACGGTGTGCATGCCGTTGATGTCAGGACCGGTGGGATCGACAGCGACTACATTCGTGCGACCCGAGACCACCGTACCGCTGTTGAGCAGCGGTGACGGACCGAGGAACGTCCAGCCATCCGGCGCGAGTGTCAAAGGCGATTCGGCCGAGCGTTGGTAGCTCTTTTCACCAGCGGGTACCCGGGAAGCAATCAGCGTGTCGGTGGACTTCGCTGCCTCGTACCAGGCCGGACTGAAATTCATCGTCGGATAGGAGACGCGGTGCGCCCAGTAGTCGCCCGCAATCGGCTTGGCCCAGGGCCCGACGCTGTCCGCATCGACTTCCTCGTGCCCGGACCAGGCGAAGACCGCCGCGCCCACTGCCGCCGATACCAGAACAAGTGATGCCGCAACGTGGCGAAACTTCATTGATTGTCCCCAGGATCCGCCGAAAGGCGGAGTCGACGGATGGTAAAGATCTTGCGCAGATCCGTCCATGTGACGAATGGCGGTATGTGCCACCGGCAAACCGGTACGCCGCCAGTACCGCAAACCGACAAAGGTCGGGCGATTCGTGGGCGGATGCCGGCAGGCAATTCCTGCCGGCATCCTGTCCG
>JAKQJM010000015.1 GCA_029561145.1 Pseudomonadota bacterium
CCACGCCTCCGCCCACGCGGAGAGTGGCGAGATGAGCGCACGCGTCCTGGTCGTCGATGACATCGAGCAGAACCGGAAGCTGCTCACCGACAAGCTGAAGAACGAGTACTTCCACGTCATCACTGCCGTGGACGGCGAAGACGCCATCGATCGCGCGCTGGCCGAAGAGCCGGACGTGATCCTGATGGACATCATGATGCCGAAGCTCAACGGCGTCGAAGCCTGCCGTCGCCTCAAGAACGATCCGCGCACCGAACACATCCCAATCGTGCTGGTCACGGCCCTGAACGAGCGCGAAGACCGTTTGCGCGGCCTCGGCGCCGGCGCTGACGACTTCCTGACGAAGCCTGTCAATGATCTCCAGCTGCTCTCGCGCGTCCGCGCGCTGACCAAATACAAGATGGTCGCCGATGAGCTGCGCAAGCGCGAAGCCTCCGGCAAGCGCATGGGCGCTGTTGATATTGCGGCACAGGGCAGGGCATCCGAACCCGCTCGTATCCTCGTCATCGATGAGAACGAGCGCCAGGCCCGCCGCATCTGCCGCTATCTCGAAGGTCTGCACCGCCCGATCTCGCACGCCGAGGCCACGCAACTCGGCATCTCCGGCTCGATGGTCGACGTGATGATCGTCTCGCTCTCGAACGAGAAGCTGGATGGCCTGCGCCTCTGCGCCTACTTCCGCTCGCTCGAATCCACGCGCGATCTGCCGATCCTCGTCGTCGCCGAACCGGACGATGAGAAGAAAGCCGTCCGCGCGCTCGATCTTGGCGCCTCCGACATCGTCATCAAGCCGATCGACAGCGAGGAACTCCTCGCCCGCGTCAAAACGCAGGTTCGTAAGAAGCGCTATCTCGACGCCCTGCGCGCCCGCCTCGACCAGTCGATGGAACTCGCCGTCACCGACCAGCTCACCGGCCTGCACAACCGCCGCTATATGCGCGTGCAGCTCGAAAGCTTCGTGAAGCGCGCCAACATGGGCGGCCAGCCGGTCTCGATCCTGCTGTGCGACATCGACCACTTCAAGAAGGTCAACGACATCCACGGCCACAGCGCGGGCGACGATGTCCTCCGCGAATTCGGCCGCCGCCTGCGCGAGAACATCCGCCCGATGGACCTTGCCTGCCGCTATGGCGGGGAAGAGTTCGTCGTCATCATGCCCGAAACATCGCAAGCGCTGGCTCAGGCCGCCGGCGAACGCCTGCGCCAGATCGTGGCCGAAACGCCGTTCGGCATCGGCCGGGGCGACGAGCTGAAAGTCACCATGTCCGGCGG
>JAKQJM010000062.1 GCA_029561145.1 Pseudomonadota bacterium
TCCATGTCCGGCCGATCAGATCGTCCAGCGTATCGCTTCGTTCGCGCGCAGCATCTCGTGCACGCGCTCGTAGCTTGCGCGGTCGGGGCAGGTGAATGTCACGGCCACGGATACATAGTGGCCTTCGCGCGACGGACGTGATCGAAGACTGCCAGCGATCACCGACAGGCCCAGCGCTTCGATAACTTGCGGCACGCGGACTTCGAGATCCGCATCGGCACGACCCAGCGCAGTGATCTCGAACGCGCCCGGAAACTGAAATCCCTGATCGGGATTCTGCGGCTCGATGTCGTCGATGTTGCGCATCATTGGCCGTTCGGTGCCGGTGCAGCAGCGGGTGCTGCATCATCGCTCTTGAACCAGAGCATGACGCCGTCACTCATGCGCTTGAAAAACCCTCCCTCGGCAACGTCGGCAAGCACGACGATCGGCCGCTCGACCAGGGTCTTGCCATCGAGCTGGACCTTGAGGCTGCCAACCTGCTGGCCCTTCTGCAGCGGCGCGACAAGGTACTTCGGCAGGTCCATGGTCGCCTTCAGGTCGGCATAGCGCCCGCGAGGCAGCGTGACCATGACATCCTCGCCGACACCAAGATCTGCCGTGTCGGCTTCACCTTTCCAGAGTTCCGGGTTGGCTAGAGGCTTGCTCGCCTCGTACAACCGGTGGGATTCGAAAAAGCGGAATCCGTAGCTGAGCAATTCCTGGTTCGCGTCGGCGCGCGACTTCTCGCTGTCGGCACCCATGACCACCGCGATCAGCCGTTGATCGCCCCGCTTGGCCGATGTGGCGAGACAGTAGCCGGCAGAACTCGTGTGGCCGGTCTTGATCCCGTCGACCGACGAATCACGCCACAGCAACGTGTTGCGGTTGTGCTGGGTGATTCCGTTCCATTCGAATTCCTTGATCTTGTAGATGTCGTATTCGGCAGGAAAATCACGGATCAGGGCGCGCGAGAGGACGGCGATATCCCGCGCCGTGGTGTAGTGGTTTTCGTTCGGCAAGCCACTCGCGTCGACGTAGTGGGTATCGGTCATGCCGATCTGCGCAGCATATTGATTCATGAGATCGGCAAAAAGCGGCTCGGATCCTGCCGTGTGCTCAGCCAGCGCAATTGCCGCATCGTTGCCCGACTGGATGATCATGCCGTACAGCAGCTGCTTGAGCGGCACTTCGCTGTTGAGTTCAAGGAAACTGGTCGAACCATCGGTACCGGCTCCGCCCGAGCGCCATGCGTTCTCGCTGATCCTGACCGCGTCCTCCAGATGGATCTTGCCGTGGGCCAATTCGGCGGAGACCACATACGAGGTCATGATCTTGGTGATCGATGCGGGTTCGACACGCTGTTCGGCATTGCCGTCGAGCAGCACCTGCCCCGTCGCAAAATCCATCAGCACCCAGCTTTTCGCTTTCAGCGTCGGCGGCGGCGGCGTCGGTGCGGCCGCGGCAGTCGGGATGACAGGCTTCGGAACCGCGCTCGGAGTCGGCAGTTCCGGCGTCTGCGCGATGGCGACGGACGCCAGGAAGGAGGCGGCAAGGAGTGAAGCACACGCGAACTTGTTCAGCAAAACGGAATTCCTCGACAGTTGGGTGAAACGGACCTATCCGATCCAGACCGCGGCTATTGTCGCCCGTTCAATCGTCGACCGCCACGCGGGGCGTTCCAAGTCCGAGGCGCTCGATGCGTTCGACCAGTGCATCGGCCGCTTCGACCGACTGCAGTGGACCGAGTCGGACCCGATGGATTTCGCGGTCGTTGATCCGGGTGGTGACAATGGAGACCGCCCCGAGCCC
This sequence comes from Pseudomonadota bacterium, assembly GCA_029561145.1. Lineage (GTDB taxonomy): Bacteria > Pseudomonadota > Gammaproteobacteria > Xanthomonadales > Rhodanobacteraceae > Dokdonella. The sequence goes on from JAKQJM010000062.1 coordinate 1,792, forward strand.
CTGCCTTTCAATCTGGCGGACGACCTGCGCTGCGTTGGCCTTGTCGGCAAATGCCCCGAGCTGAAGGAAAATGCGGGCGGCATTCGAAGCGGCGGGTGCTTGCGGGGGCAAGTCGTCACCTGCCCCGGACTTGCCTGGTTCGATCACGCGGACTTCAACCAGCCCCGTGCCTTTCGGCCAGACGCCAATACGGACAGCCGCCGCATAGGAAAGGTCGATCAGGCGATTCTCGTGGAAGGGACCCCGATCGTTGACGCGCACGACCACGCTCTTGCCGTTGTCGAGGTTGGTCACGCGGACATAACTCGGCAATGGCAAGGTCTTGTGGGCCGCACTGAACTGGTACATGTCATAGGGCTCCAGGCTCGATGTCATGTAGCCGTGGAACTTGTTGCCATACCACGAAGCGATGCCGCGCTCGACGTACTTGTGCGCATCCGGCATCACCGCATATGTCTTGCCGAGCACGCTGTAAGGGGATTTGTTGCCGTAACGGGCCCGCGGCTCGTGCTTCGGAACCGGCTCGACCAGACGCGCGATATCGGTTGCCGGCGCTGCCGGACCCCCGTCGTGCGTATCGCGATAGCGCTGGGCCTGGGGCAGATCGGTCTCGGCTCGCGCTTGCGTCTTCGTGGCCGACGGAACGGGAACGGATGATGACGGTTTTTTCGCCTTGTTCGACGCGCAGGCCGAAAGCAGCAGAACAACCACGACAAGAGTCAGCGCACGATTCACGGTGCGGCGCGGGGCAAGCCGCCAGCGATCGCCTGGGAGAGCTGCCAGACCGCCATCGAATACAACGGGCTGCGGTTGTAGCGTGAGATCACGTAGAAATTCTGGAACGTCAACCAGTCCTCGTTCCCATCGGCACCGTCCAGGCGCAACCATGTTGCCGCCTGCGCCGGATCGACCGGGTCGATCGATGAATAGCCCCATTCCTTCAATTGTTCAACCGGATAGACTGGCTGCAGCCCCTCCGGGCTGATTGGTCGTGCATCGCTCGCGACAGTCGCGCGAACCGCGACCGCCTGCCCCTTCTGCCAGCCATGCACGGAGAAATAGTTGGCCACGCTGCCGATGATGTCGGGCAGCGAGTTCCACAGGTCGATGCGACCATCGCCATCGTAGTCGCGGGCGAAATTGGCAACGCTGGTCGGAATGAATTGCCCCCAGCCCATTGCGCCCGCATACGAACCGACCAGCTCGTCGATCGGATACGCCATGTGCGTGTCGCCCAGCAGGAACAACTGGCGCAGTTCGCCGCGGAAGAACCTGGAACGCGGTGGATAGTGGAACGCCAAGGTGACCAGCGCATCCAGCACCTTGTAGCTGCCGTAGTTGCGCCCGTAGCTGGTTTCGACACCGATAATCGCGACGATGATTTCAGGAGCGACACCGAACTCGTCAGCAGCGCGTTCGATCAGCTCCCGATTGGCCTGATAGAAGGCGATTCCATCGGCGATGCGCTTCTCGGTCAGGAAAATGGGCCGGTAGCCCTTCCAGGGCTTGGCTTCGGCAGGCCTCGACATCGCGTCGAGAATGCTCTGCTGGACCTTCGCCTTGCCGAGTGTCGCGAGCACCGCGGCTTCAGGAAGCCCGGCTTCGCGATTCAATTCCTGTGCGAATTCAGCGTAGTCAGGATTGACGTCCAGCGATCCGGATGCGCTGGCTGCAGGAGCCCTGGCGCTGGCAGTGCTGGCGCAGCCCGCGCTCGATAGCCCGGAGAACGCGATGGCAGCCGTCAAAAAAAAGCACGCGTATTTCAAGTTCGGTCAATCCTTGGGATATCGGCAAATACTGTATCGCGTTGCGCTCTCATGCTGCCACTCGCCTGCGTTGCGCGTGGATCGACATGAGCACACCGAAACCTGCCAGCAACGAGACGGCAGACGTCCCGCCATAACTGATCAGCGGGAGCGGCACACCTACGACGGGAAGGATACCGGTGATCATGCCGCCATTGACCAGGACATAGACGAAGAACGCCATGCTGATCGAACCCGCGAGCAGGCGCGAGTAGGTGTCCTTGGCGTTTGCCGCGATCCAGAGGCTGCGCCCGATGATGAACACGTAGAGCAGCAACAGCAGGACCACGCCCACCAATCCCCATTCCTCGGCAAATACCGAGAAGATGAAGTCCGTTGTGTGCTCGGGCAGGAATTCAAGTCGCGATTGCGTGCCGTTATGCCAACCCTTGCCCCACAGCCCGCCGGAACCGACCGCGATCTTGGACTGGATGATGTGCCAGCCGAGGCCGAGCGGATCGGACTCTGGATCAAGCAGCATGCGCACGCGGTTGCGCTGGTATTCGTGCAGGAAATGCCACGCGACCGGTGTCGCTGCGGCGACGCTGCCCACGATCAGACCGATCCGCCACCACGCAAGGCCGGCGAGGAACACGGCAAACAGGCCACTCGCAACGACGAGCAGCGCGGTGCCGAGATCGGGTTGCTCCGCAATCAGTCCGGCCGGAACAACGATCAGCACCGCAACGATACCGAGCGTCGACCAGTTCGGCGGCAAGGTGCGCTGGTTGATCGCCCAGGCGGCCATCATCGGCATTGTCAATTTGAGCAACTCCGAGGGCTGGAAGCGAATCACGCGCAGGTCCAGCCAGCGGTGGGCTCCACGCCCTTCCCCGAGCACGGCAACGACGATCAGAAGCGCCACGCTGCCTACATAGAGCCACGGTGTCGCGTTGCGCAAACTCGACGGCGGCACGCGCGAGATGATGATCATCAGTACCGCGCCAAGCAGGAGACGGATGCCTTGCGCGATGGCCTGGTCGCGATCGAGATCGCTCGCACTGTACTGGGTCGCCAGACCGATCGCGGCAAGCAGCAGCAACGCGCCCGTCAACGGCAGGTCCATCCTCGGGCGCCGGAACAACAAACCCGCGCGGTAGCGAATCCTGGCGAACGATCCGTGCATCAGCGCGCCACGCTCGCTGCTTCGGCCGCGCCGATGGGTGGAGCTGGCTCGCCCTGCAACCACGCATCCATCATCTTGCGCACGACCGGCGCGGCGTCACGCCCTCCGCCTCGCCCGGCCTCCAGCGCGACGATGATCGCAATCCGCGGGGCTTCCGCGGGAGTGAACGCTTCGAACAGCACCTGATGACGTTCGATCGCGACTTGCGAAATGTTCTGCCAGGTTTCGTTGGTCCTCGAGTAGCGCTCCGCGGTACCACTCTTGCCCGCGATCACGTAGGGAAATCCGATTCCCATCGTTCGTGCCGTCCCGGTCGGCCCATTGACCACCGCAATCATGCCTTCGCGGACGGCATCCCAATGGGCGGGATCCTTGAATATGGGAGGTGCGGCCGGAACCGGGGCGGTACGTTCGGGCTGATCACCGATGCCTTTCTGCGTCGCGAACACGAGGCGCGGTGGACGCGCGATTCCACCCGCCGCAAGCGTCGCCACTCCGCGTGCGAGCTGCACGGGCGTCACCACCCAGAAGCCCTGGCCGATTCCGGCAATGACGGTTTCGCCCGGGTACCAGGCCTTGTCGAATCGTCCGCGCTTCCATTCACGCGATGGCAAGACGCCGCTACTTTCGCCAACCAGGTCGATTCCGGTCTGCTTGCCGAAGCCGAATTGCCCCATGTAGGACGAAAACCGGTCGATGCCCATGTCGAGCGCCAGCGAGTAGTAGTAGGTGTTGACCGACTGGGCGAGTGATTGCACGAGGTCGACGCGGCCATGTCCTCCGGCCTTGACGTCGCGATAGCCGCGCTTCTGTCCCGGAATGAAGAATTCACCTGTGGACATGACGGTGTCGGATGGCTGGCGCAAGCCCAGCTCGAGTCCGGCGATCGCGAGAAACGGCTTGATCGTCGAGCCTGGCACGTAGCTGCCTCGCAACGCGCGATCGAGCAATGGCTTGTCGGGAGATTCAAGCAGGAGGTTGTAGTCGGCCTGACTGATGCCGTTGACGAACAGGTTCGGATCGAAACTCGGCACGCTGATCATCGCCAGCACTTCGCCGTTTCGCGGATCGATCGCGACGGACGCACCTGCCCGATCGGCGAACGCGGCCTCACCGGCTTCCTGGATTCGTGCATCGATACTCAGATAGAGATTCTGGCCGGGCGTCGGCGCGACGCGATCGAGCACGCGCAATGGCCGGCGATCGGCATTGACTTCCACCAGTTCATAGCCGGGCTCACCGTGCAACAGGTCCTCGTAGGAACGCTCGATGCCGGTCTTGCCCGCGTGGGTGGTGCCCGCGTAGCGCGAAGCGTCGAGCCGTTGCACATCGGCTGCATCGATGCGCCCGACATAGCCGACCAGATGCCCGAATTCGGCACCTTTGGGATAATAGCGTGTCAGGTAGGGCACGACGTCGACACCCGGGAAACGCCAGCGATTGACCGCGAACTGGGCAATGTCCTCGTCCGAGAGCTTCAACCGCAATGGAATGCTCTGGTACGAACGCTTGGTCTTGACCAGCGATCGGAAGCGCTCGAGATCGTCATCGCTGATACCGATCGTGTCGCGGAGCCCCGCAAGCAGGGCGTCCATGTCCTTGACTTGCTCGGGGATCACTTCCAGGCGGAACGCCGCGACGTTCTCTGCAAGCAACACGCCATTGCGGTCGTAGATCAGGCCCCTAGCAGGTGCGAGCGGACGGGTCAGGATCCGGTTGGCATCCGAACGCGCCTGGTATTCGTCGTGTTGCGCAACCTGGAGAACCCAGAAACGCAGCGCCAGCACGCACAATGCCAGCACGATCACGAGGAAACCAACCACGGCCCTGCGCACGAACAGTGTCGCTTCCTGACGCGTGTCCTTGATGAACCGGTCTCTCATGTCTCCTTCGCGCGCATGCGTGCCCGCAGATCGTCGAGCAGGAGGAAAATGAACGGCCATGCGATCATGCCGATGACCGGGCCGATCCAGAAACCCATCGACGGCATCGGGTCACCGGAAAACCCTCGGACCATGAGTACGACGATTCGGTCGTTGAGCAGCAACGCCAGGATCGCGAGCGTTTGTTGTCCGATCGGAAAGAATCGCAGGCGTGAGCGAAAGCGCAGCACGATGAAGATCATGACCAGCAAGCGCAGGCTCTGCTCGCCGAGCAACTGGCCGGTTAGAACGTCGGCGACCAGGCCAAGCAGAAACGCAAAGCCGAGGCCGACGCGATCGGGCGTCTCAATCGCCCAGTAGACCAGGACCAGCGCAAGCCAATAGGGCTTGAGCACGATGATCGCCTGCGGCAGCGGTGTCAGTTGCAGCAGGAATGCAAGCAGGATGCTGCCGCTGAAAATCAGGAACTGTGTACGTCGACGATTCACGGTCGATTCCCCGAGCCTGGCGGATCAGACGCAGCGGGAAGCCCGGTCGCTTCAGACTGCACCGGTGTTGGCGCCGGCGGACCCATCGGCTGCGGCAGGTCCTGCAACAACAGGACCTCTCCGCTGCGATCAAGCGCAGCGGCTGGACGCGCGATAGCCGCAGCGAACATGCCGCTTTCATCGTTGCTGACGTCAAGGATCTCGCCAACTGGAAACCCGGCGGGGAAACGTCCACCAAGGCCCGATGTCACGAGCAGGTCGCCGACCTTCACGTCCGCACTGATTGGAACGTTCGGCAACTGGAGGCGATCGATCGAGCCGGTTCCATAGGCAATCGTGCGCAAACCTGTTCGCTCGACCATGACAGGAATGGCATGGGTCGGATCAGTGACCAGCATGGCCACCGATGTATTCGGCAGAACCTCGACGATCTGCCCCATGACACCGTGCGCATCGAGCACGGGCTGGCCAACCACGATCGACTGCTGGCTGCCGGCGTCGAGAACCACGCGATGACGGAACGGGTCGAGATCGATGTCGATCAGGCGAGCGAGTTGTACGCCGAGCCCGAGGTCCTTCTGTACATCGAGCAACTTCTTCAACCGATCGTTCTGCGCCACAAGTGCCGACATGCGATTGAGGCGCGCCTGGGCCAGCAGCAGGGCTTCGCGAAGGTTGCGGTTTTCGTCGACCAGATGGCTCTGCGTCGCGATCGCCAGACGCCCGGCCTTGGCGACCTCCGAAGGCATTGCCGCCACCCGGTATGCCGGCTCGACGATCGCACTTGCGGCGTTGCGCAGGCCGATCAGGTAACCACCGCGATGATCAATGACCATGATGATCATCGCCATAGTCAGGTACGCGATCAGCCGCAACGTGCTTACCGCGCCTTCGGCGAACAGGGAAACCTTGTCGGGGCTAGCCAGCGGCATGCGCGGGAGTCACATGCATCTACTCGGGCGCGAAAAAATCACCGCCATGCTGATCAACCAGTTCGAGGGCACGCCCTCCGCCACGGGCCACGCAGGTGAGCGGCTCATCCGCGACATGAACGTGCAATCCGGTTTCCTCGGAAAGCAGGCGATCGAGATCACGCAGGAGCGCACCACCGCCGGTCAGCACAATGCCACGCTCGGCGACATCGGAACAGAGTTCGGGAGGCGTCTGCTCAAGGGCGCTGCGCACGGCGCTGACGATGCCCGAAAGTGGCTCGTGCAGAGCTTCAAGGATCTCGTTGGAGTTCACCGTGAACATGCGTGGCACGCCTTCTGCCAGATTTCTCCCGGAGACCTCGATCTCGCGGACATCGGTCTGCGGAAACGCACAACCCACTTCCATCTTTATCCGCTCGGCTGTTGCCTCACCGATCAGCGTGCCATGGTTGCGCCGCACGTAGTTGATGATGGCTTCATCGAAACGATCGCCACCGATGCGCACAGACTGCGAGTAGACGATGCCGTTGAGCGAAATTACCGCGACTTCAGAAGTGCCTCCACCGATATCGAGCACCATCGAACCGCGAGCCTCGCCAACCGGGATGCCGGCGCCGATCGCGGCAGCCATCGGCTCTTCGACGAGAAATACATCGCGTGCACCGGCGCTTTCGGCCGATTCCTTGATCGCGCGCCGTTCAACCTGGGTGGAACCGCAGGGCACGCACACGAGCACGCGCGGACTCGGGCGGAACAGCCGCGAACGATGCACCTTGCGGATGAATTGCTTGAGCATCTCCTCGGTCATCGAGAAGTCCGCGATCACGCCGTCCTTGAGCGGTCGGACCGTGACGATATTGCCGGGAGTACGTCCGAGCATCTTCTTGGCCTCGGAGCCCACTGCAGCAACGCTGCGCGGACCGCCCGGGCCGCGGTCCTGGCGGATCGCGACAACGGATGGCTCATTGAGAACAATGCCCTGTCCGCGTACGTAGATCAGGGTGTTCGCCGTGCCGAGATCGATCGACAAGTCGTTGGAAAAGAGACCACGTAAGCCTTTGAACATGAGCGAGCCGGACCTGGAAGTGGAGCTGCAGAGAACGCGACAGTTTAGAGACGGGTATCAATGCAGGCAAGCCAAATCGCCGTTAATAAAGCGATATCCCTCCGGTTTGACGCGCACCGCCGGGGCTTCGGGGTGACACGCGATAACGATGTCAGCAGAACCGGAGCAACGCTGATCGGGGATCCAGCCGTGATGGGGGCGCAGTGCGTGCGTCAGGCCGCAAAGTCGTGCAAGATCGCATCCTTTGTTTGCCGTCCGTTTCATCGCGAGCAAGTGCTTGCCATGCCGCGTCGGCCATCGCCAAGCCATGCAGGAACCATTCGATGTCGGCCTTGATTTGCGGTTCGCTCGCCTACGACACCATCATGGTCTTTCCGGACCAGTTCAAGAACCACATCCTGCCCGACAAGGTGCACATACTGAACGTCTCGTTCCTCGTCCCACGCATGCGTCGGGAGTTCGGTGGTTGCGCCGGAAATATCGCCTACAACCTGAAGCTGCTCGGCGGAGAGCCCGTGCCGATGGCCACGGTCGGCCAGGATTTCGGGCCGTATCGCGAACACTTCGAGGAGTGCGGCATCCGCCTCGACCAGGTCAAGGAACTGGCCGACCTCTTTACCCCACAGGCCTTTATCACCACTGATCTCGACAACAATCAGATCACCGCCTTTCACCCGGGCGCGATGATGCGCTCCTATGAAAACCACGTAAAGGATGTACGCGGAGTCAAGTTCGGCATCGTCAGCCCTGATGGGCGAGAGGGCATGCTGCAGAACGCTGCCGAGTTCGTCGAAGGCGGCATTCCATTCATCTTCGATCCTGGTCAGGCCATGCCGCTCTTCAATGGCGACGAACTGCGCCAGTTTGTCGAACAAGCCGATTACGTCACCGTCAACGATTACGAATCCAACCTTCTGCAAACACGCACCGGCTGGAGTGAGACCGAAATCGCCTCGAGGGTCAAGGCGTACATCACTACGTGTGGCCCCAAGGGCGCAAAGATCCATGCCGACGGCAAGACCCTCGACATCGCCCCCGCGCACGAGCGCCGTATTACCGATCCGACCGGCTGCGGTGATGCGTTTCGGGCCGGCCTGATTCACGGCATCATGAAAGGCTACGACTGGATGACTATCGGACGCATCGGCAATCTGATGGGCGCGCTGAAAGTCGAGCATCCTGGTACCCAGAACCAGCGCTTCGACTACGACGAGTTCAGCGACCAGTTCCGCCAGCAGTTCGGCTATGCGCTTGAGTGACCGTCAGGCGCGGATTTGCTCGGCACGAACTCCAAGTCTCGACATGCATGGCTATGCATGAGCAGTTCGCTGCAGGGTAACTCACTGCGCTTGAGGCGGCCTTCAATGGCAAATTCCGCAACGGATAGAGCGCTCAACTGAGCAGCAATTCGCTGGGTCATTACACGGCCACTGTCGTCTTGCCCTGGATGATCTCCAGCACCAACGCGGACTTGCGCCGCGCTGTCCAACGCTTGATCTCTTCTTCCATCACTGCACTCATCGGTGTCTCCTCGTTCAAAGGTTACACCTGAGCAGGAATTCACTGGGCCATTACAAAAAAGCCCCACCTGCAGGGGCAGATGGGGCTTGGATAAAGCGCTCAGCGGTGACCTGTTGCAGCTCGCGTGGCGCGCACGCCGCAGCAATAAAAAGCCCCACCTGCGTTGGCAGATGGGGCTTGGAATAAAGCGCTCAGCGGTGACCTACTCTTGCATGGCTTGAGCCACACTACCATCGGCGCAGTTGCGTTTCACTTCCGAGTTCGGGATGGGATCGGGTGGTTCCACAACGCTATGTTCGCTGAGCAAGCGGTGGAGACAGCGCACAGGTGCGCCAGTCTCGCGTTTGGTCTTGGGACGTAATAAGTCGTTTTGGCTCGCGAGCCTCGTGTTGTCGAGGCAATGGCAGTGCATCTTCTTCAGATCACACCTTTGAAGCAACTTGGAGTTATATGGTCAAGCCGCACGGATCATTAGTAGTGGTTAGCTCGGCATTGCTGCGATACACACCCACCCTATCAACCACGTAGTCTTCATGGTTCCTTCAGGGGCCTTGTGGCCCGGGAGGTCTCATCTTGAGGCGCGCTTCCCGCTTAGATGCTTTCAGCGGTTATCGCTTCCGAATATAGCTACCCGGCAGTGCCACTGGCGTGACAACCGGAACACCAGGGATTCGTCCACTCCGGTCCTCTCGTACTAGGAGCAGCCCCTCTCAAACCTCCAACGCCCACGACAGATAGGGACCGAACTGTCTCACGACGTTCTGAACCCAGCTCGCGTACCACTTTAAATGGCGAACAGCCATACCCTTGGGACCGGCTACAGCCCCAGGATGTGATGAGCCGACATCGAGGTGCCAAACTCCGCCGTCGATATGAACTCTTGGGCGGAATCAGCCTGTTATCCCCGGAGTACCTTTTATCCGTTGAGCGATGGCCCTTCCATACAGAACCACCGGATCACTAAGTCCTACTTTCGTACCTGCTTGATCCGTCGATCTCGCAGTCAAGCACGCTTATGCCTTTGCACACAGTGCGCGATGTCCGACCGCGCTGAGCGTACCTTCGAGCTCCTCCGTTACTCTTTGGGAGGAGACCGCCCCAGTCAAACTACCCACCATACATGGTCCCCGATCCGGATTACGGACCCAGGTTAGAACGTCAAGCACATCAGGGTGGTATTTCAAGGTTGGCTCCATGCGATCTGGCGACCACACTTCAATGCCTCCCACCTATCCTACACAGACGAACTCAACGTTCAATGTAAAGCTATAGTAAAGGTTCACGGGGTCTTTCCGTCTTGCCGCGGGAACGCTGCATCTTCACAGCGATTTCAATTTCACTGAGTCTCGGGTGGAGACAGC
>JAKQJM010000063.1 GCA_029561145.1 Pseudomonadota bacterium
AGCCGCTTCATCTGATAGAACGGCCCCTCGTCGTAGTCGAGTTCGAGCCATTGCATCGCGGCGATGATCTGGTCGACCGCCTCCTGCGTCGAGCGCGCGACGTCGGTGTCCTCGATACGCAAGATGAAGTCGCCGCCATGATGGCGCGCGAACGCCCACGAGAACAGCGCCGTGCGTGCGGTGCCGAGGTGGAGAAAGCCCGTCGGCGACGGTGCGATGCGGGTGCGGACTCTGCGGGTCATGGTTCGGTTCGGATTCAAAGCGTCGCCAGCCCGCGCAGCAGGTCGGCCTGGATGTCGCGCACATCGTCCAGCCCGACGGCCACGCGGATCATGCCCTGCGTGATGCCTGCAGCTTGGCGCTGCTCTTCGGTGAGCCGCCCGTGCGAGGTGCTCGCCGGGTGGGTGATGGTGGTCTTGGTATCGCCCAGATTGGCGGTGATCGAGCAGACTTGAGTGTGGTCGATCACGTGGAACGCGTTCCGGCGCGCACTGGCCGCAGCTTCGGCCCGTACGACGAAGGACACCACCGCCCCGCCGCTGCCCGATTGCTGCGCCATGGCCAACTGGTGCTGGGGGTGCGATTCCAGCCCAGGATAGAAGACTCTTTCAACCTGCGACTGCCCCTCGAGCCAGCGCGCCAGTTCGAGTGCCCGCTTGCTCTGCGCCTCCATCCGGATCGACAGGGTCTCGAGGCCTTTGAGCACCACCCAGGCATTGAAGGGCGACAGGCTCATGCCCGCGCTGCGCATCACGGGCACGAACTTCTCGTTGACCAGCGCTTCGCTGGCGCACAACGCGCCGGCGATCACGCGGCCCTGGCCATCGAGGTACTTGGTACCCGAATGGATGACCAGATCGGCCCCGTATTCGATGGGCCGTTGCAGCGCCGGCGAACAAAAGCAGTTGTCGACCGCCAGCCACGCACCCGCGCGCTTGGCAATGGCCGAAAGCGCAGCGATGTCGCACACCTCGGTCAGGGGGTTGGTCGGCGACTCGGCGAACAGCAGCCGCGTGCTGGGCTTCACCGCACGCTCCCATTCCGCAATGTCGGTCTGCGAAACGAACGTCGTCTCGACACCGAACTTCGCGAACTCTCGGCCGAACAGCATGATGGTCGAGCCGAACACGCTGCGCGAGCAGATCACGTGGTCTCCGGCTTTCAGCAGCCCCATGCCGAGCAGCAGGATCGCGCTCATGCCGCTGGAGGTGGCGATGCAGGCCTGCGCGCCCTCCAGCGCGGCCAAGCGGCGCTCGAACATCATCACCGTGGGGTTGGTGAAGCGCGAGTAGATGAATGCCTCTTCCTCGTTCGCGAATCGCGCGGCGGCCGTCGCGGCGTCGGGCTGGCGGAAGCTGCTGGTGAGGAACAGCGCCTCAGAGTTTTCGCCCCAGATGCTGGGCGGCAGGCCTTCGCGCACGGCCAGCGTGTCCAGGTGGACGCCCTCCGGCAGATCGACTCGAGGGATGCGCTTGTCGTTCATCAGCGCGACTCCGCTGCGTTCTGCAAGGCCAGGCGGGAACGTTCGTCGCCCTCCTCCTCTTCGCCCTGCGACTTGCGCTGCGCTGCCATCGTGTCGAAGTCGGCCGCGGTGATGTCGCCTGTGATGTAGACGCCGTCGAAGCACGAGGCCTCGAAGCCTTGCAGCTTCGGGTTCAAGGTCGCCACGACCTTCTTCATCGCCGACACGTCCTGGTAGATGAGCGCGTCGGCGCCGATGTACTGGCGAATCTCTTCGTTGTTGCGGTTGTGCGCGATCAGTTCGTCCTTGGTCGGCATGTCGATGCCATAGACATTCGGGAAGCGCACCGGCGGCGCGGCCGACGCCATGTAGACCTTGCGTGCGCCGGCGTCGCGCGCCATCTGGACGATCTCCTTGGAGGTCGTGCCGCGCACGATCGAATCATCGACCAGCAGCACGTTGCGCCCCTTGAACTCCGACGCGATCGCGTTGAGCTTCTGGCGCACCGACTTCTTGCGCATGCCCTGCCCCGGCATGATGAAGGTCCGTCCCACGTAGCGGTTCTTCACGAAACCCTCGCGGTAGGGCTTGCCGATCTTCTGCGCAAGTTGCATGGCCGACGGCCGGCTCGACTCCGGGATCGGGATCACCACGTCGATCTCGCTCGGCGGCATGGTGGAGATCAGACGCTGCGCCAGCGTCTCGCCCATGTTCAGCCGCGCCTGGTAGACCGACACGCCGTCCATC
>JAKQJM010000065.1 GCA_029561145.1 Pseudomonadota bacterium
CACCCACATTCAAGGAGCCATTCCATGGAGTACATCGAACTCGGCCCCGTGCCGGCCGGCGAGCCCTGCGCTCAGGTCGGCACCGACAACTACCTCGCGCGCTCGATGCGCGAGTGCGAGGTTTTCCGCCGCATGCTCGAACGGGTCCTTCCGATCCCGGAAGGCCTGTCGGTGAAGTACGTGGTCCGTAGCCACCCGCACGACTTCGGCACCTACCGCGAGGTCTCCGTGCGGTACAGCGGCGATGACGCGGCGGCCTGCAACTTTGCGTTCCAGGTCGAGTCTTCGGTCCCCGATGTCTGGGACCCGGTTGCGCAGCAGGAACTCGCGGACCTGCAGCGGCGGCAGGCTGAACTGCAGGCGGTTTCCGCAACTGCGGCGACCGTCGAGCCAGCGGATCGAGCGCAACCTGAGTGCATGCCCCAGCGTGTGCCGGCCGATGTCCGACACGACGTGCGGCGATCGCCCGTCACGAGTTGAGCCGGACCAGGCAATCGGGGGCACCCATCGGGGTGCCCCCTTTTGCTCGTCTGGAAAAGGACTCCATGCGCGTCGGTGCGCGGAATGTCTGCACCGATCCCTGGTGCATGGCCGGCGCGACGGTATACACTGGATGAATGTACAGCTTCGATGCCATTCCCGACGGCGCCGCAGTTGGCAGCGACCCCTCCGCCCGACCCCGCGAGACCCGCAGCACGGCTGCCGGCTTCGGCTCGCCGGGCGCGGATTCGACCGTCAAGCGCATCGACCTGAACGACGCGCTGATAAGGCACCCTGATGCCACGTTCGTGATGCGGGCTGCGGGCGCCGCCATGCAGGGCGCCGGGATCGATGACGCCGACGTGCTGCTGGTGGATCGCGCGATCCAGCCGTCGCACGGTCACATCGTCGTGGCGGTCGTGGATGGCGAATTGGTCTGCCGCCGGCTGTGGAAACAGGCCGGCTCGACGAGGCTGGAAGCCGCGTTCACCGACAACCCCGCCACCCACGCCGACATCGTCCCGGACGAAGGGATGCCGTTGGAGGTCTGGGGCGTCGTGACCACGGTGATCAAGTCGCTGATGCCGCGGTAGTGTTCGG
>JAKQJM010000068.1 GCA_029561145.1 Pseudomonadota bacterium
TTCATGACCGCCCATTGGGCGCACCTGCCCTACGACTTCCTCGGCACCGTCTCCAACCGCATCATCAACGAACTGCGCGGCATCTCGCGTGTGGTTTACGACATCAGCGGAAAGCCGCCGGCGACGATCGAGTGGGAGTGATTGTAGTACCTCGGGGACTGCCGCTAGCTATCGAGAAACTGCAAACGATGGATACTAAGAAGGCGTAGATACATGGCAGGATCAAGCTTTCAGACCAACCCCATCGACCTTCACCGGCTGCTTGACGAGTGCCATCGGGGCATCATCCAGTTGCCGGACTTTCAGCGGAGTTGGGTCTGGGACGAAGATCGGATCAAGAGTCTGATCGCCTCGATTTCGCACGCCTTCCCGGTAGGCGCGCTCATGTCGCTGGACACCGGCGGGCCGGTCAATTTCAAACCCCGCCCTGTCGAGGGAGCACCGGCGGAAGCCCGCCAGACCGTGCCGCAATCCCTTCTGCTCGATGGTCAGCAGCGCATGACCTCGCTCTATCAGGTGACCTTGCGCGGCAAAGTCGTGGAAACCGTCACCCCGAAGAAGAAGCGCGTGAAGCGCTGGTTCTATCTCGACATTGCCAAGGCGACTGACGAGACGGTGGACCGCGAGGAAGCCGTGATCGGCGTGCCGGAAGATCGCGTGGAGCGCCCGGATTTCGGGCGTAAAGGCGGCCTCGATCTCTCCAAGCCGGAAAAGGAATATGCCGAGTTGATGTTCCCCGTCAGCCTAGTGTTCGACTGGGACGCATGGCAGGACGGGTTCAACGACCACTGGTCGGGCGACGAGCACAAGGCGGTGCGCGATCAGTTCCGCACCTTCAAGAAAGAGGTGCTGGAAAACTTCAAGATGTATCGCGTGCCGGTGATCGCGCTCGACCGCTCGACCTCCAAGGAAGCGGTCTGCGTGGTATTCGAGAAGGTGAATACGGGGGGCAAGCCACTCGATGCCTTCGAGCTGGTCACGGCCATGTACGCCGCCTCCGGCCACGAACTGCGCAAGGACTGGTATGGCGATGAAGGTATCAAGGGTCGCCACCAGCGGCTCGCCGATACCCTGCGCCCTGCGGATTCCGATGCCGGTATTTTGGCCGGTGTCGGCAATACCGATTTCTTGCAGGCCATCTCGCTCTTTTTCACTCGCGACCGGCGGCGTGCCGCCGAACAGGCAGGCAAGGAAGGCAAGGAATTACCTGCGGTTTCGGGGAACCGGCAGGCATTGCTCGATCTGCCGCTGGAAGCCTACAAGAAATATGAAGCGCAGGTGGAACGCGGTTTCGTACAAGCCGCCAAGTTCCTGCACATGCTTCACATCTATCGCATTTTCGATCTACCCTATCAGTCGCAGATTGTGCCGTTGGCGGCGATCCTTGCCGACATTGGCGATGCTTGGGAGCATGAAGCCAACCGGGCAAAACTTGTCCAGTGGTATTGGAACGGTGTGTTTGGCGAACTATACGGTTCCGCTGTCGAAACGCGCATCGCCAAGGATTTCATGGAAGTGCCGCGCTGGCTGAGCGGCGGGTCGGAGCCTTCGACGGTCAGCGAAACCATCTTCCGCTCCGACCGCCTGAAAACCATGCGGATGCGGCTTTCAGCGGCCTATAAGGGCATGAATGCCCTGTTGATGAAGGAAGGCGCGCAGGATTTCCGGTCAGGCCAGAAGTTCAACCACACGGTGTTTTTCGGGGAGAACGTGGATATTCACCACATCTTCCCGCAGGACTGGTGCAAAACGCAGGGTATCAAGCCTGCCGTGTTCGATTCCATCATCAACAAGACTCCGCTGTCATATCGCACCAACAGGATCATCGGCGGCATTGCGCCAAGCGAGTATCTGGCAAAACTGCAAAGTGGAAACAGTTCCACACCGCCAATCGCCAACGAGAAGCTAGACAGCTATCTACAATCGCACCTGATCGACCCCGCTCTTCTCCGTGCCGACAAATTTGAGGCGTTCATGGAAGATCGGCAGAAGCGCCTGCTTGGCCTGATCGAACAGGCGATGGGTAAAGCTGCCTATAGCGGCAACGTCCCGGAAGAAGGCGAGGATAGCGAGACAATCGAAGACGATTGAGCTGCCTCCTGCTCGGACAGTTTGGATATATTGTCATTATCGTATCCAGACTACGACTAGTGACGATATATCAAATTGACTTGCGCTTGGGTAAGTTGTAAAAGCCGTAGTATGGCTACGACTGCTTCAAGTAAGCTAAATACGCTCTACACCCGGCTGGCACCGGGAACGCCGTTGACCTCAGGGGACTTGGCGACGCTGGGCATCTCCGCCGACCTGGCCGTCCACTACGTCCGGGCGGGTTGGCTCACGCGCCTGGCCCGCGGAGTGTTCGGTCGCCCGAACGACACGCTGGCCCTGCATCCCAGCCTGCTGCTGTTGCAGCGCAGGTTCACGGGCCTGCACGTCGGTGGCAAGTCGGCGCTGGACTGGTACGGCGTGCGGCAGTACGTGTCGCAGCAGCCCATGCTGCACCTGTATGGCTGGACGGCAGGGCGTTTGCCGGAGTGGTTCACCGAACGCTTCCCAGCCGAGTACCACCGCAAGCGCCTGTTCGACGAGCAGCCGGATGCCTTGCTGCACGTCGGCCCGTTCGAGCAGCGCAGCGGGGCGCCGCAGGTGTCGGTGCCGGAGCGCGCTCTGCTGGAACTGTTGAGCGAAGTCGGCGTGCGCCAGCCCTTGCAGGAAGCCCGCGAACTCGTCGAAAGCGCCTACAGCCTGCGCGCCGACGTGCTGCGCGAGCTGTTGCAGCACTGCACGAACATCAAGACGGTGCGGCTGTGCCTGCAACTCGGGCGCGAGGCATCGCTGCCTTGGGCGGCCAAGCTCGACCCCGCGAAGCTACCGACGGGTAGCGACCGGCCCTGGGTGTCTCGATCCGCCGATGGCCTCTTGGTGCTCAAGCCGTGAATCAGACCTATCTCGATACCGCGCGCCTGCTGACGCAGGTGGCACCGCTGGTGTTCGTGGACGACACCTTCGCATTGAAGGGTGGCACGGCGATCAACCTGTTCGTGCGTGACATGCCGCGCTTGTCGGTCGATCTCGATCTGGTCTTTCCCGATCACACGCTGCCGCGTGACGAGGCGCTGGCACGAATCAACGAGGCTGTCCGGCAAGCTGCCGAGCGGTTGAAGAAGCGAGGCTTCCAGACGCACGCACCAGCGGCAGCTGCAGGGGAGACCAAGTTGCTGGTGCGCCGTGGCTCGATCCAGGTCAAGGTCGAAGTCAACTTCGTCATGCGCGGCACGGTGCAGCCGGTGCGTAGCGCTTCGCTGACGCCGGTTGCCCGCGACGTGCTGATGGCCGATCTGGACATTCCGGTGGTGTCGCTCGAGGACGTGTACGGTGGCAAGCTGGTGGCGGCGCTGGATCGGCAGCATCCGCGCGACCTGTTCGACGTGATGCAGCTCTTCGCACACGAGGGCATCACACCCGGCATCCGGCGCGCTTTCGTGGTCTATCTGTCCAGCAGCAACCGGCCGATCCATGAAGTGCTGTTTCCGCCACTGCGGGACATCCAGCATGACTACTCACACAACTTCCAGGGTATGACGGCCGAGCCGGTGCCGCTCGATGCGCTGCTCGCCGCGCGAGAACGCATGGTGCGCGAAATCCAGCAGGGCCTGGACGACAACGAGCGGCGCTTCCTGCTGTCGCTGGCCGCCGGCACGCCGGAGTGGTCGCTGCTCGGCATCGCGCACCTCGAACAACTGCCGGGCATCCGCTGGAAGCTGCACAACCTGGCGCAGTTGCAGCAGACCGATGCGAAGAAGTTTGCCGAGCAGGCGGGTTTGCTCGCCGCGCGACTGGCTGCGTTATCCTGAGAAGGCGATTGCTGATGGGGTTGCCAACGTCGCCTCTCAAATCGGTCCATCTCGCATGCAAGCCAAATGCGTGCGCCCTTGACGGCGAAAGCGACAGTAAGGCCTTATGTCGGTCATCGCAAATACCTTAAACCACACGGACCTGCGAACCTGTTGATGATCGAGTCGGAATAGGCGGTCGTGGATCTGGATCCGGCCGCCGCTTTCACCGCCCTGGATGAGCGCTGGATGCGGCGTGCGCTTGAGCTTGCGGCCCGTGCGCGTGATGCCGAGGGCGAGGTTCCGGTGGGTGCCGTGCTGGTCGCTGATGGCGAATTGATGGGTGAGGGCTGGAATCGCAACATCACGCTGAATGATCCCAGCGCGCACGCGGAAATTCTCGCGCTGCGGGATGCTGGCGCCAGGCTCGGCAACTATCGTTTCCCGGGTGCGACGCTGTACGCCACATTGGAACCCTGCGCGATGTGCGCGATGGCGCTCGTGCATGCGCGGGTTGCCCGCGTGGTGTACGCCGCGACCGACCCGAAGACCGGCGCGGCTGGCAGCGTGTTCGATACGCTGATCTCGCCGTTGCACAACCACCGCATCGAGGTTTCGGCCGGACTGTTCGCCGAGGAGAGTGGGTTCATGCTGCGCGAGTTCTTCCGCAGTCGGCGTTGATCCGGCGTTTCGATGGAAGTGGGCAAGCAAGCGCAGCGCCCCCAACAGGAGACAAGCCGCTGAAGCCGGCTCCTGCGACGGCAAGCAAATCGCCGCACTTTGATGGATGCCTCCGGCCCCGCGCGAGTGCAGGTCAATCGATCGCGCGGCGGAAATCCAGATCGAAGCGCGTGCCGGCGGTCAGCGCATGCAGGCGCATGTTGGTGATGCGGATCGGTGCGCCGGGCTCGAGTTCGGCGGCGTTGGAGTCGGCCATCTCGCTCGGATCGATCATCGTCACGCCACCGCTGCCGATTACTTCAAGCACATTGTCGGGACCGATCACGGCAATCGTCGAGGCGTCGATACCGAGGCCGAGTGCGAACGGATTGAGCGCCAGCGCAGCAAGCAATCGGCCAAGACGGTCGCTGGAGTGTCCGCCCTGGTCGATGACCACGCGATTGGTCAGGCCAAGCCCCGGTGCAAGCGATGCGCTGCCGACGCGAGGCGTCGGTCCAGGCGCGCCCGATGCGAGCATGTGCTCGCAAAGGACAGCGGCACCGGCGCCGATGCCGCAGACCGGCATGCCTGCCGCATTGCGACGACGCAGCAGGCGGGCCAGCGTGCTGCCGCCGATCAGGGTGCTGAGCTTGAGGGGTTGCTGGGCGTTGAGGATGACCATGTCGGCTTGCTCGACCAGGTCCAGCAACTGGCGGTGCTCGGCGCCCGCTCGCGTGGTCAGTGCGTGCCGATGCAGTTGTGAACTTGCCGCCGCCGTGAGCATGGCTTCAAGCTCGATGTCATCGTCATCGGAGTGATCCGGGGCGGAAATCAGGATCAGCCGGGGTGAATCGCCGACCAGGCCGATCAATCGTGCGAGGAGCAGGGGAGTGCGCTGGTTGGCAGGCAGTTCGCCACAGGCAATGATTGAACCTCGGGTGCGTTCGGGGGCGAGTTTGGCTGGCACGCGATCGGTTCCGCGGGTCGGGGACTCGATACTACACCGCGACCGCCAGCCCACGGAGCAAATGCGGATGGCGCCAGGCGATGCGTGCGGACTCAGTCCGGCGTTGCAGCACCATCGTGACCGACCTCGGCCGTGATGTCCTGCACACAGCCGATGATCCCGCCTGCGGCCGATCCCTGGTCCAGTGCGCGAAGCCGGATCCTGACCTGGCGACGGCGTCCGATCGCGGTCGTGATGCGCGCGGTGATCTCGGTGGCTTCCTCTGTTCGAGCCGTATCGAGCGCCTGTCGCAGGCGACGCTGATCCATGCCGCTGAAGTGATTGAGCAGGCGCTCACGCGACGCGGGAATCGATGGAGGAACGTCGAAGATCGCATGCATCTGTGCCGACCAGAGCATGCGTTCGCCGCCGGGCATGAGCTGCCAAGCGCCGAGATTGATCAGCGACTGGGCATGGGAAAACAAGGTGGCATCCTGCTTGATCGGCGTGATGTCGGCGAATACGGAAACGACCTCGTCAGCCTCGACAGCGTTGTCGCCGAATCTCGGCACCGAGGTGATTGAAAGCCAGCGCATGCCGTTGAGAGTCGGTGAATGGACGCCGCATACGGCCGATTCGACCGCTTTCCCGGTTTTCATCGCGCGCGCCCAGGGCAGGGCTTCTGTAGCGAGATCGGCTCCCGTCGCGTCGACGAAACACCATTGCGCCAGCTGGTCGGTGCGCAAGGCCAGCATGTCGGGTTCACTGATCTGCAGGATGCGGCAGGCGGCCGGATTGCAGGAAACGATGTGGCCCTTGCGATTGCGAACGACCACGCCGGTGTCCATGTCGCGCAGGGTCTGGCGCAATTCGGCCTCCGATCGGCAAAGCTGATCGTGGGCGGACTCGCGCGCGGCGAGATCCCTGGTCACGGCGATGATGCGCTGGTTCTGGGCATCGAGATAGGAATGCGCGTGGACCTCGACGTTGGAATGGCTGCCGTCAACGCGCCGTATCCTCGAGCGGCAGGTCAGGATGCCGTTGCTGTCGAATGCCGCGGCCAGCGCCCCCGTGATTGCCGAATCGAGGTCCGGAATCAGGCTCTGCATCGAGCACGCGAGTAGCGAGTCGCGGTCTTGACCGAACAGCTTGCAGGCTGTTGCATTGGCGTCGAGGACGCGTCCGTTTTCATCATGCAGCGTGATTGCGTCGGGAGCCGCGTCGATCAGGGCCCGATAGCGATTTGCAATCGTTGCAGTGACGCCGCGCAGGTTGCGATGGACCGCAGTCGCCTCATTGACCAGCAGGCGCAGCACGGGATCGGTATCAGGCCGCGAGACGAATTCCGCCAGCTGCGTCCAGACATCGTCAGCCGCATCCGCCGGCCCACGGATCGGGTCCGTCGGAGATTCGAGGGAATGCGGATTCTGCGTCATTGCGTGAGTCCCTTTCACACCCCGGCACGCGTCCCACCCGACCCGGCCGGGGTCAGGATAGCACTGTCATCAGCCTAGTCCCTGACGCTTGCTCTGGCGACCTTGCTTGAAGTCTCGCGTCCGAGTTGGCCAGACAACCAGAGCCCGGTGGCGATGAGCAGATCGAGGTCGATGCCGGTGGCAATGCCCATGCCTTCGAGCATGTAGACCACATCTTCGCTGGCGACGTTGCCCGTTGCGCCATTCGCATACGGACAACCGCCCGTGCCGGAAACCGCGCTGTCGATCACGCCGACGCCTTCCTCAAGGCAGGAAAGGATATTCGCCAGTGCCTGTCCACGCGTGTCGTGGAAGTGCACCGCCAGCGCCTCGACCGGCACTTCGGCGGCGACGGCGCGCAACATCCCGCGTGCCTTTCGCGGCGTGCCGATGCCGATCGTGTCGCCTAGCGAAATTTCGTAGCAGCCCAGCCGGTACATGCGATCGGCCACGCGCACGACATCCCTCAATGGCACCTCGCCCTGGTACGGGCAGCCGAGCACGGTCGACACGTAGCCGCGCACGCGCACGTTGTCGGCACGCGCCTTCTCGAGAATCGGCTCGAAACGCTTGATCGACTCGTCGATCGAGGCATTGATGTTCTTGCGATTGAACGCTTCCGATGCGGCCGTGAATACGGCGACTTCATCCGCGCCCGCCGCCCGCGCGCGGTCGTAACCCTGTTCATTCGGCACGAGCACCGGGTAGCGGATCCCCGCATGTTTTTCGATCGCGCTGAACACCTCGGCGGCATCGGCCAGTTGCGGCACCCACTTCGGACTGACGAAGCTGGTTGCTTCGATCGTGCGCAGGCCAGTCCGCGACAGGCGGTCGATCAACTCGATCTTGGTCGCCGCGGGAATGATCGTCTTCTCGTTCTGCAGCCCGTCACGCGGGCCGACTTCGACGATCCGGATATCCTTGGCCGCGCTGCTCATTCGTGCCTTCCGCCACGGCGCGCGCTGCGTTTGAGTTCGTAGTCCTCGAGACTCATCTTGATGCGTCGCACCTCGGCGCCGGGTTTGTCCTCGAAGATCTTCTGGTTGCGCACGATGTCGAGCACCTTCGCGCGATCGCCGCGCACGAACACATGCAGTTCGTTGTTGGCGCTGTCGACGGTGCCATCGAGCACATCGTCGATGACGAGGTGCGCGGCGCGCTTCGCGTCGATCGTGTAGATTCGCAGCCGATCGCGATCGATCTGGTAGCGCGCGATGAAGAACGATTTTTCCGGCGCCGGACTGACACCGTGCACCGGATCGAGCTTGACCACGCCCTCCAGCTGGTTGTCGGCGATCACGAGATAGTGCTTGCCGCGATCGTGCACATAGTTGACCGGGACATGGATCTGTTTCGGCGGGCCGTCCTTTTCCGGCCGTTCGAGCATGAGGAAACGGCATTCCTGGTCGACCAGGAAGGCCAGTTCATCGGGCTCCCCGGCCGAGGCCTGAGCCGACGCATCGACCCACAGGCCCTTCCAGGCCGGATCACAGGCGACGATTTCATCACCCGGTGGCGATTCGAATCGCGTTTCGGTGCAGGCGGCCAGGGTCAGCAGCAGGCAAGCGCCGAACAGGCATCGGATCATCATTCGGAAACCTCCAGTCGCACCAGCACCGCATCGGCTTCGACGAATTCGCCAGACGTGGCCCGGATGAGTTCGATGCGGCCGGCGCGCGGGGAACGCAAGGTCAGTTCCATCTTCATCGCTTCCATGACCAGCAGCTCATCGCCGGCCTTGACCGCATCACCGACCCTGGCCTTGACCACGACGATGCGCCCGGGCATCGGTGCGAGGATCCGGTCGGTGTCGGTCGAGCCTGCTTCGACGAAGGCGAAGGCCGGTGCGTGCTCGAAGCTGCGACGTGACTCGCCGTCGTGCACGGTGATGCGCGCGCCATCAGCGAAGATGCGATGCCGCCGCGCGATGCCGTCATGACGCGCACTGAGCCAGCCGTTGTCGAGTTTCGCGTCCTCGATGCTCACCGATAGCCCGTCGCCGCCAAGTCGATAGTTGCCATTTGCACCGTGCGCCGAGACTTCGATCCGCTGATCGCCCTCGAGCAGGGCGATGATGCGCTTGCCCGGATGACCCAGCCGCCAGCCGTCGGCGGAATGCCAGGGCGAGTTGGGATCGGCACCTTCGCGCCCGCGCGTACCGGCTTCGCTTTCCTCATCGAGCAAGGATGCGGTGACCGCCGCCGACAGGAAGATCTCCGCGCTTGCGGCGCGGTCGTTGCCGACATCAGCGGCGCCGATGAATTCGCCAAGATGCCGGTCGAGGTATCCGGTATCGATGTCGCCATCGACGATCGCGCGGTGCCGCAACAAGCGCTCGAGGAAGGCGACATTGGATTTCGGCCCGATCACGCTGACCTCGGCGAGTGCATCGCGCATGCGCTGCAGGGCCGAGCGGCGATCACGATCCCAGACGATCATCTTGGCGATCATCGGGTCGTAGAAGACGCTGACGTTGTCACCTTCGATCACGCCCGAATCGATGCGCACATGGGATGACTCCGCGGGCAGGCGCAAGGTCTGCAGGCGACCCGAGCCAGGCAGGAAGCCCTGGTCGGGATCCTCGGCATAGAGGCGCACTTCGATCGCGTGGCCATTGGCTGGTATCGACTTGTTGCGGATCAACGATCCAGGCAGGGGCTCGCCGGCCGCGACACGCAATTGCAGTTCGACCAGATCCAAGCCAAGTACCATCTCGGTCACCGGATGCTCGACCTGCAGGCGCGTATTGATTTCCATGAAGTAGAAGTCGCCGCCCTGGCCGACGATGAATTCGACGGTGCCGGCGTTGACATAGTCGAGCGCGCGCGCCGCACCGATCGCCGCTTCACCCATTTTCGAGCGCAGTTCGACGGTCAGGAACGGTGACGGCGTTTCCTCGAGCACCTTCTGGTAACGCCGTTGCGCGGAACATTCGCGCTCGTTGAGATGGACGATGTTGCCTTGCGTGTCGCCGAACACCTGGAACTCGATGTGGCGCGGCCGTTCGACATAACGTTCGAGCAAGACGCGATCGCGACCAAAGGCGTTCCTGGCCTCGCGCTGGCAGGATTCGAGGTTGGCCGAAAACTCCTCGGCACCGCGCACGATGCGCATGCCTTTGCCGCCGCCGCCATACGCGGCCTTGATCATCAGCGGGAAACCGATGCGTTCGGCTTCGCGAGCAAGCAGGGCAGGGTCCTGCGCTTCGCCTGTATAGCCGGGAACCACCGGCACGCCGTGCGAGGCCATGAGGTCCTTGGCACCTGCCTTCGATCCCATCCTGCGCATCGAACTGCCGGACGGGCCGATGAAACGCAGGCCCGCTGCCGCGACCGCGTCGGCGAAATCGGCGTTCTCGGAGAGGAAGCCGTAGCAGGGGTGGATCGCCTGGGCACCTGATTTCAGCGCGACCTCGATGATCGCATCGCCACGCAGGTAGGAGTCCGCCGGTGCCGGGCCGCCGATCGGAAATGCGCTGTCCGCCTGGCGCACATGCTGCGCCGTGGCGTCCGCTTCCGAGTAGACCGCCACGGTGCGGATGCCAAGCCGGCGGCAGGTACGGATCACGCGACAGGCGATCTCGCCTCGATTGGCGATCAGGATCGTGTTGAACATGCGCTATGGAGTCCTCGTTGCGCCAGATGGCATATCGCTTTGATGGTGTGGCCGTGCTGACCGATCCGGAAGGGCCGGGCGCAATCCGGCAGAGTGCGCAACGGGAGGCCCGCTGCGCACAGACCCAAGGCGGGGCCAGCGCGACACCTCGGCAATGGGGATGGCTTGGTCCACCTCAGGTTTCCACAGCCCAGCGTGGCGGGCGCTTGTCGAGAAACGCCGACAATCCTTCCTGGCCCTCGGTGGAGACGCGCAGGCGCGCGATCAGGGCGGCATTTTCCGCATCGAGCCGTTCCGCGCTTTCGCGCGTGATGCCCGCAATGCGCAACGCCAACGCCTTGGCCTCGGCCTTGGCCTGGCCTCCGCATTTGCGCAGGAAGTGCAGGCTGCGCGCGACTGCTTCATCGAGGGCCGTGCGCGAAACGACTTCGTGCAGGAGATCGATGCGCCGTGCTTCATCCGCATCGAAGACCTCCGCGCTGACAAACAGCTTGCGTGCCTGGCGCAATCCGATCGCGGCGATGACATACGGGGAGATCACGGCCGGAACCAGGCCGAGTTTGGCCTCGCTGAGCGAGAACTTGGCGCCTTCGACGCCGATCGCGATATCACAACAGGCAATCAGGCCGATGCCGCCGCCATACGCCGAGCCATTCACTTTCGCGATCGTCGGCTTCGGCAGGAAGTTCAGCGTGCGCATGAGGCGAGCGAGACGCAGCGAATCCTCGCGATTCTCGTCTTCGCTGGCGGCCGACATGGCGCGCATCCAGTTCGCATCCGCTCCGGCCGAGAAGGTGCTGCCTTCGCCGGTCAGCACCAGGCAACCGATCGTGGCGTCGTCGCCGGTCGCGTCGATCGCCGAGGTCAGCTCGGCGATCAGTTGGTCGTCGAAAGCATTGTGCACGGCAGGCCGATTCAGGCTGATTTCGCGAATGCCATTGCTATCGATGATGCGCACTGCGTCGGTCATGCCATGAGCTCTTTCGGAAGAGCCTGATCATAGGGGTTTTCGGCGAGGACCTGCAGGCAGCCGACATTCGGAAAGCCATCGCCGGAAGCGGGCGATAGGGGTATAATGCGAACCATTCTTATTTGCCGTGGCCTTTCCATGCGGTTGTCCGAGCTGTCCCAGGGATCCGATGCCATCGTCCAGGAAGTCGAAAACGTGAGCGAAGGCGATCCGATCGCGCGCCGCTTGCGCGACTACGGCTTTGTCCGCGGCGAGCCGGTGAGACTGGTCGGGCGCGGACCGATCGGTGCTGATCCGTTGCTGGTGCAGATCGGCTACACACGTTTCGCCCTGCGTCGCGCCGAGGCGGCGCGCGTGCTCGTCGAGGGCGCAGCATGAACGAATCCGTCGCCAGCCTGCGACTGGCCCTGGTCGGCAGTCCTAACTGCGGAAAGACGGCCCTTTTCAACCTGCTCACCGGAGGACGGCAGAAAGTCGCCAATTACGCCGGAGTCACGGTCGAGCGCAAGGAAGGGCGATTCACCGCGCCGTCGGGTCGCGGTTTCCAGTTGCTCGATCTTCCGGGAGCCTACAGTCTCGAGGCCGCGAGTCCCGACGAGATGATCACGCGCGACGTCTGCCTCGGCAATTTCCCCGGCGAGACGGTACCCGATGTGATCGTCTGCGTGGCTGACGCGACCAACCTGCGCCTGCACCTGCGCTTCGTGCTTGAAGTGCGCCGCCTTGGCAGGCCGATGGTACTCGCGCTGAACATGATGGATGCCGCGCGCAAACGCGGTATCGAGATCGATGTGCCGAAGCTCGAAGCCGCGCTCGGCATCCCGGTCATCGAGACGATCGCGGTCCGTCGCAATGGCGCCGCCGAGCTGGTTCGGCGACTCGATGGCGGACTTCCGCAGGTGGCTGCCGTGGATTCCGGTGCGGACCTGCATGCCGAAGTGCGCGCGATGATCAACGACGCCATCCGCATGCCGCGTCGAACTGCCGAGATCGACGACGCGATCGATCGCATCGTCCTGCATCCGTTGCTCGGCCTCGGATTGCTCGGCGTGATCATGTTCCTGATCTTCCAGGCGGTATTCTCATGGGCGGCACCGCTCATGGAGGGCATCGATGCCGGGGTCGGATTTCTCGGTGAACAGGTCGGTGCCGGACTGGCGTCCATGCCCGTGCTGCAGAGCCTCGTTGTCGACGGCATCTTTGCCGGCGTCGGTGGTGTGCTCGTCTTCCTTCCGCAGATCCTGATCCTGTTCCTCTTCATCCTTGCGCTGGAGGAATCCGGTTACCTGCCGCGCGCGGCCTTCCTGCTCGATCGACTGATGCTCAAGGCCGGCTTGACCGGACGTTCCTTCATCCCGCTGCTGTCGAGTTTCGCTTGTGCGATTCCCGGCATCATGGCCACGCGCAGCATCCAGGATCCGCGTGATCGGCTGACCACGATCCTGATCGCGCCGCTGATGACATGCTCGGCACGCTTGCCGGTCTATGCACTGCTGATCGCCGCCTTCATCCCGGACCGCACGGTCCTCGGCATCTTCAACCTGCAGGGCGTCGTGCTGTTTTCGCTCTATGTGGCCGGCATCGTCAGTGCGCTGGCCGTGGCCTGGGTGATCAAGCTGGTACGGCGCGACAAGAGCGAGCATGCCTTGCTGATGGAGCTGCCTTCGTATCGCGTGCCGCATCCGCGCGACATCGCGATCGGCCTGTGGGAGCGCGCGACCATCTTCCTCAAGCGTGTCGGTGGAATCATCCTCTCGCTGACGATCATCCTCTGGTTCCTGTCGACCTTTCCGGGCGCACCCGAAGGGGCCACCGATCCGGCGATCAACTACAGCCTGGCCGGAACGCTCGGTCGCTGGATGCACACGGTGTTCGCACCGATCGGATTCAACTGGCAGATCTGCATCGCCCTCGTGCCCGGAATCGCCGCACGCGAGGTCGCGGTATCGTCGC
The DNA here is from genome assembly GCA_029561145.1 of Pseudomonadota bacterium. GTDB lineage: Bacteria > Pseudomonadota > Gammaproteobacteria > Xanthomonadales > Rhodanobacteraceae > Dokdonella. The sequence goes on from JAKQJM010000068.1 coordinate 13,456, forward strand.
TGGCGACGGTGTATGCCTTGTCCGGCAATGAAGACGGCCTGCAGGCAATCGTCGCGACACAATGGTCGCTGGCAACGGCGCTTTCGCTGCTGGCCTGGTATGTGTTTGCGCCGATGTGCCTGTCGACCCTGGCCACGGTGCGCCGCGAGACCAACTCATGGCGACAGGTCTGGATCATGACCGGCTATCTGTTCGCGCTGGCCTATGTCGCCTCGTTGCTGACTTACCAGATCGCTCGAGCGATGAGCACATGAGTGCGGGCATCGTGCAGACCGTCCTGGTCGCCTCGATCGTCTCGGTCAGCGCGATCGTTGGCATGCAACAGCTTGCGCCGGGTCCTTGCCGTGCGCTGCGAAGTTCGCTTGCGCGTGCGCTCGGCCGGACTAGGCACGTCGCGTTTCTGCGCACGCTGGGCCATTGGCTGCAGCCGCGAGAAGCCAAGCAAGGCAATTGCGGCAGTGGCCTGGGCTGCTCAAGCTGCGGAGGCTGCGGCTCTGCCGATCCGCCGCCGACAGGATCCACGCCACTGCGACTCGTGCCGCGGGAGCTGCCGCGGCATCGCTAGGCGACGTGTCGCTGTTCTGGAATGCGTCGCAAGCGGCGTACACTGCCGCGATGAAAACCCACGCATTGCATCGCGGCAATCAGCCGCTGCTGATCAGCTTGCCGCATGATGGTGAAATCATTCCGTCCGGGATCGCGGCACGCCTTGTGCCGTCCGCATTGCGCGTGCCCGATACCGATTGGCACGTTTCGCGTCTGTATGCATTCGCCCGCGATCTCGGCGCATCGATCCTCGTACCCACGCACTCGCGCTATGTGGTCGACCTGAATCGCCCGCCCGATGATGTTTCGTTGTATCCGGGCCAGAACACGACAGGACTGTGCCCGGTCGTGCAGTTCTCCGGTGAGCCGGTCTATCTCGATGGTGGACAACCTACGGCCGGGGAAATCGCCGAGCGCGTCGAGCTGTACTGGCGTCCCTATCACGCGGCACTGGCCGGGGAAATCCAGCGCATCCACGCCGAACATGGCCGCTGCACCCTTTGGGAAGGACATTCGATCCGCAGCGTCGTGCCGTTCCTGTTCGAGGGACGCCTGCCCGATTTCAATCTCGGCACGGTGGGAGGAAGCAGTTGCCGGATCGCCCTGCGCGAGCAACTGGTCGGTGTGCTCGAAGCCCAGGCGGACTACAGCTTCGTTGTCGACGGTCGCTTCAAGGGTGGCTACATCACCCGCCACTATGGCCGCCCGGAGCAGGGCGTCGATGCGGTCCAGCTCGAGCTCGCACAGGTCAACTACATGGACGAGGTGTCGTATGCGTACGACAGCGAGCGCGCGGCGCGTCTGCAGGTGCTGATCCGCCGACTGCTCGAAGCGGCTCTCGATTCCAGGTAAGCACCCGGCCGGCGGCCCTGCGAACTTCCAGTGCCATTGCGATCAGCCTGGCGCACACACGGGCAGGCTTCGCCGCGGACGTCGGTGCGGCAGGTCATGCGCGGGTCTTCGACGATATTCCGGATTGCGTATCGCAGTGTCGGCACGCATCATCGGCGGGTTTTGCAATCACGGATTCAACACGATGGCCAACCCGTTGCGGATGGCGGACACATTCAACGCGTAGTTCTCTTTCGGATTCGGCATGGTCTTCAGTTCGATCACCTTCCTATTTTTCTTCCTTCCGCTGACCCTGGTGCTTTGCCGACTTATCCGGCCGGTCAGCTGGCAGAACGCCGTGCTGCTGGTTGCAAGCGCGATTTTCTATGCCTGGGGTGAACCACGCTTCGTTCCGGTGCTGGCGGCTTCAATCGCGTTCTCGTATTTTTGCGGCAACTACATCGCGCGCAGTGATGGCCGCGCACGGAAACTCTGGTTGATCGTCGGCGTGCTGTTGAACCTGGCCCTGCTGGTGGTCTTCAAGTACGCGAATTTCATTGTCGACAACTACAACCTGCTCGCCGATGCGGCGGGTGTTCGCTTGTTTCATCTTGCCCCGATCCCGCTGGCCCTCGGCGTTTCATTCTTCGTGTTCCACGGTATTTCCTATCTGGTGGACATCTATCGTCGCGAGGCCAGTCCCGCCCGCGATCTCGCCAGCGTGGCTCTGTATATCTCGATGTTCCCCCAACTGGTCGCGGGGCCGATTGTCCGCTATTCCACTATTGACCAACACATCCGTCGGCGGTTGCTGTCGCCTGGGCGATGCAGCTATGGCTGGAAACTGCTGGTCATCGGTCTGGCGCAAAAGGTGCTGATCGCAGACCAGGTCGCGTTGATCGCCGATGCAGCCTGGCTGCCCGCCACCCTGAATGCGCTCGATATCGGGCAGGCATGGCTTGGCCTGTCCGCTTACACCTTGCAGATCTATTTTGACTTTGCCGGCTATTCCAACATGGCCATCGGTATCGGGATGATGCTGGGGTTCGGGTTTCCACGGAACTTCCGCTTTCCGTATGTGGCGCGATCGGTGACCGAGTTCTGGCGCCGCTGGCATATCAGCCTGTCAGCCTGGTTCCGCGACTACGTCTACGTTCCGCTGGGTGGAAACCGCTCCGGCACCTTGCAGACCTGCCGAAACCTTCTGATCGTATTCGTGCTGTGCGGCTTCTGGCATGGGGCAAGCTGGACGTTCCTGGTCTGGGGATTGCACCACGGCGTGTTCCTGATTGCCGAAAGGACGTTGCTGAAACGTGCGCTGGGCGCAGCGCCGGCATGGCTTCGTCATGCCTACCTGTTGCTTGTGGTGATGACGGGCTGGGTCTGGTTCCGCTCGGATTCGATGGACCAGGCGATGCAGATGTTCGGGATACTCTCCGGTGTTCTCGCGCAATCCGGCGATGCCTTGCTGTTCCGGAATGCGGTCAATCCGTTGACCGTGTCGGCAGTGCTGGCCGGCGTGCTGTTCGCGCTTGATCTGCCGCGTCGCCTGATCGGTGCGATCAGTACGCATCTGCCTGCCATGCCGGCCAATCCTGCATCCCGCGTGACATCGGAGCTTGCGCTGTTTTCGCTGCTCGTGGTTGCGCTGAGTTTCGTTGCCAGCGGCGCCTACAGTCCTTTCCTCTATTTCCGGTTCTGACGAATGATTCGCGCCCGACCACACAACGTCATCCGCAACTGGCTGTTCCTCGGTGCGCTGATGGTTCCAGGCATCGTGATGCTGTTTGCCGCCCGCCAGGAAACCAGCCTGCGGGAAGCGCGAACGCTGGCCAGCGCGCCCGGCCGGATCGAACTGGTCGAGCATCCGCTCCAGTACGCCTCGTTGTGGGATGCCTTTCTCAAGGATCACTTTGGCCTGCGCGACTCATTGCTCGATATCAATGCACTGGTTCGCCGGCAACTGGAATCCCCGGCCTCAGGCCAGGTGATCGTCGGCAAGCAGGGATGGCTGTTCTTCGGGGACGGATTGCTGCCAGGGTCGGAAAGCGCGCGCGCTGTCGAGGAGAAGGTGACGCGTCAGGTCGAGCTGATCGGCGCGATCGCGCGACGACTCGACAGGCAGCGGGTTCCGTTTCTTGTCGTACCGACACCGGACAAGCACAGCGTCTACCCGGAGTACCTGCCCGGCTGGCTCGATCGGCTCCCACGCAGCGACGTGATGAGGCAGTTGATCGCCGGTGTGCGCGCCAAGGGGGTCGAGTTGGTCGATGTTGGCGATGCGCTTGCCTCATCGAGGGACCATTCGCCGCTGTATTTCCTGACCGACACGCATTGGACACCGATCGGTGCGGCGCTCGCCTTCAACGAGGTTTCACGGCTCAGCCGCGCGGTGCTCCGGCCGGTGCCGGTTCCGTCCGGTGCCACGCTTGTGCACGGCGCACCGCACGACCTTTCGCGCATGGCCGGGTTCGATGGCACGCCGCTGGACTGGGTGGTTCCAGGATTCAATTCCAGCTATCCACAGGCACTGCGCGAGGAACTGCAGGTCGCCGACAGCAGCCTGCAGAAACCCTTCGTCCTGCGCCGCGATGGCCTGGGCAGCAAGGTCCTGATCATCGGAGACTCGTTTTCCGGGCATTGGCCCAGCTACGCGCTGGAAAGCGCCAACACGGTCTACTGGAGCCACCACAACCAGTGCCTCGCCGACTGGCCGAAACTGTTGTCTCTGGATGTCGACCTCGTGATCTACCAGATGCTCGAGCGAACGATCGGCTGCCCACCGCTGGCACCCGAAGTCATTGGCGGCATCGACGGCTTGCAGGCACCGATTGGCTGAAGCGGGCCGGCTTGCGTTGCGCGTCAGTGCAGGGGGCGCTAGCCGATTCGACCAGGCATCCGGCTAAATCCAGCTTGCCAGAGCCAACCCCGCGCAACATTTCCGATTCAACTGGCGCGCTGCCTGCGTGGCAGGAACCAGGCCAGCAGTCCGATCGCAGGCAGCCAGGCACAGATCCGGTAGACCGCTTCGATACCGATATGGTCGGCCAGTTGGCCGAGCACGGCAGCACCGATGCCGCCCATGCCAAAAGCGAAGCCGAAGAACAGGCCCGAGATCATGCCGGTGCGTCCGGGCACGAGTTCCTGCGCGAACACGAGTATGGCCGCGAATGCCGAAGCCAGCACAAGTCCGATCACGATCGTCAGCAGGGTAGTCCACAACAGGTTGGCATGCGGCAACAGCAGGGTGAATGGAAGGACGCCGAGGATCGATGCCCAGATCACGTAACGCCGACCAATGCGATCGCCAACCGGTCCGCCGATGATCGTGCCGGCGGCAACGGCCGCGAGAAAAATGAAGAGATGCAACTGGGCCGACTGCACGCTGATGCCGAATTTGTGGATCAGGTAGAAGGTGTAGTAACTCGAGAGACTGGCCAGGTAGAAATACTTCGAGAAGATCAGCATGCCGAGAACGCCGATGGCCAGCACCACCTGGCGGCGCGTGTAGACGACATCACCCGGCGCGCGCGCGACCGGCTGGCGCAGGTTTGGAATCCGCAGTCGGTACCAATGACCGATGCGACCTAGCAGGACAATCGCGATCATCGCGGCCAGGGCAAACCAGGCGATGCTGGACTGACCTCGCGGCATGATGATGAACGCCGCAAGCAAGGGGCCGGTCGCCGAGCCGACATTGCCGCCGACCTGGAACAGGGATTGGGCCAGTCCATGCCGCCCGCCCGAGGCGAGTCGCGCGATACGCGAGGATTCCGGGTGGAAGACCGCCGAACCGGTGCCGATCATCGCCGCAGCGACCAGCAACACGGGGAAGCTCGGCGCACGCGAAAGGAGCAACAGCCCGAGCAGGGTCGACGTCATGCCGATGGCCAGCGAATACGGTCTTGGATGGCGGTCGGTCAGCATGCCGATCATCGGTTGCAGTAACGAGGCCGTGCACTGGAAGGTCAGCGTGATCAGGCCGACCTGGCCGAAATCGAGCGCGAACGAGGACTTCAGCAACGGATAGATGGCCGGCAGCAGCGACTGGATCATGTCGTTGAGCAGGTGGCAGAAGCTCAGCGTCGCCAGGATCGGGAAGGCCGTGGCCACAGCCGCATTCGAGGACGATCCGTCGGGTGAGCCGGCGATGACTTCAGCGGGTATCGACATGATTGCGCAGGATCCTGTGCGGGTGCTCGGGCGGCGCCCTGTGCTGCAACACACGACGCTGGAATTGAGGGGCCACGTTGCGCATTATCGGCGAAGATGCAGCGCTCACGCATGGGTCATCCGGCAGCTGCGGACCCTTCAGTAATCATGAGGTCGCGACCAATGAACGAAACCGAGCAGCGCGCCATCCTCGGCCTGGGCCTGATGGCCGCGTTTGCGGATGGTGCAAAGAACGAGCAGGAGCGCGACGAAATCCTCCGTGTCGCCGACGTGCTGCAAGCGCAGGCCGGCGTTCCGGCGGTCGCGCCGGGTCCCGATATGTCGCCCGGTCGCGCCGATCTCGATCAGCTCTGCGCAGCGTTGCAATCCTCCGGCTCGCGCCAGCTTGCCTACGAGATGGCCGTTTGCGTCTGCGATGCAGATGGCGTGCAGTCCGCTTCGGAGCGCGATTTCCTCGACCGCCTTCGAACCGTGCTGGCGCTGGATCAGGCGACCAGCATCGCTCACGTCGAGCGGGCCGAGGCGATCGCGGCAACCCCGATCCATTCGGGTCCCCGCGAGTTGGCTTCGTCGATGACGGCTGAGCAACTCGACAAGCTCATCCTCGATGCGGCGATTTTCAATGGCGCGCTCGAACTGCTTCCGGAATCGCTCGCGACGATGGCGATCATTCCACTGCAGATGAAGTTGGTCTATCGGGTCGGCACGTCGTACGGGTTCGAACTCGACCGTGGCCATATCAAGGATTTCCTTGCCACGGCAGGGCTCGGGCTGACGTCACAGTTTCTGGAGCAGGCCGGGCGCAAGTTGCTCGGTGGATTGCTTGGCGCGATCGGCGGACGCCTGCTCGGTGGAATCGGGCGTCAGGCGGTCAGCTCGGGCATGAGCTTCGCGAGCACCTATGCGCTCGGTCACGTGGCAAAGCGCTACTACGCGGCAAACCGAAGTCTCAGTGCCGAGATGTTGCGTGAGGCATTCGAAGGCCTCCTGGCCGAGGCGAGGACGCTGGGGTCGCGCTACCAGTCCGAGATCCGCGACAAGGCCAGTTCGCTGGACTTGAACAAGCTCGTGGCGACGGTCCGCGATCAATAGCAATCCCGGAAGGCATGGCGGATCCGCGCAGCGGCGCTCGAGGGTCACCCCGGACCAGCCTGTTCGCGGCTGAAGCCGCTCCTGCGAGAGCCGTGCGTTGCAGGAGCAGGCCAGCCGCGATGCGTCTTGTGCGGACCTCGCCTAGAGCACATGCTCAATGCGCGACTGCTATTGATGGCCATTGGCCAGTTAGATGCCCGCCGAAGGAAGCGATGAGCCATGCTCCGGTTCTCCCCGATTCGAGCCGCCGATCTGCGCGCCTATTCGCGCCTGGCGACGGATGCGACGATTGCCGTCACCGACCTGCTCGAGAACATGCACCACAACATCTCCCGCCTGCCGGGCGTGTTCGGAGAGGCGACTGACGAACCGGCGCGGGGAATCGCCGGCTTCGTCTATCGCAGCATCCGCGGCATCACGCGCAAGGTGGGCGGAGGCGTCGACAGCCTGTTGCGTGTGGTGACGCCGCAAACCCTTCCGGCCGATGTCTCCAGCCAGCGCGAGATCCTCGTGGCGGTGCTCAACGGCGTTGTCGGCGACTACTTGCTGGCGACTGGAAATCCGTTGCGGATCTCGATGCAGTTGCGACGTGATGGCGTGGCCCTGGAACTCACGCCCGAGGCCATCGCGGCGACCGTGCCCGAAGCGACAGGCAAGATTCTCGTGATGGTGCACGGCCTGTGCATGTGCGACCTGCAGTGGCAGCGTCGTGGCCACAATCATGGCGAGCTGCTTTCTGCCGAAGCCGGGTTCACTCCGGTATACCTGCATTACAATAGCGGCCTGCATATCTCGACCAACGGCCGCGAGTTCTCCGACAAGCTTGAAGCGCTGGTCGAGGCATGGCCGGTACCGGTCGAACAACTGGTCATCATCGGCTACAGCATGGGTGGTTTGCTGACGCGCAGCGCCTGCGAAGACGCGCGCAAATCAGGCAAGAGCTGGATCCGGCACCTGCGTGACCTGATCTTCATCGGCACGCCGCATGATGGATCGCCGCTCGAGCGCACCGGTAACCGCCTCGACGCGCTGTTGGGGTCGAGTCCGTATACCGTCGCGCTGTCGCGGCTCGGCAAGCTGCGCAGTGCCGGTATCACCGATCTTCGCCATGCCAGTCTCGATGATTCCGAATGGCAGGACCGCGATCGTTTCAGCGGGAAGGTCCAGCGTCGCGACGCCCTGCCATTGCCGGAGGGCGTGCGCAGCTATGCGATCGCGGGTTCGATTGCGAAGAAGGCGGGAACGCTGGGCGAGCGCCTGGCCGGCGATGGGCTCGTGCCGCTCTACAGCGCGCTGGGAATGCATCGAAGCCCGCAGCGCAACCTCAGGTTGCCGGAGTCGCGCCGCTGGGTTGCCTATGGCTCGAATCACCTCGACCTGCTCGACAGTGCCGACGCGTATGCGCGGATCCGATCGTGGCTCGACAAGGCGGAAAGCGAGGGTAGCTGAGCCCCTCGCCTTGCAGGATCCCGCTCGCGTCAGGCAATGGCAGCAAGCATCGCTTCAGCGCTGGAAACCTTGAACTCGCCCGGCGCCTCGACCTGTATCACCTTGACCACTCCGTCATCGGCATAGAGCGCGAAACGCTTTGCGCGTTCACCCATGCCGAAGGCGCTTGCGTCGAACTTGAGTCCCAGTGCGTCCGCAAATGCCGCGTTGCCATCGGCGAGCATGGTCAGTTCGGCGGGTACATTCTGCTGCTTGGCCCAGGCGTCCATCACGAAGGCGTCATTGACCGACATGCAGGCGACGTCGATCCCCTTGGCCGTGAATTCACTCATCTTCTCGATGTAGCCGGGTAGGTGCTTCGCCGAGCAGGTCGGCGTGAATGCGCCAGGTACCGAAAACAGGACGACCTTGCGGCCCTTGAAAAGCTCATCGGTGGTCACGGCCTGGACGCCGTCCTTGAGCGTGTTCAAGGTGGCCAATGGAATCTTGTCTCCTTTCTGGATGCTCATTGCGAATCCTTTGGTGGGTACGGGACAGGGCCGTGCATCATACGGCGATCGCATGAACCTACGCATTCGGTCCAGCTCTTGAAACGGAAATGGCTATCCCTACGTAGTGGGTAACGCGGCCGTGGGGTCGCACCATATCGAGGGTAACCAACATGAGCATCGCACGTCATTCCGCCTGGAACGTCAGCAACGGCCTGCAGCGCGACCTGCGCCAGGTTTTCGACCGGTTCATCAATACCGACGACACCGATCAGTCCAATGTCGTTACCAGCGAATGGGCGCCGCGCGTCGATATCCGCGAGGAAGAAAAACGTTTCGTCATTTTTGCCGATATCCCGGGTGTCGATCCGAAGGATATCGAGGTCAGCATGGACAAGGGCATCCTGACCATCAAGGGCAGTCGGAAGCCCGAGGCGGCGTCCGAGAATGGCCGGTTCACGCGGGTCGAGCGCTCGCAGGGTTCGTTCCACCGTCGCTTCGCCTTGCCAGACAGCGCGGATGCCGACAACATCAGTGCATCGGGCAAGCATGGCGTGCTCGAGATTTCGATCCCGAAAAAGGCTGAAACCACGCCGCGCCGGATTACCATCAACGCCTGATCCGCGCTCTCCGTTCCATGCCATTGGCCTGCGACGGGTTCGACCGTCGCGGGCCGTTTTCATTTCCAGACAGGTAAGGCATGAAGTTCAAGGACTACTACGACACCTTGGGTGTGAAGCCCGACGCCACTGACGCGGAAATCAAGCGCGCCTACAGGAAGCTCGCGCGCAAATACCACCCGGATGTCAGCAAGGAGTCAGGAGCCGAGGAAAAGATCAAGTCCGTCAACGAAGCCTACGAGGCGCTGAAGGATGCTGATCGGCGGCGCGAATACGACCAGCTGCGCGCAGGCGGTTATCGGGCTGGAGATGAATTCCGCCCGCCTCCGAACTGGCAGGGTCAACGCGGTGCGGGCGACTCCGGATTCCAGGACGCCGATTTCAGCGATTTCTTCGAATCGGTATTCGGGCGGGGTGGTGGAACGAGGGGGCGCAGCGGTCCGCGGCGTGGCAATGATCTGCAGGCGAAAATCCAGATCGACCTGGCTTCGGCGTTCACGGGAGGCCGCGAGCGCATCACCTTGCGCGACCCGGTGCAAGGAGAACGCACGCTCGAGGTCAAGATTCCCGCCGGTATCGAACCGGGCCGGCAGATCCGCCTGAGTGGCCAGGGCAGTCCGGGCGCCAATGGTGGCGCGGCTGGCGATCTGTTGCTCGAAGTCGGCGTTCGCGAGGACAGTCGTTTCCGCCTCGAAGGGCGCAACATCGTCGTCGTCGTGCCGATCAGTCCTTGGGAGGCCGCGCTCGGCGCAAGCGTGACGGTTCCGACCCTTGCGGGCGAGGTGGAGCTGCGCATCCCGGCCGGCTCGGACAGCGGACGAAAGTTGCGATTACGCGGTCGCGGCTGGCCGGGCAAGGAGGTCGGCGACCAGATCGTCGTGCTCGAAATCCATGTGCCACGCGCGGAAACCGATGCGCAAAAGCAGTTCTACGAGACGATGGCTGACACCTTCGATTTCAACCCGAGGCGGTAGGTCGGCATTCGGAATACCGACTTGCGGCCCGGCCTGCGCCTCGGCGTTCGGATCTGGCAGCCGTATCACGCACGAGCGGGCCGGCGCCCAGGACCAGGCTTTCCGAATCCCGAATCCCCGCTACTTCAGGGCATGTGTTCGTTGATGGCCTTGATCAACTCTTCTTCGTTGATGGGCTTCGTCACGTAGGTTTTTGCGCCCTGGCGCATTCCCCAGACGCGATCGGTTTCCTGGTCCTTCGTGGTGACCAGGATGATCGGGATATGGCTGGTCTTCGGATCCTTTGCCAGCGTGCGCGTTGCCTGGAATCCATTGAGATTGGGCATCACCACATCCATGAGGATGAGGTCGGGCAATTCGCGCTTGGCGGTTTCGACGCCAGCCGACCCGTCTTCAGCCGTGATCACCTCGTGACCCAGCTTTTCGGCGATGCGCTTGAGGCCGATCAGCTGCGAAGGTGAATCGTCGACGATTAGTACTCTCGCCATAAATAGTTCCGTGGTCCCCTGGTGCCGGTTGGCTCCTGCATTCTAGCCATGAGTTTGGCTGGCGACCAGCGAACCCGGTCAGCCGATCCGGACGATCGTGCGGCCAAACGAATCGCCGGCCAGCATTTGCGCAAAAATGCTCTCAAGTTCGTCGAAACCTGCCTCTTTTGTCGCGATCTTGTTCAGATTGCGCGGCTTCCAGTCGTCGGCCAAATGTTGCCAGATGTCGTCTCGAATCGAACGTGCGGTGCCTGCCGAGGCGATCCCGATCAGGCTGATGCCGCGCAGGATGAAAGGCATGACGGTTGTTGCCAATTCGATGCCGCCGGCATTGCCGCAGATCGCGATGTTGCCGTACGGACGGATCACACGGGTAAGCCCGGCCAGCATGTCGCCACCGACATTGTCGATCGCTCCGGCCCAATGCGCGTTCTCGAGTGGACGTTGTCCCCAGTACAACTCCTTGCGCGCGATGCACTGCTGGGCGCCCAGCTCGATCAGGAAATCGAATTGCCCGGTCTTGCCGGTGATCGCGTGCGCGCTGTAGCCGGCCCGGGTCAGCAGATCGATTGCCAGCATGCCGACGCCACCTGTGGCGCCGGTCACGACGATCGGCCCGAGATCCGGTGTCTGGCCATTCTGCTGCATTCGATACAGCGAGAGCGCCGCAGTGAATCCGGCGGTACCGATGATCATCGATTCGCGCAGGCTGAGGCCGGCGGGCAGGGGAATGGTCCACTTCGATTCGAGCCGGACATACTCGGCATAGCCGCCGTCGCGTGTCTCGGACAATCCGCAGCCCGTGCAGAGGACCGAATCGCCTTCCTTGAATGCCGGATCGGTCGAGGCAGCGACATAGCCCGCCACATCGATTCCGCCATTGAGCGGAAACCGCCTGAGGATCTTGCCCTTGCCGGTTCCGGCGAGGGCGTCCTTGTAGTTGACCGACGAGTAAGCGACCTTGACCAGCAATTCGCCCGGCGTGAGCGCGCTCGCCTGCATTTCTTCGACGCCGGCGCGATAGCCCTGATCGTCGTTGTGGATGCGCAGGGCGCGAAATGTCTGGTTCATTGTTGGCGGACCCCGAAACGGCGTTCCTTCTGCGGTTTGCCGATCCGCCATCCCGGGCGGACCGGATGTTCCATGCCTGAATCAGTTCGCTTTGTGGATCGCACGTTTGTCGACTGCGAGCGCCGCTTCATGGACGGCTTCGCTCAGGGTCGGATGCGCGTGCACGATGCGCGCGAGATCTTCGGCGCTGCCCTTGAACTCCATTGTCACGACGGCTTCGGCGATCAGCTCGGAGACAACCGGGCCGACCATGTGCACGCCGAGGATGCGATCGGTTTCCGCGTGCGCGATGACTTTCACATGGCCGGCGGTTTCGTTCATTGCAACGGCACGGCCGATCGCGGCGAACGGGAACGAGCCGGTCTTGTACGGAATGCCTGCTTCCTTGACCTGCGCTTCAGTCTGGCCGACCCAGGCGAGTTCGGGTTCGGTGTAGATGACCCAGGGAACGGTATCGAGATTGACGTGGCCGGCCTTGCCGGCGATCAGTTCGGCAACCGCGATGCCTTCCTCGGAGCCCTTGTGCGCGAGCATCGGGCCGCGCACGCAATCGCCAACTGCCCAGACGCCGTCGACACCGGTCCAGTTGTGTGCGTCGACTTCGACGCGGCCACGGTCATCGAGCTTGACGCCGGTACCCTCGGCGATCAGACCCCTGGTTGCCGCGCGTCGACCGACCGCAACCAGCAACTTGTCGACTTCGAGGGTCTGTTCACCCTTGCTGTCGGTGTAGGTGAGGGTGATGCCTTTCTTGCCGACCTCAGCCTTGCCGAGCTTGGCGCCGAGGCGGATGTCGAGGCCCTGTTTCTTGAACTCGCGCGCGGCGACCTTGGCGATGTCGGCATCGGCGGCGGCGAGGAAATCCGGCAGTGCCTCGAGGATCGTGACTTCCGCGCCGAGGCGCTTCCAGACGCTGCCGAGTTCGAGGCCGATCACGCCGGCACCGATCACGCCGAGGCGCTTCGGTGTCTCGCTGAAATCGAGCGCGCCTGCGTTGTCGACAATGTGCTTTCCGTCGAACTTCGCGAACGGCAGCTCGATCGGCACCGAACCGGTGGCGATGATCACATTGGTGGCGGAGTAGTCGGTGCTCTTGCCATCGGCTGCCTTGACCGAGACGACCCGGTTGGCCTTCAACGTGGCGAAGCCGCTGATCGCGGTGACCTTGTTGGCCTTGAACAGCGAAGTGATGCCGCCGGTGAACTGCTTGACGATCCTGTCCTTGCGACCAACCATCGCGGCGACGTCGATCTTCGCATCCGTGGCGCTGATGCCGTGCGCCTCGAAGCCATGGGTGAGGTTGTGGAACTGCTTGGACGAATCGAGCAGGGCCTTGGACGGGATGCAGCCAACATTGAGGCAGGTTCCGCCGAGTGCCGGCTTGCCGTCCTTGCCGATGAAATCGTCGATGCAGGCAGTCTTCATGCCGAGTTGCGCGGCGCGGATCGCAGCTACATAACCGGCCGGGCCGGCTCCGATGACGAGGACGTCGTAGTTTTCGCTCATTTCATTCGCTCGCGGGATTCGGGATTGGGGAATTGGGATTCGTCAGCGCGGTTATCGGGCGGATGCGGGTAGCCCGCTTTTCCGAATCCCGAATCCCGGATTCCGAATCCCGGATGTTGCCCGGAATCAGATTCCGAGCAGCATCTTGTGCGGATTCTCGAGCTGGTTCTTGATGTCGACCAGAAACAGCACGGCATCCTTGCCGTCGATGATGCGGTGGTCGTAACTGATCGCGACATACATCATCGGTGCGGCGACGACCTGGCCATTCTCGACGATCGCGCGTTCCTTGATCGTATGCATGCCGAGGATGGCCGACTGTGGCGGATTGACGATCGGCGTCGAGAACAGCGAGCCGAAGGTGCCGCCGTTGGTGATCGTGAAGGTGCCGCCCTGAAGATCCTCGAGCTTGATACCGCCTTCACGCGCACGCTTTGCGTAGTCGATGATGGCTTTCTCGATGTCGGCGAAACTCATGTTCTGCGCATCGCGCAGGACCGGCGTGACCAGGCCTTTCTCGGTCGACACGGCGATCGAGATGTCCTGGTAGCCGTGATAGATGACGTCATTGCCGTCGACCGACGCATTGACGATCGGATGGCGCTTGAGGGCCTCGGCGGCGGCCTTGACGAAGAAGCTCATGTAGCCGAGCTTGACGCCGTTGGCCTTCTCGAATTGCTCACCGAGTTGCTTGCGCAGCAATGCGACCTGGGCGAGATTGATTTCGTTGAACGAGGTCAGCATTGCAATCGAGTTCTTCGATTGCATCAGGCGTTCGGCGATCTTGGCGCGCATGCGCGTCATCGGCACGCGCTCCTCGGGACGGTCGCCCGGCGTCGGGGCCGCCGATTTGGCCGCGGCAGGTGCCGGCGACCTGGTCTGCGCGACGAGGTCTTCCTTGGTCACGCGGCCATCCCGGCCGGTGCCTTCGACACGCGAGGGATCGATCTTTTCCTCGATCGCAACGCGGCGGCCGGCAGGCGAGAGATCCTCGACACCCTTGGCCGCTGCCTTGGTCTCCACCTTGTCGGCCTTCGCTGCGGGCGGGGTCGCGCCGGTTTTCCTTTCGCTGGCGGCGGGTGCCGCAGCGGCAGCTCCTTCCTCGATGACGCCGAGCAATTCGCCACTGGTCACGGTCGCGCCCGCCTCGGCGCTGATCGACTTGAGGATGCCATCGGCTGGCGCAGGCACTTCGAGCACGACCTTGTCGGTTTCGAGGTCGACCAGATTCTCGTCGCGCTTGACCGCATCGCCCGGCTTCTTGTGCCAGGTCGCGATGGTCGCGTCGGAAACGGATTCGGGGAGAACCGGAACTTTGATTTCAAGGCTCATGAGTGCTGTCCTGGGGCGTCAGTGCGATGCTGTGGGATATCTGTGCTTATTCGAAAGCGTAGTCGTTGCTGATCGGCGAGACCAGCGCGAGTTCGACCAGGGCTGCCTGTTCGGCGATGTGGCGGGCGAGGTGGCCGCAGGCCGGCGCCGGCGAACGCGGGCGACCGGCATAGGCGAGGGCGTGCTTGCTCGACACGACGGCCTGGAAATGATGCTTGATCTGGTACCAGGCGCCCTGGTTCATCGGTTCTTCCTGGCACCAGATGATTTCCCTGGCTGCCGGGTACTTCGCCAGTTCTTCCTTCACTTCGGTGCGCGGAAACGGATAGAGCTGCTCGACGCGCAGGATCGCGACGTCGCTGATCCCGCGTTTTGCGGCTTCCTCGATCAGGTCGTAGTAGACCTTGCCCGAACAGAACACGACGCGCTTGACCTTCTTCGCGCTGCTCGCCGTCGCATCGGGAATGACCAGTTGGAAATGGCCGCCGGCGAGATCATCGAGGGTCGACACGGCCAGCTTGTGCCGCAGCAGGGATTTCGGTGTCATGACGACGAGCGGCTTGCGACAGGCGCGCAGCATCTGGCGGCGCAGCATGTGGAACATCTGGGCCGGCGTAGTCGGCACGCAGACCTGCATGTTTTCCATTGCGCAGAGCTGCAGGTAGCGTTCGAGGCGGGCCGAGGAATGCTCGGGACCCTGGCCTTCGTAGCCATGCGGCAGGAGCAGGACGATGCCGCAAAGACGCCGCCACTTCGCCTCGCCCGACGAAATGAACTGGTCGATCACGACCTGGGCGCCGTTGGCGAAATCGCCGAACTGCGCTTCCCAGATGACCAGCGTATTCGGCTTGGCCGTCGCGTAGCCGTATTCGAATGCCATGACCGCCTCTTCACTCAGCAGGGAGTCGATGACTTCGACCGTGGCGCCGGGGTTGATCGTCTTGAGCGGCACGTGGCGTGAGCCGCTCTTCTGGTCATGCATGACGGCATGCCGGTGGAAGAACGTGCCGCGCCCGGCGTCCTGTCCGACCAGGCGCATGTTGTATCCATCGGCGATCAGGCTGCCGTAGGCAAGATTTTCGGCAAAGCCCCAGTCGAGGGGCTGCTCGCCCGCAGCCATCTTGTCGCGATCGGCGTAGATCTTCGCGACGCGCGGGTGCAGGGTGATGCCGGACGGAATCCGGAGCAGACCCGCATTGACCGAGGCCAGGCTCTTCGCCTTGACGCCCGTGTCGACGATTTCAAAGATGTCGCTGGCCAGATGCCGGGACCAGTCGACCGCATGGGGGTCGTGGAAATCGGCATCGACACCCGGGATCGGCGCGCCGGCCTCGAGCAGCTTGCGATAGTCGTCGACCATCGCCTTTGCTTCATCGGCCGTCAGTGCGCCTTCGGCGACGAGCTTCTCGCTGTAGAGTTCGCGCAAGGGCGGACGGGCCCGGATCACCTGATACATCAACGGCTGGGTCGCGGCGGGTTCGTCGGCTTCGTTGTGGCCGTGGCGGCGGTAGCAGACCAGGTCGATGACGACATCGCGCTTGAACTTCTGGCGATAGTCGAAGGCGAGGCGAGAGACAAACAGCACGGCCTCGGGATCATCACCGTTCACATGGAACACCGGCGCATTGACCATCTTGGCGACGTCGGTGCAGTACAGGGTCGAGCGCGCATCGTGCGGATTCGAGATCGTGAATCCGACCTGGTTGTTGACGACGATGTGGATCGTGCCGCCGACGCAGAAACCTGTCGCCTGCGACATGTTGAAGAGTTCCATCACGACGCCCTGGCCGGCGAAAGCGGCATCGCCATGGATCAGGACCGGTACCACGTGCTCGCGTTCGGTATCGCTGCGATGCGTCTGGCGCGCGCGCACGGAACCGGCCACCACCGGGTCGACGATTTCGAGATGCGACGGATTGAAGGCGAGTGCGACATGCACGGTTCGTCCCGGCGTGCGCACGTTCGCACTGAAACCCATGTGGTATTTGACGTCTCCGGAATGCGCCGGATCCTCGGCCTGCTCGAAGCGGCCCTCGAATTCGTCGAACAGCTTCGACGGCGGCTTGCCGAGGATGTTGACGAGCACATTGAGGCGACCCCGATGGGCCATGCCGATGACCATGTCCTTGAGTCCGGCGCTGCCACCGCGCCGCAGGATCTCGTCAAGCATCGGGATCAGGCTGTCTCCGCCTTCGAGGGCGAAGCGCTTCTGTCCGACGTACTTGGTATGCAGGTAGCGCTCAAGCCCGTCCGCCTGGGTCAACTTGTCGAGCAGATGCTTCTTCTCGCCGTTGTCGAGGCCGAATCGGCCGGCCGTGCTTTCGAGTTGCTCATGCATCCACTGGCGCTGGCCGGCGTCGGAGATATGCATGAACTCGACACCGATGCTGCTTGCGTAGGTCGCCTTGAGCAGGCTGATCAGATCGCGCAGCTTGAGGCGCTGCGGACCCGACAGGGATCCGGTATTGAATTCGGTATCAAGATCGGCGCCGGAAAGACCGTGAAAGGCGAGATCGAGATCGGGCGCCGCCGGGCGTGGCAACAGGCCCAGTGCTTCAAGTTCCTCGGCGCCATAGGTGTTGGCAAGGTCGAGCGGATCGAGATTGGCCGCAAGGTGGCCGCGCGACCGATAGGCGGTGACCAGCTTGAGCACGGCGGCCTGCTTCTGCGCCTCGGCGCTGTCGACCGCGGCATGCGCGGAAGTCCGGCCGGAAGGGCGCTGTTGCTGCGCGGCTTCGATGCGCGCGATCGCGTCGGAATGGGCGACATCGTTGACCGCCCGGCCCTTGATTGCGCTGAAGTACTCGCGCCACTCGGCAGAAACAGCGGATGGATCGCGCAGCCAGCCTTCATAGAGGTCTTCGATGAACGCCGCATTGCCGCCCGAAAGCGCGGACGTGGTCTGGAACTGCTGCAATAGGGTAGAGGAAGTCACACGGGCTCCGTCGCGGCGGGGAGGGCCGGAATGGGATGGATGTCAATCGGCGAGATGCGCGATCCGACGACACATTCGCCGGGACCGCAGACAATTGGCTGATTATAGCGACTGATGCCGCCGAATGCTGCATTGCGGCAGCCTTTGCGGGCGGATCGCTGGCTCGGGTTCAGGTCCCGGACATCGAACGCTCGCGGCGTGCCGAGCAAACTCGCACCTTGCGGAGTTTGCGCTCAGATCTCGAGCCTGCGCATTTCGGCGCACTCCTCGCTGCGTTCCCAGATCGCATTGAAGGATTCGAGGAGTTGCGCGTTGCGTCCCGGCCCATGGCTGCTGCCTTCGCCATCAAATCGGCTGGCCAGCGGGCGCTCGAACCAGGCATCACGATCACTGATCAGGAAACTGCCGGCGTACTGGCGATCGATCTCCTCGACCGGCGTGCGAAACGCGAACACGCTGGTCAGCCGTTGCGCGAGTGCGATCAGGCGGTGACCGTCGGCGCGTGCCCGGGCCGGTTCCTGGACGAGGATGCGGATGCGCGCATGCGGCCCGCCCAACGCGACCTGCTTCACTGCCGCAAGCACTTCGTTGTTCTCGAACAGATCCGGATCGAGATCGCGCGTGAACAGGCACAATTCGCGTCGCGCGGTGGCGACGACCGCAAGGATGGCCGCGCGCGCGGTTTCGCGATCCGTGCTGGTCAGCACGTGGGACTGGCTGCCAGGAGCGGGTGTCGAACGCTCGGGCGCGCCTGCCGGTGGAATATCGATGCGCATGTGGCGGTGCATGATTCCGCATTCGTCGAACTCCTCGCCATACGCCGCGAAGCCTGCGCGCTCGTAGAACGCGATCGCGTGGGTCTGCGCGTGGATCTCGATGCGGTTGAAATGTCGTTCGCGAGCGCGTTCGAGCAACACGCGCAGGAGCGCTTCGCCGACACCACGGCCACGCCATTCGCGCAGCACGGCCATGCGTCCGATCGTGCCCTTCGCTGTCAGCCGGCCCGTGCCAATCGGCCGCCCGTCCGGATCGCGCGCGACGACATGCTCGGACAGGGCGTCCAGCTCGTCCCATTCCTCGTCTTCGGGCACAGCCTGCTCGACCACGAACACCGCGATGCGCACTGCGCGGAGATCGGCCATGTCGACCGACCAGGTGGCAGGCTCCACATGAAAGCCATCATTGATCATGGGCGACTCCGATTGCGGCCGACGGCGAGATGTCCGGCGTTGACCAGGGCAAGCAGAAGCTCGTGCGACGCGTTGTCCAGGTTCGCCAGTTCATCGGGATCGAGATTGCGGCGACTGCAGAGTCTTTCTGCCAGGCGGCGTGGGCAGTCATATCGGTCGCCCGCAACGAACAGACTCGCGCCGCGAAGTGCTTTCGACCAGGCGAATCGCGACCATGGATTGAACTGCAGTCCGGCACCCGCCTCAAGGCGGCGCCGGAATTCGCTGTCACGCATCGGCTTGCCGCGCGGAACCGCTTCGTGCGCGGCACGATAGCGCGTGATGAACGCGCCGAACCAGCCACGCAGCGTGGGCGCGTCCACCTTCAATGCGTCTTGCAAGGTGCGGCCGATCGACTCGAGTGCCGCGTCATCGATCTCCCCGGCCGCCCTCGCCGGCTTGATTCCTGCATCCGAATAGCGCAGTTCCTCGTTCAGGCGCTCGGCCAGGAATCCCGAGAAATCAGCGACCATTTCAGCGACTGCCGGGGCGCGCATGCCGATCGAGAAGGTCAGGCATTGCCCTTCGGCTATTCCGTGATGCGCGACGCCCGGAGGCAGATAGAGCATGTCGCCGGGTTCGAGCAGCCATTCGTGGGTCGGCGCGAATTCGCGCAGCAGCTTGAGCTCGACGTCGCCGCGGAAATCCTTCGGCGCCTTCGCATCGGTGCTGATCTGCCAGCGCCGCCGACCCTGACCCTGCAGCAGGAAGACATCGTACTGGTCGACATGCGCGCCGACCGAGCCGCCGTCCTCGGCGTAGCTGACCATGACGTCATCGACGCGCCAGCTCGGCAGGAAATCGAACGGACCGAGCAGGGCGGCCACATCGGCATCCCACTTGTCGACGTCCTGCACGAGCAGGGTCCAGTGGGATTCAGGCAGTTCGGCGAAATCCGATTCGCTGAAAGGGCCGTTGCGCAAGGTCCAGCGATCGCTGGCCGGATCGTGTGTGACCAGGCGGGACAGGGCGAAATCCTCGCAAGCGAGACCGCCGAGATCGTCAGGACGCAATGGACTCGAGAAATTCGCAAACGCATTGCGGACCAGCAGGGGTTTGCGTTGCCAGACATCGCGCAGGAAGGCGGCGGCGCTCATGCCGAGGAAGTGCCGGGTCGTGGCGGTGGTCTCGATCATGGAAGGGCCGTTGATCGTTCTTTGGCCAGGCGTGCGTCGAGTCTTGCGGATGCATCCGCGGCATAGCGTTTGCACGCAGTGGAGTCGACGAGTGGCTTGGTCGCAGCGGGCCCGAGGCGCGCCATCAGATCGCTCGCGCCCGGATGCGGGGTCATCAGGATGTCGCAAGGCAACTGGGCGACGATGTTGAACGTCGTGCGGAACCGGGCGACCACGCCGGGATGGGCTAGCTCATCGCTGAAGCGATAGTCGTTGGCGGAGACCGCGGTAAGGCTGTCGGCGTACACCATGTTGCGGCAGTCACCGGACTCGCAGGATTTCCAGGTCCAGCTCGTCGATCCGGGCGTGTGCGCCGGAGTCGCATGTGCGGTCAGGACCAGCTCGCCAAGCGAGAGCGTGTCGCCGTCCTCGATGCGGCGAATCGAGCTGACCGGCGGAAAGTCGCCGAGCACGCCGAATTGCGGATCGCTGCGATCATTGGTTCCGCGCGCCAGCGTGGTTGCGGCCGCTGCGCTTGCCACGACGGTGGCACCGGAATCCTTTTGCAGGCGTGCCATGCCGCCGGCATGGTCGAGATGTTCGTGCGAGCCGAGGATGTACTTGATGTCTTCGATCCTGAAGCCGAGCACGCGTACGTTTGCTTCGATCATCGGTGCCGCCTTCTCGGTGGCTGCGTCGATGAGGACATGGCCTTCGCGCGCAGTGACGAGGATCGCGCTGATGCCGCAGGTGCCGACATACCAGGTATTGCCGAAGAGGTGCGCAGGCCGGGCCGGATCGTTCCAGCCAGCATCGGCTGGGCAGGGCCCGGCATGCGTCGTCTCGCGGGACTGCGCCGATGCATCCGCGCAAACCGCCAGAAGGACCAGTGCAGCCAGTTGCCGGCGTACCTGCATTCCGCGTTCTCCGGACGGTTAGATCGTGCGCGACAGGGAGCCGGCCAAGCCGGTGTAGTGCGCGGGAGTCAATGCGAGCAGGCGGCGCTTGTCGTCTTCGGGCAACGCCAGCGTCTCGATGAAAACGCGCATCGATTCCCGCGTGATGCCCTGGCCGCGGGTGAGGGCCTTGAGTTGCTCATAGGGGTTGGCCAGGCCGTGGCGTCGCATCACGGTCTGCACGGCTTCGGCAAGCACTTCCCAACTGGCTTCGAGATCCGCGTCCAGTCGCGCGACATCGACCTGAAGCTTGGCGACGCCCTTGCCCAGCGAATCGAGTGCGACCAGGGTGTGGCCGAAGGCGGTGCCGAGTGCGCGCAGGACGGTCGAGTCGGTCAGGTCGCGTTGCCAGCGACTGATCGGCAGCTTCGCGCTGAAATGCTCGAACAGGGCGTTGGCGATGCCGAAGTTTCCCTCGGCATTTTCGAAATCGATCGGGTTGACCTTGTGCGGCATCGTCGATGAGCCGACTTCACCCGCCTTGAGGGTCTGACGGAAATAGCCGAGCGAGATATATCCCCAGATGTCGCGTGCGAAATCGATCAGGATCGTGTTGCTGCGGCGTGTCGCATCGCTGATCTCGGCAATGCAGTCATGCGGCTCGATCTGGGTGGTATGCGCGTTGAACACAAGGCCCAGGCTTTCGACGAAACGTTGTGCGAATGCAGGCCAGTCGATGTCCGGGTAGGCGACGACATGCGCGTTGTAGTTGCCGACCGCCCCGTTGATCTTGCCGAGCAATTCGACACCGGCGATCTGGCTGCGCTGGCGCCGGAGACGCGCGAGCACGTTGGCGATTTCCTTGCCGAGCGTGGTGGGCGAGGCCGTCTGGCCGTGCGTGCGCGAGAGCATCGGCTGCGCCGCGAACGCCTTGGCCATTCCATCGAGGCGGGCATCCAACTGGTCGAGTGCGGGCAGCAGCACGCCTTCGCGTGCATCGCGCATCATCAGCGAATAGGCCAGATTGTTGATGTCTTCGGAAGTGCAGGCGAAGTGGACGAACTCCTTCGCCACGGCCAGCTCGTCGTGCCCGCTGATCCGCTCCTTGATGAAATATTCGACGGCCTTGACGTCATGATTGGTCTCGCGCTCGATGGCCTTGATGCGCTCGCCATCGGCAAGGCTGAAGTCATCGGCGATGCCGTTGAGCACGGCTCGCGCGTCGGCCGAGAAAGGCTTCACCTCGACGATGCCGGGTTCGTCGGACAGCGCGATCAGCCAGCGGATCTCGACGCGCACGCGACGCTGCATGAGGCCGAATTCGCTGAAGATCGGGCGCAGTGCCTCGACCTTGGCCGCATAGCGACCATCCAGCGGCGACAGGGCTAGCAGCGAATGGCTCATGGTGATTCCGTGTCGGTTTGCAATGAACGATCAGGAGTGACGGTGATGGCCTGCGCACGCGCGCCCTTCATCGTGCGCACGATCAGGGTGAAGCCATCGAAGACGAGCGATTCGCCCTCGGTGGGCAGGCGCTCGAGACGATGCACGATGAGACCACCCACGGAATTCACTTCGTCGGGCGATTCGATTTCCTGGTCGAGCAGGCGTTCGAGGCGATAGATCGGCATGCTGCCCGGGATCGTGAACGAGCCATCGGCCGCACGCTGGGTCGAATGGCCCGGTGTGTTCCGGTGCTCGTCCTCGATGTCGCCGACGATGATCTGCACGACATCGAACAGCGTGAAGAAGCCGACGACGCGCCCGCTGTCTTCGGTGACGAGGGCAAACTGCGTCCGACCGGTGCGGAAGCGACGCAGCATTTCGAGAATCGGCGTGTCGAGCGGCACGACGATGGCTGGCCGCAGCAGGCTCGTCATGTCGGCGAACGTGCCATTTTCGGCAAGCGCAAGCAGCAGATCCTTGACGTGCAGGATGCCGCGCACGTGCTCGAAGCCCTCATCGAACCACGGATAGCGGCTGAACTGCGAGCGGCGGATTTCGGCGAGAACCTGCTCCTGGTCCTGGCCGTCGTGCAAGGCACCCAGCTGATCACGCGTACGCAGCAGGTCGCCAGCGACGAGTTCGGGCAAGTCGAGCGCGTGGCTCATCATCGCGAACGCCTCGCCCGAATCACGCACGGCCCGGTTGGCATGCACGATCAACTTGAGCTCGTCGCGCGAGTAGTGGTGTTCGTGGCCGCTGACCTCATCAAGCCCGAACAGGCGCAGCATCAGGTTGGCGCTGCCGTTGAGCACCCAGATCGCCGGATACATGATCCAGTAGAAGGCATACAGCGGCGTGGCAGTCCACACCGACACGCGCTCGGGGCGGCGGATCGCAAGCGATTTCGGCGCGAGTTCGCCGAGCACGATGTGCAGGAACGCGATGATCGTGAACGCAAGCACGAACGAGATGATGTGGATGGTGTCGGGCTCGAACCCCCCGATGCGCGCGAAAACGGGTTCAAGAAGCGTCGCAAAAGCGGGTTCGCCGATCCAGCCCAGACCCAGCGAGGACAGGGTGATGCCGAGCTGGCACGCCGAAAGATACGCATCCAGGCGTTCATGCACGCCCAGCAGGATGCGTCCGCGCCAGCCGATGCGTTCAGCCAGACCTACCGCTTGCGTATGTCGCAGCTTGACCAGGGCGAACTCGGCTGCGACGAAGAACCCGTTCAGCAGGACCAGCAGGAACGCGGCGAGTATGTAGAAAACGTTGGCGAGCATCGCTCGATGAGGCGGCGGAGGGCGCCAAAGTCTAGCATTCGCGATGCGCGAATCGCTCGGCGAGCGGCAGGTTCTGAGACGGGGCGGTGCTCCAGGACGTCCTACATGGCCGGCCTCGCGCTTCGCCACTCGGTCGGAGGCCGGCGCCGGCCAGTGCTTCATGAGCGGCTATAATCGTCGACCCCTCACTCCTACTTCTTTCCAGGATCCAGCGATGAGCGACTACCGCATCGAACGCGACAGCATGGGCGAACTGAAGGTACCGGCGGATGCCTTGTACGGCGCGCAGACCCAGCGTGCCGTGCAGAACTTCCCGATCTCGGGATTGACCATGCCGCGCGAATTCATTCGCGCGCTCGGACTGATCAAGTCGGCGGCGGCGCAGGCCAACGCGGATCTCGGCCATCTGAAGAAGGCCCAGGCCAAGGCGATCCGCAAGGCGTCCGAACGTGTCGCCAGCGGCGAGTTCGACGCGCATTTTCCGATCGATGTGTTCCAGACCGGATCGGGTACCTCGTCGAACATGAATGCCAACGAGGTCATCGCGCACGTCGCCGCGGCAGCTGGCACCCAGGTGCATCCGAATGATGACGTCAACAACGGCCAGTCGTCGAACGACGTCATACCGACCGCCATACAGCTGAGTGCCGCGCTCACGGTCAGCGAGCGGCTGCTGCCCGCGCTCGCCCACCTCAAGAGCACCCTCGACAAGCGCGCGAAGGAACTTGGCAAGGTTGCCAAGACCGGACGCACCCACCTGATGGACGCGATGCCCGTCACCTTCGGCCAGGAACTCGGCTGCTGGTCGACCCAGATCGCCTCGAATATCGAACGCCTCAACGATGCCCTCAAGCGCGTGCGACGGTTGCCGCAGGGCGGCACGGCGGTCGGCACCGGCATCAACGCCGATCCGAAGCTCGGAATGGCGATCTGCGCCGAGCTGAGCCGCATGACCGGCGTGCGCTTCGAATCGGCATCCAATCTTTTTGAAGGCATCAGCACGCAGGATGCTGCGGTCGAACTGTCGGGTCAGCTGAAAACCCTGGCGGTCGGCCTGCTCAAGATCGCCAACGACCTGCGCTGGATGAACTCCGGGCCGCTGGCCGGTCTCGGCGAAATCGAATTGCCGGCGCTGCAGCCGGGCTCTTCGATCATGCCCGGCAAGGTCAATCCGGTGATCCCGGAGGCGCTGGCCATGGTCTGTGCGCAGGTCATCGGCAACGACACCACGATCACGATCGCCGGGCAGAGCGGCAATTTCCAGCTCAACGTGATGCTGCCCGTGGTTGCGCTGAATCTGTTGCAGTCGATCGAGATTCTCGCCAACGCGTCGCGCGCATTGGCGGACAAGGCCATCGCGGGCTTCAAGGTCCGCGAGGACAACATCCGCGAGGCGCTCGACCGCAATCCGATCCTGGTCACCGCGCTGAATTCGGTGATCGGCTATGACGTCGGCGCGGCGACCGCCAAGCAGGCCTACAAGGAAGGCCGTCCGATCATCGATGTCGCGCTGGAAACGACCCGTCTTTCGCGCAAGGAGTTGGCCAGGCTGCTCGATCCGATGGCCCTGACCAAGGGCGGGATCAAGGGAGGATCGGCCGGCGGTTAAGTGTCGCACCTCGGCGAATGGGCAGGCAAAAACATCGATGCTGGCACGAACCGTGAATGAATTTGCGGCCTTCGTGGCCTATGGCACATGCCCAAGCCGCCGCGGACCGCCAAGGTCCGCTGTTTGGATTTCAGAACTGTCAGGATTGTGGAGTACCCGATGAACAAACGTTTTCTTTTGCTGCTGGCGTTGGCCGCCAGCAGCGCATGGGCCCAGCGCAATGTGGATATCACCGCTGAGCAGTTCAACAGCGGTGGTGCCGACGGCACGCTGGTGGCGCTCGGCCGCGATGCAGCCGCATCCGGCAAGCGTCTGGTGGTGACGGCGCCGCAGCACTGGCATGCCAAGATCGCGGCCCGCATCCGCGCCGGTGGCAGTGCCGATGTCGTGCTCAAGGATGGTTTCTACGAAACCCTGCTGGTTCGTGTCGAGGACAAGGTCGAGGAGCCGGTCAAGCCGGAGCCGAAGCCGGAATCCAGGCCCGAGCCGGCGCGCCTGCCCGCACCGGCAGAGAAAGCGCGTCCAGTCGAGAAGGCGACCGAATTGCCGGCGCCCCCGCCGGCTCCGATTGCGATCGAGACACCAGCGCCGCCCCCGGTTGTCGAACAGGCTCCGCCACCGGCACCGGTTGTCGAGGAGCCGCCGCAGCCCGCGCCGACCGTTGAAGTGGCGCCGACGCCAGACGTCGCCGCCGCGTCTGCTTCGACGCCCGCCGCCGTGGATCCGAAGGCGCCGGTCATGCTGACCGTTGCCGAGCCGAGCGATGTCGATCCCGCACGCGCGTCGCTGGAAAAACTCTACAACGACGGCAAGCGGATCGCGCAACGCATCGAAGTGCCGGCCTTGAAGCGCGCCGACCTCATCTACACCGGCAAGGGCGCTGCAGTCGTCGTGCGTCGAGAGGGCGGCCGACTCCTGCGCATGTGGCTGGTGGGTTCGCTCAACGTCAATCAGATCGCCATTGGAACCGGCGGCGCGAACAAGTATGAAGTCTTGAACAGCAAGATCGAGTAGCTTTAATAACCGCGGCGGCGCCTGCAATGGGCGCCGCCGTTTTTTTTGCAAGTGTCAGCCGCTTGTCCGAAACGAGGCATTCCTGATCGTCTTCCCGGCATCGACGGTCTTCGGGCGTCGATGCCGGTGGCGATTGCAGCGTCGCTCAGGTCGACGTCTCGATCCGCGAGCGGCGCAACCAGACAGCAGTTGCGATCAGTGCGATTCCCGCCGCTGCCGCTATCCAGATCCCGGGTGTTGCGAGCACTGCGTAGACGCGGCCTGGATTGAAGATCTCGATCATGTCTTCGCCGCGGAACACGTGCTTCATGTTGCGCAGATCCGGATTGCCGTCGTCGATCCACCAGCCCGGAAAGATTCCGAACAGCAAGCGGGCGATCACTTCCTTGAACAGGAAATCCTTGTCGAAGTTCGGCAGCCCCATCAAGCCGATCCAGCCATTTGCAATCGCGGCGAACAGGGGAACGAGGACGGCCCAGAGGAACGGCTTGCTGCGGGCGAATGCCGACCAGAACAGAAGCCAGCCAGCAGTCGGCAAGGCCGCCAGGGCATCGACCGGAATCGTCAGCAGCAGGCGCCAGGACAGTCCCAGCGTGTGCGATGCGCCGATCGCCTGGAACGGACTGATGCCATGCAGGAGAGCCCAGATGCCGACGATCACAAGCAGGGCGACGTAGGCAATCGTTGCTATCGCCAATGAAATCAGGGGCGCCAGCAGCAAGGCAGCGGAAACCTTCGACAACACCGTCGACGTATCGGAAATCGGCAGGGATTTCCAGAAAAGCACGCTGCGGTCGCGACGATCGTCATACAGCGCGCCAAGCAGGTAGAAGAACAACACGAAGAAAAGGCCGATGCAGAGCACGCCGGCAAGCGCGACATAGGCGACATCCAGTCCCGTGCCTGCATGGACGTAGTCACCGGCGCTGAGCCGTGCGGCAATTTCCTTCCACGGAATCGCGCCATTGATCTGGACGCGCGATGAGGCACTCTCGGCGACGATGATGCCGAGAAGCGTGAGCAACAGCATCACGCCACTGATCCACACCGGCGTCCAGAAAAAGCCGCCCTTGTGTTCCCAGTATTCGCGTTTGACCAGCCAGCCGAACGTATTCATGCGTAGGTTCCCTTCATGGTGGCGACGAACAGGTCGGCAATGCTCGGCTTGTGCAATTCGCCAAGATCGGCCAGACGCCCGCGATCGACGCCGTCGAACAGAAAGATGGATTTGCCGAAGATCTGCCGCTCGTTGAGCGGGTGGAGCGCACGCGCGGCGTCGGCCTTGTCCGGATTGACCAAGACTTCGGCATAGCGATCGCCGATCTCCTCCATCGAGGCATTCAACGTGATCTTGCCTTCGCGGATGAAGATCAGATCGGTGAGGATGTGCTCGACTTCTTCGACCTGGTGGGTCGTGACGATGATCGTCTTGTTCTCGTCGAAGTATTGCGAGAGCAGATTTTCGTAGAAGGTCTTTCGATAGAGGATGTCGAGGCCGAGAGTCGGTTCATCGAGGACGAGGATGCGCGCGTCGATGGCCATGACCAGGGCCAGGTGCAACTGCACGATCATGCCTTTGGACAACTCGCGCACGCGCATGCCTGGCTTGACCTTGGTGCTGGCGAGGAAGGCTTCGCACTTCTCGCGCGAGAATCGTGGATGCACGCCGGCGACGAAATCGATCGCCTGGCCGACCCGGATCCAGCGCGGCAGGACAGCGACATCGGCGATGAAGCAGACCTGTTCCATCAGTTGTGGTCGCTGGGTCTTCGGGTCGAAGCCGAGGACGGAAAGATCCCCGTCGAACTCGCTCAGGCCGAGGATCGCCTTGAGCACGGTCGTCTTGCCGGCTCCATTCGGTCCGATCAGGCCGACGATGCGTCCGCTCTCGATCTCGAAATTCACCCCGTCGAGGGCGACGGTCGTTCCATAACGCTTGCTCAGGCCGCGAGCTTGGACTACAGCGCTCATCGCGATTCTCCCTCGAGTTTCGGTGCGTGCTTGAGCAAGGTGTCGATATCGATGCCCATGCGTTCGAGACGGGCGAACAGCGAGGGCCACTCCTCCTTGAGGAAGCGTTCACGCTCGGATTTCAGCAGGGCGCCGCGCGCCCCTTCGGTGACATACATGCCAAGTCCCCTTCGTTTCTCAACCAGGGCCTCATCGACGAGTTCCTGATAGGCCTTTGAAACCGTGATCGGATTGATCTGGAAATCCGCGGCCACCTGGCGAACCGATGGCAACGCATCTCCCTGTTTGAGCACTCCATCCAGGATCATCGCCACGACACGGTCGCGGAGTTGGCGATAGATCGGTGTGTTGTCGTTCCAGACCATGCTCATGACTTAATCCTTGATCGTGCGCGGCAGCGACTTGCCAAAGGAATAGTAGGGCATGTCCAAACGGGCATGCGGCAGCACATCCGGCAAGTTGAGTGCCGGGCTGCCGCCAGAAACCGAAGCGACGGCCACGGATGTCGTGGCAACCGGAACTTCGTGGTCGTCGGGCGTGACGATCACGAGCGGCAGGGTCGGGATCGCCGCATCCGCATGCACCGTGATCGTGCCGAGCATGGGAATCCGCTCTGCGGATACCGGGGCGCGGCCGGATTGCGCAATGGCAACTGCCCGGCTCGAATCGGCGTTGGCCACAGCGAGGACACCGACAGCACCGGCAATGGCCAGGGCAAGCATCAGGCGGACGTGGATCATTCGATTCATGGCGACCTCCTCGAGGTCTGTTGATGAGTTAGTGATGTAGCTAACTATAACACCTAAACTCAAGCTGTCAACCCGCGGCGGGTAAAATCAACGCATGACCGATGACCTATCCCGCCAGCAACTCCGCGACGCATCCGCATGCCACGCGGCTCCTGCCGGATAATCACCATTAAATCAGGTGGTTGGACTCCAGTCAGGGAAGTCGGATGAATGTGGGATCGGTCGATCGCGCCGTTCGCCGCGCAGCGGCACGGATACCATCGGCAGGGGATCGCTGCGATGATGCAGGCCCACTTGCCCTCTGCGGAGTACCGTCATGACCCGTTTCCTCCTGCTCCTGGTCCTGTTGCTTGCGAGCACGGGCGCCAACGCGTGCAGCGACCTGCTCGATGCGCAGTTCCGCCCATTGGCGGGCAAGGACAAGGTCGATCTGTGCAAGACCTACGAGGGCAAGGTTCTCCTGATCGTCAATACCGCGAGCAAATGCGGATATACGCCTCAGTACGATGCGCTCGAAGCGTTGCACGCCCGGCTTTCCGCGCGCGGCTTCGCTGTCCTTGGTTTTCCGTCGAACGATTTCATGGGGCAGGAGCCCGGCAGCGAGAAGGAGATCCGGGATTTCTGCACATTGACCTATGGCGTCAAGTTCCCGATGTTCGAGAAGGTGCATGTCAAGGGCGAAGAGGCGAATCCGTTCTACGCCAAGCTCGCAGCGGCATCGGACGGTCGCTATCCGAGCTGGAACTTCTACAAGTACCTGATCGATCGGGATGGCAAGGTGGTTGCCGATTTCGCCAGCAAGGTGAAGCCGGACGACAAGGATCTCGTGGCCAGGATCGAGGCGCTGCTGGACACGCCTGCAGCCAGGTAGGCGTCAACCGCACCGCCGCAGGAAAGCGGCCACAGCTGCCTGTCGCTGTCTTTTGACGATGCTCCAGTCGCATTCCACGCAGGGGCATCGGGCCCGGAGGCCGCTCCCGCGTGAAACGGGCGGAGACGCCGATGCTTCCACCGGCGTCTCCATTCCGTTTTCAGCCGCAGCTACTGGGCGGGCCGGATCAAGCCGAGCGCCTCCAGCTTCAGCACGATCTGCTGGACGGCCTGGTCGGGAGGAATGGCCGTCGTGTCGATGCGCAGATCGGGATTCTCCGGTACCTCGTAAGGGTCGCTGATGCCCGTGAATTCCTTGATTTTTCCAGCCCGGGCAAGCGCATAAAGCCCCTTGCGATCGCGCCCTTCGCAGGTCTCGATCGGCGTCGACACGTGGATTTCGACGAAGACGCCACCGGCAGAGACATTCTCGCGGACGATGTCGCGCGAGCCCTTGTAGGGAGCGATCGGCGCGCAGATCGCGATGCCGCCATTCTTGGTGATCTCGGCGGCGACGAAACCGATGCGCTGGACGTTGAGGTCGCGGTGTTCCTTCGAGAAGCCGAGTTCGCTCGACAGGTTCTTGCGCACGATATCGCCGTCGAGCAGGGTCACCGGCCGCGTGCCCAGTTCGAGCAGGCGGACCAGGAGCGCGTTGGCGATCGTCGACTTGCCGGAGCCGGACAGCCCGGTGAAGAACACCGTGAAGCCCTGCTTGTGGCGCGCCGGATGGGTACGACGCAGTTCCTCGATCACTTCCGGATAGGTGAACCATTCCGGGATGTCGAGGCCCTCCTGCAGGCGGCGACGCAGCTCCGTACCGGATATGTTGAGGACGCTGTCGCCTTCCTTCACCTCATCGGCGGGCATGTACTGGGCGCGCTCCTGCACATAGACCATTTCCTGGAACGGCACCATCGTGATGCCGAGTTCGGCCTGGTGTCCTGCAACCAGGGCCTGTGC
Organism: Pseudomonadota bacterium; assembly: GCA_029561145.1. Classification (GTDB taxonomy): domain Bacteria; phylum Pseudomonadota; class Gammaproteobacteria; order Xanthomonadales; family Rhodanobacteraceae; genus Dokdonella. Next base: position 44,106 of record JAKQJM010000068.1, read on the forward strand.
GTCGTAGGGCCCGTAGAACGGCTTGCCGGAGCTGTCGTTGCCGGGACCCGCATGGTCGCGGCCGACGATGAAATGCGTGCAGCCGTGGTTCTTGCGGATGATCGCGTGCCATAGCGCTTCGCGCGGTCCGCCCATGCGCATGGCGAGGTGCAGCAAGGCGAGCGTCGTGGTCCGCTCCGGGTAATGGCGCAGCAGCTTCTCGTAGCAGCGCACACGCGTGTAGTGATCGATGTCGCCGGGCTTGGTCAGGCCGACGACGGGCTGGATCAGCAGGTTGGCTTCCGCGATCTGAGCGGCACGAAAGGTCAGCTCGACGTGCGCACGATGCATCGGATTGCGCGTCTGGAAAGCGACCACTCGCGTCCAGCCGAGTTTGGTGAACTGGGCGCGCAGTTCCGCGGGCGTCGAGCGCAGGTGGCCGAAATCGTAGTGGCGCGGCAATTCGAGTCCGTGCAACTTGCCGCCAACGTAGATCGGGTGGCTGCGTTCGAGCAGATGGCTGACGCTCGGGTGCTTGCGATCGGTCGTGCCGAAGACCTGCTGTGCTTCGAGCGCGCGGTCTGCCTCCCAGCGATCTTCCACGTCGAGGATCGCGAGGACGACGCCCTCCGGGTCACGCAAGGCGATCTGTCGGGCATCGCCGATCGAATCGGAAAACTTCTGGTCGACATCGAGCGTGATCGGCATCGGCCACAGATTGCCGTCGGCGAGGCGCAGGTTGTCGCGAACCGGCTCGTAGTCGCGGCGCGTCATGAATCCATCCAGCGGTGAAAATGCGCCGGTCAGCAGCATTTCAAGATCGCAGAGTTGGCGCGGTGTCAGGTCCCAGGAGGGCAGGCTGCCCGCGAGCCGCTTGAGGCGGGCGGCTTCGTCGGCGGAGACAAGGCCATCGACTAGATGGCCGCCATGCGGCGCGATCAACTGTGACATTGGGTTTCCTGGATTTGGGTGATGAGGGGGCAACGCTGCTGGCCCGCAGTGCAGAACGGTTCACCGCGACAAGGCGATAGCGATGCTTTCAGCTGGACGAGGAACCGGGTGATCCGGACAAGCGGTCACGCGAGGCGAGGACGGCTGCCGAAGCGCCGGCAATTATAGGGCTTCCAGCCATTTCGTGGGTCAGCGACGACGACGCAGGCACGGCGATCGCGGATTTTTGGGGAACGAGCGGACGCTCAGGCGAGCAGGGTCAGTTGCTCCTGCGCCTGCAGCCAGGCTTCCTCGGCCGTCTCCAGTTCGAGCGCGATGCTGGCTCGCCGGCTGGTCAACCCGGCAATCCGGCTCGACTGATTGCCGTCATACAGGCTGGAGTCGGCGAGTGCCGTTTCGATCTCGCCACGCTCGGATTCGAGCCGTTCGAGGTGTTTCTCGATGCGCTGGATTTCCCTGCGCAATGGTGCGAGCAGCGAACGCTGGTCGGCGCGTTCGCGGCGCTCGTCGCGCCTGGTCGTGGTCGCGCTGCCTGCCTCGCTGGACCGAACGGCCTGCTTGCGTCCGACCAGGCGGGCGTAATCTTCGAGGTCGCCATCGAATGGCCGGACCTGGCCCTCTTCGACGAGATGGAACTCGTCACAGCAACTGCGCAGCAAGGCGCGATCATGAGCGACGATCACGACCGCGCCGGCAAAATCCTGCAATGCTTCGGCGAGTGCCTCGCGCGTGTCGATATCAAGGTGGTTGGTTGGTTCGTCGAGCAGGAGCACATTGGGACGCTTGCGGATGACCAGCGCCAGCGCGAGTCGCGCTTTCTCGCCGCCGGAGAACTGACCGACCGGACTCAGCGCGCGCTCGCCGGAAAATCCGAACGCGCCCAGAAAGTCGCGCGCCATCGCCTCGCCGAGATCCGGCTCGACTCGTTGCAGGTGCTGCACAGGTGTTGCGTCCGCATCGAGCTGTTCGAGTTGGTGCTGGGCGAAATAGCCGATCGAAACACCCTTGTTCTCGCGCCGCTCGCCCTTCAAGACGGGGTTGGATCCGGCGATCAGCTTGACCAGGGTCGATTTGCCGGCCCCGTTCGCGCCAAGCAGGCCGATGCGTTCGCCGACGCGCAAGCTCAGCTTGATCCCTTCGAGAACCGTGCGACCGGCGTAACCCGTGTCGACCCGATCGAGCACGAGCAGCGGGTCGGGCAGGGCCAGTGGCGCCAGAAACTCGAAATCGATGCCGGATTCGACCCGGATCGGTGCGATCTCGGTCATGCGTTCGAGTGCCTTGAGTCGGCTCTGCGCCTGGCGTGCCTTGGTCGCCTTGGCCTTGAAGCGATCGATGAACGATTGCATGTGGGCACGTTCACGCTGCTGGCGTTCGTGCAGGACCTGTTGCTGGGCCAGGCGTTCGGCGCGCTTGCGCTCGAAGTGGCTGACCGAGCCGGCGAATATCTCGGCATCCTGGTCGGCGATATGGAGGACGTGGCTGACCACGGCATCGAGGAACTCGCGATCATGCGACACCACGATCAGGGTGCCCGTGTAGCGGCGCAACCATTGTTCAAGCCAGAGCACCGCATCGAGATCAAGGTGGTTGGTCGGCTCGTCCAGCAAGAGCAGGTCCGAGCGGCACATCAGGGCCTGGGCGAGATTCAGGCGCATCCGCCAGCCGCCGGAGAACGAAGCAATGTCGCGCTCGGCGTCGTCGTGTGCAAAACCGAGGCCGTGGAGAAGTTCGGCGGCGCGCGCGCGTGCCGCGTAGCCCGAGATCGCATCGAGGCGGGCATGCAGATCCGCCTGGCGCAGCGCATCGTGGTCGGCTTCCGCCGCGGCTAGCTCGCGCTCGAGACGGCGGAATTCGATGTCACCATCGAGGACATGGTCGATGGCCCTGGCTTCGAGGGCAGGCATTTCCTGGCGCACGTGGGCCAGGACCCAATCCGGCGGGCGCTGGAAATCACCCGAATCCGGCCCGATTTCCCCGCCGATCAGTGCCAGCAGGGTGGATTTTCCGCTGCCATTGCGCCCGGTCAGGCCAACCCGCCAACCCGGATGAACGGAAAAGTTCACGCCGTTCAGCAAAGTTCGGGAACCCCGGCGCAGGTTCATGTTCTCAGATCGCAGCATGGGGGACAGTCTAACGTTGCTCGCATGTCGCTCGGGCTGTTTGCCATCGCAGGCGGCCACCGCCACAATATGCGGCCCGCTTGACGCTCAAGAACCTGTCGGGTGGCCCGCAGCCGTCCTCAATCGTTTTACCCAGGAGTTCCCATACATGACCCGTTTTGTCCGCAAGACCCTCATCGCAACGGCCTTGACCTCGGTATTCATCGCCGGCAATGCAATGGCCATCGATGCTTCGCTGAAGACCGAGAAAGACAAGGTCAGCTACATGGTTGGCGCCGATGTCGGCCGCGGCCTTACCCAGATCAAGGACGAGCTCGATCTCAAGATCGTCATGCAGGCCCTGCAGGACGAGTTCAACGGCGGCAAGGCCCTGATGACCCAGGAAGAAGGCCAGACCGTGCGCCAGGAGTTCATGCAGAAGCTGCAGGCCAAGCGCGTCGCCGAGGAAAAGGTCGCCTCCGACAAGAACAAGACGGAAGGCACCGCATTCCTGGCCAAGAACAAGTCCAAGGCTGGCGTGAAGACGACGGCTTCCGGCCTGCAGTACGAAGTCGTCAAGCAGGGCACCGGCCCGAAGCCGAAGGATACCGATACGGTCAAGGTCGATTACACCGGCACCAAGATCGACGGCACCAAGTTCGACAGCTCGATCGACCGCGGTCAGCCGGCAACTTTCCCGCTCAATGGCGTGATCAAGGGCTGGACCGAAGGCCTGCAGCTGATGCCGGTCGGTTCGGAATACAAGCTCGTGATTCCGGCTGAACTGGCCTATGGCGAGAACGCTCCGCCGACGATCGGACCGAACGCAACCCTGATCTTCGACGTCAAGCTGATCTCGATCGAGACGGGCGCCGAGAAGGCTGCGCCGGCTGCCGCCGAGAAGAAGTAAATCGCAACGCGTGTCAAACTGAAGGCGTGCCGGTATCCGGCACGCCTTCTTCGTTTCTGCGGGATCGGCGGAGCGGCAGGGCCGGGCTCGCCGACCGCGTCGAACAGGAGTTGATCGAATGCGCATTGCGATTTTCGGGACAGGGTATGTCGGGCTGGTGACCGGAACCTGTCTGGCCGAGGTCGGCAACGAGGTGATCTGCGTCGACGTCGATGCGCTGAAGGTGGCGCGCCTCGAGCGCGGCGAGATCCCGATCTTCGAGCCCGGACTCGAGCCGCTGGTCATCGAGAACCACCAGAACGGGCGACTGCGCTTCACCACCGATGCGGCAGCGGCGATAGCCCATGGCGAAGTGATCTTCATCGCGGTCGGTACGCCACCCGAAGAGGATGGCAGCGCCGATCTTTCGCATGTGCTCGATGTCGCACGCACGATCGGAAGCAGCCTTTCCGGCCACGCCGTGATCGTCAACAAGTCCACTGTTCCGGTCGGTACGGCCGATCGCGTGCGTCAGACGATCGCACAGGAACTCGCTGCACGTGGCAGCGATGCGACGTTCGATGTGGTCTCGAATCCCGAATTCCTCAAGGAAGGTGATGCCGTGCAGGATTGCCTGCGACCGGACCGCATCATCATCGGCAGCGACAGCGCACGCGCGATCGCCGCATTGCGCGCGCTGTACGCTCCGTTCAACCGCAATCACGATCGCATCGTCCTGATGGATGTGCGCTCCGCGGAGCTGACCAAGTACGCCGCCAACGCGATGCTGGCGACCAAGATCAGTTTCATGAACGAGATCGCCAATATTGCCGAGCGCGTTGGGGCCGACATCGAACAGGTCAGGCTCGGCATCGGATCGGACCCTCGCATCGGCTATCACTTCATCTATCCCGGCGCGGGTTACGGCGGCTCGTGCTTCCCGAAGGATGTCAAGGCGCTGGAGCACATCGCCCGCGCGCATGACTATGAGCCACGCGTCCTGACCGCCGTCGAGGCGACCAATGCCCGGCAGAAGGAACGGTTGTTCGAGTTGGTCAGTCGCCATTTCGATGCGGATTTGAGCGCGCGGACCATTGCGGTCTGGGGACTTGCGTTCAAGCCGAACACGGATGACATGCGCGAAGCGCCGAGCCGGACACTGCTCGAGCGGCTGTGGGCGCAGGGTGCGCGTGTTCGTGCCTACGATCCGGAAGCCCATGAGGAAGTACATCGGCTCTACGGCAAGCGCGACGACCTGACGCTTTGCGAATCGCAGTATCAGGCGCTGGAAGGTGCCGACGGCCTCGTCATCGTGACCGAGTGGAAAGCGTTCCGCAGTCCCGATCTGGCGAAGATACGCAGCCTGCTGAAAACCCCCGTGATCTTTGACGGACGCAATATTTTCGACCCGCAGGCGATCGAAGCGCTCGGCATCGCGTACTACGGAATCGGTCGTGGACGCAGCGTGCTGCGAGGCTAGACCCATGTCGAGGCTGTACCTCGATGCCGGCCGTCGCTACCATCGCACCCCTCGTTCCGGCCGGTCTGACCAGCTGAACCCCACTTTGAAGCAGATTGATTGATGGAAAAGAAACGTGCACTGGTAACCGGCATCACCGGACAGGATGGCGCCTATCTCGCCGAGTTCCTGCTGGCCAAGGGCTATGAGGTCCACGGCCTCAAACGACGGGCATCGTCCTTCAACACCGAGCGCATCGACCATCTGTACAGCGAGCTCGATGAAACCGGGCCGTCCTTGAGCCTGCATTATGGTGACCTGACCGATTCGACCAGCCTGATGCGCGTGGTCCAGGAAGTCGAGCCGCACGAGATCTACAACCTGGCCGCGCAGAGCCATGTCGCGGTGTCGTTCGAGGAACCCGAATACACGGCCAATGCCGACGGGCTCGGCACCCTGCGCCTGCTGGAGGCGATGCGCATACTCGGCATGCAGGAAAGCTGCCGCATCTACCAGGCATCCACTTCCGAGCTCTATGGTCTCGTGCGCGAAACGCCGCAACGCGAGACGACGCCGTTCCACCCGCGCTCGCCGTACGGCGTCGCCAAGCTCTACGCCTACTGGATCACGGTCAACTATCGCGAAGCCTATGGCATGTATGCCTGCAACGGCATCCTGTTCAACCATGAATCGCCGATCCGCGGCGAGACCTTCGTGACGCGCAAGATCACGCGCGGCCTCGCCCGAGTCATCCACGGACTGCAGCAATGCCTGTACCTCGGCAATCTCGACGCGCGTCGCGACTGGGGACACGCCCGCGACTACGTCGAGGCACAGTGGCTCATCCTGCAGCAGGACCAGGCGCACGACTATGTGATCGCTACCGGAATCCAGCATTCGGTGCGCGAGTTCGTCGTCCTTGCGGCGCGCGAAATGGGCGTCGAGGTCGAGTTCAGCGGCAGTGGCGTCGATGAGGTTGCCATCGTTTCCGATGTGCGTACGCCGGGCGCGAAGATCAGCAATGGCGATACCTTGTTGCGCATCCATCCGCAGTACTACCGCCCGGCCGAGGTCGAAACCCTGCTCGGCGATCCGACCTTCTCGCGCGAGAAGCTCGGCTGGACGCCGAAGACGAGTTTCGCCGAACTGGTCCGCGAAATGGCCAGCGCCGACCTGGCACTGGCGTCCAGCGAAGCGGGTGGCGTGGTCGGTGCGCGGCACGGCCGCCACCTGATCGAGGACTTGCCGCGCGGATGAACACGCTGGAAGAACGCCTGACCGAGCTTGAGGTTCGCCTCGTCTTCATCGACGACGGGGTTGCGGCACTGAATGCCGCAGTGGCCATGCAGGATCAGACGATGCTCGCGATGCGTCGTGAACTGGATCGCTTGCGCTCCGACCTGATCGGCTTGCGCTCGACGCTCGGCAATGACGTGGGCAACGAGCCTCCTCCGCCTCACTACTGACTCATGCAGGTATTCATTTCCCATCATGGCTGAATCGCTGCGCGATCAACTGCTCAGAAGTGGACTTGTGCAGAAGCTCAAGGCGGAGGCGCGCGACGTGCAGCCCGCGCAACAGGCCCGGCGTCCAGGCAAACCGGGGCTGCCGACACCGGGCAAGCCGCCGAAGCAGGGTCACGCGAAGAATCCGCGTAGCCAGGAAGAGATGGATCTGGCCCGCGCGTACGGGCTGCGCGATCGCGCGGAGCGTGAAGAGCGCGACCGCGAGAAGCAGCGAGCCGAGCAGCGCGCGAAGGAAAAGGCGGAACTCAAGCAGAAACTCGCCGCCCTGCTTGCCGACAAGGCACTCAACAAGGCGGATGCCGAAATCGCCCGGCATTTCCCGCATGGCGACAAGATCCGCCGCGTCCATTGCACCGCGGACCAGCTCGCCGCGGTCAACCTCGGGCAGATCGCCGTTGTCCAGCACCGCGGCCGCTACCTGCTCGTCACCCGCGAAATCGGCGAGCAGGTTCGCTCGATCAGCGCAGAGGCACTCGTGCTGCTGTGTGATCCGGATGCTCCTGCCGATGATGACATCCCGCCTGACCTGATCTGGTAGGCGAATCGATCGGTCCAAGACGGATCGATGCCAGGCAGGTTCCCGCTGGCATCGTGGCGGGCACGCCTGCAGCGGATTCAGTTTCGATTGCAGGTGCAGCGGGAATTGACTTGCGTCCTGAAAAAGTATATTCCAGAGCGCGGAAATCGGCCGCTTTTCCTGACCCCGGACCGGCCGATTCCCCCCACCGGAGTCGATCCTCCAATCGGGAGGCAGGAAGAGCCCATGAAACGGATTGTCGTGTGTGCCGACGGCACCTGGAACATGCGTGACCAGCTTGACGAGTCCACCGGCAAGCGTCGCCCGACGAATGTGACCAAGCTGGCTCGCGCCGTGCTGCCGAGGGCAGGCAACGGTGTCGATCAGATCGTCTTCTACGACGAGGGAGTCGGCACCAGCGGCGGACTCGACAAGCTGACCGGAGGTGCCTTCGGTCGCGGTATCGAGCGAAATGTGCGCGATATCTATCGTTTTCTCAGTTACAACTACGAAGCGGGCGACGAGATCTTTCTGTTCGGGTTCAGTCGCGGTGCGTTCACCGTGCGCACGCTTGCGGGATTCATGAACCGTGTCGGCTTGCTCGGCAAGGGCGACGACTACTACGTGCCGGATGTCTACGCCGCCTACGAGTCCGATGAGAAACCGGGTTCGGCACGATGGGAGCAGATCTTCCACAACGTGAAACAGCGCCGCGAGTGCCCGTCGATCCGCATGATCGGCGTGTGGGATACGGTCGGTTCACTTGGCGCGCCGGGGCTGCTCGGTCGCGTCGTCAATCGGGACAAGTACCAGTACCACGATATCGCGCTGAACCGGCATGTCGAGAACGCCATTCACGCATTGGCGATCGATGAACAGCGTTCTCCGTTCGCCCCCGATCTGTGGAAGCGACCCGCCGGATGGCAAGGCCAGCTCGAGCAGGCCTGGTTTGCCGGCGTGCACAGCAATATCGGCGGTGGCTACACGCCCGACGGCCTTGCCAATGAAGCGCTGCATTGGGTGATCGAAAAAGCCGAGGCCCTGGGCCTGCGGTTCGATGCCAACTACCTCGAGTTCTTTGCTCCGGTCTTCTACTCGGAACTGAAGGATTCGATGACCGTGACCTATCGTGCGATGGGACGCAACGTCCGCGAGATCGGCGCGCATGCGGCGGATGGCGAGTCGGTGCATCAATCCGCAGTCGATCGCTACAACGATGCAGGATGCGCCTATCGACCGGACAACCTGAAACGCTACATCGACAGCGGCCAGGCACGCATCGTCGGCACGACCAGGATAGAACGCGGACGCAAGCCTTGAAAACGCGCATCGCCGACATGCGCAGCCGGGTCTGGTACATCGAGGCCCGCTCGTGCAGTCCGGGCAATGACTTCGCCAGTGAGGATGCCGCGTCGATGGGCAGTGGCGTGCTGGTCGAGATCGAGCATCGCGACGCGCCGAGAAAAGTCCTCCGCTACCTGCTGACGTGCGCCCACGTGGTGCGTCGGAAAATCGATGGATCAGGCGATTGGGGTGGCCCTGTCCACGACGAGATCCTGTGCTGGCGACCGGGTCAGGGTTATACGCGAACCTACCTTGGCAAGCGGCGCTGCGGTGAGCATCCGGATATCCACGGAGCAACCTTGAGTGCGCTGTCGCCCTGTGGCGGACGACCCGACGCCTTGCCCGATGAGCTGCGTGTCGCCACCAACGACTGGGTCCTGCTCGAGATCAGCGATCCGGAATTCCAGAAGGAAGGACGGCCACTGCGCTGGAGCGCGCTGGAAGACGGCACCCTCGTCACGATCGTCGGCTATCCGGGCGGCGCAGGGCTGAGCCGGCATGCGCCGGGTACGCGTATCTGGGGGAGCGGCAGCCTGGTCGAGAATCTCGCAACGGGTCCGTTCCACCAGGAGCGCACACCGGAGCCGGGCATGCTGAGCCTCTCCGGTGTCGATGAGACGCGTCCGGGCATGAGCGGAGGCGGCCTGTTCGATGCTGCCGGTGCCCTGGTCGGCCTGCATCGTGCTGCCGACGACATGGCCATGCAACGCAATGCGATCGCAATCACGCATATCCGCGATGCGCTGGATACGCGCAGCAATGCGTGTCCGACCACACCGACTGCGGAGCCGGTCCCGTCGAAGGCATTTCGCGTCGCGCTCGGTGCATTCGTGATACTCGCGATAGCCGCTGCGCTTGCATGGTCCATGTTCGGCCCTCGCGAATGCCTCCTGCAGGTTCGCGTGACCGCAACACCGCCGGCACGCGCGGTCGACGCGCTACGCGGCGATGGTGTCACCCAGTCGCAACTGCTGGCTGGCGACGGGGCGGCCTTGCTCACTCTCGAGCGCATGGCGCCACGCGAGCGGTGGAGCCTGAGCCTGCGCTTCCGTGAATCGGATTCCGCAAAGATCAATCTGATCGGCTGCCCGGATACCTCGGGCGACTACACATTGGAGGGAGCACATGTCGCACTCGCTCCGCAATAAGCTGCTCTGTGTCGTGCTCGTGTCGCTGGCAGGATGCTGGGGTGACAAGACGCCGGCTCCGGTCGTCGTCCTCGGCAGCGTGCGCGATGGGGCAACCGATTCCGCGCTGGAAGGCGCCGAGGTGATCGCCAGGCTCGGATCGAGGACGCAGGGCAGGGCCTTCAGCGACCGCGAGGGCAATTTCCAGATGCAGTTCGACGCACCCGCCAGTGACGGCGCGCAGGCCTTCGTGCTGTCGGCCAGTCTCGGTGGCTATCGCGCGACATCGACTCCCTTCTCGATCGCCAAAGGCCGGACCACGGCAAGCAGCTATCCACTTCATCTGGTATCGGACGCGCTTGCGTCGTGCACGCGGGAGGCCGGTCCCGCGGTGGTCGTCGGGCATTTCCGTGCTCCGCTCGGGCAGCCGGATCCCGATCTTGCCGATCGCATCGCGGCAGCCCTCCAGTACGACCTCGATGAGAAGGTGCAGACGACGCGTCTGGTCAACTCGAAACGGCCTGGCATCTTCGCCTGTGGCGACGTGGAACCGAAGGATCCCGAGCGCTATGGCAGCTTTGCCCGATTCCTCGGCGTGGACGCGTTTGTCGGTGGCATCGTGTCGAGCCCGGGCTCCAGCAATGTCCGGGTCCAGATGTTTCTTGCCGATGGATACGGGTTCATGACGTCACCGAGCCGGGTGGTCAGTGACGGTGTGGACCTCAACGATCCGAGTCTGTCGCGTTTGGCGCCCGAGGCGATGACCGCCGTGATGACTGCCCTGGTCGTCGGCTACAAGCTCGCCAACAAGCCGGAGGAATGCGTCGAGCTTGTCGGCGTGTCCGAGCGCCTGCTCCCGGTGCTGCCGGACGCACTGGTCCGCCTGCGCGAGGAATGCCAGGCGGTGCTGCCGAACCGGGGGTTGCTGTGATGCGCGGCGCCCTGCTGATCGTGCTGGTCCTGCTCGGCGCGATGGTCGCGCGCCCGGTTATGGCCATCGTGCATGTCGACATCAACGAGGAACTGGATCGCATCAAGGAACTCGGCATGCCGGAGGACCGCAGCAAGGTCGTGCCAGGCTTGAAGGAGGACATCGACGGCATCCTGGCCGGCCGCATCCTGCCGCAACGCATCCCAAATGCGAAATACCGCATCGCGGTCTTCGAATTCGAGGACCCCGACCATACCGGGCTCGGCAGTGCCGTTTCAGCCCTGATCGGGCGCGAGATCCTGTTGAGCAGCGGACTACGATCGCTCGGCGTATTGCGTTATTTCGGCTCGCTTGAGCCGAGCAGGGGCCATCCGCAAAGCTATTTCGACAAGGTCGATCTGGTCGTCGCCGCGCAGCACGCGAACCTGGCCGTATGGGGAATGATCCGTCGCGACGGCAACGACATCGTCGTCGACGTACAGGCACAGATCCCCGATGCGATGGTCGAGGACTATTTCACCTGGAAGCTCACCCTGCCTCAGGCAATGGGCGGCGAGACCTTGCTGGCACGGGTATGGCCGACCCGAATGCGGATCCAGCGTGCGCGATTGCCTGCCGGTTTCGCGCCCGCGCTGCAAAGGATGGCCGATGCCGTCGACGTCGTGCGCGAGAGCCCGAGCGACACGGCGCGCGTGATCGCGCGTATTCCGAAGGACACAACCTATTCGGTGCAGGAAGTCCGCGGCGACTGGGCGAAGTTCGTCATCAACGGCGAATCCGGTTGGACGCGCCGCGCCGTGCAATGCACGCGCGAATGCGCGCCATTGCTCGCTACCGCCGGCTTCGTCGGCGCCTTGCTCAGCTTTGGCAATGGCGGGCCGGTTCCGGCGGTTTCGAAGGATCTTTCGCGCGACGCGGCGGTTGTGGCCCGACAGCTCGCGGTACTCACGAGCCTGCGCAAGAAGGAGTTTCACCCGGCCAGCTATTACCTCGAGCGCTGGGATGACGGCCATGCGCGCGATTTTGGCGCGCCGTATGCGGATGTGCTGGCGCTCAGCAGCCTGGCTGCGCAACTTCAGGAACAGCGCGGCCGGGAATACGACACGATCCGCCTCGACGACGACGCCGTGCGCAAGGTTGCGACCGATCTGGCCCGCGCTTCGCAGGACGATCCTCGCAACGTCGAGGTGTTGAACAATCTTGCGGTGCTGTTCCGGGTACTTCGCGACGAACGCCGCGCGGGCCTTGCCAGCCGGCTTTCCGCCGCGGCACAGCAGCGCAGCGACGTGGAACCTGCGCAATGAACGACTTCGCGCAATGGCGCCACTGGGCGGGCAGTCTCGACGATGTCGCTTTTTCGCAGCTCTGGTTTGCATTGGGTGCGGTCACCGCATTGCGTCCGCAGGGCGGCGAATTGGGTGACTGGATCGGCGAGCTCTGGACACGGACCACGCGCGACGAGGAGCTCGGCTGGACCATGCCGCACTTTGGCGATCCGGTCGGCCTCCGGCTGCGCAGTTCAACACCAACGGATTGGATCGCGCGCTGGAATGCCCTGGTCGGCAACCGCCTGCAGAAAGTCGCGGTCAGGATCGCCGACTGGAGCGCCGACGAAGCGTCGATCGAGTGGCTCCACGCTCTGCGCGGCATCGCGACCGTGGCGTCGTTGCGTCTGCCGCTGGTCAGCACAAGCATGCTCGGCTGGCCATTGCGCCTGGCCGCACGACAGGAAATCGATCATGCGTTGTTGCAGGATACGCTGGCTCGGTGGCCAGCCAGCGCGCTGGCGCAGGTTGTCGGTGCCGATAGCGAATCCTATGCCTGCGACGTACTCGTGCTGTCAGGCGGATTCGATCGCGTTTCAGCGATGCTGAGCGGAGGCGAAATTGCCGCGAATTTCGTCGTCGCGTTGTTGCCTGAACCCTTGTCGAATCCGGATCGCGCACGTTTCTTCGCCTTGTTCGAAGCGAGTCAGTCCAGCGGGTTTGCACTTGTGGAAAACGCAACAGGCATCGATCTCCCGGGCAGGCTCAACCGCTTCGTCGAAGAGCTTTCGCACGCGCGACGCGTCGATGTCGCCGCTTGCCTCGCGCTCGATGGCTTGCCGCGCCCGGCGATAGTCGGTCTTTGCGACGATCTGGCCCGATTCACGATACGCAGGGTCGCTGATCGCTTGCAGGTGCGCTCGAAGGATCTGCTGCGCGCTACCACGTCGTTGTCGAAACCGCTGCAGGACGAACTGGATGCGATCCTGCCGCGTTTGCCTGCTTCGACTGCAAAGGAGGCGCCACCCTCGTCCGGCCTCGAGTCGATCGGTTCGGAAACGGTGCTCGGCCCTGGCGGACTCGAGTCGCTCGGTGGCGATGGCGAGACAGTTCCGCCTGCCGCGTCCGCTCCGCTCTCGGGATCGATGCCCGACTATGAGCGCATCGAAGCGCCGTACGACCACGAATGGGGTGGTGCGAAGGATCTGGTCGCGGCGGCCGAGGCGCTGGATCGTGCCGAAGCGGCCATTTCGGTGAACCGCTTTTTGCAGGCGCGCTCGACGATCGTGCGCGATCTCGAGGAAATTCCGGCCACGCGGGGATTTGTCGTCGGATTGATGGCAAGGGTGCGGGTCCACATCGGGCCACCGCTTCACGACACCAGCCACCTGCCGGAGCCTTTTCCCGAAAACGCCCTGCCACAGGAACTCGACAGCTGGGATCTGCAGGTCTGGCTGAGCGAGCCGGACCATCTGCGCAAACCGATCGGCGCCGGCATCATTCTGCGGCGCACCGGCAGCAGTACGGCGTGCACATTCGAGTTCACGCCGGAAACGACAGGCCCGTTCAACGGCCGCATCAGTGTGCTTTTCCGCGGGCGCGTCATCCAGACCGCCGCGCTGCGCGCAACCGTGGTTGCGCCCGATGCTGCGCCAGCCGATGGCCTCGCACCGACGCTGGAAAGCATCATCCAGGTCAAGCGGAGCCTGTCCAGTCCGGATCAGCGTCGCTTCGACCTGGCTGTCGTGTTCAATCACGCGGCAACCGACCAGCCTGTCGCCCATCTGACGGGACACGCGACAGCGTGGATGACGAACCTGCGCGCGGTCGAGGCAACGGTCAAGGATCTCTCGGAACTGCTCGGCGGTCCGGCGTGGAGCGCGCGGGATTTCAAGCAAGGCCTCGACAGCAGCAAGGGCAAGGTACTGCTGCGTGAGTTGGCCCAGCTCGGCAATGTGCTGCATCTGCTGCTCGTCGAATCGCGCAAATCCGGCACGCTTGATGCCAGTGGAATCGATGTGCTGAAGGGTGAGTACATCCAGATCGTCAGCACGCACAGCGATGCGATCGTTGTCCCGTTCGAATTCGTTTATGAATTCGACGCTCCGAATGACGATGCCGAGCCGTGTGCGAAGTGGCGCGAGGCAGTCCAGGCCGGACGTTGTCCGAACACCTGTGTGCAGGATGCGACGTCATTCTGCCCAATGGGGTTCTGGGGGCTCAGCAAGGTCATAGAACGCCATGCACTGC
>JAKQJM010000073.1 GCA_029561145.1 Pseudomonadota bacterium
GAAGACGGCGGAGGGCGTCAGGCAACACATCCAGCAGATCTACAACTACGCGATCCAGAAGTTGCTCGTCGAGGTCAACCCAGCCTTGCCACTGCGAGGCGTCATCGAGGTGCCTGCTGCTGAGCACCACCGGCATCTGACCGAGCCAGAACTGGGAGCCTTCTGGCGGTCGGTGGCTAAACAAGGCGCGCACTTCGTGACCATCGCTGCCACCCGGATGCTCATGTACACGATGTGCCGCAAGTCAGAGGTGCTGCGAGCCCGGTGGCGCGAGTTCGACCTCGAGCGGGCCCAGTGGGACATCCCGGCCGAGCGTATGAAGATGAAGGCGCCGCACCGTGTCTACCTTTCCCGACAGGCACTCGAACTCCTCGGGCTGCTGAAGGCATTCGGCTCGGAGCCGCAGGCCTACGTGTTCCCGTCGGTTCTTAGTGCCGCGGTGCCGCTCGGCGACGCTACGCTGAACCACTTCTTCAAGCGACTCGACTTCGGCGTTCCGGACTTCTCGCCCCATGGGACCAGAGGCACGGCAGCGACCTTGCTTCGTGAGCATGGATTCAGCCGCGAGGTAGTCGAGCTGCTACTGGCGCATGCCGAGCGAAACAAGGTGACGGCCGCGTATCACCATCACGAGATGGCTGACGAGCGGCGGCGCGCGCTCCAGTACCTCGCCGATCAAGTTGATCGACTCGCCATGGCTGGCTCAGCACCTCCGGTGTCTTCGCACGATCTTCCTGGTCCGACTGCGGTTGCCCCCATCGGTCGGCTCAGCCTTGCAGATCGGAACGACTCGGCTAGGCGGCGCGGCTAGATGTGCTGGCACTCGCAGCAAGGTGGGAGTACGCTAGCGCGGTCGGGGGTGCGTGACATGCGGTGGGCTCGTTTCGTCGGCGTGGTTTGTCTGGGAGCTCTGCTCGGCGTGGTTGCAGCGCTGGAGGACGACACGTCTACGAAGGTTGGCATGGCGCTCGTGGGCGCATTGTTCGCGACGCCGATTGCCTCCATAGTGGCTCGCAGTCGAGGGTCGAACCCTCACGTCGGTGAGCCAGGGCATTCCATGGACGGCGCAGGCTCGACGTCACCTAGTGCCCTTGCGCGAAACTACTGGCGTGACCGAGGCCATCCCCCGTACATGAAGCCCTCTGATGGCGATCCGGACAAGCACATGTTCGATCCCGATCGGCTCTCCTGACTACTTCCGCTTCAGGATGTCTTTGACGGCATCGGCTGCGCTCTCGGCCGTGGTAGCAGCATCTTTGCCAACTTGCTTGGCGGACTGCTTCAGCAGGGACCTACGCGGCACGAGGGTGCCGTCTTCGGCTCGGTCGGCTTCGATGTTTCGACCGAGCTGATCTGCCTGCGCTCCAGCGCGTTGCCGAAGCGCCGTCGCCTCAGTTCGCATTTGATCTCGGCGCAGCTCCGGCGACTCGGCGGGTGCAGTTGGTGGCGATGGATTCCCGCGAGTTCTCCTGACGGCGGCATCAGAGTCTTTGCGCATGCCGGGTATGTCGACCGTCGAGTCCACTATTGCCGACTGGCGAAGATGCTCGGGAGGGAGTGACCCGAACGTCACTGGCACGCCAGTCCCATCCGTGAATGTTCGATTCGGCCCGAGGGCTCGACGTGCGAGTTCGGCTTCAAAGAGCGCTTGCGCCGCCGCACTGGTGCCTCCGTACTGCTCAGCGTAGCGGGTGAACATTGCGAGGTTATGTGGATCCTGGGCCAGGTCAATGGAGATGACTTCGCCCCTCTCAAGCGCAGTGGCCAGCCGTTCGGAGTAGCTGGTTCTTTGCGCCAGCGCAGCTTCAGCACGGGTGGTCCGGGTGGCAGATGAACTGATGCGTGACGCGATCTCCGTGGCTTCACGTGCGTCGGCCGCAACCGCAGTCGAGAAGCTCGAATCTCTGGACACCCGATCGCCGAACTGCTTGAACTCGCTGAGTTGCTCGCTGGTCATGCTGCCGAGCACCTTCTGCTCCTGCGCTGTCAGGCCCGACAAGTAGCTCTTGTCTGCTGTGGCATTGAGCTTTCCGCCAGCGACTGCGGTGCTCAGTCC
>JAKQJM010000037.1 GCA_029561145.1 Pseudomonadota bacterium
CCATGTCGTGCAGGCGTGGGCCAACGCCAACAACATCACTTGGGATTTCATCCAGCCAGGTTGTCCGGCTCAGAACGCCTACATCGAGCGATTCAACGGAACCTATCGCGTTGAAGTGCTGGATGCCAATGTCTTCCGGACACTGGCATCCACCCGGGCAGAGACGCAGCGCTGGATGCCCCTATACAACCAGCAGCGGTGCCACCAAGCCATCGGCAACCTGCCGCCGATGGTCTTCAAACGTCGATGGCAGGAACGTCAGTCTCTACTTTCGAATGGCAGCGCTTGAGGGGTATTGACCGAGTCCCGAATTGCGCGGCGGAGTTGGTCTGCCGAAACGAGATTGGTTCCGCAGCTGCACGGTCCAGTTCATCGTGTGGGGCGACGAGTGAATGGGTACGAGGAATTACAAACCTCAATGGCCCCCACCCCCCTCAATCCCCTTCAACTCACTAATCAACTGATTAGCCGCCTCCTTGCCATCCGCATACAGCAGCCGCGTGTTGTCGGCATAGAAAAGCGCATTCTCAATCCCCGCAAACCCCGTCCCCTTGCCGCGCTTGATCACAATCGTCTGGCGTGAATCAACGACGTTGAGGATCGGCATGCCGTAGATCGGCGAGGACTTGTCGGTCTTGGCAGCAGGGTTGACGACGTCGTTGGCGCCGATGACGATCGAGACGTCGCAGGTCTTGAACTCGGGATTGATGTCGTCCATGTCGGCGATCAGGTCGTAGGGCACACCGGCTTCGGCGAGCAGCACATTCATGTGGCCGGGCATGCGGCCGGCGACCGGATGGATCGCGAACTTCACTTCCTTGCCGGCCTTGATCAGGGCCTGGCTCAGCTCCCAGATCTTGTGCTGGGCCTGGGCCACGGCCATGCCGTAGCCCGGAACGATGATGACTTTCTCGGCCATGTACAAAAGCGAGGCTGCATCGCTGGCTTCGATCGGCTTCTGAGCGCCGGTGATCGCTTCACCGCTGCCGCCACCGCCGAAGTTCGAGAACAGCACGCCGCTGATCGGACGGTTCATGGCCTTGGCCATGAGCTGGGTCAGGAAGGTGCCGGCCGCGCCGACCACGGTGCCGGCGATGATCAGTGCCGGGATGTCCATCACGTAGCCTTCGAACGCGACGGCAAGGCCGGTCAACGCGTTGAACAGCGAGATCACGACCGGCATGTCGGCGCCGCCGATCGGCAGGGTCATCAGCACGCCGAAGAGCAGGGCGAGGGCGAAGAACGCGATGATCAGGCGCGAATCGACCTGCCATGCAATCAGCGCGATACCGGCCACGATGGCGCCGGCCAGTATCAGGAAATTGAAGATCTGCTGGCCCGGGAAATTGAAGCGCTTGTCCATGCGCCCATCGAGCTTGGCCCAGGCGATGATCGAACCGGTCATCGACACCGATCCGATCAGGGCGCCGAGCACGGCGAGCCCGATCGTGACCATCGGCGGCAGAGGATGGCCGGGATCAGTCATCTTGAACAATTCAAAAGCGCCAATCGCCGCTGCCGAGCCGCCGCCCATGCCGTTGAACAGCGCGACCATCTGCGGCATGTCGGTCATCGCGACCTTCTTGCCCCAGAGCCAGGTCGGGATTACGCCGATCGCGATGCCGAGCAGGATCAGGCCGATGTTGTGGCCGCCGGTGATCGCGAAGGTCGCGAGTGTGGCGACGACCATGCCGATGCCGGCCTGGACGATGCCCTTGCGCGCGGTGACCGGGGAGGCCATGCGCTTGATGCCGAGGATGAACAGCACGGCGGCCAGGAAGTAGCTCGCCTTGGCGATCCAGATCAGCATTTCTTCGGTGGCCATGTGTATTTCCCCGGATACCATCGTGGTTTTGTGATCGGGTTGCATGAAGCAACCGCAACGAACGCGTGCCAGATCCTCGCTGCCTCACGCCCCTGGCGTGACGGCAACACGGATGACTATTTCTTGTCCTTGCTCGACTTGAACATCTCGAGCATGCGTTCGGTGACGACATAGCCGCCGGCCGCATTGCCCGCGCCGAGCGCGACGCCGATGAAGCCGATCGTCATGCCGAGCGGCGTGGTCGCTTCGGCCAGCGCGATCATCGCGCCGACGAGGACGATGCCGTGGACGAAGTTGGAGCCCGACATCAGCGGCGTGTGCAGGATGACCGGCACGCGGCCGATGATTTCCTTGCCGGTGAACGCGGCGAGCATGAAGATGTAGAGCGCGAGAAAACCGTCGATCATGGTGCGGCTCCTTCAATCGCCTGTCGGGTCGGTTCGTGCTTGATCTCGCCGGCGTGGGTCAGGCAGGTCTTGGCGATCAGCTCGTCGTCCCAGTCGAGTTTGAGCGCGCCATCGGCGAGCATCAGTTCGAGGAAGTTGTAGAGGTTGCGCGCGTACATCTCGCTGGCGTTGATCGGCGTGGTCGCGGGCAGGTTGCTCGTGCCGATCACGCTGACACCGTTCGCAGTGACGACGGTCTTGCCGGCCTCGCTGAATTCGACGTTGCCGCCCGAATCCGCGGCGATATCGACGATCACGGCGCCGGGCTTCATGCCCGCGATCATGGCCGCATTGATGATGCGCGGCGCCTTGCGACCCGGTACGGCGGCGGTGGTCACGACCACGTCGATGCCCTTGAGGTGGTTGGCCAGTGCCTGCTGCTGCTGTTCGCGTTCTTCGGCGGTCAGCTCGCGTGCGTAACCGCCGCTGCCGGCGGCCGAGACGCCGAGGTCGAGGAACTTCGCACCGAGCGATTCGATCTGTTCGCGCGTTTCGGGCCGCACGTCGAAGCCTTCGACCTGGGCGCCGAGGCGCTTGGCGGTCGCGATCGCCTGCAGTCCGGCCACGCCGGCACCGACGATCAGCACCTTGCTTGGACGGATCGTGCCGGCCGCGGTGGTCAGCATCGGGAAGAATTTCGGCGCGCGTTCGGCCGCGATCAGCACGGCCTTGTAGCCGGTGACACCGGCTTGCGAGGAGAGCACGTCCATCGCCTGCGCGCGCGTCGTGCGTGGCAGCAGTTCCATCGCGAACGATGTGATCTTTCGATCGCGCATGGCCTTTACGCGTTCCGGGCCGAGATGCGGTGCGAGGTGGGCGATGACGATCGCGCCTTCCTTCAGATGGCCGATCTCCGCGACCGAGGGCGGTTGCACGCGCAACAGCACATCGGCGCGCGAAAGTGCGGTCGTGCCATCGGCCACGACTTCGGCATCGGCGAATGACGCATCCGGGAAATACGCCGATTCCGCCGCGGATTTCTCCATGACGATCTGCGCACCGCGCGCCTTGAGTTTCTTCGCGACCTCAGGAGTCAGCGCGACACGGCGCTCGCCCTCGACTGATTCGCGCAATACGGCAACGACGACCGGCATGGCTTCCCCTCGACATGAAGTCCGGGGTGCATCCTAGCCCAACTGGGGGCATACGGTAAGCATTCGCGTGCATATCCAGGCCTTGTACAAGGCGGCATGTGCCGGGCGTCGACAGGCCCCGCTGGATTAGACTGCGAACAACTCCGACCGGATCCTGTC
>JAKQJM010000091.1 GCA_029561145.1 Pseudomonadota bacterium
TTTTTATTGCTGCGGCGTGCGTGCCACGCGAGCTGCAACAGGTCACCGCTGAGCGCTTTATTCCAAGCCCCATCTGCCCCTGCAGGTGGGGCTTTTTATTGCTGCGGCGTGCACGCCACGCGAGCTGCAACAGGTCACCGCTGTGCGCTTTATCCCAAGCCCCATCTGCCCCTACAGGTGGGGCTTTTTATTGCTGCGGCGTGCGTGCCACGCGAGCTGCAACAGGTCACCGCTGAGCGCTTTATTCCAAGCCCCATCTGTAATGACCCAGCGAATTGCTGCTCAGTTGAGCGCTCTATCCGTTGCGGTGAAGGCCGCCTGCGGCGTGCGTGCCACGCGAGCTGCAACAGGTCACCGCTGAGCGCTTTATCCCAAGCCCCATCTGCCCCTGCAGGTGGGGCTTTTCCTTACGCCCCTGCTTACAGCGCAAGGCGTTGAGTGGACCTTGACGTTGGATTGGGCAAAATCGATTCCCAGCTGTTAGGCTCCCGCCCCCTGCCGCCGATCACAATCAATCATGCCGGACCCCTCGGATCACCTGGATATCATCGAAAGCTATCTGAGTGATCTGCAGAACCGGATATGCACGTCGATTGAATCGCTTGATGGCAAAGCCCGATTCCGCGAGGACGCTTGGCAGCGTTCCGAGGGCGGCGGAGGAAAGACGCGGATCCTGGCCAACGGCAACGTATTCGAACAGGCGGGAGTAGGCTTCTCGCGGGTGTCGGGGACGACCCTGCCGCCGTCGGCTTCGCAGCACCGGCCCGAGTTGGCGGGGCGCAGCTGGACAGCGCTTGGAGTTTCCCTCGTCTTCCACCCGCTCAATCCCTATGTGCCGACGACGCACATGAACGTGCGATTCTTCGAGGCTGCCGCGGAAGGAAAGGATCCTGTGTGGTGGTTCGGCGGCGGTTTTGACCTGACTCCGTTCTATCCGTTCGACGACGACATCCGCCAATGGCATTCGATAGCCAGACGAGTCTGCACGCCGTTCGGCGAGGAACGCTATCCGCGCTTCAAGAAATGGTGCGACGACTATTTCTTCATCAAGCACCGCAACGAAACCCGTGGTGTGGGCGGCCTCTTCTTCGATGACCTCCACGAGGATGGCTTCGATCGGTGCTTCGAGTTCATGCGCGGCGTGGGGGATGGCTTCCTAGACGCTTACCTCCCAATCGTGCAGCGTCGCAAGGCGGTCGCATTCGGCGATCGCGAGCGCGAATTCCAGCTCTACCGGCGCGGTCGCTATGTCGAATTCAATCTGGTCTACGACCGCGGCACGCTATTCGGGCTCCAGTCCGGCGGGCGCACCGAATCGATCCTGATGAGTCTGCCGCCACGCCTGCGCTTCGAGTATGCCTACGCTCCAGAGGCAGGCAGCGACGAGGCGCGCCTCAGCGACTATCTTGTGCCGCGGGAATGGTGAATCGGCGTAACTAGTTCCACTCGTAGATCGTGAAGTAGACAGGTGCAACCGGGCCGTCGAGAGGATCATGATCGAGTCGCCCGTCGCCGTTTCGATCGAGGTAGGTCTGCGCGGGACCTTTTTGTGGAACAATTCGGATCATACGCAGTTTTCCTTTTTCCCGATACTCGCGCACGGTATCGCTGCCTTCCTTGCGCTCGACGACGGAATCGCTGCTCGTCTCGATCTCGGAGGCGCTGCGATTGTTCAAGCGGGAGGCCCTGTCGCGAACCAGGCGCGTGTCCGGCATTGCCGGCGTCACTGATTCGGGTTCGGCTACCGGATCCGCCGTACTGACGTCTTTTGCATTGATGTCAGGCGGTGGCGGTGCCGACTGATCAGGCGGAGCTGCTCCCGCGCTTGCCGAGAAACACAGGAGAAGTGCTGCACAAAAAACGGCGTGGTGGTTCATGACGTTGCAACCTCGGAAGTTGTTTGACTCGCTTGTGTGACTCTATACGCAATTGCCTGAAAATTCGTTGAAATCCGTCAAATGCCGCCCCCAAGTTCGCCGGCCAGACGCTCGGCGCGCGCTCGGTTCACTTCCGCGGGCAACAATGCCTTTCTCAGTACAGGCATCGACTGCCCGAGCAGCTGACGTGCCTCGAGGGGTCGATGTTCGCGAACCCGCAGGCCAGCCAGTTCGGCGCGTGCGATCGCAAGATCGACCGGTGATGCGGCGCCCTGCTCCAATGCCGATACCGCCTTGGCAAGCGCCAGATCAGCCTCACCATACGCATGCCGAAGCACGGCAAATTCGGCGCGGGCCCGCTGGGCATGCGCAAATACCGGATGCGACGGCGGAACCAGGGCCGACCAGAGTCGTTCCGATTCCTCGAGCAACGGCAGGCCGCGTGCGGGATCCTTCGCACGACTGGCCAGGGAGGCAAGCTGCCAGGTGAGCATCGCGAATTCGCCGGATTCTTCACCCTCGATGCTCCTGCACAGCTCCCGAAGACGACTCAACTCGTTCCAGGCTTCCTCACGCTGGCCGATCAGGCCGAGCGTTCGCGCACGGGAGCGTTCAATACGACGGCGAACCTGATGATCCGCAGCGATGTGATCTGCGTCGAGGAGATTGATCGCGTTGTCGATTGCGCCAAGGCTGCCGGTGTAGTCGCCAGCATTTTCCAGGATGCCCGCGCGGTTGGTCCACGATACCGCTTCATCCAGCTTGCCTAGTCCGACCTCGTTCATTGCCTTGTCGGAGCGGCTGAGCATTTCTGCAGCTTCCTGGTACCGTCCGAGATCGTTCAACGTAACGGCCAGGTCATTGGTCAGACTCATCATTCGCGAACCCCCGGCGGCGACCACGCGCTCCTGCATCGCGATCGCCTCGCGCAGGACCGGCTCCGCGTCCGTCGGCCTTCCGCATGCGTTCAGCGCAGAAGCCCGCGCACGCATCAACGGAAGGTTGGAAGGCGCATCCGAAGGGAGTTTGGCCTTTGCCAGCGCCAAGCCGCCATCCGCCACCTTGAGCGCCTCCTCGCAGTCGCCGCGAGTGGCGAGCAGCGACGCCAGCAACTGTGCCGACTCGATGGACGAATCGACATCCGCAATGGATTTGTCGAAGCCAAGCCGGTAGGCCTTGCGTATCAGGTCGATGGCCTCCTCGTCCTTGCCGCCTCGGTGACTGACCATGCCGAGTGTCTGCAAGGATCGGACACGAAGCACGTCATCCTCTGGAGCGAATTGCTCGCGCCATCCCGCAGCGGTTTGCGCAGCAGCGAGTGAACCGGCGCCATCCTCCACCAGGCCGAGGATGCTCGAATACTCTTCATAATCGTCGGCCAGCCGCAGCGCGTCGGCACTGTCCGCCGGTGCGATGCCTTCGAGTCCGGCGCGCATCAGGTCGCGCGCGATGCGTGTCTCGCCGAGTTGCGCATAAAGCGTGGCGAGCAGGCGTTGCAGTCTTTGCGTGAAACTGCCGTCGACGGCGCTGCGAGCTTCCAGCTTCCTGCGGGCGGCGTCGAGCAGATCGCGAACACCCACCTGTCGACTCATGGCCACGTCAGGCGCTGCCGCGGTAAGCGCGTCGGTGAGGAACTCGAGAGACGCACGGGCGCTTGCCGCATCCTGCTCGGACGCCGCTAGCGCGCGTTGCGCGGTCGATTCCGCATGCAGGGCGCGTTCGCGCTCCCGATCGAGCCGCCAGACGAACGCCGTGCCGATCGCCAGCGCAACGACAGACGCGGCGACGCCCAACCTGTGGCGCCCAATGAACTTGCGAATGCGGTACGACCGGGTCGTCGCTGCCGCACGGATCGGACGACCTTGCCGGTAGCGGTCAAGATCATCACGGAATTCACTGGCGCTGGAATAGCGGTCACCGGGTTTCATCTCGGTGGCCTTGGCGATGATGCCGGCGAGTTCCGCATCGATCTTCAGGGCTTCGATCGCGGCGGGCGATTCGGCATCGGCTTTGCGTTGCCCGGTCAGAAGTTCGCGCAGCATCACGCCGAGACTGTAGATGTCACTCGCTGTCGTTATCGTTGCGCCCGCCTTCTGCTCCGGGCTCGCATAGCCGCGACTGAAGATCCGGGTCGAGGTCGAGCGCTGTCCTTGCTCACCCGTCTCGATGAGACGCGCAATGCCGAAATCCAGCAGCTTGACCACGCCATCGGGCGTCACCAGCACATTGGCCGGCTTCAGATCGCGATGGACGATCAAGTGCTGGTGCGCATGCTCAACCGCGTCGAGCATGGCATCGAACAACTGCAGCCGGTCACGCAGTCGCGTGGGTTGGAGGCGCAGATGGTCGAGCAGCGGCAAACCATCGACGAACTCCATTGCCAGCCACGGCTGGCCATCCGCTGTTTCACCGCCATCGAGCAGGCGGGCGATATGCGGATGATCAAGCTCGGCAAGAATCTGACGCTCCTGACGCAGCCGCCGGATGCTGTCGCTGGTTGGAAATCCGCGAAGGAGCTTGATCGCAACGCGTTGATCGAAATTCCCGTCGATGCGTTCGGCAAGGAAGACGGTGCCCATTCCGCCGGAACCCAGTTCGCGCCGGAGCTGCCATGCGCCAACGCGTGTCGAGGCGCGCGGAGCGAGCGCCAACGCACCCTCGTTGATCGCCTGTTGAACCGGATCGCCATCGCGACGATCGGCGGCGAGCAGACGCACCAACAGCGCATGGTCGGCATCCTGCAAGTCCAGCCGTTCAACTTCGACCCGCTGCAGTTCCTCGCTCAAGCCGCACAATCGCTGGAAATGCTCGGCAATATGATCAAGCTCGGGCATGGTCAGCTTTCCAGCGCCGTTCGCAACCAGGCCTTGGCGAGACGCAGGTCGCGATCAACCGTGCCCTCGGAGACCCCCAGGGAGGCAGCGACTTCACAACGGTCGAGTCCTCCGAAATAGACGAGTTCGATCATCTTGACCTGGCGCGGGTTGCTGCGGCCAAGTTCGGTCAATGCCGAGTCCAGTTGCAACAGCGTGGCGTCATCCTTCCCGCCGGACACATTGAGTGCCGCAGCGATATCGACACGATCGACGTTTCCGCCGCGCTTTCCGGCGCTGCGCTTGCGCGCCGCATCGACGAGCACCTGGCGCGTAGCCTGGGCGACCACGTTGAAGAAGTGCTTGCGGTTCTCCCACGGCGCATCGCCACCCAACATGCGCATCAGTGCTTCGTGGGCCAGTTCGGTGGCGCTGAGCGTCGCTGCCGGTGTATGGCGCAGGGATTGTCCGGCGATCGCTCGAACCCGGCTGTAGACCAGATCCATCAGTGTCACGCGTGCGTCTTCCTCGCCGGCACGCCAGCGATTGATCAACCGGGTGACGTCGTGTTCGCTGGACTCTGCCATCGGAGCGGTCGGAAGGACGAATGCCGCAGTCTACCGGGCTGACCCAGCACTAATCGACGACTGCTTGCGGGTTTCTGCACCTTCCTGCGTAGTCGGTGGAACTCCTGGTTCCGAAGTGTTCGATGATCAAGATCGCAAGAGGAATGCAGATCGCATGCGTGCCGATGGTCAGTGTCGGCGCCGGTGCGCGGGTCGCTCCGATCCGGTCCCGAATCTGCGATTGCAGGCAGCGGACGCGACCCCAGCCCGGTTCCAGCGCCGGTCGAAGATGGAGATCCCGGCGGTTGTTTTGGATGTCCGATGCGCCGGCGCGAACATCGCTGGTGCTGCGTCGCCCACATTCGCCGTAACCGCGTCATCGTCGACGGGACTTCCAGCGTCGCCGGGGAGCAGAACCACCAAGGTCTTGGCGGCTATCAGACGCCAACAGGCGATTGTCTCTTCTGCCCGGGATTCGATACGCCATGAGCAGTGGCGTGCAGACGCGGTTCGCCGGCGGCGGGCTGGCCCGATACGGACACCACGGGAATATCGTCC
Organism: Pseudomonadota bacterium; assembly: GCA_029561145.1. Classification (GTDB taxonomy): domain Bacteria; phylum Pseudomonadota; class Gammaproteobacteria; order Xanthomonadales; family Rhodanobacteraceae; genus Dokdonella. The sequence continues at coordinate 5,815 of JAKQJM010000091.1, forward strand.
GCCGTCGCCGGTGGGAATTCCAGCGTGTATCCGAGCAGCCGACCGGGCGCAACCGGATCGCGGAATGTTGCATTGAGCAAGAGTGCAAGCCAAGCTGCGGGGCCACCCCAGTTCTCGCGCCCCATGCCGCACTCCCGACCGCGCCTCGTCCTCATCGATGGATCGTCGTATCTGTTCCGCGCGTTCCATGCGCTGCCGCCACTGAGCAATGCGGCCGGCGAACCGACCGGCGCGTTGTTCGGTGTCGTCAACATGTTGCGTTCGACACTGAAGGAGCGCCCGGACTTCGTCGCGTTTGTCAGTGATGCGTCGGGCCCGACGTTTCGTGACGCGATGTACGCCGACTACAAGGCGACGCGCACTCCGACGCCCGAGGATCTCAAGCGGCAGGTGCAACCGATGCTCGAGATTGTCGCTGCGCTCGGATTCCCGATCCTGCGTGTCGGTGGCGTCGAAGCCGACGACGTGATCGGAACTCTCGCACGTGAAGCGGAGGCACTCGATATCGATGTGACGATCTCGACCGGAGACAAGGATTTCGCCCAACTTGTTTCGCCGCATATCACCCTGATCAACACGATGACCAGCACGACCATGGATCGTGACGGCGTGATCGCCAAGTTTGGAGTGCCGCCCGAGCGGATAGTCGATTTCCTGGCGTTGACCGGCGACGCCGTCGACAACGTGCCCGGGGTGAACAAGTGCGGCCCCAAGACCGCAGCCAAATGGATCGCCGAGTACGGATCGCTGGACGGCGTGCTGGCCGCTGCCGACAAAGTCGGCGGCAAGATCGGCGAAAACCTTCGCGAGGCGCTGGCGCATCTGCCGTTGTCGCGCCAGCTCGTCACGATCAAGACCGATGTCGAGCTTGAGGTCGGCGTGGAGGATCTCGCCCTGCGCGATCCGGACGTCGACACATTGCGCGCTTTGTATCGACGCTACGAATTCAATGCCGCGCTGAAGGATCTGGAGAAAGGTTTCCCGACAAGCACTGTTGTCGTGCCGGTCGGCGCCGAACCTGTTCCTGCAACACCGTCCTCGGATCCCGGCGAGCCGAGCCGGGATGCGCATTCCGGCGCAGCCGGCAATTACGAGCTGGTGGTCGATGAGGACAGGTTCAAGCATTGGCTTGAAGTGCTTGCGCGCGCCGAGTTGATCGCATTCGACACCGAGACCACGTCACTCGATGCAATGCAGGCCGAGGTTGTCGGAGTATCGTTCGCGGTCGAAGCACGGTCAGCGGCGTATGTCCCGCTCGCGCACGACTACCCGGGCGCACCGCCGCAACTCGATCGTGCGCGTGTGCTCGCTGCGTTGAAGCCGATGCTCGAGGACGCCGGCAAGGCCAAGGTTGGCCAGCATGCCAAGTACGACATGAATGTCCTTTCCTGCGCTGGCATCACCGTGCGCGGCATCACGCACGACACGATGCTCGAATCTTACGTGCTGAATTCGACTGCATCGCGCCACGACATGGATAGCCTCGCCCGTGAGCATCTCGGCTACCAGACAATCCACTACGAGGACGTTGCCGGCAAGGGAGCCCGCCAGATCGGATTCTCGCAGGTCGACCTCGAGACGGCGACGCGCTACGCGGCGGAGGATGCCGACATCACGCTCCGCCTGCATCAACAGTTGTGGCCGAAGCTTGAGGCCGAGCCGAAGCTCGCGTCGGTCTATCGCGACATCGAAATCCCGCTGGTACCGGTGCTCGCGCGCATGGAGCAACGTGGAGTGCTGATCGATGTCGATGCGCTGCGCCTGCAGGGACGCCAGCTCGCCAGCCGAATGCACGAACTGACCCTGCAAAGCCATCGCGTGGCAGGACGGAATTTCAGCCTCGACTCGCCGAAGCAATTGCAGGCGCTGTTGTTCGACGAACTGAAGTTGCCTGCCGTCCTGAAGACGCCGAAGGGTCAGCCATCGACAAACGAGGAAGCGCTCGAGGCGATTGCCGAAGCGCACGAATTGCCGCGCCTGATCCTCGAGTATCGAGGGTTGGCCAAGCTGCGTTCGACCTACACCGAAAAGCTTGCCGAAATCGTCAATCCGCGCACAGGGCGCGTCCACACAAGCTATCACCAGGCGACCGCGGCGACCGGACGCCTGTCGTCGTCCGATCCGAATCTGCAGAACATTCCGGTACGTACCGAGGAAGGTCGGCGGATCCGGCAGGCTTTCGTCGCACCGACCGGTTGGAAGGTGCTCGCCGCCGACTACTCGCAGATCGAATTGCGCATCATGGCGCACCTTTCCGGAGACGTCGGACTGTTGTCGGCATTCCATGGCGACCAGGACATCCATCGCTCCACCGCCGCCGAAGTGTTTGGCGTATCGCTAGGCGATGTCGACGCCAACCAGCGTCGTGCAGCCAAGGCGATCAATTTCGGATTGATGTACGGGATGGGCGCGTTCGGACTCGCTCGCCAGCTTGGCATTGGTCGCGGCGAGGCGCAGGACTATATCGCCCGTTATTTCCAGCGCTATCCAGGTGTTCGCGAGTTCATGGACCGCGTTCGCGAGCAGGCGCACCGCGATGGTTTCGTCGAGACCGTGTTCGGCCGGCGCCTCTATCTGCACAGCATCCATTCGCGCAACCAGGCCCAGCGCGCCGGCGCCGAGCGTGCCGCGATCAACGCGCCGATGCAGGGAACCGCAGCCGATATCATCAAGCGTGCGATGCTCGCCATCGACGCCTGGCTTGCCGATCGCGACGACAGGGCCCATATGCTGATGCAGGTGCATGACGAGCTCGTCTTCGAAGTGCGCGAGGATGCCATCGACGAGATCCGCGACGGCGTTCGCGAGCGCATGGCCGCGGCAGCCGCGTTGGCCGTTCCGCTGGTCGTCGACATCGGCGTGGGTGAGAACTGGGATCAGGCGCACTGATCGCCGACTGCCGGCGGGTCGTCAACGTGAATCGTGGGTAAATGAATCCGGAATTCTTTTCGACCGCGGGAAACTTTCCGCTGCCAAGCCGCGTCTTATTGTTCGGGTGCACGCAACGGCACCCCCGGATCCATCCACCTCCCTGGTTGGATCCCCCCGGAAATCGGTCCCTCCCCAGACCGGTTTTCGACCCCGCCCCGAGGGCTCCCCCTGGCCCTCGGGGCATTTTTATGCCCGTTACCCGGCAATCAGGACCCAGGCAAGGGCGTTTCGTGACTCCCGGACGCTAGTCGCGTGTCTTGCCAAGCGCGGCAAGAAGCGCAGCCCGTGGGAGTTTGCCGGTGTCGTTGCGTGGCAGTGCACTGACGATGCGCAACGGGCGAGGCAGGAAGACCGGGTCAATCGCCCGGCGCAGTTCGGCCAGCAGATCCTTTTCCAGCCTGCCCGGGGCGACAGCCAGCGCGGCGATCCGCTGGATACCGGTGCGGACGCAGCCCTCGAGCTGAAACACCGCGGCATCGACAACACCGTCCAGGGCCTGCAGGCGTCGCGTGAGATCGGCCAGGGAGGCGCGTTTACCGGCGATTTCAAGCAGATCCGCGTTGCGCCCGCGCAGCAGGAATTTGCGTTCGGCGCGCAGCTCGATCAGGTCCTGCAACTGGACGACCTGGGACAGATGATCTGCCCGGACCTCGGTTCCATCCGGATGCGGACGCAACTCGACGCCTGGATGGATCGACCACGTGTCTTCTCGTGCCGTTCGCCGGTGTCCGATGACGCAGGTTTCGGTTGAGCCGAACAACTCGATCAGGGGTGCACCGAGGCGTGCCTCTGCCTGTTCGGCCAGTTCCCTTGGCAGGGGCGTGGTTGCTGAGACGATGGCCGCGACCGGAGGCAGGGCGATTGCGTGTCCAAGCAGGGCGCGCAGGTGCACGGGTGTCGTCACGAGGACGCGCGGCGACGGCATCTGCGACAACGCCTCGGCGATGTCCGCGGGGAAAAACGGTCGATTCGTGTGTACCGCGAAGTTTCCGAACAGCGGAAGCAGGATCGACATCTCCATGCCATACATGTGTTGCGCAGGAACCGTGGCGACGACGCTGATGGTGGCTTCAGCAGGCAATCCGGCCGCGGACGCCAGCACATCGATGTTGAGGCCGCTGCCAATGCGAAAATTTTCGAAGGACTTTGCGTTCGGCTTGGGCCGCCCCGTGCTGCCCGAGGTGTATCCGATCGCGACTATCTGTCTCGCCCGGATCATTGGCGGGGTGGAGTCCTGAACGCCGGCGTCGGTACCGAGCTCGGGCAGGCGGACCAGGTCGCCGTGACTGGCGCAGGTCTGTGCGTCACCGAGCAGATAGGTATCGGCATGCGCGCCGCGCACTTCCGCGATGGCCTGTGCGGTGCGCGCGGCCGGCAGCAGGGTGCTCTGGCCGAGACCAGCAACCGCACAGAAGCTCGCAAGAAACGCATAACGGTCCTCGCAAAGATTGACTGCGCAGCCGCGCTTCGGCAGCACATCGCCGATGCGGCGAACATCGGCCAGAAATTCGCTGGCACGGATCATTCGGCCGTCACGCCAGGCGACGACGCGGTCAGGCGTGCAATGCGCGAGCAACGGCCAGAGCCGGGCGAATTCGCCTGACGTGTCCGGTTCGACGACTGCCGACATCCTTCCTCCCTCAGTGACGCACGATATCCCCGGTGATAGCGTCGCGTATTGACGTCGGTCGCTCAAGTCCCCCGAGTTCGCCGTCGACCATTGCTTCGTCGGGGAGGTCGAGTGCCTTCTGTACCGAGGCAGCATCCGTGGCGGGAACTTCGCCGTGGCGATTGGCACTGGTCGACACGAGCGCGCCACCAAACCCCCGGCATAACGCGGCCGCGACAGGATGAGCGGTAATGCGCAATGCGATACCTGCATGCCCACCGGTGATCCATTTCGGCGCGCGATCGCTGGCCGGGAAAATCCAGGTATGCGGCCCGGGCCAGGTTTCACGCGCCCGTGCAATGGCCGATTCCGGGCAAAGGCCGATAAAGGTCGAGATCTGGGCGAAATCAGTGCCGATCAGGACCAGGCCCATCTGCATGGCGCGCTGCTTGATGGCGAGCAGGCGCGTGACGGCGGCCTCGTCGAGCGGATCACACCCGAGGCCCCAGACCGCCTCGGTCGGGTAGGCGATCACGCCGCCGCGCCGCAGCACGGCGACGGCGCGGGAGATGGCGGGGTTCATCAGCTCTCGCTTGGAGGTGCAGGTTCAGCGGGCTTGCGGATCGCGGGGACCTTCTTTGCGGCCTTTTTTGTCGTCGATTTCCTGGCCGCGGTCTTCTTGCTTGCGGTCTTTTTCTTCGCGGCCTTCTTGACCGCAGCCTTCTTCGCTGGCGCTTTCCTGACAGCAGTCTTCTCGGCGGTCTTCTTGCTCACGGCCTTGCCCTTGGCCGCCTTGCCGAAACCACGCTTGGGCCGGAACGGCGCTGCCGCCAGCAGTTCGACGCATTCTGCTTCAGTCAACGAAGGCGGCTCGCGATCCTTCGGGATGCGCGCATTCTTGTCGCCATCGGTGATGTAGGGACCGTAGCGGCCATTGAGGATCTGGATGCCGTTGCCGAAGTCCTTGATGATGCGGTTGGCCAGCAGTTCGGCTCGGGCACGCACGAGCTCGAGTGCGCGCGGCAACTCGATCGTGTACGGATCGTCGTCCTTGCTCAGCGACGCGTAGGTCGAACCGATCTTGACGAAGGGGCCAAAGCGGCCCACCCCGATCACGATGTCCTCGCCTTCCTCCGAGGTGCCCAGCGTGCGCGGCAGCTTGAACAGCTCAAGCGCTTCCTCGGCAGTAATCGTGTGCATGCTCTGGCCGGGGCGCAGGCTGGCGAACTTCGGCTTGTCCTCGTCTTCCTTGGTGCCGATCTGGGCGAATGGCCCGTAGCGACCGAGGCGGACCGATAGCGGCTTGCCGGATTTCGGGTCTTCGCCGAGTACGCGGCTGCCGCTCGCTTCGGATTTGTCGACGGTCTCGATCTTCTCGTCGATCTGCGCCTTGAACGGTTTCCAGAAACGACTCAGCAATGGAACCCAGTCTTCTTCGCCGCGACTGACCGCATCGAGCTCATCTTCGAGCTTGGCGGTGAAATCGTAATCGACATAACGAGCGAAGTGTCCGGCCAGGAAGCGGCCGACGGCTCGACCGACATCGGTTGGCTTGAAGCGCCGGCTGTCGAGTATCACGTATTCGCGATTGAGCAGGACCTGGATGATGCTGGCGTACGTCGATGGACGGCCGATTCCGTATTCCTCAAGCGCCTTGACCAGACTGGCTTCAGAAAAACGCGGCGGTGGTTCGGTGAAATGCTGATCGGTGAGAATGTCGCGCAGCGGAACAGCCTCGCCGACCTTCATGATCGGCAGCTTGCGTGCCTCATCCTCATCCTCGGCCGCTTTCTGGTCGCGACCTTCCTCATAGACGGCAAGGAAGCCCGGATCGATGACGGTCGTGCCGGTGGCGCGAAACGCCGCATCCGGTCCACACGGGAAGTCGACCGAGACGGTGTTCAGGGTGGCATGCTGCATCTGGCTGGCGACCGTGCGCTTCCAGATCAACTCATACAATTTGGCGTGATCGGGAGAGAGAAACGCGGCGACGCGCTTCGGCGTCAGCGCAGCCGAGGTCGGCCGGATCGCCTCGTGCGCTTCCTGTGCGTTCTTCGATTTCGATTTGTAGACGTTGGCCTGCTCGGGCAAGGCCTGGCGACCGAATTCGCGCACGATCACCTCGCGCAGTTCACCGGTGGCTTCTTCCGAGATCGACACCGAGTCGGTTCGCATGTAGGTGATCAGGCCGACCACGCCCTCGTCGCCGATCGCGATTCCCTCGTAGAGTTGCTGGGCGAGGCGCATCGTCCGGCTGGTCGCATAGCCGAGTTTGCGCGCGGCCTCCTGTTGCAAGGTCGACGTAGTGAACGGCGCCGACGGCCGACGCTTGCGTTCCTTCGACTGGACTTCGCCGACGACCAGGCGACCTTGCGCGGCCTTGTGCAAGGCATTGCGTGCGGCATGCGCATCGTCGGCATTGGTCAGGTCGAACTGCTCGAACTTCTTGTTGTTGAGCTTGAGCAGGCGCGCCTTGAAGGCCTGGTCCGGATGGGCCAGATCGGCTTCGATGGTCCAGTATTCGCGCGGGATGAAGGCCTCGATCTCTTCCTCGCGTTCGACGATCATGCGCAAGGCCGGCGATTGCACGCGACCAGCGGAAAGTCCGCGCTGGACCTTGCGCCAGAGTACCGGCGACAGATTGAAGCCGACCAGATAGTCCAGCGCGCGACGCGCTTGCTGGGCGTTGACCAGCTCCATCGACAACTGACGCGGGTTGGCGACGGCCTCCTTGATCGCGCGCGGGGTGATCTCGGAGAAGACAACACGGTGCACCGTCTTGCCCTTGAGCAGTTTCTTCTCGCGCAGGATTTCGGCGATATGCCAGGAAATCGCCTCGCCTTCGCGGTCAAGGTCGGTCGCCAGATAGAGGGAGTCGGCTTGCTTGATCGCCTTGACGATCGCGTCGACGTGCTTCTCGTTCTTCTCGATCAGGTCGTAGTTCATCGCGAAATCGCGATCGGGATCGACGGCGCCCTCTTTCGGCACGAGGTCGCGCACATGCCCATACGAGGCGAGGACCTGAAAGTCCTTGCCGAGGTATTTGTTGATCGTCTTGGCCTTGGCAGGCGATTCGACGATAAGCAGGTTCTTGGCCATGGTGCGGTCCTTGCCGCCGGTGTCCGCAGGGCTCCAATGGAGCTGACAGGCGGATGATTTTTCAGGGATGGAACCAGATGTCGCTTATTCAGGAAGACATACGGGTTCTCGGACTGTCAAGCCCGGGCGACCGGACGGAAGCCCGGTTCGCCTCGAATTGACGCCCGAACGGTCCCGAAGGCGGCGCACTATAACCAATCATGGCGTGGTGCGGATTGCGGCAAGCGTGCTCTTCGTCGCATCAGGCACTCGCCAAAACGGTTCAGCCGGCAGCAAGTCGTGTGTACGTACCGGCGCGTGTCGAGCAGACCTCGCCATCGAGTTCCAGCACCAACAGCATGGAAGACAGCGCGGCGATGCCAAATCCGGTGCGCTCGCCGAGCACGTCGAGGCCGATCTCGTCATGGCCCATGGCGGCGAGCAGACGGATGTAGTCAGGGTCGCGGACGCGAGCGCCGTCCGATGAGTCGTCCTTGCCGCCGAAGTCGTGTTCGTTCCGGGGGTGCAACACGGCGCGCAATCGATCGGCCAGGGCGATCGCCTGGGTCGAGAGTTCGCCAATGATCTCCTCGGCGGTCTCGGTCAGGCGCGCGCCATCGCGGATCAGTTGGTGGCAGCCGCGGGCCAGCGGGTTGTTGATCGAGCCGGGAATCGCGAACACCTCGCGACCCTGCTCGCTGGCATATCGCGCCGTGATCAGCGAACCGGACTTGAGTCCGGCTTCGACAACGAGCGTGCCGAGCGCCAAGCCCGAAATGATCCGGTTGCGACGCGGGAAATGTTCAGCCTTGCCTGGCGTGCCTGGTGGAAATTCGCTGACCAGGGCGCCTCGCTCCGCGATCCGTGCGGCAAGGGCCTGGTGTTTTCGCGGGTAGACGAGGTCGGGGCCCGTGCCGAGCACGGCAACTGTCGGACATCCGGCGTCGAGCGCAGCCTCGTGGGCGGCGCCATCAATGCCATCAGCCATGCCGCTGGTCACCGTGAATCCCGCCTGCGCCAGCGCGCGCGAAAAGCGTCGCGTCGTGGCGATGCCGTTTGCGCTGGCACTGCGGCTGCCGACCATCGCGACCTGCGGCATCCACAGCAGACTGGCGTCACCGACCACGAAGAGGGCGGCAGGGGCGCCCGGGATCTCTCGCAGCAGGGACGGAAAATCGGGGTCCTCCCAGCCGAGCAGGTGATGCTGCGGTTGCCCGAGCCAGTCGAGATCCGCTTCGATGCGCGCAGCATCGGGAGCGTCGAGCCAGCGTCTCGTATCCTCGCCCAGATCGTTGGCAGGTCGGCCGCCACGCAAATGCAACAAAGCCCGCTCGGCGCTGCCGTGCTGGGCAATCAGTCCGCGCAGCGCAGCCGGGCCGATGCCGGGGGCACGCAGGAGAATCAACCAGGCTTCCTTGGCCATTGGCGACGTCCGTGAATTCATCAGGTGCGCCAGTCTAGCGAATCCGCAGACGAAAACGGCGCGGTGTCGTCCACCGCGCCGTGTGCGAAATACCGGATGCCTTGCGGAGCGCTAGGGCGTCGTGTCCGGATCGTGCATGAAGTCACCCATCTGCACCGGGCGCACGCTGTCCATGACCAGCGCATAGCTGACCCGCTTGAAGGTCCGGAACACCATGACGTGCCCGATGAATTCAGGTGGCAGCTGGACCTTGGAATCCCGCGGGTTGAAGAACGCGCGCGTCTTTCCCTTCGGGTAGTCGGTATCGTCGTGGACGGTCTCGCCGTCCTTGTACACCGAGTAGGTCGTGCCGTTGTCGACTCCGTCCTCGCTGCCGCGCGAAAGCGCGACCACCTGCAGCGGACCGACCGAATTCAGTGCGTCGGTGAATGCAATGACGAGCATGTTGTCGGGCGCACTGGCCGGTGGATGCGGAACGAACTGGTCGTCATACGGTTTCGTGTCGAGCGGCAGGATGTAATCGCCCTCGCGCACCTCGAAGTCGGAATAGGTCACGAGTGCCGACGTCGGACTGCCTGCACGGGTGACCTGCAGGGTGCCGAACTCGAGCACTTCGTAGCCCAGGAAACGCACGCGCCCCTTGAAGCTCAGTTCGTGTGGGCCGTGGCGCCACAGCATGCTCTTGCGGCCATCACGGCCATCGCGTTCCTGGCGATAGGTTTCGCGGACCTCGCCTTCCTCCTCGGGGGGCATGTCGTAATAGCGCCCCATCGGACGAACGACGGCGAACTGCTCGCCGACGGCAGCGTCAAGACCACTGACATAGACGAGCTGCCCGGTCGTGCCGCGCAGCCGGTTTTCCTCGATTGCGAGCACGTGCGGGGCGTGGCGGATCACGTCCTCGTCGACGATGCGCGTGTTCTTGAGGAACTGCTTGACCGCGGAAAGCGGAATCGGCTTGACCGCGTCGGCGAGCGAAGTCGCGCGGGCATGCGGTCCGATCGAACCATCGCCATGGCTGACGCCATCACCGGACAGGATCAGTTCGTCCCCCGGATAGATAAGGTGCGGATTGCGCACCTTGCCGTTCAGGTGCCAGATCTCGGGCCAGTGCCAAGGCTTGATCAGGAACTTGGCGGAGATCCCCCACAGCGTGTCGCCCTTCTGGACGATATATCGATGCGGCGCGTTCTCGGCCCATTGCTGGGCAGCGAAAACCGAAACCGTGAGCAGGAGTCCAGCAGAAATCGAAAGTAGTTTTTTAAGCATGGCTGCCAATTACCTGATTCCCCTATGGCTTTGGCGAGTGTATAGGAAACTTTAACCTGAGAAAACGACCTCCTGCCGGAAACCTGAACCTCGTCGCAAACCTCGTCTTCCGGCCGGCTTGAACCGTGGCTCGGCGCCACGCTGGTGCGATGCGCCGCCGATGTCCGGTTTCCGCTGGCCGAACTGCCGCGGATCGGCGCCAGGTTGATCGCCGCGGGCTGCGATTCTGGCCCGGATTCGAATCCGCAGGCCCCTGTCGATTCGCCCCTAGACCTTGAAACGCGTAGACTTTTGCGCTCCGGCGCGGCTTGCCTGCCGAGCTGCCGACCCAACATTCGTACTTGCCGCAATCACGCCCATCGTTTTCCGGATCCATGCCATGAGCCTGCTACCCATCCTCGAATTCCCCGACCCGCGCCTGCGCACCAAGGCGCTGCCGGTCACGAAGTTTGATGCGGCGCTGAAAAAACTGGCTGACGACATGCTGCAGACCATGTACGAGGCGCCGGGTATTGGCCTGGCCGCGTCCCAGGTCGATCGGCATATCCAGATGCTCGTGCTTGACGTGTCCGAGGAAAAGAACGCGCCGATGATCATCGTCAACCCGCGCATCGTCGAACGCGAGGGCAGCGAGACTTGCCAGGAAGGCTGCCTGTCCGTGCCCGGTATCTTCGCCGACGTTGATCGTGCCGAGCGCATCCGCATCGCCGCCCAGGATGTCAAAGGAATGCCGATCGAACTGGCAGCCGATGGCCTGCTGGCAGTCTGCATCCAGCATGAGATGGATCATCTGGTCGGCAAGCTGTTCGTCGATTATCTCTCGCCGCTCAAGCGCGAAATGGTGCGCAAGAAGCTCGAGAAGCAGCGGCGTCACGCCGAGCCGGCACTGACTGCCAGCGCCTGATCCATGTCCGCGCGACCGCGTGTGGTGTTCGCGGGAACGCCGGATTTCGCCGTGGCCAGCCTCCACGCCTGCGTGGACGCGGCGGTTGACGTCGTCGCCGTCTATACACAGCCGGATCGGCCGGCGGGGCGCGGTCGCAAGCTCTGTCCCAGTCCGGTAAAGCGGGCGGCGCTTGATGCCGGGCTCAGCGTCGAGCAGCCGGAATCGTTTCGCCCGGTTCAGGTGCGCCGCCGTCTGGCCGACCTTGCCCCGGACCTGGTCGTCGTTGTCGCCTATGGCCTGATCCTGTCGCGCTCGGTACTCGCGATCCCTCGACTCGGTTGCTGGAATGTGCATGCCTCGCTGCTGCCTCGATGGCGCGGTGCGGCGCCAATCCAGCGTGCGATCCTTGCCGGGGACGCCGAGACCGGCGTCGATCTCATGCAGATGGAGGCAGGGCTCGATACCGGCCCGGTCCTGCTCGAACGGCGCACGCCAATCCGCTCGGATGAAACCGGGGGCAGCCTGCACGATCGCCTGGCCGCACTCGGCGCCGCGTTGCTGGCCGAGGCTCTTGACCGCGTCATCAAGGGGACTCTCCCCGAGCCGAAGGAACAAGCCGGGAGCGGCATCGCCTACGCCCACAAACTCGACAAGAGCGAGGCAATCCTGGATTGGCGCGAGCCGGCGGTTGCGCTGGAGCGCAAGGTGCGCGCTTTCAATCCATGGCCGGTCGCGGAGACCGTGCTGGGCGGAGAGCGCCTGCGCGTCTGGTCGGCCATGGCGCTTGGCGGCCGTCCTGCGCTGCCTGGTACCGTGATTGCGGTGAGTCCGGCCGGTATCGATGTCGCCTGTGGCGAGGGCCAGCTCCGCATCACCGCGATCCAGCGCGACGGCGGCAAGCGCATGTCGGTCAGTGACTGGCTCAATGCACGTCCCGGCCTCGTCGATACCTTGCCCGGGTCCGCAACATGAGCGGCGTGCACGACAATTCCGGTGCGGCTGTGCGCGCTGACGCGGCGCGGCTGCTCGCCCGCGTCGTGTTCGATGGCATCTCGCTGCGTTCCGGATTCGATGCGCGTGCCGCGCGCAGCAGCGATCCGCGCGATCGCGCCCTGCTCTCGGCGACGCTGTTCTCCGCATCGCGCTGGTGGTTGCGATTTGATGCGGTGCTCGGCCGGCTGCTCGAAAGGAGCCTGCCGGCGAAGGCGCGCCAGATCCATGCCCTGCTTGTCATCGGCTTCGTCCAGATCGAAATGATGGGCATGCCCGAGTATGCGGTCGTCGCGGCCTGCGTCGATGCGGCGCGCCTGCTTGGTCAGCCGCGTCACGCCGGCCTGGTCAACGCCGTGTTGCGCAGGTTCCTGCGCGAACGCCAGGCCTTGCTCGCCGACGTCGATCGCGATCCCGTTTCGCTGCATGCGCATCCACGCTGGTTGATCGAGCGCATCCGTGCGGATTGGCCGCGCGATGCCGAGGCGATCTTCGCGGCGAACAATTGCGAGGCACCACTGACCCTGCGCGTGAACCGCCGACGTAGCCAGCGCGATGAACTGCTGGCCCGGTTTGCGTCGTCAGGCGTTGCCGCGGAAGCGCCAGTGCATCTTCCGGATGCCCTGGTACTTGCCGAGAGCACCGATGTCAGTCGATTGCCGGGATTCGCGGAGGGTCACTTTTCGGTACAGGATGGCGCCGCCCAGCAAGTCGTCCCTCTGCTTGATCTGCATACGGGGATGCGCGTGCTTGATGCCTGCGCGGCGCCTGGCGGGAAGTCGGCGCATCTCCTCGAAAGTGCCGATGTCGCGCTGACCGCGCTGGACGTCGATGCGGCGCGCCTGCCGCGCACGCGCGAAAACCTGCAACGACTCGGTCTGACCGCGACGGTTGTCGAAGGGGATGCCGCGCGGCCGGAGGGCTGGTGGGACGGGCAGCCCTTCGATCGCATTCTGCTCGATGCGCCGTGCTCTGCCAGCGGCATCATTCGGCGCCAGCCTGATATCAAGCTGCATCGCCGCGCCGCCGACATCGCGCCGCTGGCGGCGATCCAGGCGAGACTCGGAACCGCGCTGTGGCCTATGCTGGCCAGGGGCGGCAAGCTGCTTTATGCAACCTGCTCGATTCTCCGCGCCGAGAACGAGGCGACGATTTCCGGATTTCTCGATCGACACGAGGATGCGCGTGCCTTGCCCCTGCACGAGCGGCTGGGGCGCGCGGCAGGAGTCGGCCGGCAAAATCTTCCGGGCAACAAGGGGATGGACGGTTTCTACTATGCGCTTCTGGAAAAAGCTCGCTAGTGGCGTTTGTGCAATCGGCTTGCTGGCCGGTTGCGACGCGCTGCGCCAGCAGGCGCCCGGAACGCTGCTCGTGCGCGATGCCCGGCTCGTCGCCGTGGCTGCGGGCACCCAGCTCGATATCGATCTCGACTGCCGCTTCAACGGGCCGATCGGTGACGCGCTTGAACACGGCATCCCGATCACCCTCGCCGTACAACTGGATGCGCAACTCGCCGCAGGCGCATTGCGTGATCGGCGTCAGATCGAGCTGCGCTACTTTCCGCTGACGCGCCGGTACCAGTTGCGTGACACCAGCAGCGCCGAGGTACGCAGTTTCCCCGCCTCCGGCTACCTGACCGATGCACTTGCCGCACTGCGTCTGCCCCTGCCCAGGACCTTCGCAAGCCTGCCGCGCGGAACCCGCATGACCCTGCAGATCGGGCTGGATCATGCCGCCTTGCCCGGGGCGCTGCGCCTGCCTGCCATCATCGAACCTGCCTGGCGTCTCGCCGCTCCGGAGTATGTGTGGACCGTCGCCGCTGGCTGAATCTGCTCGGTCGGCGGATCCTGCCCGCGCTCGCGGTGCTGGTCCTGCTTGCCGCTTCGCTGAAGCTTGCCGAACAGGCGGCGGGCGGCACCGGCAGTTTTGTCGATGCCTACCAATGGGTACTCGGTGCCGCGGTTCTTGCGCTCGTCGTGCTGGTCGTCCTCATCGCACAGCGGTTGTGGCGCCTGCGCCGCGATCTTGGCCGCGAAGCACCGGGTGCGCGACTCAGCCGGCGCCTGCTGCTGACTCTGGTCCTGCTCGCCGTGCCGCCGGTCATCGTCGTCTACGGATTCGCCCTGCGTTTCATCAATGCGACGGTCGACAGCTGGTTCGACGTGAACCTTGAACGGGCGCTCGATGATGCGCTCGAGGTTGGCCGCATCGTCATTGATGAGCACGTGCGAAAAGCCGAATCCGGAACAGCCGAGCTGGCCGACGAGTTGAACAGCGTGTTCGACAACAATCTGCAGGCCACGCTCGATCGCGAGATCGACGCGCTCGACGCGACCCAGCTCAGCGTGTTCGAGCCGGACCGGCGCGTGCTTGCATTGTCGAGTTCCGACCCGCGCTTTCTCGAGCCTTCATTTCCCGACGCGACGACGCTGATGCGGGTCAATGGCGAGGATCGTTTCGCCGCCGCCGAACCGCTCAATGATCTCCTGCTCGTGCGCGTGATCGTGCCGATAGGATCGAGCATCAGTGGCGGCAAGCGTCGCCTGCTGCAGGGTCTTTTCCCGCTGCCGGAACGCCTGCAGCCGCTGACCCGGAATATCGAGAACGCGAATTTCGACTTCCAGCGGCTCAAGTACCTGCGAGGCTCGCTCAAGCTGACCTTCGGCCTGATTCTCACGTTCGTGCTGTCGTTGTCGGTGCTGTTCGCGGTGCTCGCCGCATTCGGCGTCTCGCGCCGCCTGCTCGCGCCGGTCGGCCGTCTTATCCATGCGACCCGCGCGGTCGGTGCCGGCCGCTTCGATACTCCGCTGCCCGTGGCGAGCAATGACGAGCTCGGCCATCTGGTCAATTCGTTCAGCCAGATGACGCGCGAGCTGGAGCTGGCCGGCATGCGTGCGCAGCGCAGCGCGCAGGAAATCGACACGCAACGCGTCTGGCTCGGTGCCGTGCTCGAACGTCTCTCGGCGGGTGTGCTCGGCTTCGATCATGCCGGCGTGTTGCGCGTCGCCAACCGCGCCGGCGAGACGATACTCGGGGTGCAGCTCGGCAGCTACAGCGGGCACACCCTGGCCGAGATCAAGCGCGAGCGCCCTGAACTCGCGCCGATCGCCGATCCGCTCGCGCGACACATGCGCGAAGGCCTGCGCGAGTGGCGCGAGGAGATCGTCATCAATGCCAACGAAGGCCGTCGCGTGCTCATGCTGCGCGGTGCGGCCCTGCCCGGCGATGGCGGTTTCGTCGCCGTGTTCGACGACCTGACCGTGCTCAACAGCGCGCAGCGCGATGCCGCCTGGGGCGAGGTCGCGCGCCGGCTCGCTCACGAGGTCAAGAATCCGCTGACCCCGATCCAGCTGGCCGCCGAGCGTTTGCGCCGCCGCTTCATCGGCCGCCTGCCTGCCGACGACAGCGAGCTGCTCGATCGGGCGACGCACACAATCGTCAGCCAGGTCGAGGCGCTCAAGACCATGGTCAACGCTTTCGGCGACTATGCGCGGCCGCCACAGCTGACCACGCGGCCGGTCGCCCTGCACGTGCTGATCGCCGAAGTGCTCGACCTCTACGCAAGCGACCAGCGATTGAGCCTGACCCGGCAATTCGTCGACGGCGAGCCGATGGTCAAGGTCGATGCCGTGCGTCTGCGCCAGGCCATGCACAATCTCCTCAAGAACGCGCTCGAAGCGATTGGTGACCAGCGCAAGCCGCAGATCCTGGTCAGCACGAATATCGTTTCGGGCGGCGATGCGGCCTGGGTCGATATCACGGTCGCCGACAATGGCCCGGGTCTGCCGGATGGTTTCGGCGAGCGCTGGTTCGAACCCTACACGAGCAGCAAGTCGCGTGGCACCGGGCTTGGCCTTGCCGTGGTCAAGAAGATCGCCGAAGAACACGGTGGGAGCGTGCGCGCGGAACAGCGCAGCGGCGGTGGCGCCGAGTTCACCCTGCGTCTGCCGCTCGGCGAGGGTCGCTGAATTGAGGCGCACCTTTGTATTTTCCGGTCGACAATGCCGGACGCACTCTGGGCTATCCTGAGCAATCTCAACGCCGCACCCAGACAATGAGAAATCCCACGTGATCGCCGAGATTCCAGGCCCGCATGCCAGAACCCCGCGCGAACGTCGCGAGTTCTGGCTGTTCATGCTTGTCGCCCTGATCGTTCTTGGTGCCGGCATCGGCCTCCGCGATCCGTGGCCGGCGGATGAGCCGCGCTTCGCGCTGGTCGCCCGGCACATGGTCGAGAGCGGTGAATGGCTGATCACGCATCGGGGCAGCGAGCTGTATTCGGACAAACCGCCGATGTTCATGGCGATGCAGGCGGCGTCCTACAAGCTCACAGGGAATTGGCGCATTGCCTTCCTGCTGCCGTCATTGCTGGCGGCGCTGGGCACCTTGTTCCTGATCTACGATTTTGGTCGCCGCCAGTGGAACCATCGGGTCGGTCTGTGGGCCGGCGTGGCCGTGCTGACCACATTCCAGTTCGCCTACCAGTCCAAGCGTGCCCAGATCGATCCACTGGTGACATTTTTCATCACGCTCGCGAACTACGGCTTGCTGCGTCATTTCCTGCTGGGTCCCGACTGGCGCGCGTACTGGATCGGCTGCTTTGCAGCGGGCCTCGGCGTCATCAGCAAGGGTGTCGGCGTACTCGCCCTGCTGATGTTCCTGCCCTACCTGTTCGCACGTTGGCGAAAGTGGGAGAACCTGCCGCGTTTCGAAGGCGGCGTGCTCGCCTGGCTCGGCGGCGCACTGGCATTCCTCGCTGCGGTCGCCCTGTGGATCGTGCCGATGGTGATCACGGTGCGTGGCAGCGGCTCTGCCGAATATGCCGCCTACCTGCAGGACATCCTGTTCCGGCAGACCGCGGCGCGCTATACCGATTCGTGGGATCACCACCAGCCTGCCTGGTATTTTCTCGGTGTCATCGTGTTTGGATGGCTGCCGTTGACGATCGCTCTGGTCGGCGTGTTGCCGCGCTGGGTCGAGCGGATCAGGGCGCGTGATGCGCGCTTCCTGCTGCCGCTGGCCTGGGTGGTACTGATCATCCTGTTCTTCTCGTTTCCGAGCGGCAAGCGCGATGTCTACATCCTGCCTGCGCTGCCGTGGGTGGCCTTGCTGACCGCGCCGTATCTCGATGATCTCGTGCAGCGCGCCTGGTTCCGCTGGCTGCTGTTCGCCCTGACCGCGGCGCTTGCGCTTGTCTTCCTTGGCGCCGGGATCGGTGCTTGGAATGGAATGATTCCTCGCGCCAATGATCTGGTCGTCGAGCGTGGGCTTGGCGACGCAGGTACCGGCCTGTGGATATTCCTTGTCGCGGTCGGGGCGGTCGCCGCATTTTCGGCCGTGCTGTTCCGGGTCCGTCGCAGTGTCATCGGTATCGGCGTGACGATCGCCGCCATGTGGCTGGGCTGGGGATTCTGGATCTATCCGCTGCTCAACGATTCAACGTCGGCTGCGCAGGTGATGCGTCGCGCTGGCGAGATCGCCGGAGCGGATGGCGAGATCGCCCTGGTCGGCTGGAAGGAGCAGAACCTGTTGCTGGCCGATCGCAAGGTCACCGAGTTCGGCTTCCGCAAGCCGCGGCCACGGCAACTGGCCGAAGCGATCCGCTGGCAGGAGGAATCGCCGGCAGGACGTTGGATCTTCATTCTCGACAAGGCCATGGCACCCTGCATCGACCCTGCCCGTGCGCGCGTTGTCGGACACGCCAACCGCCGCGAATGGTTGATGTTCCGCGCCGATGCGGTGATGCCTGCCTGTCGCGGTGGCGTGGTGCCCGACGAAGCCGTGGAATCGAACGACGAGGCCAATGCCGAGTAGGCGCTGGCGCATCCACGCGGTTATTCTTTGTACCCATGAGCCGTTGATTCCCCAGCGCGCGGTGCGTCCGGCATCGCGTTTGCCCGTCCCGGATCCGCCAATCGATGCCGCGCTATCTGCTTTTTGCCACGACGCTCTATGCGCTGCCCATCCTGAGACCGCTCGAGCAGGCCATCCATGCCAGCGGCGGCGAGGCTGCCTGGTTCATCGCTTCGTCACTCGAGGACTATATGTGGCCGGGCGAGCATGTATTGCGCAACCTCGAGCAGGTCAACGCCTTCGCGCCGGTCGCGGTGTTCTCGGCGAGCAACTGGGTTCCGTATTTCTTTCCCGGCTTCAAGGTGCAGGTATTCCATGGCTTCAACGTCGAGAAGCGCGCCGCGCAACGCGGGCATTTCCGCATCCGCGGCCTGTTCGACCTCTATTGCACGCAAGGTCCTGAGACGACCGCCCCTTTCGAGAAACTCGCGCTCAGGCATCGGCATTTCGATGTCATCGAAACCGGCTGGCCGAAACTCGATCCGCTGTTTGCGGACGATGCGGGTCGCGCCGAGGACCTTCGTCCAAACGATGGGCGCGCGACCTGCATGTATGCAGCGACTTTCACCGAGAACCTCAGTTCGGCGCGCACGCTGTACACGACGATCGCCGAGCAGGTCGCACGTGGCGATCGCTACTGGCTGCTGACCCTGCACCCGAAGACGGAACCAGCCCTGGTCGAACGCTATCGCGCGCTGGCCGGGCCGAATGCGCGCTACCTGGAGGCGGTCGATTTCGTGCCGATGATGCGTGCGGCCGACGTGCTCGTTTCGGATACCTCGTCGGCGGTTTCCGAATTCATCGTGCAAGGCAAACCGGTGGTGACATTCCGCAACCGCGCGCCACGCCCGCACATGATCGATATCAGCGAGCCCGCCGAACTTGAACCGGCGCTGCAACATGCGCTGGACTCTCCTGCTGAACTGATGCACGAGATCGGCACCTATGCACAGAGCATCCATCCGTATCGTGATGGCCGCTCGAGCGAACGCGTGCTGGCCGCTACCGCGGCGCTCGCCGCCGGCAAGGCCGCAGCGCTTGCGCCGAAACCGCGGAACCTGTGGAGGAAACTGCACGGCCGGCTGCGCTATCGACGCTGGACGATCGAATCGGCTTCCGATTGAACATGTCCATGCCCTTGCCGCTGTCGGATTCCAGAAGCCGCCTGTTTCCCGGGGTGTGGGCGCCGGTATGGCTCGCGGCGACCCTGATCGCGATCTTCCAGACCGGCGCGATGCCGCTGTACTCGACGCGTACGCTCGGCGTTGCCTGGGAAATGTGGAACAGTGGCCAGTTTCTCGTTCCATACAGCAACGGTGAGCCCTACAGCCACAAGGTACCCCTGCTGTTCTGGCTGATCCACGCGGGTTGGGCAATCGGCGGCGTCGGCGATGTCTGGCCGCGTCTGCTCGAGGTCCTGATCGGCCTCGGCATCCTGCTGCTCGCACAGCGCCTGGCCCGCATCCTGTTTCGCGACAGGCCGCAGGTCGCGCGGCTGACCCCGTGGCTGCTGGCAGCTTTCAGCTATGCGTTCCTGTTCAGCCTGCAGATCATGTACGAAATGCTGCTGGGCTTGTGCGTGCTGGCCGCACTGAACGCGCTGGTCGGGCGCGATCCCGATCGACCGCCCTGGTTCGTCCTTTTCGCGCTCGCGGTCGGTACAGGCCTGTTGAGCAAGGGCCCGGTCATGCTGCTGCATGTTGCGTTCCCGTACCTGCTCGGCCCGCTCTGGCATCCATGGGCGCGGCGCTGGCGCTCGCGCTGGTATCTGCGTGGAGCCCTGGCCCTGCTCGGCGGATGCGCGCTCCTGATCGCGTGGGCGCTGCCGGCCGGCATGATCGGCGGTGAGGCGTATCGCAACGAATTGTTCTTCATGCAGACCGCCGGCCGGGTTGTCGACAGCTTCGATCACGCGCGACCCTGGTGGTGGTATGCCAGCGTACTACCGGCCTTGTTGCTGCCCTGGTTGCTCTGGCCGCGCGCGTGGCAGGCTTTTTTCTCCGCCCTCGGCCAGCATCGCCAGCCGGGCCTGCGTCTGCTCGCCTGCTGGCTGATCCCGGTCCTCATCGGCTTCTCGCTGGTCAGCGGCAAGCAGACCTACTACCTGTTGCCCGAGCTTGCCGGCGTGGCGATCCTGATTGCCGCCGGTCTGCCGAGATCCAACATGTTCGCGGGACGCTCATGGGGGATCAGCGGTTCATTGCTGCTCGCCCTGGTTGCGTTTGCATTCGCCGTGCTGCTCCTGCTTGCGCCGGGCTGGGTCGCGGACGGGCGCATCGAAACGCCCGCTTACATCGATCTTGCCTCGGCCAGTCCGTGGTTCGCCGTCGCGGCAACCTTGCTCGGCGTGATCCTGTTGTTGCCGACGCGTTCCGTGCTGCTGTCGGTCGCGACGATCAGCACCGCTTCGATCATCGCAACCTGCCTTGCCTGCATGGTGTTCGCGCAGACCCTGTGGCCGCGATTCGATCTGCAGCCCGCCGCGAGCCACATCGCCGATCTGCAGAAGGCCGGAATCGATGTCGCTCATTTTCATGTCTACGAGAACCAGTTCCAGTTTCTGGGCCGGCTGACCCGACCGCTCGATGTCGTACATGGCGGGACGCTGGAGGCCTGGGTCAAGGCGCATCCCGAGGGTCGCATCGTCCACTATGTCGCCGCATTGAGCGCGGCGGACATGGCCTATGCTGAAATGGTCCAGCCGTTTCGCGCGGAGTGGCTGCTGGTCGAACGCGCCGACCAGTGGTTGATGCGCGAGCGGGGTGGCTTGCCGCCGATGCCGGTCACACCGGCCCGCCAGTTTCCGGAAGGCTTCTGGCCCTATCGCAGGATTCCAGCGGACCCGCGCCCAGGCAACGCCGCGGGCGCCGTCGTGCAGTAGACCGTCCGCAGCGACGCGACGATGCGGTGCAAGCCGCCTCGCCGGCGCTATCGCCATCGGCGACGCAGTGCGGATACATCGACAAACATTCCGTCGCGCGATGTTTCATGGCCGCCATGCGGTATGCTCCTGTCTCTTTTTCGCAACGAGCCATGTGCATGTCGGCACGAGTCCTGATCGTCGATGATGAGCCCGATATTCGCGGCATGGTCAAGGAAATCCTCGAGGACGAGGGTTATGTCGTGACCACGGCGGAGTCGGCCGCTGCGGCACGCGAGGCGCGTCGCGGCCAGCGTCCCGATGTCGTCCTGCTTGATATCTGGATGCCCGATCTCGATGGCATCAGCCTGCTGCGTGAATGGAACGAACGCGGCGGATTGCCCTGTCCGGTCATCATGATGAGCGGGCATGGCACGATCGAGACGGCGATCGAGGCGACCCGCCTGGGTGCCTATGATTTTGTCGAGAAGCCGCTGTCGTTGGCCAAGTTGCTGCTGACGGTCGAGCGCGCGCTGGAAGCAAGTCGTCTGCGTCGCGAAAACGAAGGCCTGCGCAGCCAGCTGGTCATGCCACTCGATCCTGTCGCGACCAGTCGTTCGATGCAGGCACTCAAGGCGCAGATGGAAAAACTTGCCGCGCACGATGCCTGGATCCTGGTCCAGGGTGAACGCGGCACCGACAAGGAAGCGCTCGCGCGCTGGCTGCATGAGCGCAGCGGGCGACGCGCAGGTCCGTTCGTCACGGTCGCGCCTGGCTCGATCGCGCAGGATCATGCGGCACGCGCGCTGTTCGGCAGCGACGACAACGGCAGCGTGCAGTACGGCCTGATCGAACAGGCCAACGGCGGCACCCTGTATCTCGACGAAGTCGCCGACCTCGATTCCGAATTGCAGTTGCGCCTGTCGAGTGCGCTGGCCCGGCGCAGCCTGATCCGCTGCGGCGCGCCCGATGCAGTGCCGATCGACCTGCGCGTGATCGCGGCAAGCTCGCAGGATCTCGACGCGGCCGTCCAGGCCGGAAGGTTCCGCGAGGAGCTCTACTACCAGCTCAATGTCGTGCCACTGCAGGTGCCGTCGCTGCGCGAGCGCATCGAGGACATCCCCGAGCTGTTGCGCTACTACGCCGATTTCTTCGCCAATCGCGACAAGCTCCCATTCCGTCTGTTCCCGGTCGCCGTGCAGAATCGCCTGCGCAACTATGCCTGGCCGGGCAACCTGCGTGAGCTGCGCAACCTCGTGCAGCGCATGCTGATCCTCGGCAACGCGCCCGAAGTGACGATCGAGGAAGTCGAGCTGGCGCTCGGCAGCGTCGCAGTCGAGCGTGCCGCGTCACCGCCTGGCATTGCAGGCATCGATTTCAACCTGCCGTTGCGTGAAGCACGCGAGCAGTTCGAGCGCAGCTACCTGCTGCACCAGCTCAACGAGGCTGGTGGCAGTGTCGGCAAGCTGGCCAAGATGGTCGGCATGGAGCGCACGCACCTGTATCGCAAGCTCAAGGATCTCGGCGTCGATCCGAAATCGGTCGGTCGCGAGGAGTGACCGGCGTTGCTGGACTTTCGGACAATCGACGCCGGCCGGCCGGCATGTTTCGATGAATCCAGGCGCACGAACGAACCTCCGGCCAGGAACCATCAACGATTGCCCGGGTTCCAAGCAGACCCACCTGTCCGGCCAGCCGGCGCGCAAGAACAAAAGGCGCATTCCGGAGCCACCACCCCATCGAGGAGACACCCATGCAACTTGAAGGCAAGGTCGCACTGATCACCGGCGCGGCCAGCGGCATCGGCAAGCGCATCGCCGAGGTCTATGCGAAGAACGGCGCGACGGTGGCGATTGCCGATCTCAATCTCGACGGCGCGCAGGCGACCGCGGCAGAGATCGAGTCCGCCGGAGGCAAGGCGCTCGGCGTGGCGATGAACGTCACCGACGAAACCGAAGTCGATGCGGGCGTGGCCGAAGTCATCGGCAAGCTCGGCAAGGTCGACATCCTGATTTCCAACGCCGGCATCCAGATCGTCAAGCCGGTCGAGGAATTCAGCCTCGCCGAATGGAAGAAGATGCTTGCGATCCATCTCGATGGCGCCTTCCTGACCACACGCGCCTGCCTCAAGGACATGTACCGGCGTGGCAAGGGCGGTGCGATCCTCTACATGGGTTCGGTGCATTCGCACGAAGCATCGAAACTCAAGGCGCCTTACGTCACCGCCAAGCACGGGCTGCTCGGTCTCGCGCGGGTCGTTGCCAAGGAAGGTGGGCCGAAGGGTGTGCGCGCCAATGTGATCTGTCCCGGTTTCGTGCGCACGCCGCTGGTTGAAAAGCAGATTCCGGAGCAGGCCAGGGAATTCGGCATCAGCGAGGACGAGGTGATCAGGAACATCATGCTCAAGGACACGGTGGATACCGAGTTCACCACGGTCGACGACGTGGCCAATCTCGCCTTGTTCCTCGCCGCATTCGAAACCAATGCGCTGACCGGGCAAAGCATCACCGTAAGCCACGGCTGGCACATGCAATGAGCGCATGAGCGGGCTTGTGCAGTGAACGGTGATGCGATCCTGCGCCTGCGCAAGCAAGTCGGCGGACCACGCGATGGCGCCCTGCTGCGATTTTCGCTGGCCAATGCCTTGCTTGCCGATGCGCAGGCAGCCGAGGCTGCGATCGAATTGCGTCGTGCGCTCGAGTTCGATCCGCTGTATTCGGCCGCATGGAAATTGCTGGCGCGCAGTCTGACTGAAGCGGGTGACCCGGGCGCTGCGATCGAGGCCTACGAGCGCGGTATCGAAGTCGCCACCGCACGCGGCGACAAGCAGGCCGCCAGCGAGATGAAGGTGTTCCTGCGCCGCCTCGTGAAGGCGGGATCGAACGGATGAATTTGCGCCACGTCGTCATCCTCCTGGTCGTGGCGGCCTTGTTCGGTGCCGGACGCTGGAGCCTGCATCGACCGATCGGGCATGCCGCCGGTGTGCTCGTCGAGTCCGATCCGCAGCAGAGCGAGCCCGCCAGTCATGCGCCGATCACGCACGGCGAATACGTGCTCACCCCGCTGGCCGACTACGCCATCGAAGCGCGCGTGATTTCGCGCGAGGACTATTCGCTCGACGCCGGCAGCGATCTCGCGCCCACCGATTTAGCGGTCGGCTGGAGGCGCATGTCCGATACGGCCGTGATCGATCAACTCGACATCGAGCAATCCGCCCGCTTCTTCACCTACCGATGGCCCGATGCGCCGCCCATTCCATTGGTGGAGATCGAACGATCTTCCGCCAACATGCACATGATTCCGTCGGACGAGAACGTCGCGCGTGATCTTGGCAAGCTGCGCGAGGGTGCGATTGTGCGCATGCGGGGGCAACTCGTCGCCGCGCAACGCAACGACGGATTCCACTGGCGCAGCTCGCTCACGCGCAACGACACCGGCGGCGGCGCCTGCGAATTGTTCCTGGTCACGTCGATCGAGCAGCTCTGATTCGAGGCCGCGGATATCGGGCGCCGCCCGCTTTGCGGGCATGGTGTTTGCAAGTCGACGTTCCCGACGGCGAATTCGGCACAAATGATTCTGCGCAGGGGAAAACTGTGACACAAGGTGGAACAGATACGCTGAAGCTGGACACGCAGAGCGTGGTTGCCGTGGACGATTTCGCGATCGGGCCGTACCGCATACTCGGGCTGCTCGGCGAAGGTGGCATGGGCCGCGTCTACCTCGCCCAGCAGATCCATCCGCAACGCCAGGTTGCTCTCAAGGTGGTGCGCGGCGTGTCGGCTTCGGTCGTCGAACGCATGCGTCGCGAGATCGAAGTGCTTGCGCAGCTCGAACATCCCGGAATCGCCCGCCTGTACGCGGCGGGCGAGTCGCGGGTCGATGACGTCGATGTGCCTTGGCTCGCACTCGAATACGTGCGTGGCGTCGATCTGGTCCGCCACGCGTACGAACAGAATCTCGGGCTCGCCGCACGCCTGCGCCTGTTGATCGAAGTTGCGCGCGCGGTGCACTTCGCGCACGGGCGCGGCGTCATCCACCGCGATCTCAAGCCCGGCAATATCCTCGTCGACGAGAGCGGTCAGCCGAAGGTGCTCGATTTCGGGATCGCGCGTTTGCGCGATGACGCAGCGCACGGACTGACCCAGGACGGACAGGTGCTCGGCACCCTGCCGTACATGAGCACCGAGCAACTGCTCGGAGACAGCACGCTCATCGGTGCGCGCAGCGACGTCTATTCGCTCGGCGTGGTCGCCTACGAACTGATCAGCGGGCGTCTGCCGCATCCGCGCCTGAATACCTCGACGATCTTCGAGGCGCTCGACATCCTGCGCCACGATACCCCGCCGCGACTCGCCACGATCAGTGCGGAGGCGCGCGGCGATCTCGATACCGTCGTCATGAAGGCGTTGGCCAGCGAGCGCGAACAACGTTACGCCTCGGCCGCGGAACTGGCCGACGACCTGCAGCGCATCCTCGATCATCGGCCGATCATGGCGCGTCCGCTGACGCGCATGTATCGAGCCAGTCGCTTTGTACGGCGTCATCGCCTGCTCAGCGCGGCCATGGCCAGCATTGTCGTCGTGCTCGCGGTGGCCAGCATCGTCTCGCTGCGCTTCGCCCTGGCCGAGCAACGGGCGCGCGGCGAGGCAGATCAACGCGCGCTCGAATCCGCCGCCGTCAACGCGTTTCTCGAGCGCATGCTTGCGTCCGCCGATCCTGAGTTGTCGGCGGGCCGCAAGCTCACCGTCGATGAAGTGGTCGATCAGGCCGAACGCGACATGCAGCGCCTCGATGGCGAGCCCGCCGTGCAGCGCGCCGTGGCGACCACGCTGGCGCGCACGCGGCGTGCGCTCGGCGAGTACGACGCCGCACTGGCGCTCAACCAACGAGCCTACGAACTCGGCGAACGCAGCGGCGCGACCCAGGTGCAGCGCGCCAGCCTGCTGCATCAGCGCGCCTCGCTCTACGCGGATCTCGGAAAATTCGACAAGGCCATGAGCACGCTCGAGGAAGCGCGTGCCGAATGGCCGATGCCGCCTCCGGCCGCGCGCCTCGCCATCGACCTGACCGCGGCACGCATTGACGATGAGGCCGGTCGTCCCGAGTCCGCGGAACAGAAGTATCGTGCCGTGCTCGCGGATGCGGCCATGCTCGACAAGCGCCAGCCGAACCCGGATCCCGAACTCCGCACGACGATCGAGTCCGCGCGCAGCAACCTCTCGGGCGTGTTGCGCGATCGCGGCGCGCTCGACGAATCCGAGCAATTGATCCGCGCTGTACTCGAAGGACGTGTCGAGGAACTCGGTGAGCGCGCGCCGCTGACGCTCGCAAGCCGCAACAAGCTGGCGCTCGTGCTCGCCGCACGTGGCGACAACGAGCTGGCCGGGAAGGAGGCCGCCGAAGCCCTGCGCCTGCAACGCGAGGTGCTGGGCAATCAACACGCCAGCACGCTGACCACGATGCAGACACTGGCCAATATCCTGATGCCGCTCAAGCAGTACGACGAGGCCGAGGCGCTGACCCGCGAATCGTTGAAAGGCATGGAGGCCCAGTTCGGCGACGACTATGCGCAGACGCTCGCATCGATGAACACTCTGGCCTACCTGCTCGAGGAGCGCGGCAAGGTCGGTGAGGCCGAACTGCAGTATCGGCGCATCATCGCGATCCAGACGCGCGGGGGCGTCGAGCATCCGACAACCCTCGCGCCGCGCAACAATCTCGCGATGCTGCTGATGAATGACGGACGTCTCGATGCGGCGCGTGCCGAATTCGCTGCGTTGCTCAGGCTCGCGCGCGCGACTGTCGGCGACGAACACGCGATGACGGCGATCTTCATGAGCAACGAAGGCCTGTGTCTCGGTCGCATGGGTCGTACTGCGGAGGCGCGCATCGCGCTTGAAGATGCACACAAGCGCCTGCTCGCGATCTTCGGTGCCGATCATTCGCGCACCCGCACCGCCGCCGAACGGCTCGCCGAGGTCTATCGAAAACTGGGCGAGAACGCCAAGGCCGACGCGCTCGACGCTACCCGTGGCGCATGAATCATTGATCCGGCGCGAAAATACCGTTTGCCCTGAGTCCGTCGACGAGGCTCGGGACAGGCCTGTCAAAAGGCTGCCACAGCCGGGCTTCGACACACTCAGCCCGAACGGTTTTCAATCCATGACTCCGGATCAATGGCGTGGTGCCTCACTGCAGGCATGCCTGCAGAATCGGATTCGTCTTGCGTCGGTCGGTGCAATCCGCATCGATACGGATTGCGCCACGGCATGGGCTGGCTGCTCGACCGGGCGGTTGAAATCCGCAGGCTCGGAAGCGCGCTACGGGGAATCGTCGGCACGGCGTGGTGCTGACAACAAAATCCCGTGAAATCATGGAATTACGCGGCGATATTGGTGGCTATGGGTGGACTCGAACCACCGACCCCAGCATTATGAGTGCTGTGCTCTAACCGGCTGAGCTACATAGCCATGCGAGCCGAAGGCTCTGAGGGGGGACGGATTCTAGTGGCTGGGCCGGGCGTGTCAAGCGCCGAGGCGGGTCGCTCGGGTCTGCTGGCTGGCGCGTTCGCCTTGCTGCGCCGCTTGGCACTGTGGAAGAATCGGCGCGCGACGGCAGGTGCGAGCCGATCCGGTCAGGTTTTCAATGCCTGTCCGGTCAGGTTTCCGATGCTGGCCAGCGAGCAGAACCGGGAGCTCCAGCGTGATCGATCCAGATGGCTATCGTCCGAATGTCGGCATCGTCCTGATCCGGGATGATGGTCGCGTGTTTTGGGCGCGCAGGGTCAATCGCGATGGCTGGCAGTTCCCGCAAGGCGGCATGCGCACCGACGAAACCCCGCTCGAGGCCATGTACCGCGAGCTCGAGGAGGAAACCGGTCTCCGCGCCGAGCATGTCGAAGTGCTCGGGGCGACACCTGG
The DNA here is from genome assembly GCA_029561145.1 of Pseudomonadota bacterium. Classification (GTDB taxonomy): domain Bacteria; phylum Pseudomonadota; class Gammaproteobacteria; order Xanthomonadales; family Rhodanobacteraceae; genus Dokdonella. Next base: position 33,634 of record JAKQJM010000091.1, read on the forward strand.
CTGGCTCCGCTACCGCCTGCCCAACCGTTTCGTGCGCCGCAATGTGCGACCGACCTGCGTCGGCCAGAAGCAGGTCTGGTTCCTGCTGCGATTCACAGGCGATGAGGCGCATTTCCGCCTCGATGCCAATGAGAAACCCGAATTTGACCTCTGGCGCTGGGTCGACTTCTGGTATCCGAGCGAGCACGTGGTCTCGTTCAAGCGCCAGGTCTACGAGCAGGCGCTCAAACACCTGCTGCCGATGGCCGAGGCCTTGTGCCAGGCCCCGCTGCGCAACACGTTCCGTCAGGAAACGCTGGATGGCGAGCCGGCATTCTTGCGCTGAAAGTCTCGTTCAGCTTCGCGGTAGTTGACAATCATTCGTATTTGCAATTGAATAGACGCCAGTCCTTACCGGGTTTTGGCGATGTATGTCTGTATCTGCAACGGCGTAACCGACCACGCAATCCGCGACGCGGCCTCGCGCGGCGTCAGTTCGTTTGAAGAACTGACCATGCGTACCGGTTGCGGAAGCGGTTGCGGCAGTTGTGCCGACCTGGCCCGCGAGATCCTCGGTGAAGGACGTGCTCGAGCGGCCCGTGAATTTCCGTTGCCGCTGGCGATCGCGGCCTGACCACCCCTGCGGCCACGCCGCTGCACGCCGCAATGCGTGCGATTCGCGTTACTCCCTGAAAAAATTCCTGGCGCTATAGTCGCGCCCTGAGTCGTTGCATCACGACTCCTCGCCCCCGAACGGAGTACGCGCCCATGAAAGGCGATGCCAAGGTCATCGAGCACCTCAACAAATCCCTGCTCAACGAACTGACCGCGATCAACCAGTATTTCCTCCATTCGCGCATGTATCGCAACTGGGGTTACGCGGAACTCGCCGAGCACGAGTACAAGGAATCGATCGATGAGATGAAGCACGCCGATCGACTGATCGAGCGCATCCTGTTCCTCGATGGACTGCCGAACCTGCAGCAGCTCGGAAAGCTCTTCATCGGCGAGAAACCCAGCGAAGCGTTGGCCTGCGATCTGCGTCTCGAGCGGCAAGCCGTCCCGGATCTGAAGGCCGCCATCGCGTATTGCGAGAGCTGCAGCGACTACGGCAGCCGCGAACTGTTTGTCGCGATCCTCGAATCCGAGGAAGAACACATCGACTGGCTCGAAACCCAGCTCGGCCTGATCGACCAGCTCGGCGAAGCAAATTACCTGCAGACCAAGATCGGTAGCTGACGTCACGGTCGGTGGAATCACCAACGCGCCGACCGAGTGACATGAGCGCTGGCGCAGGCCGCGTTGTGCAATGAGGTGATGCATTCCCGCCGGCCTCTTGCAGGAACCCCCAAAAGGGGGCAAGCGCCTTCGCAAAGCGGCATCTCTTCAGATTTGCCAAAGTGCGCTGGATTCGGGATGGGCTGAAAGTGCTGGTCAGGCCAGGCGACGAAAGGTTGTGGCCTGCTGGATTGACAGCGCTCTGGATCGACGAAACCTCAGGACGGCATCAGGCCCAGCGCCCGATAGGCCTGGACCACGCGCTGGTACTCGTGATCGGTCCGCGTCGGCAGCGTCGCGAGTTCATTGTCACGTCGCGCGCGCGCGTCGATTTCCGCGCGTCGGGCCACGTCCGCAAGTGGCAGGGCGCCGAGATTGGCGCTCGATGATTTGAGCGAATGGGTGATTTCGGCAATGGCGTCGTGATCAGCCGTACGAGCGGCTTCATGCAGCCGCTTCAGGAGTTTCGGCGTGTCCTCGAAATAGATACGCGTCAGGTCGGAAAAACCGTCGCCCATGACTTCGAGCAACTCCTGCACGATCGCAGGATCGATCGCATGGGTCGGGTTCGTCGGCATGTCCTGGCCGGCAATCCGTTGCGCTTCGACCGAAGGCGAGGCGGGTCCAGCCAGGGCCGCGGCTGGTGCGCCAGCGCCATGTGGCGGTTGCCCGGCGGTGGCTGCCTCGGGCATCCATCGCGCCAGGGTTTTTTCAAGCAGGCTTCGATCAAGTGGTTTGGTCAGGTAGTCGTCCATGCCGGCGCCGAGGCACTTCTCGCGGTCGCCGGCCATCGCGTTGGCGGTCATGGCGACGATCGGCAATCGACGCAGCCCTTTCGCGCGCTCGTCCGCGCGTCGGTTGCGCGTGGCCGTATAGCCGTCCATCACCGGCATCTGGCAATCCATCAGCACCACATCGTAACTGCCGCGCGACAGACGCTCGAGCGCGATCTGGCCGTCACCCGCGTGATCGACTTCGACACCAAGAAGCGCAAGAAGCCGCTGAGCGACTTTCGCGTTGACCGGATTGTCCTCGACCAGCAAAGCGCGGCCATGCAGTGGGCGCGGCAGCGAAGTGGAACGATCGGCTACGTGCGCGTCGGCGGCAGTGGCAAGCAGGGGTTCGTCGCGCGCGACCTCGGCATCGCCAACACCGAGCAGGCGGCTGATCGTCTCGCGCAGTTCGCGCTCATCGAAATTTGCCGACAGCGCGGTGACCCGTTCGTCGGCGCGCAGGTCCTGCACGCTGTCGTCATTGCCGGCAACGAGAATGCGCAGGTGATCAAGGGTCGGATCGCGACGAATGTTGCGCACGAGGGCGAGGGTCGCCGCCGCGACCGTTGCGATGTCGATCAGCAGTACTTCATAGCTGCCGCGCTCGCCCATCGCCGAGCTGGCACGCAGCTTGGTCAACGCATCGACTGCGAGATTGCTGTGCATGTGGTTCATGCCGAGCCGGGTGACCAGGCTGCCGGCCTTGCGCAGGAAAGCTTCGTCGCCACTGAGCAGGAGCGCGCGCACGCCGGACAGGTCGCTGCGCGCACGGACGTCGCCGATTGCCTTTTGCAACGGCACGTTGAACCAGAACGTGGATCCCTTGCCAAGCTCGGATCGAACGCCGAGCTTGCCGTTCATCAGGTCGATGAGGCGCTTGCAGATGACCAGGCCCAGGCCCGTGCCACCGTAGACACGTGTCGTCGATGCGTCGGCCTGGGAGAACGGCTGGAACAGCTTCGCAGCGGCCTCGGGTGAAAGGCCGATGCCGGTGTCGCGTACCGCAAACGTGATCTCGTGGTGGCTGCGCGATTCACCCCGTTTGCCGAGCTGGATCGTCACGCTGCCGCGCTCGGTGAACTTGATCGCGTTGCTGACCAGGTTGGTCAGCACCTGGCGCAGCCGCACCGGATCGCCGCGGACCGCGAGACGCACTGAAGGATCGATGACCACGCCGAGGCGAAGGCCCTTGGCTGTCGCACTGCCGGCCATCAGCATGGCGACCGAGTCGACCAGCTCCTTCAGATTGACGCCGACGTTCTCGATCTCGAGCTTGCTCGCCTCCAGCTTGGAGTAGTCGAGAATGTCATCGACGATACGCAGCAGTTCAAGCGCCGACTGATGCGCGGTAGCCAGATAGTCGCGTTGATCCGGTCGCAGAGGAGTGGATCGGAGCAGGTCGAGCAAGGGCACGATGCCATTCAGCGGCGTGCGGATCTCGTGGCTCATCGTCGCCAGGAATTCGCCCTTGGCCATCGTCGCGGCCTCTGCTTCCTGTTTTGCGGCGAGCAGATCGTTCTGCATCGCGCGCAACGATTCGAGTTCGCGCAGGGTCGATGCCGGGATGCCCGGCGACTGCTGGACCAGCGGCAACACCACGCGTTCGCCCGCATCGTGCTGGCGACCCTGTCGCCAGACCAGCACGCTGAGGAGGCCGATCACGACTGCCGTCACTGCAAGGCCGGTCAGAAATATCCGCCCGACGGTCTCGGGCAAGGCGACAAGAAGTACCAGCGCTGCGCAGAGTCCGAAGGCCAGAACGATGACGGCGATCAGCCTTCCGTCTGGACTACCCGGGGATGCGGAGCGGTTCTGCGGATTCGGCACGTCGGGATGCCTGCTCAGCTGCCGCCGAGGTGGAAGTCGAACGATGCCTCGCGCGTTGCCTGCTGGACAAAGTTGCCCTGGATCAGGTCGATTCCGCTGGCCCACAGTGCAGCGGCGACGCGCGCTTCCTCGACACGCGGGGCAATCACGCGACGATCGCTGGCATGGGCCAGTTTGACCAGATCACGCAGCTCCTGGCGCAGCTCTCCGTCGGACGCCGCGATGTAGCGAGTCGACAACTTGACGAAATCGACCGGCAGATGGCGCAGCATTTCCGATCCGAGCTTGCCGGCTTCAAAACCCGACAGGGTCAGACCGATGCCGAGTTGTTTCATGCCGAGGCAATACGCAACGAAGTCCGACAGCGATGCCGCGGCATCGGCCAGGCGCAATTCAAGCGAGATCTGGGCTGCCGGGACGCGATGCGATTCGAGTGCGCCGCGCATCCATTCGAGGCGATCATGCGCACGAACGCTGTCAAGCGACTGGCTGACGAACAGGCGCAGGTTGTGTCCATCGCGCAGGTGCCCGGCAATCGTGCCAAGGCAGCTTTCGACCATCCAGCGATCGATCTCGACGATGAATCCGGCTTGCTCGGCAGCGGGCACGATTTCGCTGGCAGCGAAGATGCGTCCACCTTCCGAAGGCAGGCGCAACAATGCCTGGAACTGTTTTTCCTCTTCGCCGTGCAGGGAAACGATCGGCTGGAAGACCACGCGGAAGCTCGAATTGGCAAGTCCCTCGCGAATCGCCTCGATGATGCCGGGGCTACCGTTCGCATCGGTTTCCGCAACGCACACCACGACGCCCGCGCTGGCGCCGTCGCGCGCTTCGAACATCGCGCGCTCGGCGGCATCGATCATCGCTTTCGCATCCCCTGCGGCGATTGCGAACGGGCAGATTCCAGCGACGATGCGGAGTCGCAGCGGTGCGCTCGCAGTGCCGAATTCCTCCTGTGCGATGCGTTCGCGCAAGGCGATGACGTGTTGTTCGAGCACGCCGCTCGCCCGGTCGGGGTTGAGCAGGAGGAATCCGTGGTCGCCACAGCGGGCGAGCATGTCGTTGCCGCCGATCTGCGTCGCGAGGACCTGGGTCAGCCGCTCGAGCAGCTTGCGAAACTCGCTCTTGCCGAGACGCTGGGCCAGGTGCTCGGTGGCCTCGAGGTCGAGGAATACAAGGCCACCCAGGCGCGTCGCGGCGTCCTCCATCGAGAGCATCTCGGCCAGCCGTCGACTGAGATGGGCCGAGTCGTTGAGACCCTTGATCGCCTCGCGTTGCAAGGGTTCGCGCTGCCGGCGGTCCAGCTTGCGTGCTCGCGTGACCCGGCTCGTCACGGCGGCGATCAGGTGTCGCGGCGCAATCGGCTTGCTGAGGAAATCGTCGCCGCCGACGCTGAGTGCCTCGAAGTGCTTCTCGGTGTCCCCCTCGCCGGAGAGAAACACGATCGGCGTCGACACATAGGCCTCGCGCTCGCGAATCAGCGCGGTGAGCTCGATGCCGTTGCAAACGGGCATGTTCAGATCCATGAGGATCAGGTCGGGTGCAAACTCGTCGAGCTTGTCGAGCACGAGGGACGCTTCGCCGACCGCCAGCGCCTGCATGCCGTTCTTGCGCAGGATGGATTCGGCAAACAGCGCCTGCGAGCGATCGTCCTCGATGATCATGATGCGGAACGGATCGGACTGGTCCGCGCCTTTCAGCTCACGCACCCGCTTCATCACATCATCGGCACCGGCAGGCTGTTCGATATACGCATCGCAACCGGCACGCATCGCGCGCAGGCGTGCAGCCAGATCGATCTTTTCGGCGGACAGCGCGACCAGCAGGGCGCGCTGCTTGCTGCGCGCGCGTGCCGCCTGGACCAGTGCGCCAATCTCCTCGATCGCTTCCTGGTGCCGACTGCCGAGCACGATCAGCGAAGGCGCCGTGCGGCTGAGCACGACCTTGAGATCATCGATACTGCGCACGCGCTCCAGATCGTAGCCTTCGGCGCGCAACTGCAGGTCGATGTCGGTGGTCAACGCGCTGGCGTCGCCGAGGTGGCAGGCAATCGCGCGGGCGACGCGTGGCGTCTGGGTTGTCTCCGCGTCGGCCAGTCCGGTGAATGCGATCTCGGGTACCTGCAGGACGGCTGGCGCTTCGCTGATCGTGGCGCGAGCGGCGACGTCAGTCAGATCCGGCAGCGCTGCCGGGGGTCGCGGCGGAGGATCCGGACTGGCAGGAGTCGGCGCGATGACTTCCCGGTCGATACGGGGCGTGGACGACGAGGCGACCGCGGGTTTTGCATCCTCGGTAAACCGGCGCCAATACAGGGCGGGCGGGCGCACCAGCAGCGGATAGCCATTGTCGTCATCGGCGGCGTAGCCGAACAACGTGCTGTTGGCGACTGCCCGATCCCCGCCCGGGGTCGGATCGACGCCACTGTCTTCAATCAGGGTTTCAAGTTGATTCGAAATAGCCTTGCGCGCGGGATCGTCCGGAAACACGGGCGGATCGAGCAGAACCCAAAGGCATTCGGCGAACTCCTCGAGTCGGCCCGCCATGTCGCCACGGCCCAGCAGGTGACAACTGCTGGCCAGCGACTCGGCATCTTCGGCGAGCAGCAAGGCGGTGTTGAGATCCCATTCCCCGTCACAAAGACGCTGGCCGCGCCGACGCAGTGCGCCCGCCCGGGCCGGAATCTGCAGGGCTACCATTTCGCGTGCCTGCGCAGGATTTCGCGGAACGGGTCCCCGGGCCTGCATGTTTCAGCATCCTCCTGTCATGGGCACCTGGTGCTCACCTGCAGTGCGCCGGATCCGGTCGCTGGAGCGGATTCGCGACGCTGGCGTGGCTGGACTATAGCAGCGCATGGCGCGGGATCCGGCCACTTCAGAACGGCTTGACCACGACCAGGATGACGATGGCGATCAGCAGCAGCGCCGGAACTTCATTGAACAGGCGCAACCATCGGCTCGATCGCGTACTGGCGTCGCGCGCGAATTGCCCGACGAGGCGAATCAGCATTGCGTGGTAGACGATCAGGCACGCCACGAGAAGGAGCTTCGCGTGAAACCAGCCGCCCTGGTTCAGATACCCGGGCGCATGGGCGAGCAACCAGGCCATCAGCGCAAGGCCGAAGGCCACCGCCAGCGCGCCGCCGATGTGGGTGATCATGAGCAGGCGGCGCTGCATGATCTTCAGTCGCTCACGCACGACCGGTTCGGTCGCTTCGGCGTGATAGACGAAAAGACGTGGCAGATAGAACAACCCGGCGAACCAGGTCACGACGAAGATGATGTGAAACGCCTTCAGCCAGAGCATGCCTGTGATCTTCGAAAATTCAGGTCGTCAGTATAGCTGCGCTTGACGTTGCTCCGTGGGGATGGCTATAAGCGCAGTCCCACTCCGGCCAATCGGTCGATCTGCAGCCAGCCGTTTCGATGAGTCCACCGCGTTTCGTCATTCGCCAGATCAATCCTGCGCGCTCGCGTCGGGTGTGGCTGTTCGCGGGCCTGGTCTGGATCGGCTCGCTGATGCTCGCCGTGGTCGCGACCAGCCTGTGGCTGGCCCCGCAGCAGGTTGTCGACGCCGAGGCGATGCGGGTCGAGGGTCTCGACGCGGACGCCATGCGCAAGCGCATAGCGGTCCTTGAGCGTTCCGAGCAGGTCGCCAAGGCCGCACTGAACGATTTGCAGGGCACGTTGCGGGATCGCGAGGAGGAAATTGCCGGCGTCCGCGCGGACCTCGCCTTCTACGGTCGCCTGGTCGGTGGCGCCAAGCGCGAAGGACTGGCGGTCAATGCCCTGACCCTGGCCCAGGTGTCCGGCTCGCGCGCATGGAATTTTTCGGCGACGTTGACCCAGAACTTCAAGCGTGGCCCCGAAACCACCGGCAAGCTGACACTTGCGGTGTCCGGCGTGCGCGATGGCAAGCTCGAGACGATCGCCTGGAAAGACCTGGCCCAGCAGTCCGACAATGCCGGAATCGGCTATGCGTTCAAGTATTTCCAGCAGGTTGGCGGCACCATCATGCTTCCGGAAGGATTCGAACCCAATCGCGTGCGTGCGATCGCAGACGGCGACGGCGGGCGCAGCGAGCAGGAATTCCCATGGGACGATGCGGCGAAGGCCGAGGAGAAAGACAATGTTCGGCAGTGACAAGCGAAACAATCATTCTTTGGCCGCGATCACCACCCTGGTAGCCGAAGGCACCACGATTCGCGGTGACATCGAATTCAACGGTGGCCTGCACATGGACGGCGCCGTCGAAGGCTCGATTTCCGCGCTCGGTGACAAGGCCGTGCTGACCTTGAGCGACAAGGGGCGCGTCAGTGGCGAGATCCGCGCGCCCAACGCGGTCATCAACGGCCAGGTGAAGGGTGACATCATCGTGAGTGAACGCCTCGAACTGGCGGCGCAGGCGCGCATCGACGGGAATGTCTACTACAAGGTGCTCGAGATGGCGGCGGGCGCTCAGCTCAACGGCAAGATGATCTACCAGGCCGAACCGCCGAGGCAGCTCAGTGGGCCCGGCACGGCCAAGGCCGTGGTCGACGACGAAGCGGTGGGTGCCGCGCCGGCCGGCGCTTGATATCGTGTGGAATCGCCACGACCTAGAACGGTCGAGCAATCGTTTCGTCCAGCGCGGCTTCCAACAATGACCGATATCGCCACTCCGACCTATCTCGACTTCGTCGATGCGCCGATCGTGTTCACGGCGGCGGCGGCGGGCAAGGTGATCGAGTTGATCGCCGAGGAAGGCAATCCGGCGCTCAGCCTGCGCGTCTACATCAGCGGCGGGGGCTGTTCGGGGTTCCAGTACGGTTTCACGTTCGACGAGGAGCGCGCCGAAGATGACCTCGCCGTGGAACGTGATGGCGTGTTCCTTCTCGTCGATCCGCTCAGTCTGCAATACCTGACCGGTGCGGAGATCGATTATTCCGAGTCCCTGACCGGCGCGCAGTTCGTCATCCGCAACCCGAATGCAAAGACGACCTGCGGATGCGGCTCGTCCTTCGCGGTCTAGCCCGCGATGATCGCGGTCCGTGCGTTCTGAGGAGACTTCCTTGAGCGCCGAACAGCGCAGCCGCAACAACGTGTTTTCCGGACTGGCGCTAGACCGCTGCAGCGAGCGTCGCACTGACGTCGCCTGGCTGGACGAAGCCTGGCGGACGAATTCGGCACGCTTCCTCGTGCTCAATCCCGAAGGCAAGGCCCTGGTCGTCGACGACGCCACGTCACTGCGCTTTCTCGATGGTCGCGAGCGCGACACCCTGTTTGACGCGGCGCAGCCGCTGTTGCTCGGGCTCGATGATCGCGAAGCACCCTATTTCGCACTGAGCGCATCCACGGAGGCTGCCCTCGCAATCGCCAACGCCACGGGTGGGCGCTATCTCGACTTGCGCAAGGCGGGGCTCGGTCTTGCTTCGTTCGAGGCCGGCCTGTTCGCCTACGCGCGCGGCGTGACCCACTGGCAGTCGCGCACGCGCTGGTGCGGCGCCTGCGGCCACGCGCTCATCATCGAATGGGCAGGACATCGCGCACGCTGCACGAATCCGGCCTGTGCGATCGAGCATTTCCCGCGCACGGACCCGGCCATCATCGTGATCGTGACCTGGCGTGATGCCTGCCTGCTCGGTCGGCAGGCGACGTGGCCGACGGGCCGCTATTCGACCCTGGCCGGCTTCGTCGAACCTGGCGAGACACTGGAAGATGCGGTGCGCCGGGAGGTCTTCGAGGAAGCCGGCGTGCGCGTCGTCGACAGCGACTATCACTCCTCGCAACCCTGGCCGTTTCCTTCCTCGCTGATGCTCGGTTTCACCGCACGTGCCGACGATCCGGCCATCAAGGTTGGCGAGGAGATCGACGAGGCGCGCTGGTTCGAGGTGGACGAGTTCGTGCGCGATGTCGAAGGCGGTGCGCTCGGCCTGCCACCGCCGTTGTCGGTCTCGTATCGGCTGATCGAGCACTGGCTGCGCGCAGCCGGCGGTCTCGAACTGTCCGCGCTGGAATCGCCCGCCGCCTGGACCTGACTGGACGCCTGCACTGCGCGGGCTACAATCCGGTGGACCGCCGCCGCTGCCTGAGCCCATGGCCAAGACCCTGATCGCAATTCTCGTTGTGCTGCTGAGCACGCACGCCTTGCCGGACCTGGTCCGCTATCGCAATTTTTCGTGGCTGCGAGGCGGCCTGCGCGATGCTGATGGCGCAGCAAATGCAAGCGCAACGACGCGGACCCTGGTCATCGCCGGGATTTCCGTCGTGCTGGTCGGACTCATCCAGGCTGCCCTGCACCGGCACTGGTTCGGAATCTTCGAACTGGCTTTCATGATCGTCGTTCTCTACTTGTGCTGGGGTCCACGCGACCTCGATGCGGATATCGATGCGGTGCTCAAGGCGCCGGACAGCGAGCGGCGCGTGGAAGCGGCGCAACGACTCGGTGATGGTGTGCGCGAGAGTGCCGTGCCGTTCACCGCCCCCGCCCTGGTCGAGGCGGGTTTTGCCGCCGCGCTGTCGCGCCGGTTCGGCGTGCTGTTCTGGTTCGCCGTGCTCGGGCCGGTCGGCGCCCTGGCCTATCGACTCGTGCAACTGTTTGCGCGCGCGCCGGCGTTTGCCGAACTGGCAGGCAATGCGCGGGCCACGCTCGAGCGCACCGCCCTGATCCTCGACTGGGCGCCGGCGCACCTGCTGGCCGGGTCACTGGCCCTGGTTTCGGACTTCGATGCCATCGTGCGTGCGTGGCAGGACTATCATCGGGCGCACGGGCAGGGATATTTCACGCTCGACCTCGGGTTCCTCGCATTCATCGCCCGCGCCGGCATCGATGCCGACGTCGCCGCCGGAGACGGCGGCGAGGACAGCCTCGGCGATCCGATTGCGGAGCTGGCCGACACGCAACTGGTGTTGCGGCGCGCCCTCTATGTGTGGCTCGCCCTTATCGCGATGATCGTACTCGGTGGTTGGGCGACGTAGTTTCAGGACCCGGGACCGCCGGCTCCTCGCTTCCCGGCCCCCATTCCCGACTCAGGCCCAGGCTCCACGCAGTTCGCGTACCCGCTGTTCCAGCAAGGCGGCGCTGGCTTCCGTCGCGGAAACCGGCTCGCCGACCGCGAGGACGATGCGCGACCAGAACCGACGGGGCAGGCGCATGCGCCCGGGCGCGCTGTCGCGCCGACTGAATATGCTGCCCCAAAGCCCGCGTATCGCCATCGGGATGACCGGTACCTGGCGGCGCGCGAGGATGCGTTCAACGCCGGGCCGGAACGTGCCGATTTCGCCATCGGCGGTGAGGCCGCCTTCCGGATAGATGCAGACGATCTCGCCTTCGGCCAGGGCGCGATCGATTTCCTCGAACGCTTTTTCGAGCAGGGCCGGATCTTCCTTGCCCGACGCGATCGGAATCGCCTTGGCGGTGCGGAAGATGAAGCTCATGACCGGAATGTTGAAGATCCTGTAGTACATGACGAAGCGCGAAGGCCGCCTGACGCTGCCGCCGACGATCAGCGCATCGAGGTAGCTGACATGGTTGCAGACAATCAGGGCCGGGCCTTGCTCGGGAATGTTGTCGAGCCCCTCGGTGCGGATCCGGTACAGCGTGTTGATCAGGATCCACGAGAGGAAACGCATCAGGAATTCGGGGACGAGGGTGTAGATGTAGATCGCCACCGCGGCGTTGAGCACGGCCACGCAAAGGAAGATCTGCGGAATGCTCAGGCCGAGCGTGGTCAGGCCGAGGCCGAGGCCCGCCGAGACGACCATGAACAATGCATTGAGGATGTTGTTGCCGGCGATCACGCGCGACAACTCGCTGCGCTCGGTGCGGCTCTGCACGAGGGCGAACAGCGGCACGATGAAAAGACCGGCGAACAGACCGATCAGGATCAGGTCGATGACGATGTGCAGGCTGCCGGCGGCCATCAGGAACTGGCCCGCGCCGAGGCCATGCTCGCTGGCCAGGTGCGGGCGCGCGAAGTACAGGTCGACCGCAAACACGGTCATGCCGATCGAGCCGAACGGGACGAGGCCGATCTCGACCTTGTGACCCGACAGGCGTTCGCACAGCAACGAACCGATGCCGACGCCGACCGAGAACAGGGCCAGGGTGAGGTTGAGCACGCCCTCGCCACCACCGAGGTAGGTCTGCGTGTAGGCGGGCAATTGCGCCGTGAATACGGTGCCGAAGAACCAGAACCACGAAATGCCGAGAATCGCGTTGAAGATCGTGCGGTCCTTGACCACGTAACGCATCACGCGCAGGGTTTCGCTGGCCGGGTTCCAGTTGAACTTGAGATCCGGTGCGGTTGCCGGGGCCGGTGGAATCGAGCGGGCGACCAGATAGCCGATGACGGCGATGCCGACGACGAGTATCGACGCGGCAGTTTCCCCATAGCCCTCGATCGCGATGAGGGAGCCGCCCGCCATCATGCCGATCAGCACGGCCATCGACGTGCCCATCTCGACCAGGCCGTTGCCGCCGACGAGTTCGTCGGGTTTCAACGCCTGCGGCAGGATCGCGTACTTGATCGGACCGAATACGGTCGAATGCAGGCCCATCAGGAAGAGCACGACGAACAGCAGCCATATCTGGTGCGCGTGGAAGGCATACGTGGCGAGCAGCATCGCGCCGATCTCGAACAGTTTCACGTAGCGGATCAGGCGCGTCTTCTCGAACTTCTCGGCAATCTGGCCTGCGCTCGCGGAGAACAGGAAGAACGGCAGGATGAAGATCGCTGGCGCGATCATCGAATAGAAACTGACCGCATCAATGTTGAAACCAAGATGGAAGCCGATCAGAACGACCATGCCCTGGCGGAACGCGTTGTCGTTGAATGCGCCGAGTGCCTGGGTGGTGAAAAACGGGGCAAAGCGGCGCTTGCCGAGCAGGGTGAACTGGCTGTGGTCGGACATGGGCTCGCTCGCGGAGTCGTTGCGCGCAATCTAGCAGACGCAACATTGGCCGGGTGGGTCGAGCGGACAATGGCGCCTGCTGCGGCCAGCGCAAACCGGCGGAATCGACAGGGTTTGCCAGCCGAGCCGGCTTCGTTCACGATTGACTGCGGGGAGGGATCAATGCATGTCGGATTTGGTGACCGTCCGCCAGTGTCTGCCGGATAGCGTGCGTTGCTGGCGTTATGCCGTGGCGCGCGAGCGCTCCGCCGTCGGCGCCTTTGCCGATGCGATGGATGCCGATCTGGCGACTGCCGGTGTCGACGAGTCGGTGCGGCGTTCGCTCGCCACGGTGCTGGATGAATTGCTGGCCAACGTGATCATGCACGCGCAGGCTGCCAGCGGACCGGTGCATGTGCGTCTGCGCTGCGGGCAAGGCGAACTGATCGCGCGCCTGCGTTACAGTGCTGCCGCGTTCGATCCGACCGCAATTGCCGTCGCCCATCTGCCGCAGACGATCGCTTCTGCCAGTATCGGTGGCGTTGGCATCGCCATGGTGCGCGCGATGACCCGTGAATTCGCCTATCAGTATCGGCGTGGCGAAAACCATCTGCGCGTGCGCCTGGCTTCGTAGCAGGGCTACCCGCGATTCAGTGCGCGATGGCCGATATCGCGACGATGGAACGCGCCCTCGAAGCGGACCTTTTCGATCGCCGCATAGGCGCTGGCGCGTGCCGCAGCGAAATCATGGCCAAGCGCGCAGACCGTGAGGACACGTCCACCGGCGGTGACCGCCTTGCCGTCGACCAGGCGTGTACCGGAATGGAAAACGCGTACCGCGGGATCTGAAATCTCGTCCAGGCCACTGATCGTGTCGCCACTGCGAACCTTGCCCGGATAACCCTTCGCTGCCATGACGACGCCGATCGCAGGTCGCGGGTCCCAGTGCACGTACATGTCGCGCAGTCGCCCGGCGAGGGCCGCCTCGATCAGTTCGACGAGGTCCGACTGCAGCCTGAGCATGATCGGCTGTGTTTCAGGATCTCCGAAACGGACGTTGAACTCGATCACGCGCGGCGCTCCGCTGCGGTCGATCATCAGGCCCGCATAGAGAAACCCGATGAACGGCGCACCCTCGGCCGCCATGCCGGCGAGGGTCGGCCGGATCACTTCGTCCATGATCCGGCGATCGACGGCAGCACTGACCACTGGTGCCGGTGAGTAGGCGCCCATGCCGCCGGTATTCGGTCCCGTGTCGGCTTCTCCGACGCGTTTGTGGTCCTGACTGGTTGCCATTGGCAACGCGTGCTGGCCATCGGAGATCACGATGTAGCTGGCTTCCTCGCCGTCGAGGAATTCCTCGATCACGACGCTCGCCGATGCCTCGCCAAATGCATGCGCGCCGAGCATGTCGTGCAATGCCTGTTCGGCGTCGCCGAGCGTCAACGCAACCACGACACCCTTGCCGGCGGCCAGGCCGTCGGCCTTGATCACGATCGGCACGCCGTGCTTGTGCACGTAGGCGAGGGCGGGCTTGAGTTCGGTGAACACCGCGTAGCGTGCGGTCGGGATATTGTGGCGGGCGAGAAACGCCTTCGCGTAAGCCTTGGATCCTTCAAGCTGGGCGGCGACCCGACGCGGTCCGAAGCAGGCGAGACCGGCGGCGCGGAAACGATCGACCACACCGAGCACGAGCGGCGTTTCGGGTCCGACCACGGTCAGGCCGACCGACTCCTCGCGCGCGAGCTTGAGCAGCCCGTCGATGTCGGTCGTGGCGATGTCGACGTTGCGCATGCGCGGTTCGCGCGCGGTGCCCGCATTGCCTGGTGCGACGATCACTTCGCTGACACGTCGGGACTGCGCGAGCTTCCAGGCAAGGGCATGTTCGCGACCGCCGCCGCCGATGACGAGGATTTTCATTGTCGCGGGATTCGGGATTGGGGAATGGGGAATGGAAAATGGAGAATGGAGAACGCCAAGGCCTCATGTTCCATGCGGATGATCGCTTTCTTCTGACTCATCCCGATGCTCCATTCCCCATTCCGACGCCGGTGCGGCGCGTTAGTGTCGGAAATGCCGCACGCCGGTGAACACCATCGCCATGTTGTTCTCGTCGGCGGCGGCGATCACCTCGGCATCACGCATCGAGCCGCCAGGCTGGATCACCGCGCGGATGCCTGCCTGCGCCGCGGTATCGATGCCGTCACGAAAAGGAAAAAACGCGTCCGAGGCCATGACACTGCCGGCGACCGCGAGCCCGGCGTCTTCGGCCTTGATCGTGGCGATGCGTGCGCTGATCACGCGACTGGTCTGGCCGGCGCCGATGCCGATCGTGCGACTTTCGCGCGCATACACGATCGCGTTCGATTTCACGTACATCGCGACATGCCAGGCGAACAGCAGGTCGCGCAGTTCCTCGGTATTCGGTACGCGCCTGGACACGACCTTGAGGTCGGTCATCATCAACGTGTCGCGGTCGGAGTCCTGGGCGAGCAGGCCGCCGGCGATGCGCTTGTAGTCGATCGACTGGCCGGTGTGCCCGGGCCATTCGCCGGTGGCGAGGACGCGCACGTTCGGCTTCTTCGCGAACACTGCCAGTGCCGCTTCGTGGACTTCGGGTGCGATCACGACTTCGACGAACTGGCGCTCGAGGATGAGTTCCGCCGTGTCCTTGTCGAGGGCGTGGTTGAACGCGATGATGCCGCCGAATGCGGAGACCGGATCGCACGCGTAGGCATGCTCGTAGGCTTCGCGCGCGCTGGCACCCAGGGCTACCCCGCAGGGATTGGCGTGCTTGACGATGACGCAGGCCGGCGTGCGCTCGAACGCCTTGACGCATTCGAGGGCAGCATCGGCGTCGGCGATGTTGTTGTAGGAGAGTTCCTTGCCGGCGAGCACGTGTGCACGCGCGATCGTGCCGGCGCCAGCGCCGCGCTCGACATACAGCGCAGCAGCCTGGTGCGGGTTCTCGCCATAGCGGAGCACCTGCTTGCGCTCGAATGCCAGATGCAGGCTTGGCGCAAACGGTTCGCTGGTTTCGCCCTCGCTGCGCGCGCCGAGCCAACCCGCGACGCGGCCGTCGTAGGCTGCCGTGTGCGCGAAGGCCTTGGCTGCCAGGCGTCTACGCAATTCGATCGACGTACCGCCGTGGGCGAGTGCCTCGAGCACTTCGGCATAGTCGGCCGGATCGCTGACCACGATCACATGCTCGTGATTCTTCGCAGCCGCGCGCAGCATGGCCGGTCCGCCAATGTCGATGTTCTCGATGCCGTCTGCGAGGCTGCAATCGGGCCGGGCCGTTACCGAGTCGAAGGGATACAGATTGACGACCAGCAGATCGATCGCGTTGATGCCATGCTCGGCCATGACTGCGTCATCGACGCCGCGGCGGCCAAGCAGTCCGCCATGCACGACCGGGTGCAGGGTCTTGACGCGACCGCCCATGATTTCCGGGAAACCGGTCAGCGCGCTGACTTCGGTCACCGGCAGATGGGCATCACGCAGGGTCTGGGCGGTTCCGCCGGTCGAGATAAGGTTGACACCGAGTGCGTCGAGGCCTCGGGCGAAGTCGAAAAGACCGGCCTTGTCTGACACGCTGAGCAGCGCGCGGCGCACGGGAACCAGGGTGGTATCAAACATCATTCATGCCGTAGGCCATGGGATGTCGCGCAGTATAGCGGCGCTGCGGCCACCCGGTCGGCTCAGCTGAGGCCGTATTGCTGCAGCTTCTTGCGCAGGGTTGCCCGGTTGATCCCCAGCGCGGCGGCGGCGCGGCTCTGGTTGCCGCCGTACCAGGCCATCACTTCGCGCAACAGCGGCATTTCGACCTCGCCAACGACCAGCGCATGCAGGCCCTCGGTTGGTTGCGAATCGACATCGGCGAGGTAGCGACGAACCGCGCGCGAGACGCATTCGCGCAATGCGGGTTGCAAGGCAGGATCGTGCGCGGCATCTGCGCGCAGCGGGCTAACGGCATTCACTGGAACAATCCCCGAAGCGTTGATTCTTGTCTGGACCCGCCGCGTGATGATGATCGTGCACGGGCGGGTCGGTGATAGTAGCGCCGTCGCGTCCGCTTGATAAGTGCCAGGCGCGGTTGTGCGACTGCGGAAATCGGTTTCTGCGGTTACTTATTCGAAATTGAATTCGAAGGCGACCGCATTCTTGCCAGGATCGGCCACCTCGAAGACCAGAGGCGCCGTGGCTTGCGCCGCGAGTCCCAGCGCCAGGACGCGTGGGTCGCTGACGTATTCGGCGGGTCTGAAACGACGCATGGCGATGCGCTGCTCGTCGAGATCGGACAGGGTGATCTCGACGGTCGGAAAGGCCTGCGCGAAATCGGCCGCGTTCTGCAGGGTGGCAGAAATGATCAAGGCGCCCGGCACCGACGGGTGCGGTCGAATGTCGCGCGAAGCAAGTTGCAACAGGCTGTCGTCGCGACGCAGCGGGAGTTGGCACGGCAAGGTTGAACAGGCGCGTTCCAGCCAGGGGCGCAAAGCCGAGTCGTTGATCCAGAGGGCGCGTTCGGCCCAGGCGATCTCGCCACCGAGCAGGAGGAGCAGGAACAGACTGCCGGCGATCCATCGGCCATTGCCGCGAGTGTGCGCACGGCGACGTGCCCGCGTGAACTGGGGAGGGCCGGCTGCACGATCATGCGCGCGGGGTCGTTCGTCCGGTTCAACGAACAACGAGCCCTGTGCGCTCCGTTTCGGCCGGAACACCGGCAATCCGAGTTGCGGCGGTGCCGACTGTTCGGGATGGCGTTCGAGCGTGCCGATCGGTTCGGCGGGCAGTTGTTCGCTGAGTGTCGGCAGGGCGTTGAAGATGGCATTGCAGTGCGAACAGCGCACCGCGCCATGCGCCGCCGCAAGCTCGGCGCTGCCGAGCTTGAACACGGTCAGACATTCGGGACATTGCGTGTACATGGCGGCGATTGTATCGGCAAATGTCCCGGCATCATCGGGAAGCCGGTCGCGAAGGCCCGCATCGCGCGGGCTTCAGGTCGACAACAGGAGGAACCGCGTGGCCCACGCCTGCCTCAGCGGCGGCGACCGTTGATGCGTATCCAGTCCTCGCGCCGCGTGACGACAAGCTCATCGAACCATCCGGCGTAGCGATCGAGCAATTCCTGTTGCTGGCCGTCGAGGATTCCCGACAAGGCGAGCAGGCCGCCGGGCCTGATGCGCATCGCGAACAGCGGCGCGAGGTCGTACAAGGGCCCGGCAAGGATGTTCGCCACGAGCAGATCGCAGGATTCAACGGAAGCCTGGTCGGGCAGCGCCAGCTCGATTCGATCCGCGACGCCGTTGCGTCCGGCATTGTCGCGACTCGCTTCGATGGCCTGCGGGTCGTTGTCGATGCCGGTGACGTGCGCTGCGCCGAGCAGGGCCGCGGCGATGGCAAGCACGCCCGATCCGCAGCCAAAGTCGATCACGGTCTTGCCTTGCAGATCGAGCTGGTCGAGCCATTCGAGACACAGGGCCGTGGTCGGGTGCGTGCCGGTACCGAAGGCGAGACCCGGATCGAGGCGCACGGTCACGATGCCCTCGTCTGCCGGTGGCTCGATGTTCCACGGATAGATCCACAAACGTCGTCCGAACTGCATCGGCTGGAACTGGTCCATCCAGACCCGCGTCCAGTCCTGGTCGGCGACTTCACGAAACTGGATCTGGGCAGGTTCGAGTTCGGGCAGCAACTCACCGAGCACATGGAGCAGCCCGCTGCGATCGACGCCGGCCTCGAACAGGGCCGCGAGCACGATCGTCGACCATAGCGGCGTTTCGCCGACCGCAGGCTCGAGGATCGCTTGTTCGTTGCTGGTATCGGCTTCGGCATCGAGCAGGGTCACCGCCAACGCGCCGACATCCTCCAGCGCCGCTTCAACGGATTCCTGCTGGTCGGAGCGCAGGGTCAGGGAAAGTTCAAGCCAGGTCATAGATCACAGGACGGGACGGGAAAATGAAGGGCGCGCCGGCTCGCGCGGGATGGATTCGGGCACGGCGTCCCGGAGCATAGGGTTTCGCAATGCATGGCGCCACGCCCGATGCGTGAGGAACCCCGCCGGCACGGGTGCCCGGGCCGATGCGATCAGCGGCATGACTCCCGGCCAGTGTTGCTAGCGGATTCCGAGCGCCTTGTCCTTGGCTTCTGCCATGCGCTTTTCGAGATAGTGGATGTTCATCCCGCCGGCCTGGAATCCGCCATCGGCCATGATTCGCATCTGCAGCGGGAGATTGGTCTTGACGCCTTCGATGACGACTTCCGCCAGCGCCTGGCGCATGCGCGCGACGGCGGTCTCGCGATCGCGCCCGTGCACGATCAACTTGCCGATCATCGAATCGTAGTTTGGCGGAATCCGGTAGCCGTCATAGATGTGCGTATCGGTGCGCACGCCCGGGCCGCCCGCGGCGAGGAATCGCCTGACCGTGCCAGGGCTCGGCATGAACGTGTCGGGATCCTCGGCGTTGATGCGGCATTCGATCGAGTGGCCGGTGATGCGGATGTCTTCCTGGCGGATCGAGAGCTTTTCGCCTGCCGCGATCAGCAATTGTTCGCGGACCAGATCGATGCCCGTGATCATCTCGGTGACCGGGTGCTCGACCTGGATGCGCGTGTTCATTTCGATGAAGTAGAAGCGACCATCCTCGTAGAGGAACTCGAAGGTTCCGGCGCCACGGTAGTTGATGCGCAGGCAGGCTTCGACGCAGACCTTGCCGATCGCCTGGCGCTGCTCCTCGCTGATGCCGGGCGCGGGCGCTTCCTCGACGACCTTCTGGTGGCGTCGCTGCATCGAACAGTCGCGCTCGCCGAGGTGGATCGCGCTGCCCTGGCCATCGGCGAGCACCTGGATCTCGACATGGCGCGGGTTCTCGAGGAACTTCTCCATGTAGACCTGATCGTTGCCGAATGCGGCCTTGGCTTCGGTCTTGGTCATCGAGATCGCATTGCCGAGATGGGCTTCGGTGTGGACCACGCGCATGCCGCGTCCACCGCCACCGCCGGCGGCCTTGATGATGACCGGATAACCGATGTCGCGCGCGATCCGCGTGTTCTCGACGATGTCATCGCCGAGCGGCCCGCCCGATCCAGGGACGCACGGCACGCCGGCTTCCTTCATCGCGCGGATCGCCTGCACCTTGTCGCCCATCAGCCGGATCGTTTCGGCGCGCGGGCCGATGAAGATGAAGCCCGACTGTTCGACGCGCTCGGCAAAATCGGCATTCTCGGAAAGGAAGCCGTAGCCCGGATGGATGGCCTGCGCATCGGTCACCTCGGCCGCAGCGATGATCGCCGGCACATTGAGATAACTTTCCGCAGCCGGTGGTGGGCCGATGCAGACCGATTCATCGGCCATGCCGACGTGCTTGAGATTGCGGTCGACGGTCGAATGCACGGCCACCGTCTTGATGCCGAGCACGTGGCAGGCGCGCAGGATGCGCAGCGCAATCTCGCCGCGGTTGGCGATGACGATTTTGTCTAGCATGGGAGCGGGGAATGGAGAATGGGGAATGGGTTTGAAGCCGGCATCAGGTTTCTCCACGCTTTTTCAGGGCGTTCATCAGTGCGGTCAATCGGGCAAGAACCCGATCCAAAGGGGACGTCGATGTCGAGATTTGATCTCATATAGCCAAGCCGCGTCGCGATTTGCAGTGGGGTAGCCATTTCATGGAGCGATCCGCGAGCAAAGGGAGAAAACATTGGTACTCGACCGTGAAACGTCGGGCGGCACTTTCGGCAATGTCCGGTGACATGCTGATCGCCGCTCGCCGGATCGCGTCGTCAATCCAGAACGCCGTTCTGCCGGAAACCACGCAGTCGCTGCGCAAACCATTTCCACAAGCCGCATCGCCTCCTGCCAGACTTCCAGTTATTCGTGAGCCCGACTGAACGATTCACCATTCCCTGCACTTCAGCCAATCACGAACAAGGGTTCATCGAACTCGACCGGATGGCCGCTTTCGGCGAGCACCGCGAGCACGGTGCCGGCGACATCGGCTTCGATCTGGTTGAACATCTTCATCGCCTCGATGATGCCGAGCGTATCGCCGACCTTGACCTTCTGGCCGAGCTTGACGAACGGCGGGGCGTCGGGATTGGAGGATGCGTAGAACGTACCCACCATCGGCGAGCGCACCGTGGTGCCAGGTGGCAGGTCGCGGCCCTCCGACGCGCCCGTCGCGGCAGCGGCTTCGATGCTGGCTGCAACTGCAGGTGGCGCGCTCGATTGCACGACAGGAGCCGGTCCTGCAGCCGGAGCGGCCGCGTAGGTCGGCGCCATGTTCTTCGGATAGCGGGACAGGCGGACGATTTCCTCGCCCTCCTTGATCTCGAGTTCGGACAGGTTCGATTCTTCGAGCAGATCGATCAGTTTCTTGATCTTGCGCAGGTCCATCGGAGTCGCCTTTGCAGGGAACGTCGCGACGAACGCGATGCTCCGGGTGGTAGTGGATCAGTTCGTGGGGAGTCGACGCAGGATGAAATCGAGCGCCATGCGGTAGCTGTCGGCGCCGAATCCCGAGATCACGCCGAACGCGATATCGGAGAAATACGAGTGGTGACGAAACGATTCGCGTGCCTGCACGTTGGACAGGTGGACCTCGACGAACGGGATCGCAACACCGGCCAGGGCGTCGCGCAAAGCCACGCTGGTATGCGTATAGCCGCCCGGATTGATCACGATCCAGGCGACCGCTTCATCGCGGGCAGCATGGATGCGATCGATCAGCGCGTGCTCGGCATTCGACTGGAAAGTGGCGAGTTCGTGTCCCGCAGCCTTGGCCGCGGCCATCAGGCCGGCATCGATATCGGCCAGCGTGACGCGCCCGTAGACCTCCGGCTCGCGCGTGCCGAGCAGGTTGAGGTTGGGCCCATGCAGGACGAGGATCTTGGCCATTTCACTCCCGAACCCGTCGACAATCGGCGGGTTCAAACAATGGGCTAGTGTCATCGAACCGGGTGAATGTGTCCAGTTCGGCGAAGATCGGCGAAATTTTGGCTTGCGAGTGGTGCGACGCGGGTTGCCAGCATCGAACAAGGCGATTGACCCGACCACACGATGGATTGCCAACCGCACGGTTGATTGCCAACCGCACGGTTGATTTCAAACCGAGACGCTACCCGGCTATCGTCATGCTGGTTCGTGAATCCAGATCGCAGGGCAATTGCGGATTGACCTACACGCCCGGGTCCCTCCCCGGTCGTGACGAGCAGTCATTCGTGTTTGACGCGACGCCGAGTTGCGCCTACCTGAAACTCGCGCAATCGATGACGAAGCGGTAGCGCACGTCACCCTTGATCATGCGTTCGTAGGCTTCGTTGATCTTTTCGATCGGGATCAGTTCGATGTCGGAGGCGACGTCGTGCTCGGCGCAGAAGTCGAGCATTTCCTGGGTTTCGCGGATGCCGCCGATCAGCGATCCGACCAGGCGTCGACGGCCCATGATGAGCGGACCGGCCGATAGCGGCACGGGCTGGTCGGGCAGGCCGACGAGGATCATCGTGCCATCGAGCCGGAGCAGGCCCAGGTAGGCGTTGTAGTCGTGTGGTGCCGAAACCGTGTCGAGGATGAAGTCGAAACTGCCGGCCAGTTTCTTGAACGTCGCCTTGTCCGAGGTTGCCGCGAAATCGTCGGCGCCGAGCTTGAGTGCATCGTCGCGTTTCGATGGCGACGTGCTGAGCACGGTGACCCTGGCACCCATCGCGCGGGCGATCTTGACGCCCATGTGGCCGAGACCGCCGAGACCGACCACGGCGACATGGTCCCCGGCCTTGAGTCCGTAGTGACGCAACGGCGAATAGACCGTGATGCCGGCGCATAGAAGGGGAGCGGCGCGATCGAGCGGAATACTTGCCGGAACACGCAGCACATAGTCTTCGTTGACCACGATGCGCGTCGAGTAGCCGCCGTAGGTCGGCGTGCGCGTGCCGCGTTCGACACTGTTGTAGGTGGCGGTCATGCCGTTCTGGCAATACTGTTCCTCGCCGTCCCGGCACGGTTTGCATTCGCGACACGAGTCGACGAAACAGCCGACGCCCACGCTGTCACCGACCTTGAAGCGGGTCACCGCGCTGCCGACCGCGCCTACGTGACCGACGATCTCGTGGCCCGGCACCATCGGGAAGATGCCGCCACCCCATTCGGCGCGCGCCTGGTGGATGTCGGAATGACAGACGCCGCAATAGCGGATCTCGATCTGCACCTCGTGCGGACCGGGCGTGCGACGCTCGATCGTCCACGGGGTGAGTGGTGCCTTGGCTTCGGCGGCGGCGTAGGCGGGAGTCGTCATGAGTGAATTCCTTGGAAATTCGAAGGGGAGAATCCGGGAGTCTTGCCCGGTGGGCAGGCCAGCCCTGCTCGCAACTGGACAGCTTCAGAGATAGGGAGTGATCCATTCCTGCAGCGACTTTTCGCTGAAATTGCCCATCCGCGTCGCGAGCACGTGGCCGTCGCGTCCGATCAGTGCAGTGTAGGGCAGCACGCTCTGCGTATTGCCCAGATGCAGCGAGACGTCGACCGGATCGTCGGGCGCGTTGATCAGGATCGGATAGGAAACCGGGTTCTGCGCCAGAAAGGCCAGGGCATCGGCGGATTCCTCGGCGGCGACCCCGACGACTTCGATGCCGCGATCGGCATAGCGCACATGCATGCGGTCGAGCATCGGCATTTCCTCACGGCACGGCCCGCACCAGCTCGCCCAGAAATTCAGGATGACCAGTTTGCCGTTCCATTCCGACAGGCTGCGCGATCGACCCTCGCGATCGGGCAGGCGGATGTCGCCGACCGGATCGCCCGGTGCCAGTACCTTGGCGGCTGCCACGCTGGCCGGCAGGGCCGACGGACGCAGCAGGATGCTCAGCCCTAGGCCGATGCTCGCGCTCGCGGCGGCGAGCAGCACGATCAACAGGTTGGTGCGATTGAACATCGGTCTGGGGTGCGGTTCGGATTCGACATCGGTGATGCGGTCCACGGATCATTCGGGACGCAAGGCATCCTCGACGATACCCGAGGTCAACACGGTCGGCAGCACCGTGCCGTTGCCCTCACTGCCGTGAAAAACCACATAGAGCGGCACGCCGACTGCGCCATGCGCCTGCAGGAAGGCGGTTATCTCCGCATCGACATTGGTCCAGTCACCCTTCATGTACACGGCATTGGCCCTGGCCAGGACGTCCTCGAAATGCGCGGTGCCAAGCACGCTCTTCTCGTTGGCCTTGCAGGTCACGCACCAGTCGGCCGTCATGTTGACGAACACGGTGCGGCCGTCCGCGCGCAGGGTCGCCAGCTTTTCCTTTGAATAGGCAATCGCCGATCCCGAATCGTCCTGCACTCGGGACGGAGGATCGAGCCGGACGATCATCACGATCGGTATCAGCGAGGCGATCAGCACGATGACGGCGAGTGCGCGCGCCAGCGGCTTGCCGCCGTAGCGGCTGCGTTCCAGCCACCACAAGGCCAGCGCCAGCACCACCGTGCCTGCAAGCACGAGGCCGATTGCATCGACGCCGCGTTGCTTGCCGAGCACCCAGACCAGCCAGACCGCGGTCAGGTACATCGGGAACGCCAGCACCTGCTTGAAGGTTTCCATCCAGGCGCCGGGCCGCGGCAGGCGCGAAGCCAGCGCAGGAATGAAGCCGACCAGCAGGAACGGCAGGGCGAGGCCGAGACCGAGCGCAAGAAAGATCAGCAAGGCGACAATCGATGAGGATGCGAACGCGACGGCCAGCGCAGGACCCATGAAAGGCGCCGTGCACGGACTCGCCACGACGCAGGCCAGCACACCGGTGAAGAAGTCGCCGGCCGGTCCCGAGCGCGAGGCCAGGCCCTGTCCGGTGCCGGCAAGGCTTGCGCCGATCGTGAAGACTCCCGAGAGACTCAGGCCGACCGCGAGCAGGACGTAGACGAGGATCGCGACGAAGCCGGGCTGCTGCAACTGGAAACCCCAGCCCAGCGCCTGTCCGGCCGAGCGCAGCGCGATCACGAGCAGACCGATCACGGCGAATGAAACGAGCACGCCGAAGGTGTACCAGAGCGCATGGCTGCGTGCCTTGGCCAGACTCTCGCCGCTCTGCGCAAGTCCGATCACCTTGAACGACAGCACCGGCAGGACGCAGGGCATGAGGTTCAGCACGATGCCGCCGAGGAACGCAAACAGCAGGGCGCCGAGCACGCCGATGTTGCTCGCAAGCGGCGGTTGCGAGCGCAGGCTGTTCTCGGCCGCGGCATCGGCGGCGTCTGTTTCAGGAGTGGCTGGCTCGGCGGCGACGAACGTGCTTGCGGCTTGCGCGAGTTGTTCGGGGGTGGCCGGATCGAGATCGACCGCGACCGTGCGTTGCATGACCGGGTAGCAGATGCCGTTTTCCTTGCAACCCTGGAACTCGCCCTGCAACTGGATCGTCTGCGCCGCGCCATCGGCGCGTCTCAGCGCGACCGGCAGTTCGACCTGGTTGTAGAAGACCACCACGGTACCGAAGTGTTCGTCGGTATGATCGACGCCGGGCGGCCATTGCGGCGCACCGGCTTCGACATCGCGTCCATCGACGACACTGACGCGACTCTTGTCGCGATACAGGTAATAGCCCTTCGGCATCGTCCAGCGCGCGAGGATCTCGGTCGGACTCATCTCGATCGCTTCGAACACGAACGCCTGTTCGGGCGGCAGGGCCTCATCGGAATCAAGTGACTCCGTGGCCGATCCGAAGGCGATGCCCGCGGCGAGTTTTCCTGCCAGTGGACTTGCCGGGATCGCAGCGAACGCCTCGCGCTTGAGCGAGAGCTTCACTGGATGCGGCGGATAGCAGATCTTCGGTTCGGTCTCATGGCAGCCCTGGACCGTGATCGTCAGATCGACGCTGGGCGCCGCCGCGTCCTCGAGCGTGAAGGGCAGGCTGGCCTCGATCGTGTCGTGATAGATCTCGACATCGCCGAAGAATTCGTCGTGTTTCTCGATGCCCTTGGGCAGTTCCAGCGCGCCGAGCGTGAGGCCGGCCTGGCTGGTCTTGGCCTTGATGCGTCCCTTGTAGAGGTAGTAGTCCTTGGCGATCGTCCAGTTGAGGGCGATGCGGTCCGGCCCGGCCAGTTCGGCTTTCAGCACATAGGCCTGCTCGACCGGCAGCAAGCCGTCCTGCTCCTGCGCCTGGGCAGTCGTGGCAAGAACGAACGGGGCGAGCAGGACAGGCAGCAGGTAGCGGAACAAGGCGACACTCCGGATTGCGGGAATCACGATCGGCGAGCCGATGCAAGGTGCATCAGGATACCCCGACCTCGTGCTCGACCCAGGCCGCGTACGGCGGGTGGGCAGCGCTGACATCGACCGCAATTATCTCGGGCAGTTCATACGGATGCAGTTCGAGCAGGCGCGACGCGAGTGCCGGATAGCGCTCCCGAGTGGTCTTGATCAGCATCAGCACCTCGTCATCGGTGTGCATCTTGCCTTGCCAGCGGAAGGTTGAGCGAACGCCCGGCAGCAGCGAAACGCAAGCCGCCAGGTGCTCCTCGACCAGTGCCCTGGCGATTCGATCGGCGCTGCCATCGGCGGCGCAACTGCAATGGACGATCAGCAGGGACATCGACGGTTTCCTCGCATTGCCCGCATCAAGGCCACTTTCGGCTATACCAAATACTGCAGCCGGTTCCGACGGCAGGAAAAGCCCCCCGGGCATCATCGTGGGACCGGATCGCGCGTCGAAGCGCAATCCCGTCCCGTCACCGTCCTTTCCACCCATCAATGCACTGTCGACGACGCTTGCACTTCGAAACCATTGGCGAATATCCCGTCGTTGCCGAGCGGCTCGCAGGTCGGCGGATTGCTCGATTGGAACAAGGCGGCGGAGACCCATTCCGGATGATCGACGAAGGGATTGCGATTGCCCTGGAAGGTCTGGATCACGTTGTTGCGCGCGATTTCCTCGGCATCCGGCGGATCGCCTGCGCTCCATGCGAGCAGGTTGCTCAGCAAGCCCATGTAGGCCGGTACGTTGTAGTTGCTGGCGCCGACGATCAGGCTGCGGTTGTCGGTCAGTTCGAGGTTCGGCTCGGTCTGGCCGCTGGTCGGATCCGTGCCGCCTTCATAGCGGATCGCCATGTAGAACATCGCGCGGGCCATTTCGCCCTTGCGATGGTTCCAGGTCTCGAACGAATTGCTGTTGACCCAGTTCGAGTTGCCCGGATAGACGCCGCTGCCGCCGCCGACTCCGCCATTGACTTCCGTGACGCGTTCACCGCAACCGCTGGCGCAATTGGCAAACGGCTTGTTGCCGCGATCGGCGTTGTAGTTGGTGTCCGACAGCCAGAGCATGTGCGTATCGGTGTAGGGCGCATTGGGCAGGCCGAGGTTGCCGGTCGTGCTCGGAAAGCCCAGCGAGTTCGGCCAGGTGTGTTCGCGGTTGTAGGTCACGCCACCGCTGCCGCCGGCGCGATCGCTGACCGCGTTGTACAGGCGGTTCTTGTAGACATCGAGGATCTTGCCCGGATTGCCCGGACTTGCCTGCGCGGTTTCCAGGATCGTCCAGGTATTCGTGCCCGAGCCGCTGTACGGATACGCGGTGTGGCCACGTATCAGCAGATGCAGGCTGCAGCGCAGTTGTCCCGGACTGCTGGTGTTGACCGATGCGTAGTAGCCGCTGGTCGAACCATCGCTGACATCGAAATGGAGGACGACCGATTGTTCCATGGCGATGTCGCTGGTATTGCGCACATGCGACGCATCGATCGTTAATTCGCAGTTGGCGCCGGCCGGCAGAACCGTGGCCGGGGTCAGCGTGCGGTTGTTGCCGCTGCCGGTTTCGGTCAGCGTGATCGGGGTCGAGTTGCAGGCGAGGTCGAACGCGCCGGGCGTCGTCGTCACGATTTCGCTGAAGTTGACCCGCACGTCGCTGGCCAGCGGCACGTTGCTCGCGCCGTTTGCAGGCTGGGTCGAAATCACCGTCGGCGGCGGGATGTTGGACGGGTCGAGTGTCGTGAATTCGATGACGGCATTGCTCGCCATCCCATCGGGGATGCTGTCCTGATCGGTCACGCCGCTGGCGAGGATCGTCCAGGTGCAGGTTTCATTGCCGGCAAACGCCGGTGACGGCGTCAGGCTGTAGCTGGTCGGGCCGCCGCTCACGCTGACCGTGTGGTTGCCCGAGCTCGCGCAGTTGATGCTGGTCCACGGATTGCCCAGGGTCACGGCCTCGCTGAAGGTCACGCTCAGGGTTGCGCCCAAGGCGACATTGATCGCGTTGTTGCCCGGAACGGTGCTCGCCACGGTCGGTGCCACGTCCACCGGCGGATCGCCGGCAACGCCAAAACTGATGTCGTCGATGGCGAGGCCATCGTCGGCGCCACTGGCGTTGACATCGATCCAGCGCACCCAGACGGTCGCGTTCACGGCAAGGTTGATGCCGGTGATCGAGCCGCTCCGGGCGAGCCGGTTCGCGGCGGCATTGCCATTCAGCGCGCCGGTCGATCCGGTTGTCGTTGGCGACGAGAAATCGAGCGCGGGTACCGCCACCCAGGTTGCCGCCGTGTCGTCGAGTCGCGTGGCGTTGACGCTGTACTGGAACTGCAGGCTGTCGGCGCGCCCGGTCGTGCCGAGGCGCCATTGTTCGCCGGTGTAGGTCACCGCGATCTCGCTCAACGCCTGGCCGCTTTCATTGCGCAATTGCGCGCCGATCAACGACGTCAATGAACCTGACAGCAAGGTGCCGAGCGCGCGCTCGCCGCTCGCATTCGCGCCGAAGCTGTAGGTGTCCCCGGAAGCCAGGGAGCCATCACTGGCCGAGTAGCTGGTATCGGCATTGCTGTCGGACTCCTTGAGGTACCAGCCGACCGGCAGCGTCGTGCTGGTGCCGCTGCTGGCCAGCGAGCTGAAGTCCTGCACGGCCGGCGTACCGCCGACGAGCGGGACAACCTGGGCCAGCGCAGCCCCGGAAACCGCGGCAAAAAAAAGGACGAGGGCGCAATGCGCGCCGTTCTTGAAGTTCATCGATGGATTCCCGGGAAGCGGCGCCCTGAACAGGGCTGCAGACGACGTCCGATTATAGGTGACTCGTGTTTCAAAGGAATGTTGCGCTGCGCATGGACCAGGCGGTCATTGAATCCCCCTGCCCGAACCCCATCTACCGGACACGCCAACGCCTGGGGACTTCCGCAGGCGTTTTCTCGCGAGTAGAATTGGCACTCGTTCGGGCGGAGTGCTAACAGCCCGACATAAATTCAATCCAATCAACCAGTTGAAGGAATCAAACCCATGGCACTTCGCCCACTACATGATCGCGTCATTCTCAAGCGTCTGGAAGAGGAAAAGATTTCGGCCGGCGGCATCGTGATCCCGGACTCGGCTGCCGAGAAGCCGGTTCGCGGTCTGGTCGTCGCAGCCGGCACCGGCAAGATCCTCGAAGACGGCAAGGTCCGTCCGATCGCGGTCAAGGTCGGCGACAAGGTCCTGTTCGGCAAGTATTCCGGCACCGAGGTCAAGGTCGATGGCGAGGAACTGCTGGTCATGCGCGAAGAAGACATCGTTGCGGTGATCGAGTAAGTGCCGGGATTCGGGATTGGAGATTCGCAAACGCGCTCAAAGCGCGGCGGTCCTGATCCTTCCCGAATCCTCATGCTTTTGCTTTGAACCGAATCCCCCATCCCGAATATCGAATCCCGGAGTTTCAAAATGGCTGCCAAAGAAATCCGCTTCTCTGAAGATGCTCGCGCCCGCATGGTGCGCGGCGTCAACACCCTGGCCAATGCGGTCAAGGCCACGCTCGGTCCGAAGGGCCGCAATGTCGTGCTCGAAAAGAGCTTCGGCGCACCGACCATCACCAAGGACGGCGTCTCCGTCGCCAAGGAAATCGAACTCGCTGACAAGTTCGAGAACATGGGCGCGCAGATGGTCAAGGAAGTCGCTTCCAAGACCTCCGACGTCGCTGGCGATGGCACCACCACTGCGACCGTGCTCGCCCAGGCGCTGATCCGCGACGGCATGAAGGCAGTCGCTGCCGGCATGAACCCGATGGATCTCAAGCGCGGCATCGACAAGGCCGTCATCGCTGCGGTCGAAGAGCTGAAGAAGCTCTCGAAGCCGTCGGCGGATTCGAAGTCGATCGCCCAGGTCGGCACGATCTCGGCCAACGGCGACGAGCCGATCGGCAAGCTCATCGCCGAGGCGATGGACAAGGTCGGCAAGGAAGGCGTCATCACGGTCGAGGAAGGTTCCGGCCTCGACAATGAACTCGACATCGTCGAGGGCATGCAGTTCGATCGCGGCTACCTCTCGCCGTACTTCATCAACAACCAGGCTTCGCAGCAGGTTGAACTCGACGACCCGTTCATCCTTCTTTATGACAAGAAGATCTCGAACGTGCGCGAATTGCTGCCGATCCTCGAAGGCGTCGCCAAGTCCGGCAAGCCGCTGCTGATCGTCGCCGAGGAAGTCGAAGGCGAAGCGCTGGCGACCCTCGTCGTCAACACGATCCGTGGCATCGTCAAGGTTGCGGCGGTCAAGGCGCCGGGCTTCGGCGATCGTCGCAAGGCGATGCTCGAGGACATGGCCATCCTGACCGGCGGCCAGGTGGTCTCCGAGGAAGTCGGCCTGCAGCTCGAGAAGGCGACGCTGAAGGATCTCGGCCGCGCCAAGAAGGTCGTCATCACCAAGGAAAACACGACCCTGATCGACGGTGCCGGTGAAGCCGCCACGATCCAGTCGCGCATCAAGCAGATCAAGGCGCAGATCGAAGAGACTTCTTCGGACTACGACCGCGAGAAGCTGCAGGAGCGCGTGGCCAAGCTCGCTGGCGGCGTCGCCGTGATCAAGGTTGGCGCTGCGACCGAAGTCGAGATGAAGGAAAAGAAGGCCCGCGTCGAAGACGCCCTGCACGCAACGCGCGCGGCAGTCGAGGAAGGCGTGGTCCCGGGCG
Source organism: Pseudomonadota bacterium (assembly GCA_029561145.1). Taxonomy (GTDB): domain Bacteria; phylum Pseudomonadota; class Gammaproteobacteria; order Xanthomonadales; family Rhodanobacteraceae; genus Dokdonella. Next base: position 64,247 of record JAKQJM010000091.1, read on the forward strand.
GCGGTGTTGCGCTGATCCGCGCGCTGGCCGGCCTGACCAAGCTCAAGGGTGACAACGAAGAGCAGAATCACGGCATCCAGATCGCCCGTCGTGCGATGGAAGCGCCGCTGCGCGAGATCGTCACGAATGCCGGTGAAGAGCCGAGCGTGATCTTGAACAAGGTCGCCGACGGCAAGGGCAACTTCGGCTACAACGCCGCGACCGGCGAGTACGGCGACATGGTCGAGATGGGTATTCTCGATCCGACCAAGGTCACCCGCACCGCGCTGCAGAACGCCGCGTCGATCGCCGGCCTGATGATCACGACCGAAGCGATGGTCGCCGAAGCGCCGAAGAAGGACGAAGGCCACAGCCACGGTGGTGGTGGCGGTGGAATGGGCGGCATGGGTGGCATGGGCGGTATGGATTTCTAAGAGCACCCCAATCCCGCGCTTCTCCCTCTCCCGCATGCGGGAGAGGGGTGGGGTGAAGGAAATCCGGCGTCATCGTTTCGAAGAAAAGCCCCGCAGCGATGCGGGGCTTTTTCTTTGGCTCTTTGCGGGATCGCGTCGGTGATTGGGCTGCAGGGAAGGACTGCGGCTTCATTCTCGCGCTCAACGAATCACCCAGCAGGGATCCGCGCAGAATGCGGCCCGTCGCGGGAGTTCGTTCGGGAGCTTCAGCCCGCGTTTCGCGGCGAGACTCCCGGGAATCCGCTTGATCGACCACGAATGGACTTCTGCAGAACGCATCGTCGCTGCGAAACCCTGCGTCAAGTGGACAACCTGGCTCCGCACGCGCAACACATTGGCGAACGCCTCGCCGCCGATCCGGCACCCATCAGACGACATCGGTGGATGACTCAATCGAAATCCTCCGCAAACAGCGCGTCGTCGATGTAGAACATCCGCGTGGTCTCGATCCGGCTCTGGCCGCTGCCGCCATTGGCTACGGCGGCGGTGGCACGCAGGAAGTAAACCTGGCGGGGAACGGCGGGTGCTCCCGAACGTATCCAGCCGCCCTCCACGCGCGTCATCGCTCCGAGTGAGGCGAAGTTGACGCCATCATTGGACACGGCAAGCGTTGGCGGCAGCGCGAGTTCGGGGCTGGCGCCGCCGCGATTCCAGCGTACCGTGTGACCGAAGTCGGTGGTTTCCAGCGATTGCACGGCGGCATCGGCCTGGGCCAGACGCGCGATACGCGCGCGTGCCAGCCCGTTGACCGATGAAATGAATCCGGCAGCGAGCAGGCGACCATCGGATTGCAGCGCAAGAACCTGGATCTGGCCGATGACGGTCGCAGAGAACGAGGGGTCGAGACTGCCGTCAGTTTCGAGGCGCGCAATCGATGCTTGCGGGCCGCGCACGAGGATGCGGCCATCCGCTTGCAGCACTAGTACGGAACCCTCGACGCCGATATTCGCCTGGAAACTGGCATCCAGGGTGCCATCGGGCTCAAGTCGGGCGATGCCTGGCTGCGGTACGCCTGCGATCGACGTGAATGGACCGGAGATCAGGATGCGGTTATCCGGCTGCACGGAAATCGCACGCACCTCATTGTCGGCGTCCGCACTGAAACCTGCATCGAGACTGCCGTCCACATTCAGTCGGGCGAGACGCAAACGTGGCTGACCCGCGATCGTCGTGAACACGCCGCCGACCAGGATGCGTCCGTCCGCCTGTACGGCCAGCGCGGAGATCAAGCTGTTGGGATTGGGACTGAAATCCTGATCCAGGCTGCCGTCGGCATTCAACCGGGCCAGACGCGCGCGCGCCTGGCCGGCGATCGTCGAGAAGCTGCCGCTGACAAGAATCCGGCCGTCCGCTTGTAGCGCGAACCGGCTGACGGAATTGTTGGCATTCGGGTTGAACAGGTTATCGAGACCGCCGCCGGGATTCAGCCTGGCGATGCGTCCACGCGGCTGGCCGTCGAGGCTCGTAAACGATCCGCCGACGAGAACGCGATCATTGGCATCGACCGTGATGACATTGACGAAGTGGCTTGAGACGGGCGCGAACGCCGCATCGACACGACCGTCGATGGCCGTGCGGCCGAGGAATTGGCGGTTGCTGCCACCCAGCGTCGTGAAACTTCCACCGATGGAAATCCGGCCATCCGCGTGTGCCGCCAGCCCGTTGATCGAATCGTTGGCGCCTGGATTGAAATCGGCATCGAGACTGCCATCGGCGTTCAAGCGCGCCAACCGGTTGCGCGCCTGGCCTTCGACACTGGTGAATGCGCCGCCGACCAGAACCCGCCCATCCGGTTGCACCGCCAGGGCCTGCACGAGATCGTTGGCAGGAGCGTGGAGGTTCGCGTCAAGGCTGCCGTCCGGCTTGAGGCGCGCGATGCGGGTACGCGCCTGTCCGCCGATCGACGTGAAGTCGCCACCGACGACGATGTGGCCGTCGGCCTCAAGCGCAATCGAGAGTACGGCACTGTTGGCATTGGGCTGAAAGACGGTATCGAGGCTGCCGTCCGCGTTCAGCCGGGCAATGCGGTTGCGCGGCTGGCCATCGACACTGGTGAGGAATCCACCGACGACGATGCGGTTGTCGACCTGCACGTCCAGCGCCATGACCCAGGAGTTCACGCTGGGCGCGAAGGCGGCATCGAGCCGACCACTCGCATTCAGGCGCACGAGGTTGCTGCGTGCCTGTCCGGCGATGGTGGTGAACGACCCACCGACGAGAATGCGTCCACTCGATTGCAGCCCGAGCGAGGTGACCTGGCCATTGGTGGTGCCTGGATCGAAGGCGGCATCGAGACTGCCATCCGCATGCAAGCGTGCGATGCGCGAGCGTGCAATCCCGTCAATGGTGGAAAATGCCCCACCCAGGACAATGCGGCCATCCGCCTGCACCGCGATGGCTGCGACGAGATCGTCGGCAGCCGCATCGAATGCGGCATCGATACTGCCATTGCTGTTGATGCGGGCAATGTGGCCGCGGAATTGCCCGCCGATCAGGCTGAAGTCTCCGCCCACCAGCAACTTGCCGTCAGTTTGCACGGCGATCGCATTCACCGGGCCATCTGCCGACACATCGCCGAAGCTGGTGTCGACGCTGCCATCGACACGTATCCGGCACAGGTGATTGCAGGGATGGCTGTTGACCTGGGTGAAATCGCCGCCGATGACGGCCTTGCCATCGGCCTGTACGGCGATGGCGTAGACATTCCCGTTGACGACCGGCGCGTAGCCGTCGGCCGCGCTCTGGGCCAGGGCATGGGCGGCGACCAACCCGGCTGCGAACGCGCAGGCGAAGCAGGACAGCGTTCGGCGCAGCGCGCGGAGCCGAAGGCACGACATTGGACTGATTGCAGACATGACCGCCTTCGCCTCGCTCAGGGATTGGACGATGGCGCGCTGATGCCGCCACGAAACACGCCGTCGAGTGTGAGTGCCTGCTCCGCGGCCGTCATCGAGTAGGTGACCAAGACTTGGCCGCAAGGAACCGATTGGGAGAACCCGGCCATCGGGGCGATGGCGAGGTAATAGTCGCCGCTATCCACCTCGCGGAGCTCCAGCGTATCGATGACGAATCCCGAATCGACGGCCATGCCGCAGGAGCTGCTGTTGTTGCACTGCGAACGCAGCAGAAACAGCACGGGATCGTAGCCGCCGGTCATCGATTGCACGGATATCCTGCCAACCGGGTAGGGCAGGATTACGCGGGCGACTCCCGCAGGCCCGGACAATTCAAACATCTGGCACACGACGACCAGACTGGTGTCTGCGAAGCAGGTGTCGATCCAGGTCGACTGATTGATGGCGAGCGCCGTGGGAGCAGGGCAGGTCTGGGCGCTGGCCTCGCTGGCCAGCAGTGCCGCACCCAGCAGCAAGCCGGATGCAAGCCGAATTCGGGGAAGATGCATGTTCACGATGTATGCCTCGCGGGTTGACTGTTGTGGATATTTCGCCGACGGCGCCGCCGGACGAATGCTTCGTCGATCATTGCCGCCACCTGACGGCGGGACCTTGCTGGACAGGTCGGCCCGCGCGCGCCGAAACCAGGGGCTTCCGGTCGCGCAATGCCAAAGCGGTTGAACATGGCTGGCCTCGAGTCGCGAGCTTGTTGATGACGCATCCCCGAAGGAGGGATGCGAATGGAAGAAGTCGATGCGGCATGGGAACGGATCGGTGAAGTCGACTCAGAAGTTGTCGAAGGGGCCGTAGAAGATCTGGTCGATCACCGCACCGTATTCGTAGGCGCCGAAGTCGTAGGGAGTCGGCCCGGCCGGCGGCGCGGGTCGGGCAGCACCCAGCAGATCCACCGCCGGCACGTTGACGCCGCCACCGGGTTCCCAGCGGTTTCTGGCCTGCGAGCCGGGCTGCAGGCGGAAATTGTTCTGCCCGGGGTTCACGAACAATGGATCGAGGTTGTCGTTGAGGTTGCGCGAAGCGAGGTTGGACAGGCCATGGCCGCTGCCGAGGAGCAGGTTGCGCAGGTTGATGCCCGCGCCGGCGGCAACCTGCAGCATCGGCCTGCCAGGCTGGTACGCGATGCTGTTGTGCAGGACCAGGTCATCGAAGGCCGAAGCCAGGGCGAACAGCGCCGGTGCTATACGCGTATTGTTGGCTATCGTGCTGTTCTGCACCTGGGTCAGGTTGCCACCCGCGTTGCTGATCAGCGGCGAGACTCCGGCATCGTTGTTGGCCAGCACGCTGTTGTCGATGTGGATACGCCCCTTGCCGGACACGAGGCCGCCACTGTTGATGACGATGTTCTCGACGAGATGGCCGCGCTCCATGAAGTAGCTCGCAATGCCGCTGCTGCCGGCTTCCTGCAACACGATCGTTGCTCCCTGGCTGCTGACGTTGTGCTCGACCCGGTTGCAGCGCAGCCCTGCGGGACAGGGAAGTGGCGAACTTTCGGGACCATGCGCGGCTCCTCCGCCGACCGCACTGGCTGCCATGCCCAGGAACACCTCATTGGCGGCACCATCGCCGCTGCCGTACAGGTAAAACGCGCTGCCCTGCGGGGCCTGGTTGTCCGATACGACGGCGTCTGTCAGTGTCACGTTCGCGCGGTTGGCTCCGGTCGCTGCCACAGCGTCCACATAAATCGCGCCGCCCAATTGATCGGCCGTGTTGTAGGCGATCACCACCGGCAAGCCGGAGCCGCCGTTGCCGATCGACAAGGTGCGCGAACCCGGCGTCACGGTCTGGAAAACGATGGCACCGCCCTTCGAATCACTCCAGTTGCTTTCCATGAAGGCGATGCTGGGTGACGGACGCGAGCTGACGAACACGCTGCTGTCGACCGCATGCATCGCGCCACCTCCGCTGTTGGCCTCGGTGCCGAGCGCACGATTGCTGATGAAGTAGCTGAGGTTGTCGCCCTTGATCTGCAAGTCGGCTCTCAACGCATACAATCCCCCGCCGCTGCTCACCGCTTCGTTGCCCGAAAAGGCTACGCCATCGAGAACGACGTTCTTGGTAAGGCCGAAGGACGTGGATACAAACATGCCGCCACCGTTGCGGGCGCGATTGTTGTAGATCGTGCTGCGATACACCGTGAGGTCGCCCGATCCGGACGAGGACACGCCGCCGCCGAATGTCGTGGTCGATCCGGCGCCGTAGGCGACGCCATTGCGGATCTGCAGATCCGACAGCGTGAGTCGGCTGCTCCCCTGATGCTGGATCACCGGCCCGGGCGGATTCGCACCCTGGCCGTCGAAGATTGAAGTGCCGGCGCGGACCTGGTTCGCGCAATCGACGAAGCCGCCTTCGATGGCGAGATCGCCGGTGTCGTTGACGAGCAGGCGTTGGGTCGGGTAGGTGCCGATCGAGACCCGCACGATGTCCAGCCCCGGTGCCGCTGCCGCGGCGTTGATCGCCGATTGCAGGATCAGATAGTCGCAGTTGGCATCGCCCGGCTGGCCTACCGTGATGACGGCGGCATGCGTGGGGCTGGCCAGCAAGGCCAACAGCAGCAGCCAATACGTGAGAAGTCTCGGGTGGCGGTACATGGCAATCCTCGTCGCGTGTTAAGGGCAACGGCGAGAAACGCAAGTTGGTTTGAATTTGCGACATGCGTGGAAAATGGACATCCGGTGGCGCGGATCGGAAGCGTCATGCCGCCAGGTGCAATGACGTTCCGGTGCGCGGTCGGGTCACGCTGGATGCGCTGCGTTTATCCAATCTGCCAAGACGGGAACGTGATGCGCTTGCAAGGTGGACGAGCCAGCAGGCGCATCCAGCACGGAATGCGCGTGCAACGGCTCAAGGCCTGCTTCAATACGGGAGCCGCCAACAGCGGAGCGTGTATTTGCAGAGCCGTTTACGGGAGTTTCGGCAGGGCGAACTCCAGCGTTTCACGGTCCTTGCTGGAAAGTAGCCCCACGCTGGCACCGAGCTGGCGCGCTTGCGCAACGGTTGCCATCGCGGCATCCGGATCGGCGTCGGCCCGTTCGGCGCGCGCGCGCAGCGCGAGCAGTCCGGTGAGTTTGGCAATGGCCAGGGGATGGGTTTGCTGTTGGCGGACAACGGCGCGCGCGGCGTCGATGCGTGCATCGGCCCCGCGTTGCAGCCCGACAAGCGCGGTCGCACGCACTTGGAGGCAATGGATTTCGCTCTGAGGAAGGGGAATATCCAGGGCGTGCAGGATGGCCAGGGCCCGGTCGGTATCCTGCAGCGCCTTGGCCATGCCTCCTCGCGCCAGTTTCAGCGCAGCCCCGACACAGAGGCCGTCAGCAAGGTCACCGCTTTGCGCGCCGAAGTGTTGCGACAAGTCCGGCATGACGGCGGCATGCAACGCGGCGGCCTGGTCGATTTTTCCCAGTGCGATCAGGCTGCCGGTCCAGTCAAGTCTCGCACGGGCCAGTTCGGGCTCGTAACCTGATGACTTGGCGAGCGCTTGCAATACTTCGACCGCCGCACGATAGCGCTGCTCGGCGTCGACATCCTCATGACGTGCATTGTGGAAGTTTGCGTGCGCGTAAACCGTCATGGCGGTGCGCGCATCGTCTGGTCCCCGCGTCGCCAGATCGATGCGCAGGGCTTCATCGAGGGCCTGCTTTGCTTCGTCGTGGCGCTCGGAGTCGATCAGGAAATCGGCATAGCCGACGAGGCCCTGGGGCAGGCGATGAAACGGTGCCTCGCGCACGCTGCGCATCAAGGCAATGCCTTCCTTGTACAACGCCTCGACTTCGTCCTGGCGACCCAATCCGTCCTTGGATCTGGCCAGGTAGAAAATGCTGCGCGCCAGTTGTTCGTTGCGCGGCAGACCCAATCGTTGCCAGCGCTGGATCGCTTCGTCGAGGATGAGCTCGCTCTCCCGGTAGCGCCGTAGCGAAGCGCAAAGCTGCCCGAGGTAGGTCGCCGTTTCAATGCCATCCGTGGAATCCGCGCCAAACACGCGCTGGGCCTTCTTCAGGGCTTGCTTGGCGATCAGGACACCGCGATCCGCGTCGCCGGCGTAGGCGCGGGTTGCGGCATACAGCATCAGCGCTGAAACGGCGCCTTCGGTATCGACGCCTTCCAGCGACGGCAGCAAGCCTTCCATCAACCGGTCGGCCTCGGTCGTGCGTCCCGTGGTGTGCAGAAGATTGCCCTTGCAGACCAGCATCGCTATCCACTCCGGAGAGGAAGCCTCGACTCCCAGTGCGCGCGCGCGTGCTATCGCTTCGTCGATCAACTGCTCGGCATGGAGGGTATCGCCGTTGCTGCGCGCAACTTCCGCCAGCGTAAAAAGCAACTGTGCACGAACCATCGGATCGAGATCGGGATCTTCGCGGGCGTTTTCGGCCGCTTCGGCCACCAGCGCTGCCGGCGTCGGGCGCTGGTCCGCGGGAAGATCGGCACTGGCGGTTTTCAGCAGATCAACCACGAACGCAAGCGTCGCATTGGCGCGCGTCGATGCGTTGTGGGCAAGGCGCGCCTGCCAGAGTGCGGAGCCCAGTGAGGCGAGAATCGCGAGCAGAAAAATGCAGGAACCTGCGACGCCGACCTTGTGCCGCAGCACGAACTTGCGCGCACGGTACCAGCGCGAAGGCGGATGAGCGGCGACCGGGCGGCCGTCGAGCAGGCGTTCGATGTCGTCGGCGAATGCACTGGCCGACGCATAGCGTCGCGTCGGATCGTCCTCGATCGCCTTGAGCACGATGTTGTCGAGATCGCCGCGCAGCAGTCGACGCGTGGCTTGTGGCGGCGCGGGCAGCACGCCGGGCTCGTGACCGTCGCGGACCTGGCCCGACGGGGTCTGTCCGCCGCCGAGCCGCTCGCCGGTCATCAATTCGCCGAGCAGCACGCCGAGCGCGTACACATCGGTCGCGGTGGTGACGAGTCCGCCGGCTTTCTGCTCTGGCGCGGCATACGATGGCGTAAAAGCGGGCAACCGCGTCTGGGTTTCCTCATCGTTCTGCAACAGCTTGGCGATGCCGAAATCGAGCAGCTTGACCTGACCGCCGCGCGCCACCAGCACGTTCGACGGCTTGAGGTCGCGATGCACGATCAAGGCACGGTGCGCGGCTTCGACCGCGCGACAGACCTGCAGGAACAGGTCGAGGCGCGCGCGCGGTTCGAGCCGGTGTTC
>JAKQJM010000043.1 GCA_029561145.1 Pseudomonadota bacterium
TTTTTTTTCGCGTCAGCGCGGCGGCTGCCGTAGAATGCGCCGATGAAGATCTTCCTCAATGGCGAGCAAAGGGAGCTGGCCGCGGAATCGACCTTGGCCGAACTCCTTGACTCGGCCGGATACCGCGACAAACGCGTTGCCGTCGAGGTCAACCGCCAGATCGTCTCGCGCAGTGCTCATGCCGACCATCGAATCCAGGCCGGCGACCGCATCGAGATCGTGCATGCCATTGGCGGCGGTTGATCCGACCGTGAGCGCACGCCCCTTCTGCCACTCCGAACCGCCATCCGAACCTTCCATGAGCACGAACGACAACGACGACCTGGTCATCGCCGGCCGCAGCTACCGCTCACGCCTGCTTACCGGCACAGGAAAATTCAAGGATCTCGAGGAAACACGTCTCGCCACGGAAGCAGCTGGCGCGGAAATCGTGACGGTTGCGATCCGGCGCACCAATATCGGCCAGGATCCAGCCCAACCGAGCCTGCTCGATGTGCTGCCGCCCGATCGCTACACCATCCTGCCAAACACGGCAGGCTGCTATACCGCCGATGACGCCGTGCGCACCCTGCATCTGGCGCGGGAACTGCTCGATGGCCACAACCTGGTCAAGCTGGAGGTTCTCGGCGATCAGAAGACCTTGTTTCCAGACATGCTGCAGACCCTGCTGGCGGCCGAGCGGCTCGTGGCCGACGGCTTCGAGGTGATGGTGTATACGACCGATGATCCGCTGCTGGCGCGACGCCTCGAAGAGATCGGCTGCGTCGCGATCATGCCGCTGGCGGCGCCGATAGGCTCGGGGCTCGGCATCCAGAACCGCTACAACCTGCTTGAAATCGTCGAGAACGCGAAGGTGCCTGTCATCGTCGATGCAGGCGTCGGCACCGCATCGGATGCGGCGATCGCGATGGAACTCGGCTGCGACGGTGTGTTGATGAACACCGCCATCGCCGGCGCACGCAATCCGCTGCTGATGGCTGATGCGATGCGGCTCGGCGTCCTGGCCGGCCGTGCCGCGTTTCGCGCCGGACGCATTCCGCGCAAGCGTTACGCATCGGCTTCAAGCCCGATCGATGGCACGATCGGCTGATCGCGATGACTGATCCGCGTCACGTCGATCGCCCCTCCGAGATCACGGCGGAGCCTCGTCGCGTGCGCAGCTTCGTTCTGCGGCAGGGTCGGATCACTCCGGCACAGGAACAGGCCTTCGACAGCCACTGGTCGCGTTTCGGAATCGACTTCGCCGACCGGCCACTCGACCTGCAAACCCTGTTCCCGCGCCCTGCCCCGGTCGTGCTCGAGATCGGTTTTGGAAATGGCGCCCAATTGCTGCACGCGGCGATCAATGAACCCGGACGCAATTTCATAGGCATCGAAGTCCATCGACCCGGCGTGGGGCGACTGATGAATGGCCTCGCCGAAGCCGCGATCGACAACGTCCGCGTGGCCAGACACGATGCGGTCGAAGTCCTGCAGCGCATGATCGGGAAGGATGCACTCGATGAGGTGCGCATCTATTTCCCCGACCCATGGCCGAAGAAGCGCCATCACAAGCGCCGGCTGATCCAGCCGGATTTCATCGACTCGCTTGCCGCGCGCGTGCGACCGGGTGGCCTGCTGCACCTGGCCACCGATTGGGCGGACTATGCCGCGCACATGCTTGCCGTCGTCGATGCGAGTGATGCCTGGCGCAACCGCGCCGGACTCGGGGCATACTCTGCGGCACCGCCCTGGCGGATCAATACCCATTTCGAGAAGCGTGGCCTTCGGCTTGGTCATGGAGTCTGGGACCTTGTCCATGAGCGGACCTGAGCCCGTCCGCCACCTGCAAGCCGCACAAACCCTGGATCGCTAGATCAGCGCAATGGACATGAGCCTGACCTTGACCACCGACATGGCCCTCGTGCTGGGCCTGCTGGCGTTCACCGTGCTCATGCTCGTCCTCGAATGGATCCGCGGCGATCTCGTCGCCCTGCTGGTCATCGTCGTGATCGGCGTGACCCGTCTCATGCCGGTCGAGCAACTGTTCGACGGCTTCGCCGGCAATGCCGTGATGTCGCTGATCGCCGTCATGATCATGGGCGCCGGTCTCGATCGCACCGGCCTGCTCGGCAAGGCGGCTTCGTTCATCCTGCGCCTGGCGGGCGGCGTCGAAACGCGGGTTTCGCATCTGGTCAATGCCATGGTCGGCAGCATGTCGGCCATCATGCAGAGCCAGGCACTGGCGACCCTGTTCGTGCCTGTGGTCAGTCGTCTCAGCGCGCGCACCGGCATCCCGCTGAAGCGCCTTCTGCTGCCGATGGCCTGTTGCATCCTGGCCGGCACCAACATCACGATGATTTCGAATTCACCGCTGATCCTGCTCAATGACCTGTTGGCCAGCGCGAACCGAAACCTGCCTCCGGGCGCACAGAGCATCGAGGCATTCCCGCTGTTCGCGATCGCACCGGTCGGCATCCCGCTGCTGCTGGTCGGGCTCGGCTACTTCGCCTTCCTGACTCCGCGGCTATGGCCGAGCGAGGAGGAGAAGCAGAAGGTCACGCCAGGACGAACCGAAACCTATTTCGCCGAGATGTACGGCATCGACGGCGAAGTCATGGAGTTGACCGTTACCGCAGAGAGCCCGCTCGTCGGCATGAGCGTGGTCGAAGCCGAGCGGCTGCATGGTGCACCGTTGATCCTTGCCCTGAAAACCGGCAACGAGGCGCGTCTGGCGCCACCCGCCGACCAGATGATCTGGGTTGGCAGCGTGATTGGCGTGCTTGGCAAGCGCGAGGAGATCAACGAGTTTGCCAACAACCAGTTGTGCAAGACGCAGTCGCGGCTGCGCAATTTCGGCGACATGTTCAATCCAACCCGCGCGGGCATTTCAGAGGTGGTCGTCGCACCCAATTCGCGCTGGATCAAGCAACTGGTCGGCGACCTGCGACTGCGCAAGCGCTTCGGCATCAGCGTGCTCGCCGTCACGCGCGGCGATCAGGTATTCCGCGAGGACGTGCGCCAGGTGTCGCTGCGTCCCGGTGACACCCTCGTCATGCACAGCTTGTGGCGCGACCTGACCCTCGCTGCCGAATCGCGCGACTTTGTCGTCGTCACCGACTATCCCCAGGAAGAACAACGCCCGAGCAAGATCTGGCACGCGGTGTTCTTCTTCAGCCTCGCGATGGGGCTGGGTCTTTTCACCGACCTGAAGCTTGCCGTGGCCATGCTGGTTGGCGCGGTCGGCATGCTGCTGGCAGGCGTCCTCAGCATGGATGAGGCCTACCATGCGATCAACTGGAAGACGATCTTCATCCTGGCCTGCCTGATTCCGCTTGGCGCCGCGATGGATTCGACCGGCACCGCCGCATGGATCGCCCAGGAAGTCATGGTCTATCTCGGCGACATGCCGCAATGGGCGCTGCAGGCGTTCATCGCGATCCTCGCCCTGGGTTTCTCCCAGGTGATTTCAAACGTGGGAGCGACCGTGATGATGGTGCCGATGGCGATCAACATCGCCTTGGCTTCAGGGGGAAATCCGGCTGCGTATGCATTGATCGTGGCGATCTCTACGTCGAACACATTCCTGCTGCCGAGTGCCAATCCGGTCCTGCTGGTCGTCGCCGGACCTGGCGGCTATCGCACCCGCGATTTCCTCCGCGTCGGCTTGCCGCTGACTGCCCTGATCCTGGTGACCACGCTGATCACGGTCAATCTGGTCTTCAATCGCAGCTGATCCGCGAAAGGCCGCACGCAACTGCTCGCCGGGGACTGCCGACACCGGTCGCCTGCGGACCGGCATCGATTGCAGATGACTCAGTTCGCGCCGCCTGCCAGCACGATCATCTGCGACATGGTCTCTTCGTCCGACTCGATCCTCGCGCTCGACCCGGTTCCGCGAGCCGGTCGACAGACATGCGATCCTGTGCGCGGCGTGCAGGCGGAATCCTCATCGACGCGTGCCTGCGAACCGCTGACGAACTCGAAATCCTGGCGGAACTTCTCGCCCGAGCTCACCTGCAGGCTGCGTGGATCAAACCGCCATTGCAGCAAGGCGCGCCGGGCGGCGGCAGCGAAGGCACCCTTTGAATCACCCGAAACCACACGGACGTTGCGAACATTTCCGGCGTGATCGATCGCAAACTCGAAACCCACCTTGGAATTGGCCGCGCCCATCCCGTTGCCTGGATAGTCTGGAGAGACCATGTGCACCAGCGTTGGCTGGAACTGCACGGCAGGACCTGCAGGGCCCAGTTCGATGTCGGCCTTGGCGGACGAAAGATCCAGGTCGGCCACTTCAATCGTCGACACCGTAGCGTCCGCCGGATTCGCGAGCGATGGAGCCGTCACCATCGAGACCTCGGTCTCGCCCTTGATTTCGGCGGATGCCAATGCCACGTCAGCGCCCGTCCCGCTCCCGGCTTGAGCCGTGTCCTGCGGTGATGCCACGGGTTCCGGCGCAGTCAGCGTCGGCAGGGTCGCGAAGACCACGGGGTTTGCACCATCGCCTTCGATTTCGAGCGAGCGGACAAGCGAAAGCGAGGTCGGCGCAGGCACGGAAGGCGGGTCAAATGCGGTTGACGCATCCTGCGCGGAAGGGCGCGAAACGAGGATCGCGCCGACAACCAGAGTAATGCTGGCCGCAGCAACGAGCCAGGCGGCGCGGTGGGAACGACGGTTCGGCTGCAACTGGGTCTTGGATCCGACAATCCGGCGCACGCGATCGAGCAACATGCCGCCCGACGCGGCAACCGCCAGCTGCGGCGTCAGCTGACGCACGTCCTCGAGTGCAGCCAGGGTACGAGCGTATTCACGCGGCTCGCTATCCGTCATCCGCAGTACGAGATTGTCACAGCAGACCTCGCGCTCATGACGGACTTCGCGCGAGATCCAGTGCACGACGGGATGGTAGAAGAGCAGGGTTTCGACGATAGCCTGGGCGAGATTGACCAGATGATCGTATCGACGCAGATGGCCGAGCTCGTGGGCAAGGATCAATTCGAGTTGCTGGCGCGGAAATCCGATCACGACCGCAGCCGGCAGCAGGATCACCGGCTTGAACCAGCCGATCAGGGTGGGCGTATCGATGAAGGCCGATACCAGCACGCGCGCGCCAGCCATTCCACCAAAGCGCGAGCCGACCGCGATCAGCAATTCCTCGATCTCGGCATGGCGATAGGCAAGCCGGGTTGCGATCCGGTCCAGTGCGCGCCACTGATGCACGGCGCGCCCGGTCATCAGGATCACGCCCGCAATCCAGAGCAGGACCAGCCATGGCAACAGGTCGCTCCATTGCGACGCAGGCTCGATCGCGCCGAACCCGGATACCAGCGATTGGCCGTCGGCGAGCGGGACCTGCAGCGCCGATGTCGCGGCAACCGACTCCGGCCATAGCACCCACAAGGTCAGCAGCGGGGAAAGCGCGAGCAAGCCCAGCGCGATCAAGCCCGAGGCGTAGCGCGCCGCGCTGTTCTCGCGCGGCAGCAACGCTCGCACAAGCGCAAATGCCGCGCCGATGACGAGTCCCTGCCAGACAAAATGGACCAGGCTCCAGCCCAATGCCTCGACCCAGCCCATCACTTCGGCCGGGACGTTCACGGGTGTTTTCCTGATTCAATGCTGTCGAGCAGGGCACGAATCTCATCGAGCTCCTGGCGACTGGCAAGCGGTTGACCACCCAATGCCTGCAAGACGAGTTGCGACGGAGATCCATCGAACACGCGCTGGACTATGTCGGTGAGAAACCGTTTCTGGGTTATTTCCTTGCTTACCGCAGCCTTGTAGACGTGTGCCCGCTGCGAATCATCACGCTCGACCAGACCCTTGGCATGCATGATCTGCAGCATTTTCAGCGAGGTCGTATAGCCGGTTCCGTCGTCGCGGTAGTGCGCGTCGTGCAGCTCGCGGACAGTCAGCTCCCCGCGTTCCCAGAGCACGTTGAGGATGCCGAGTTCGGCTTCGGTGGGTTTCGGAGTTGGATGGTTTCGCGTGCGCATGAATACCTCGACTCCGCTCGATCGCCGGGAAATGACAACCCGCGACGCGGAATTCATTGCTGCCGATCCCCGTGATCGTTCCCGGGACTGGAGGCGAACGCAGCTGCGGTTGGCGACGGGTCCGGGATACTCCAGTTGTCGCAGCCTAGTGATCCGGCGCCAGCGTGTCAACGATGTCTCTCGTACATTTGGCCGGGTGGCCCTGCCCGCCGGACCCGGCCAGGCTCAGGCAAAGCGTACTTCGCCACCTTCGACGCGCACCGGAACGCGCGCGAGCCCGTTGCTGCAGGGGCCCGACACGCAGTCGCCCGAGCTCACCAGGAACATCGCCCCGTGCGCCGCGCAGATGATGCGGCCGTCCTTGATCAGGAACTTGCCGGGCACGTAGTCCAGGTGACGTCCCTGATGCGGGCACTCGTTGTGGTAGCCGAAAACCTGGTCTCCCTGCCGCAGCAGGATGACCTCGAAGCCACCGGTCGAGGAATCAATAAGTACCGAAATCGCGCCGGAATCGGGAATCTCGTCGATACGACAAAGCACGCGCGATTCGTTCATGCAAACCTTCGACACTTGCGGGAGGGGCCTTCAGCCCCAAGAATAACCTGCCCGATTGTCGGCGGCCGAGCGTTCGGAATCCGGCCGATCGGATACACAGCGAGGTTGCCGCATGTTCGTCTTCCGCACCGGTCTGCGCCAGCGCAATCCGCTGCTTCGCCTGATCGGGGGAGTGCTCGGCCTGCTTGCCGTGCTCGGTGTACTCGCTCTCGGCATGTTCGCGTTCGTCGCGCTGTTCGTCGGCGGCACCCTCTGGTTCCTGGTTCATGTCCTGCTCGGCAAGCGCCAGCCGGCCAGGCGGCCGCGTGCATCAGCGGCCGACAACGGCGTGATCGACGGGGAGTTCGTCGTGGTCCACGCCGATGAGGCGCGCATGCGCGCCGGCCAGACCGTGATCCCGGTCGACCCCAGGGTGCCCTAGCTGCTCCATCGCGAGCGCCACCAATGGACCTTGAGGCAGGCCGGAAACAGCCTCAATCTGGTTCCCTGAATTTCCCGCACGCGGCACTCTCATCCGTCCATGAACGAACCTGTCGTTACGCGGAACGAAATCGTTCCGTCCAGGCTGCTTGTGCCCCTCGCCCTGATTGCGGTCTATCTGGTCTGGGGTTCGACCTATCTCGCGATCCGCATCGCGCTTGAAAGCTGGCCGCCTTTCCTGCTTGGGGCCGTGCGTTTCCTGATCGCCGGCAGCGCGCTGTATGCCGTGCTGCGTTGGCGCGGTGTTGCGGCGCCGACACGCGCGCAATGGGCAAACGCAGCGCTGACCGGCACCCTGCTGCTCGGCATCGGCAATAGCCTGGTCTGCTATGCCGAGCAAACCGTCGCCTCGGGACTGGCCGCGATTGCGGTGGCCAGCATGCCGCTGTTTGCCGCCACGTTTGGAGCGATCTATCGGGACTGGCCAAGTCGTCTCGAATGGACCGGCCTCGTGATCGGCTTCGCCGGCGTGGTACTGCTCAACTTCGGCAGCGGCATGAGCGGCTCGCCGCTCGGCGCAATCGCCCTGATCACGGCAGCGATCGCGTGGGCATTCGGATCGGTCTGGAGCCGCCGCCGCGACATGCCCCCTGCGGCGATGAATACCGCGGCGCAGATGGTCTGCGGTGGCGCCGCGCTCTGCATCGCCTCGTTGCTGCTTGGCGAACGGCTGCACGCGATTCCGGGTTTCGCCGCGACGATGGCCCTGCTCTATCTGATCGTGTTCGGCTCCCTGATCGCCTTCACCGCTTATCTCTACCTGCTGAACAACGTCCGGGCGCTGCTCGCCACCAGTTACGCCTACGTCAACCCTCCGGTCGCGGTCCTGCTCGGCGCCGTGGCTGTCGGAGAAGCCGTCCATCCGGGCGATATCGCCGCGATGGCCGTCATCCTGATCGGCGTGGCGATGATCACGCTCGGCAAGGTGCGCAAGAAGGGATAGCGAGTCGCGAGGCAGCAATCGCAGCTGCTCGCGGGAACGGGCCTTCAGGTCCGGTGTGCTCCGGCTCGTCTGCGAAAACGAGCATTACCCCAAGAGAACTACCAGCGGCTGGAACCCTTCCAGGCTGCAGCCGCTCATCCCTTCCGTCTTTCAGGATTCGCGCAACGCGGTGGTCACCGGCAGGCGCGCGGCGCGCATCGCTGGCAGCAGGCCGCCGACAAAGCCGATTGCGAGCGCCCATTTCACGCCCGTCCAGAGCAATGCTGGCGAGACCGAAAACTGGAACACCACCTGGCTGAAGTTCGCACCCAGCGTCGATACCGTGTAGTTGTTGAACAACAGCCAGGCGATGAACGCCCCGAGCAGGCCGCCGAACAGGGCGAGCAGCATCGTTTCGAGCATGACCGAGACGATCACGGGTGGCGAGCGGAATCCGATGGCGCGCAAGGTCGCGATTTCACGTGCGCGCGTGGCCACCGCGGCATACATCGAATTGAGCGCCCCAAAGATCGCACCGATCGCCATGATCGTCGCAATCGTGATGCCGACGACGCGAATGACCTTGCTCAGACCTTCCGATTGCGCGGTGTAGTAGTCGAGCGTGGTCTTCGCCTCGACCTTGAGCCGCGGATCACTGGCCAGCGCCGCCTTGAGCGCATCGAATGCCTCGGGCGAGGTCAGGCGGACCGTGACCGACTGGTAGCCCCCGCGCCGATACGCCGCTGAAACGGTGTCGACATCGCCTTCCAGTTCCGATTCGTGCGCATCACCCGATTCGAATACACCGACGATCGTCCATTGCTGGTTGTTGAGGTTGATCGTCGATCCCGGATCGAGCCCGGCAAACTGCTGGCGCGCTCCCTTGCCGACGATCATTTCACGCAGTCCTGGGGTGAACTTGCGGCCTTCGATGATTTTCACGTTCGGGCGCAGTGGCCATGCCTGCGGACCGACGCCGCGAATCTCGACGTTGGCATCCGTGCCGGTCGATTTCTTGGGCAGGTTGGCGACGACGACGAGCTCACTCGAGGTGATCGGCTTGCCTTCGGCATCGCGCAGGATGCCGGCGGCTTGCGCGATCAGGGTCGCATCGTCGCGCGAGACACCGGAACTGAGCTCGTTCGCTGCACCGCCACGCATGACGATCACCGTTTCGGTATCGCCGGTGCTCTTGAGCGTCTTCTGCAGCCCATCGCCCATCGCGAGCAGCGCCACGAGCACGCCGACCACGCCGGCGATACCGACGATGATGACCGACGAGGCACCGAGGCGCTGACGCAAGGTGGATACGCCGACCCAAGTAACTGCGGCAGCCTGCCGACCGATCCGGGTCAATCCCATCCACAGTGCGAGCAGGACAACGAGCCCCAGCAGGAGCTGCCAGGGCAGCACTATCCATGCTGCCACCGACAGCAGGATGACGAGAAACATGCCGAGGCCGGAAAGAACCGATTTGATCTTCTTCATGAGTGCTTTCCTCAGCGTCCGGCCAGTGCATCGACGATATTGAGCCGCATCGCGCGCAAGGCCGGGAGTACGCCGACCAGCACGCCGATACCGATCATCATGGCGAATCCAAGCACCCAGGTTCCGGGGCTCACCGCCGGCATCTGCAACATGCCGCCGCTGCCCTTGCTGATCACGGGCAGCAGGAACGACACCAAGCCGAGGCCAAGCACGCCGCCGATCACGATCAGCAGGATGGCTTCGGCAAACACCAGTCCAAGCACGCTCAGGTCGGAAAATCCGATGGTCTTCAACGTCGCCAGTTCCGGGATTCGCTCGCGCACCGCCTGGGCCATCGTATTGCCGGTCAGCAGCAGCAGGGTGAAGAAGACGGCACCCATGATCGCACTGACGATCAGGCCGATGTCACCGAGCTGCTTGGCGAACGAAAGGTTGAAGGCCGACTCGGTCTGGGTCTTGGTCTCGTGGTCCGAATTGGCCGAGATCGCATCGATGGCCTTGGCGACTTCATCGGACTTGTTCGGATCGTTGACCTGGACGATGAGCCAACCCACCTCGTGCGCCCCGTAACTGTTCGCTTCGTCGAAATAGTCCCAGCGGAACAGGAGTTGCTGCTCGGCGCCACGCATCTTCTCTTCCTTGGCCTTGAACATTCCGACGATGTCGAAGCTCCAGTTCGTGTCCCCGGTCGCCTTGTTCGGATAGATCGCGCCAGTCACCGGCACCTTGTCGCCGATCTTCCATCCCCAGCGCTTGGCCAGGGTCTCGCCGACCAGTGCACCGGTGCGGGTTTTCCGGAACGCCTCCATCTGCTCGGGCGGCACGATGAATTCGGGGTAGATCTCGAAATAGTCCGGATCGATCGCGATGTTGAACATCTGGTTCTTGCGATCCTGGTAATAGCCGCCGAACCAGTTCGCCCAGGTCAGGTTCTTCACACCGGGGGTCGTGCGGATGCGCGGAACCAGGCTCTGCGGCAAACCCTGGATGATCGAGTACTTCGAGCTGACGACCATGCGATCGACGCCCGCGGCATCGCTGCCCGAATTGAAGGCGACGCGCACCGCATCGAGCAGGCCGAACAGCAGGAAGGCGGCCAGGACCGACAACAGGGTCAGCATCGTGCGTGTCTTGCGCCGGAACAACGCGGCCCAGATCAGGTGGAAATATTTCATTGTGCCGTCCTCCGCCTCAAGCGACCGTTTGCTCGACCAGGGTGCCCTTGTCCAGATGCAGGGTATGCGTCGCATACTCGGCGGCCTTCGGATCGTGGGTGACCATGATGATGGTCTTGCCATGCTCGCGATTGAGCTGCTGGAGCAGGCCAAGAACCTCCTCGGCCGACTGTCGATCGAGATCGCCGGTCGGCTCGTCGCAGACCAGCAGGGTCGGATCGGAAACAATCGCTCGCGCGATCGCGACACGTTGCTGCTGGCCGCCCGACAACTCGTTCGGCTTGTGGCTGCCGCGATCGGACAGCCCGACCAGCTGCAGCGCGATCGCGGCGTTGCGTTTGCGCTCTGTCGCGGAAAGACGCGTCAGCAACAGGGGCACCTCGACGTTTTTCTGCGCCGTGAGCATCGGCAGCAGGTTGTAGAACTGGAAGATGAATCCGACGTTTGCCGCGCGCCATTTGGCCAGTGCGCCGCCACCGAGATTGTCGATGCGTTGACCGCCGACCATGATCGATCCGCCGCTTGGCGAATCGAGCCCGCCGATCAGGTTGAGCAAGGTGGTCTTGCCCGACCCGGAAGGTCCCATCAGGGCGAGGAAGTCACCTTGCACGATATCAAGGTCGATGTGATGCAGGACCTCGACCTTCTGCTTGCCGCGCTCATAGGTCTTGCTGGCGTCGCGGATTTCGACAATGTTTGGCATGTGCCTCTCCTGGTTTTCCCGAACTCGTGCGGATCGACGCGCCAGCGAATCGCACGCCGATCAATCTGGTTTCCGACTATCGATTCACCGCAACCGATGCTATTTCTTCAATTCGATGCGCGCTCCATCCTGCATTTCCGCCGGCGGTTCGCGGACGACCTGAGTCGCTGCCGCGATGCCTTCGACGAGACGCAGATCGCCCATGTTCTGGCCGGGGATCACGGGTTTCGCAGCAACGCGATCACCGTCGATGACGAAGACCACGCTTTTTCCGTCGCGCTGGACGATTGCCGAGCCCGGCAACAGCACGCCTTTCGGCGGCTCGGCCGCAACCGGGCCGGCGGATTTCTCCTCCATGAACGAAACGCGCGCACCCATGTCCGGCAGGATGCGCGGATCCTTCTGGTCGAGGCCGACCCGCACCTTGACCGTGGCCTTGCCGCGGTCGGCCGTCGGAATGATCGCGATGACCCTGGCCGGCACGGTCCAGTCCTGATACGCATCGAGCACGGCTTCCGCGGGGGCGCCGGGTTTCACGCGATTGATGTAGGACTCGTTGACGTCAACCTCGATCTCGAGTGAATCCATGTCGACGATGGTGCCCACGCCGGTGCGCGTGAAACCGCCGCCCGCCGACAGCGGCGAGACGATTTCGCCGACCTGGGCCGCCTTGGCCACGACCACGCCGGCAAAAGGCGCGCGCACGGTCGTGTAATCAAGCTGCACCTGGGCACTGAGCGCCTGCGCCGACGCCAGTTCAACCGTGCGTTGCTGCGCGGTCAATTGCGCGCTGAGGCTGTCCGTCTCGGTCTGCGCGACTTCGACGGCCTGCTTCGAGACCAGCTTGCGGCCGACCAGATCCTGCTGGCGAGCCAGGTCCCTTCGGGACTGGTCGAGACGCGCCTTGAACTGCCCGACCTGGGCCCGCGCCTGCGCAACCTGGGCCTGGGCCTGGGCCAGGTTGGCACGCTGTGCGGTGTCTTCGAGTCGGGCGAGCACCTGGCCGGCATCGACGTGCTCGCCTTCCTCGATCAGCACTTCCGAGAGCGTTCCGGTGATCTGCGCGGACACGGTCGCCTGACGGCGTGCGGTGACATATCCGGTCGCCTGCAAAACCGCCGAAGAAGCGGAACCGTTCGCCGTCGGGGCAATCGCGGCAACGGGCGACACTTCAAAGTTCGCTCGGGACGACTTCCACCACCAGACCGCTGCGCCCACCGCCAGCAGCACGACAAGGATCAGGGTGACGATCCACGGCATGCGCGAAGGCGTCTCGACCCGATTCCGGTCGATCCGCAACTGGTTGAGCAATTCACCCTTGTTCTGCATTCTCATCATCCTGACCGCGCTCGGGGCGCTGAGTCTGCCATAGAGTGCGACGCCTCCAGACACGGAACAACACACGACGCTCATGTCGGCAGGGTGACGAATGTCAGACGCGAAAATCGACGGCTACTCGGGAAAACCGCTCTGGCAGAAGCTCGGCCTCAAGCCCGGGTTGCGCATCCGTGTCGAAAATGCCCCTCGAGACTATTCCGCCATGGTCGGCCTCACCAGCACGGGGCTTGATCTCGTCGGTCCGCGCGCCGCGTTCGATCTCGTTCATCTATTCGCCACGACGGACCGCGAACTCGAGGCGTCGATCGCCAGGCTTTCAAATACACTTCCTGCCGATGGGGCGTTCTGGGTTTCGTGGCCGAAAAAATCCTCGCGCGTCGTCACTGACATCACCGAAGATACGATCCGTCGCCTTGCCTTGCCGCGCGGCCTGGTCGACATCAAGGTCTGCGCGGTCGACGCGATCTGGTCCGGCCTCAAACTGGTCTGGCGCAAGCAGCTACGCGCGGGAAAACCCGACTCCAGTTTCCGAGGAACGAAACCATGACCTATGCCATTGCGCCGCATGCCATCCCTGCGATCCCGGTGACCGGCACCGACATGCGCTTTCCGGTCCATCGGATCTATTGCATCGGTCGAAACTATGCCGACCACGCAAGGGAAATGGGCGCGACCGCCGACAGGGCGAATCCGATCTTCTTCAGCAAGCCGGCGGACGCCATCGTGATCGACGACGGAGACGTGCCCTACCCGCCGGCGACGTCGGACCTCCACCACGAGGTCGAAATGGTCGTCGCCCTCGCCACCGGTGGCCGGGATATCCCTGTCGCACGGGCGCTTGATCATGTCTATGGCTATGCGGTCGGCCTGGACCTGACCCGACGTGATCTCCAGGCGATCGCCAAGGCGAAAGGCAATCCGTGGGATGCCGCCAAGGGATTCGATCACTCCGCGCCGGTCTCGGCCCTGCGCCTGGCCAGCGAAATCGGGCATCCGACCAGCAACCGCCTGAGCCTCACGGTCAATGGCGAAATGCGTCAGCAGACCGATACCGGCAGCATGATCTTCAGCGTGGCCGAGATCATCCACGAGCTGTCTCGACTGTATGAGCTCCAATCGGGTGACCTGATCTTCACCGGCACACCGGCCGGCGTTGCCGTGCTCAAGCGCGGCGATCGCTTCCATGCCGAACTCGCCGGCGTCGCGATGCTGGAAGGAAAGCTGGTCTGAGCCGGGACCGGGCAACGCGAGTCAAGTGGTCCGCGTATCGCGCCAGCAGCGAGGCTGCTGTCCGAGGCCGGTAAAATTTCGCAACACGGATGCACCCCCGACGACAAGCGGCTAGAGTGGGACGGCGGTGCTCGCAGCCGCTAGCGCGTCAATCGTCCTGGAGGTGCCAAACATGAGCATGTTGTCGGAGTTCAAGGCTTTTGCGATGCGCGGCAACGTCATTGATCTTGCTGTCGGCGTCGTGATCGGCGCTGCGTTCGGCAAAATCGTCACGTCGCTGGTCAACGACGTGATCATGCCGCCGATCGGCAACCTGATCGGAGGTATCGATTTTTCGTCATACAAGTACGTGCTGACCGCTGCCGGGCCTGACGGAACCGGTGAAGTCGCGATCCAGTACGGCGCTTTCCTCAACACGATGATCCAGTTCGCCATTGTCGCATTCGCGATCTTCATGGTCGTCAAGGCGATCAATCGCGTCAGCAAGAAGGCGGAGGAGGCTCCCGCGCCGCCGCCGGCCGATGTCGTGTTGCTGACTGAAATCCGTGACTTGCTGAAACAGGGCAAGTAGGTCGCACGTCGCGTCGCACCACGTGATCGACCGGGATGCCGATCCCGGCCGATCGCGCATCGGTGTCCGTTCGTTTCCTGCCGACGATGACCTTCGCCACAGGTCGACGTGGAGCCGGATCTGGCAGCATGTCTGATTGCCTTCCATGGAATTCGACCATGCCACGCATCGTCACGCTCTGCGTCGCGCTCGCCCTGCTCCCTATCGGTGTCCGCGCGGTCGAACCGGCCACCGCAACGAACATTCCGCAAGCTGCAATCAACGCCGCGGGCGAGTTGCGCGAACGAGCGCTCAACGACGATGTCGCCTACGCCCTCGTCGATGACCTGACCACCCGGATCGGTCCGCGGCTGGCCGGTGGCGAAAACGATCTGAAGGCGCGTGACTGGATGATCGCGAAGTTCAAGGCACTCGGATTCGACAAGGTCTGGACAGAGCCGGTCAGCTATCCGAAATGGGTACGGCGAAGCGAAAGCGCCGCAATCGTCGCGCCATTCGCACAATCACTCGCAGCAACCGCGCTCGGCTATTCGGCGGCGACTCCGCCGGGTGGCCTCGATGCCGAGGTGATCGGCTTCGATTCGCTGGATGCGATGAAGGCCGCGCCGGACTACCAGGTGAAAGGCAAGATCGTCTATCTCGGCATTCCGCGCATGCGCGCGCTCAGCGATGGGCGCGACTACGGCACCGGCTCGACCGTCCGCGTGACGGGTCCGGAGCTTGCCGCGGCCAAGGGCGCGGCGGCCTTCCTGCTGCGTTCGGTCGGCTCCGACAACAATCGCCTTGCGCACACCGGGGTGACCCATTTCACCGACCCTGCCAAGGCGATTCCCGCGGCCGCAATCTCGAATCCAGACGCCGACCTGCTCGACAACATGCTCAAGCTCGGCACGCCGGTCAAACTGCATCTCGCCCTCGATTGCGGCATCGAAGGCAGCTACAACGGTGCCAACGTGATCGCCGAGATCACCGGCCGCTCGCGTCCGCGCGAGTACTTCCTGACCGGCGGCCATCTTGACTCCTGGGATCTCGGCACCGGCGCGATCGATGACGGCGCCGGCGTCGCCATCACGACTGCGGCAGCGCATCTGATCGGACAACTGCGCGAACGCCCGGCACGCAGCATCCGGGTCGTCGCCTTCGCCAACGAAGAATCCGGGCTGTTTGGTGGCAAGGCGTATGCCACGCAGAACCACAACGAGATCGGCAAGGCGATCCTCGGTGCGGAATCCGACGGCGGCGCCGACCGTATCTTCAAGCTGACCGCGACGGTCAAGCCGGAAGCACGCGCCGCCATCGGCCAGATCGCCGCGGCGCTGGCGCCGCTGGGCATCGAGTACGACGCGAATGCCCCCGGCAGCGGTGGCTCGGATCTCTCTGCCGTGCACGCTGTCGGCATGGCCGGATTGTCCCTGCATCAGGACACGACCCGCTATTTCGACTGGCATCACACGGCCAATGACACGCTCGACAAGATAGATCCCGTCCAGCTGCGCCAGAACGTCGCCGCGTATGCCGTCGCAATGTTTCTCGCCGCCTCGGCGGAAGGCGATTTCGGCTCGGCCGCGGACGCATTTGCCGACGACAAGGGCGAACACTGAGCGAAACGGCAGGTTCCGCTGTGCCATCACATGACGTGATCGGACAAACCGCGATCCGTCCCTCGGCACGCGATTCCCCACAGGGCAGGACGGGTCGCGCCCAAGGCCCCGCACTTCATTCGGCTTGATCCTTGCATTTGACTTCCTGATCCTGCTATCGCTGCGATGCCGGTCCCGTCAGCATTGCCGATCGCGGGAGTTCGACGTTGGGTTGCACCAGCTGCAAGGTGAAGCCCTGGAGGGAAAGTGCTGGAAGGACTGCCATGTCCTCAAGTCCCGGCGCGGGCATCAGGCTCCGTTGGATCGGCTTGTGCCCGAGCCCTCATCGAAATCAGCGACATTGATCAGTTCGGCGCGTTTGTCGAGCGCTTCGCGCGCGAGCAACTGGGTTGTGAGAACGTCGCGTTCTGCCTGACCGGCGAGGACGGTGCCGGAAGCTTCCCGTGCGCGGCTACCAGCAGGCGGGAGCTCCGCATCGAGCTCGCCGATGGCCGTGCAGGCCTGAGCATGTCATTCGGGCACGAGGTCTGCGACCCGTCGGCATCGGGATCGACCGATTTCTCGTGGATCGACCTCGTCGACCTGCGCCTGCGCGAACTGCTGCAGACGCGCAACCTGAAGCGTGACGTCGAAACGGCACGGAGCGACGAGACCCTGCAGCAGGCGCTCTACGCGATAGCCAATCTCGCTCATTCGAACCTGGATATTTCCGAGATGCTGGCGCGCGTCCACGAAGCGGTCGCTCACTTGACCTACGCGGAAAACTTCTATGTCGCGCTTTACGACGATGTCCGCAATGTCATGCACTTCCCCTACTACGCCGACTCCGATGATCCTGCGGTGTCGGATGCGCGCTTCGAACTTGCCGCGCGCGACTACCCGAGCAGCCTGACCTTCGAAGTCGTGCACAGCGGCCGATCGCTGCTCGGTGGCAGCGCCGCATTGCGCGCGCAACTCGGCTTCGGCAACGATCCCCGGCTCGGGCCCGATTGCGTCGACTGGCTGGGGGTGCCGATGCTTGAAGGCGACCGCGTTCGCGGCGCGGTTGTTGTGCAGAGCTACGATGATGCACACCGCTACAGCGAGCGTGATCGCAGCCTGCTGACCTTTGTCTCCCAGCACATCCTGTCGGCGGTCACGCGCAAGCAAGCCAGAGAGCGCCTTGAGATCGAGGTCCAGCGTAGGACCTTCGAGATCGCCGAGACCAACAAGGCGTTGCGCGCGGAAGTCGCCGGACGCCAGCGCGCCCAGCAAATGCAGGCTGCCTTGTACCGGATCGCCGAGCTCGCCAGCGGGCGTTGCGGGCTCGACGCGTTCTACGTCGGCGTGCACGGCGTCGTTTCGGAACTGCTCAACGCGAGCAATTTCTTCATCGCGCTGCTCTCCGACGACGGCAGCGAGTTGCGGTTCCCCTATTTCGTTGACGAGCGCGATACTCCGATGAGCGCTCGCCGCCTTACCAACGGCATCACTGAATGGGTGTTGCGCAACCGCCAGCCATTGCTGGCCACCGAAGCCGAAATCCGCCGACTCATCGATGCCGGCCAGATGGTCATGTTCGGCACCCTGCCCAAGTGCTGGCTCGGCGTGCCGTTGCTGCTCGACCATCAGGCCGTCGGCGTCATGGTCGTGCAAAGCTATGACGACGCGTACGATTATCGCCTGCCCGAGCAGGAGATCCTGCAGTTCGCCTCGCTCCACATCGCCACCGCGCTGGAGCGCAAGCGCACCCACGAGCGGCTGCTGCAGGCGCATGCCGACCTCGAATTGCGCGTCGAGCAACGCACGGAGGAACTCAAGCTGGCGAACCAGGACCTGCGCACTCAGATCACCGTGCGCCAGCACGTCGAGTCACGCCTCAAGCATGAAACCCTGCACGATGGGCTGACCGGTCTGCCGAACCGCGCCGCATTCCTGTTGCGGCTGCACGAAGTATTGCAGCGCTACCAGCGCGATCCGGAGCACAACTTTGCGGTGCTCTTTCTCGACCTCGACCGTTTCAAGGTGGTCAATGATTCGGTCGGCCATCTGCTCGGCGACGAGCTCCTGATCGAGGCCGGCAAACGGATTTCCAGCTGCATTCGTGCACCGGATTCGGTCGCCCGACTCGGTGGCGACGAATTCACGGTCCTCCTGGAGGATATTTGCAGCGTCGAGGATGCGTGCCTGATCGCGAGCCGGTTGCTCAATGTCATGGTCGATCCGATCCGGCTCGGCGACAAGGAGATCTACTCCTCGGCGAGTATCGGCATCACGCTGGCTCATCCACGCTACAGCCAGCCCGACGAGTTGCTGCGCGATGCCGATATCGCGATGTACCGGGCGAAGGCGCATGGCCGCCAGCGCTTTGAATTGTTCGACGAGCAATTGCGCCAGGAGGCGCTGAACCTGCTCGATCTCGAGAGCGACATGCGCCGCGCATTGACGCGCAACGAGTTCGAACCCTATCTGCAGCCGATCGTGCGACTGGCCGATGGCAGCGTGCTCGGCTACGAGGCACTGCTGCGCTGGCGCCACTCATCGCGCGGACTTTTGCTGCCAGGGCAGTTCCTTGGCGTAGCCGAGGATTCCGGAAACGTCGAACAGATCGACTGGCAACTCTACGAGCGGGTCTGCAGCA
The DNA here is from genome assembly GCA_029561145.1 of Pseudomonadota bacterium. Classification (GTDB taxonomy): domain Bacteria; phylum Pseudomonadota; class Gammaproteobacteria; order Xanthomonadales; family Rhodanobacteraceae; genus Dokdonella. The sequence continues at coordinate 18,659 of JAKQJM010000043.1, forward strand.
GGATCGCCGATCTCGGTGACACCCAGGCCTATGTCGGAATCAATGTTTCGGCGCGTCATTTCCGCTCGCCGAACCTGGTCCACAGCCTGCTCGACATGCTCAGGGCCTACCGGATTCCAACCTGGCGGATTCGCATCGAGGTCACTGAAGGTGCCTTGCTGCAAAACCCCGAGCAGGCTTGCGCGACGATCCTCCATCTGCGCAACGCCGGGGTACTGACGTCGCTCGACGATTTCGGCACGGGTTATTCGTCGTTGTCGTACCTGCATCGCTTCCCTTTGCACGCACTCAAGATCGACCGTTCCTTTGTTGCCGGACTGCAATCGGATCTCGGTGGGAGCAGCGCCGCGGTCGTGCGGGCGATTCGCGCGCTGGCCGGATCATTGGATATGGAAGTCGTTGCCGAAGGCATCGAGACAGCGGCCCAGTGCGAAGCGCTGATGCGACTGGATTGCACGATCGGCCAGGGCTTCCTGTTCGCCCACCCACGTCCCGCCGCCGAGCTGATGACGACGGCTCACTGAGCAAGGTCGCGCTCGCGCGCATCGACGTGTGGATCAGTGGGCGTGTTGTTGCCGCCAGTATTCACCGAGCACGACCGCAGCGCTCGCCGCGATGTTGAGGCTCTCGACGATACCGCTGCCGGGTATCGTCAGGCGCTGGTCCGCTGTTTCGATCAGCGCCTTGTTCATGCCCTCACCCTCGGCGCCGAAGACCAGCACGGTGCGCGGCGCGATACGCGAGGCATACAGGCCCGCACCATCGCGCGGCACGGTCGCGGTGATCGTGTAGCCTGCCGTGCGCAAGCTCGAAATCGCGGCCTGCTGATCATCGATCCGCGCCATCGCAACGACTTCGGCTCCGCCTTCGGCGACGCGCGCAGCGGCACCCGAGAGATCCAGCGACGAGGACTTCGGCACGATCACGCCGGCCACTGCGAAATGCGCGGCGCTGCGCAACAGGGCACCGAGATTGTGCGGGTTGCCGACACCGTCCAGCCAGATCAGCAGCGACGGATCCGGTGCGGCTGGCTGGGCGGCAAGCAGGTCGGCGAGTGCCAGTGCCGGCGGGCGTAGCATCTCGAAACAGATGCCTTCGTGGTGGCGTGACCCGGTCAACTTGTCGAGATCGGTATTCTCGACCACGCGATAGCCGAGCCGCTGTTTCACGCACCACGCCAGCACCGGCTTCAGTTCGGCGATGCGCGACTCGAGCAAATAGACCTTGCGCAATTGTCCCGGGCGGCGGGCAAATGCCGCCAGGCAGGCATTGATCCCGTACAGGCGCATCTCGCCAGCGGGGCGGATGACGCGCTGTGGAGGATCCTGCTCCGCTTCCTCGCGCGGCACGGCCGGCGCGACCTGGCGTTCAGCCTGCGGCGAACGCGACTTCCATGGCGACGGCGTCGCAGGCTTTCCGCCTTTCCATCTGTTCTCGGTCATCCGCGGATTCCCCCGTCGTCAAGCGGTCGAGCATCTCATGCCACGCGTTCAGGAATCGTCATGTGCCGATCGCGTGGCTCACGCGTGACCACCGGCAACCGGCGTCTGTGCATCGAGACTTTCGATCTTTCGCGCCAGCGCATCGGGAGATCGTGTGTAGGGTGCGAGCAGCGAATAGAACGATGGCACGACGAACAGCGACAACAGGGTCGAAAAAGCCACGCCGAAGATCACCACGACACCGATCGAGGCTCGACTGGCCGAACCGGGTCCGCCCGCGAGCACAAGCGGAACCGCGCCGGCGATCGTCGCCACCGAGGTCATCAGGATCGGGCGCAGGCGTACCGAAGCGGACTCGGCGATGGCCTCGCTGATGCTCATGCCTTCGTCGCGCAGCTGGTTGGCGAATTCGACGATCAGGATGCCGTTCTTCGCGGCAAGACCGATCAGCATGACGATACCGATCTGACTGAACAGGTTGAAGGTGTTGCCGGTCAACCAGAGACCGATCAGGGCGCCCAGGATTGCCAGTGGCACCGTCAGCATGATGACGAAGGGATGCATGAAACTTTCGAACTGGGCTGCCAGCACGAGATAGACCACGAGCAGGGCAAGGGCGAAAGTGAGGACGACCGCACCGCCGGCCTTCTGGTATTCGCGGGAATCGCCCTTGTAGTCGATCTGGGCACTCGCTGGCAATTCCTCGGCCGCCGTCTTCTGCACCCACGCAAGCGCTTCGCCCAGCGTGTAGCCCGGCGCGAGACCTGCCGACAAGGTGATGCCGCGCAGACGATTGAAGCGATTGAGCCGACCGGGCTCAGCCAGCTCGCTGAGGCTGACCAGGTTCGCCAGCGGAATCAGCTGGCCACTGCCCGCCGAACGCACGTAGAGATTGTCCAGGTCGGCCGGCGCGGCCCGGTCACTGCGTTGCGCCTGCATGATGACGTCGTACTCTTCGCCACCATCGACATAGGTCGTGACCTTGCGCCCGCCCATCATGGTTTCGAGCGCGCGCCCGATCTCCTGTGCCGACACACCGAGATCGGCAGCACGCGCATGATCGATCTCGACGCGCATCTGCGGCTGCGTTTCCTTGTAGTCCGAATCGGCACCGAACAGCCCCGGATTGGCCTCCATGCGCGCGAGCATACGATCGCGCCAGATCGCCAGTTCCTTGTAGTCCGGTCCACCAAGGACGACGTTGAGCGGCTGGCCGCCTCCACGAATCAGCCCGGTCCGATACGAGGGTACGGCGCGCACGCCAGGCAGCGTCGCCAGTTCCTTGCGCAGCTGGTCGGCAACCTGCGGCGTCGATACATCGCGCTTCGTCCAATCCTTGAGGAATACCGTCATGCGGCCGGTATGCATCTCCTGGCTCGCGCCATAGCTGCCCGGCACGCGCGAATTGACCCGCTCGATCGGTCCACCCTCGCCGATCAGGCTGAGGAATTTCTGCTCGACCTCGTGCATCTGGCCGACGGTATAGTCGAAGCCTGCGCCTTCCGGACCGCTGACCGAGACATTGAAAACGCCGCGATCCTCGGTCGGCGCCAGTTCGGTCGGCACGAATCTGAGCAGGACGCCACTCAGGCCCAGCGCAGCAAGCATGACCAGGCCGAACACCAGCGGTTTCCCGCTGCTGCGCACGACACCGCGCCTGTACATCGCCGTCAGGCGATCCAGGTGTTTGTGGACGAACGCATTGAAGCCCCGCTTTCGCGTGTGCGCACGCACGAGCTTGGATGCCATCATCGGCGTCAGCGTCAGTGCGACGAAAGCCGACAGCGCAACCGCGCCGGCCAGGGTCACCGACAGTTCGCGAAACAGACGCCCGGTATTTCCTTCCATGAACCCGATCGGCAGGAAAACCGAAACCAGCACGGCCGTCGTCGCGATCACGGCAAAGGCGACCTGGCGCGTGCCACGCTTGGCGGCGATCAGCGGCGGCTCGCCGAGATCCGCGCGACGCTGGATGTTCTCGAGCACGACGATCGCATCGTCGACGACGAGGCCGATGCACAGCACCAGGGCAAGCAGGGTCAGCAGGTTGATCGAATAGTCGAACGCGTAAAGCCCGATGAAGGCGGCAACCAGGCAAACCGGCACGGTGATCGCCGGGATCAGCGCCGATCGGGCGCTGCCGAGAAACAGGAAGATCACGATGACGACGAGGATGCCGCCCTCGATCAGGGTCGCGTAAACACGTTCGACCGCCGACTCGATGAACAGGGTGGAGTCGTAGGCGACAAAGATCTCGGTGCCGGCCGGCAAGGTCTTTTGCACGCGTTCGGCCTCGGCACGAGCGGCGCGCGCGACATCGAGGCTGTTCGCGGTCGACGTCTTGACGATGCCGAGGCCGACATTCGGCTGCGCGTTGCTGCGCAGGTAGGAACGGCGCTCTTCGGCGGCGCGCTCGACCTTGGCCACGTCGCCGAGATGCACGATATAGCCGTCATTTCCCTTGGCCAGCGCGAGCTTCGAGAAATCCTCGGCCTTGCGGTAGTTGCGCTGCACGCGCAACGTGAAATCCCGGCTCTGCGACTCGATGCTGCCGGCGGGCAACTCGACGTTCTCGCGCAGCAATGCGGCCTCGACATCGGAAACCGCGAGACCACGCGCCGCCAGTGCCTCGCGATCGAGCCAGATCCGCATCGCGTAACGCTGGCCGCCGCCGACGATCACGCGCGCAACGCCCTCGATCGCCGACAGGCGATCGGATACGTAGCGATCGGCGTAATCGCTCAACTCGAGCGAATCCATGCGGTCGGAACGCATGTTGAGCCACAGGATAGGGTCCGAGTCGCTCTCGACCTTCGAAACTTCGGGTGGGTCGGCTTCGTCCGGCAGCCGATTCTGCACGCGGCTGATTGCATCGCGCACATCGTTGGCCGCCGCTTCGATATCGCGACTGAGCTTGAACTCCATCGACACGTCGGCACTGCCGTTGCGACTGCTCGATTCCATCGTGTCGACGCCTTCGATACCGGCCAGCGCATCCTCGAGGACCTGGGTAATGCGGGTTTCCACGACCCCGGCCGATGCGCCGGGATAGTTGACCTGGACTGAAACGATAGGCGGATCGATCGCCGGAAGTTCACGCAAGGTCAGGCGGCTGAACGACATGACCCCCAGTACCACCAGGAGCAGACTGACGACGGCGGCGAATACCGGGCGCCGTATCGAGATATCCGAGAGATTCATCGTGCAGAACCTTCGGCAGGCCTGGCGTCACTGATGGTGGCGCCGTCGCGCAGCTTGACCGTGCCATCGACGACCACGCGCGCGCCGGACTCGATGCCCTTGCTGATCTCGACCTTGCCATCACGTCGCGCACCGAGCTCCACTTCGATCCGTTCCACCGTCATGTCGGGCTTGACCCGATAAAGGAACGAACCGCCCCCGACCTGTTCAACCGCGATCTCCGGCACGGCGAGCACTTCGCGGCCCGGCTGCAGGACGTTGACGGTCATGAGCATGCCGGCGCGCAAGGCATGATCGGCGTTCGGCAACTCGGCGCGAACGAGGATCGCGCGCGTGATCGGATCGACCCGCGCGTCGATCGAGACGACCTTGCCGCTGAAGCTGCGTCCGGGATACGCGACGCTGGCCGCGGTCAATTCCAGGCCCGGCTTGAGCATGGCGAGATAGCGCTCGGCCAAGGCGAAATCGAGCTTGATCGTATCGATGTCGTCGAGTGTCGCGATGACCGTCCCCGGCGTGACGAGCGAACCGACGCTGACCTGGCGCAATCCGAGCATGCCCGGGAAAGGCGCCGTGACGACACGATCGGACAATTGCGCGCGCAGCACGGCGACCCGCGCCTGGCTTGAATCGTGGGTGGCGCGCGCCGTATCGGCAACCTGCCGCGAAACCGTTCCTTGCCGGACCAGATCGTTGTTGCGGTCCATCAGGCGTTCGGCGTCCTTGTAGGTCGCCTGCGCTTCGGCCAGGGCAGCGACCTGCTGGCCCGAGGTCAGCTCGACCAGGACATCGCCGGCATCGACGCGCTGGCCATCACTGAAGTTCACCTTGCGCACGGTTTCCGTGATCTTCGCCGTCAGGGTGACGGATTCGCGTGCCTTGGTCGTGCCAACCGCCTCGATCGTATCGATCCATGCGCTTGGCTCAACCACGGTCGTGGAGACCGGAATGGCGGCGACCGCGGACCTCTTTTCGTCCGTCGTGCCTGACGAACACGCGGTGACCGCGGACAGAAGGGAAACCAGCAGGAGGTTGCGCATGAATTTCTGCATCTCGTTGACGAACGTGAAACCTGGGATGGATTCCACCCGGCAAGGGTGAAACGGCATCGATGCGCAATGAAGGATTGCGCATCGTGCATTGGCGATCGTGAAGCGTAAACCGGACACCGGCTATCAGTGATCGGTGGCCGGCGGAGGTGCCGCGATCGGCCCGTTGCGGCGCGGAATGCGGAACAGGAAAAGGAAGGGTAGCGCAACCAGGGTCATCCACATCATCAGCCAGAAGTCATTGATGTAGGCGATTGCCGCCGCCTGGCGAGTCACTTCCCCATTCAGGGCGGCCAATCCCTGCAACGAATCCGTGGTGAGAGCGCCTGTCGGCAGGTTGAGCGAATACGGCGTGATCCGCGATGCCAGTTCGGCGTGATTGAGCTGGGTATTGCGGGCGACGAGGGTGAACATGATCGAAATGCCGACACTCGATCCGATATTGCGCGCAAGACTGAAGATTCCGGCCGCCTCGGTGCGCGCCGATCCTGGCAGGGTCGCATAGGCGAGGGTCGACACCGGCACGAAAACGAGGCCGAGACCCAATCCCTGCAGCACGCCGACATTGATGATCGGCCAGACCGGCACGTCCGGGCCGAAGTGGGCGCTCAGGCCGAGCGAGAGCGCGATCAGCAGGATGCCGATCGCCATTGGCTTGCGCGGATCGATGCCACGCTGGAGCAGGCGCCCGACGACGGTCATCGCCACCAGCGTGCCTACTCCACGAGGTGCGAGCAGAAGCCCGGTCGTGACGACCGGGTAATTCATGAGGTTCTGCAGGTACGGCGGCATCAGCGCCATCGTCGCGAAAAGGAGCACGCCGACAATGAAGATGAACAGGGTCGCGACACCGAAATTCCTGTCCTTCAACAGCGACAGGTTGACGAAGGTCCGCTCGCTGCTGCGCCAGTGCACCCAGTACAGATAGAAGCCGAGCAAGGCCAGGGCGAGGTCGATCTGGATCTCGACCGAGGAAAACCAGTCCTGCTCGTTGCCACGATCCAGCATGAGCTGCAGGGCCGCGATTCCGATCGCGAGAAAGGCGAAACCGCGCCAGTCGAACCGGCTCGAATGGGTCTCATCCTTCGGCACGCTGGCAAGTACGCCGAGCAGGGCAATGATGCCGATCGGCACATTGATCAGGAACACCCAGTGCCAGCTGTAGTTGTCGGTCAGCCAGCCACCCAGCGGCGGCCCGACGATCGGCCCGACCATCACGCCCATGCCCCACATGGCCATGGCCGCGCCATGCTTTTCGGGTGGAAACGCATCGAGCAGGGACGATTGCGAAATCGGCACGAGCGCCGCACCGAACACACCTTGAAGCAGACGGAACGCGACCATTTCGGTGATGTTCGTCGCGATGCCGCAAAGCACGGACGCCACCGTGAACCCGCCGATCGCGACGATCAGCAGATGGCGACGCCCGAAGCGCGCGGCGAGCCAGCCCGTGGCCGGCGTCGCGATCGCCGCAGCGACGATATACGAGGTGAGGATCCACGCGGCCTGATCCTGTGTTGCCGACAGCGAGCCCTGCATGTCGGGCAAGGCGACGTTGGCGATCGTCGAATCGATCACCTGCATCAAGGTCGCCAGCATGATCGAGACGACCAGCAGTGGCAGGTTGGGAACCTCGCGATGCGAGGCCGTGGTAGTCATGGACGTTCCTGATGCCTGGAATTCGAGATTGGGGATTCGGGATAACCCGCTGCCTGGCAACTGAAACCCGGGTTTGGGGACTGGCGATGGCGAACCGGATCGCCGCTTCCGTTCCGCCGGATCCTCAATCCCCGATCGCGTTCCCTCAGCGGCTCAGCGCGACCTGGGGTTCCAGCGGGCCGTTCGTGGTCCAGCGACCGAGCAGGGAATTCTGCTTGCCGGTGTCAATCTCGACATCGGCGCTCATGCCGGCGCGCAGGACCAAGCCGTCGCTATTCGTCGCGTCGATCTGCAGGCGCACCGGGATGCGCTGGACGATCTTGACCCAGTTGCCGGTCGCGTTCTGCGCCGGAAGGATAGAGAACTGCGAACCCGAGGCCGGGCTGATCGAGGAAACCGTCGCCTTCCACTTGCGGCCCGGGTAGGTATCGACTTCGATCTCGGCGGACTGGCCGACGTGCACGTGGGTCAGATCGGTTTCCTTGAAATTGCCTTCCACCCACAGCGTGTTCGAGACCAGCGGCATCGCCGCCTGCCCTACGTTCAGATAGTCCCCAGGCTGCAGATGCATCTTGCCGATCGTGCCGTCGATCGGCGCGCGGACTTCCGCGTGCGACAGATCGAGTTTCGACTTGGCCAGTTGCGCCATGGCGACCTTGTACCCCGAGAGTTCGGTCAGTGGCGTATCGACCGCACCCCCGAGCATGGTCTTGGACTTGGCCAGCGTGGCCGCATCGCTGTCGCGCGTACCGCGCGCCGTGGCGACATCGTTGGTCGCATCATCGAGCGCTTTCTGCGCAACGAGTCCCTTCGAACGCAGCTCGCGGATGCGCACAAGCTGCGCTTCATGGTTGCGCAGGGTCGCATCCGAGGAACGCAGATCCGCGCTGGCCTCGCGGTAGCTGTCACGCGATGCGTTGAGGTAATCCCCCGCGGCTTCGATCTGCGCTTCCATCTGGGCGACCGCAATCTGCAACGGCTCCGGGTCGATGCGGAACAACAGGTCGCCCTTGTGGACCTGCTGGTTCTCGCGAACAGCAACTTCGACCACGCGACCGCCGATCTGCGGGGCGATCGTGACCTGGTCGGCCTGCACATACGCGTTGTCGGTCGAAGTGTAGCGACCCGCCGTGATGTAGAAATAGCCGGCGACGACGGCCACGACGAGCGGTCCGGCAATCCACAGGATGCGGTTGCCACGCTTGCGCGCCGGCCTGGCGGCTTCAGCGCTGACAGGAGTTTCGTTGTTCTGCTTGCTGGTCATGACACGCTCGGGATCAGGAATCGGAGGATTCGTTGGTGGATTCAATGGCGACAAGATTGCTGCGGATCTTCGACAGCACGCGCTCGAATGCATCGAAGTCGGACTGACTGACCCCGACCAGCGCTTCCTGACGCAATTCGCTGGCGAGGACCTCCATGTCATCGGTGACTGCGTGGGCCCGCCCGGTCAGATGCAGGCACCAGCGACGCCGGTCGTTCGGGTCGGCCCGGCGCTCGACAAAACCGGCGGCGACAAGCCGGTCCAGCACGCGACCGATCGCGATCGGCTCCATCTCGAGCAACTCGGCCAGCTCGGCCTGGCTCAGACCTTCGCGGCGGCGAATCGACTTGAGCGCACGCCATTGCGCGCGGGTCAGGTCGAAACGGATCGCGCGCCGGTCGAAATGCTTGCGGAACAGGCAGGTGACGTCGTGCAGCAAATAGGCGAAGGAACTGTCGGGTGTCGTTTTCATGGCTGCCGAGGATATTATGTCCTAGGCAGGTAAATTACAATACCCAAGGGTTCATTTATTGGCGATTGCTCGGCCGGACCACGAAAACGAGACACTTCGTTCAGCTGCCGCTTGGTTTTCCGGACGTGGCCACGGATAGTTCGCTCATGATCCGCGTCCTTCAGGCCGACATTACCGATCTGCGCGTCGACGCGATCGTCAACGCCGCGAATGAGTCCCTGCTCGGCGGCGGCGGCGTCGACGGCGCCATCCATCGTCGCGCCGGTCCCGACCTGCTGGCAGCGTGCCGGCGACTGCCCGAAGTTCATCCCGGCGTCCGCTGTCCGACCGGCGAGGCCCGCATCACCGGAGGGTTCTCACTACCCGCGCGCTTCGTCATCCACACGGTCGGACCGGTCTGGCACAGTGGCGTCTCCGGCGAAGCGGAGCTGCTCGCGGCCTGCTACCGCAACGTGCTCGACATCGCGCACGCCCAGTCACTGCATTCGATCGCATTTCCGGCGATCAGCTGCGGCGTGTTTGGCTATCCGGTCGACAAGGCGGCCGCGATTGCACTCGGTGAAATCGCCCGGGCCGAACACGCAGCCCTCGATATCACGATCTGCTGCCGAGGCGAACGCGTGCTGGAAAGCTATCGCGCCGCTGCCGTCGCACTGGGGATCACGATCCTCACGTAGCCAGCGATCTCCTCTACCGCCACCAATGGTTTCAGTGGTCCCGCAAAAGAGACGGCTAAAGCTCTCCGTACTGTATGAAACAACGGTATGCGCAGCGCGGTACGTTGATCGCGCAAGCCGGTCGTCGCAACCGCCTAACGAGCGCGGTGCTGATCACGCCCACCATCGACCGCCAGGCACCCATAAAGAAGGAAACTTGTACTCATTGCTTGATGGCGGTAGCGTGCGGAACCACGCAAGGACAGGGCGCACCGATGAACCGGCCTATAGTGCAGGCAATGATGCTGTGCTTCGTCTGTGGCATCGCGACGGTCCGTGCAAGCGTCGTGGTCGAGTCGTTCGGCATCATTGGGTCCGATCCCGAGGAGAATCTTTTCTCGTCCATCGGCCCACCCACGAGCCCCGGCCTGCTGGCCAGCCCTGGCGCGGTCGAGGAATGGCCGGTCAGCATCAACCTGAGCCGTTTGCAGACCTTGCCGGAAACCGTGGTGCTGAACCTCCCCGATCAGGAATCGGAGGCGTTGGGCCGACTCCGCGCCCGCCCGCGTGCAGACCATGGGTTTCTCTGGACTGGAGGCGGTGAGGGCTGCAGCACCGTTCTCAGCGCGATCCCGAACCAGTTCCGTGCGGTCATCTCGTGCCTCAGCGGCAGCTACGGCGTCGAGACCACGGCAACCGGCGTTCGCCTGACGCGCTACGCCTATGGCGCAGCGCCACCGGGCGCTGACGATGACGTGGCCACGCCCGATCCGTCACCGACCGGTCTCGCCTCCCCAACGGCCACGACCAACGCTGTCCTCGACGAGCCCCTGTTGCTCGATCAGAAAATCGATGTGCTCATTCTCTACACGGCCAATGTGCGTCTGGCCCTGCAGGCGGCCAGCATCAACGTGCAGCAGTACATGGAGGATACCCTCGCCACGACGCAACTCGCGATGGACCGCAGCACTACGCCGGGACATGCGGTGATTGCGGAATTGAATCTGGCGCATGCGCAGGAAGTCGCGCGCACAGACAATTCGACTATCGACTTCAGCTCGGACTTGGAATATCTGAGACTTGATAGCATTCCGACCAACTTGCGAAATACTTACGCCGCTGACCTGGTCATGTTGATTCGGGAAACCAGTCCCAGTATCAATACTTGTGGGTTGGCGAGTACCCCGAATCTCTCTATACCGCCGGGCCTTGGATTTGCGCCCTTCGCGGTTGGCGTGACCAAGCGTGTCTGCTCGTTCTCGGCTTATCCGTTCCAGCACGAATTTGGCCACCTGTTCGGTGCCAATCACAATCCGGAGAACAACTCCAATACGTCGATGCTGCACCCTTGGGCCCAGGCGCATTGGGCCAATGCGAGCAATCCGGAGGACAGTGCGCGAACCATAGTTTCCTACCAGATCGGGGCCTGCCACGGCACCTGCCCGCAGGTGCTGAATTATTCGAATGCAGCTATCACAGTAAGCAAGTCATGGAACTTCCACACAGGCATTGCTGGCCAGCGTGAAAATGCACTAATCATCGAGGAATTTGCGTCGGTGACCGCGCAGTATCGATCGAGCCCGGATCGGATCTTCGCGAATGGTTTCGACTAGCCAGGAGGCGCAAACCATGGATAGTCTGCTTCGAATTGCGTTTATCGCGCTGGCATTGCTCATCTCGGCGAGGATCAATGCATCCGAAGTCGTAATCCCCTCCGACATTTCAGTGCATCTAAGCGCGCAACCCGTCATAAACCTTGAGCCGGGTGAGCCTATCGTTTTCACCCTTACCATCATCAATCACGGCCCCCAGCCTGTTGAACATGCAACTTTGATCAGTTCCGATTTTTTCGACCAGATCGATCTCTCCTCTGGGGGCATGGATTGCCCTGGATTCTTTCTCTCCGTAACTGACGGGGAGACATTCAATTTCAACTACTGGTGGGATCCGACCCTTCTCGATGGCCCTCTTGCGATCGGAGAATCACGAAGTTGCCAGTTCACCCGTGCGATGACAAGCCAATCGCCACTTGCTTGGCCATTCAGCTTTGAACTGCTTGGCTACTACGAAGACATCAACCCCGCGAACAATATCTCTACGGTGATTCTGCGTCGCGGCGATATCGCGCCGACAGCCATCCCGATGCTCTCTCCGACCGTCATGCTGCTGCTCGCGATCGCACTGGCTACCACCGCGTGCTGCGCGTTCCGCGAGAGATCGCGTAGGGAACCCGGTGGCATGCCCTCGCAGAGAGCGTCTTCTCTCGAGGCGAACGCGTGATTGAAAGCTATCGCGCCGCTGCTGCTGACCTCGGCATCGCGATTCTCCCAACGCCTTGATCCCTGCTCGCAGGGAGCAGCGGAAGCCACTTGCTACGTCGGCTTCTTGCGCTCGCGCAGATAAACCGATTTTCCCGGTCCGGCACCGACCACGCGCTCCTCGATATCGAACAGCTTGCTCGCAACGACCAGTTCACGCAGCTTGCGGAATCCGTAGTTGCGCGGGTCGAAATCCGGCGCCTGCTTGGCGATATGGCTGCCAACCGGGGAGAGGTTGGCCCAACCCGTATCATCCGACGACGCATCGACCGCCATGCGCAACAAGCCGGCGAGCTTGCGGTCCTTGCCGATCTTGCTGGCCGCCTGGGATTGCCTGGCCGGCGCATCGACCTCGTCGTCCTTGTCGACCAGGATCTCGGTATAAATGAACTTGTCGCACGCGGCAACGAAAGGGGTTGGCGTCTTTCGCTCGCCGAATCCGTAGACGATCAGGCCGGATTCGCGGATGCGCATCGCGATACGGGTGAAATCGCTGTCGCTCGATACGATGCAGAAACCGTCGAAACGCTCGCTGTAGAGCAAGTCCATCGCATCGATGATCATCGCCGAGTCGGTCGCGTTCTTGCCGGTCGTGTAGCGGAACTGCTGGATTGGCTGGATCGAATGCGACAGCAGCACCTCTTTCCAGCCCTTCAGCTGCGGGACGGTCCAGTCGCCGTAGATGCGCTTGACGCTCGCCGTGCCGTACTTGCTGACTTCAGCGAGCAATCCCTCGACGATCGAGGGTTGGGCATTGTCGGCGTCGATCAGGACGGCGAGCTTGCTCGATGCGGGACTGGTCATTGGCTCGATTCCATGGCTGAACGCGTATCGAGCATAGCGCCTTCCCGACCATGCGGTCGCCGTGCAACTCCAAGTCGATTGCACTCGGGCTGATCGACTACACTGGCGTCGCACCAGAGCACTGACCCCAAGACATCCGGTTGCAGCCGTTTTACGCGCAACCCGATTCCAGCGGAGACCTGATCCCATGTCGCATGATTCGATACTCGAAACCATCGGCAATACGCCGGTCGTCAAGTTGCAGCGCCTCGCCCCGAAGGGCATCGAAATCCACGTCAAGGTGGAGGCTTTCAACCCGGGCGGCTCGGTCAAGGACCGCCTCGCTCTCGCCGTGGTCCTCGATGCCGAAAAGCGCGGCGCCCTCAAGCCCGGCCAGACCATCGTCGAAGCCACGTCGGGAAACACCGGCGTCGCCCTTGCGATGGTCGCAGCGGCGCGCGGCTACCCGTTTGTCGCGGTGATGGCTGAATCGTTTTCGATCGAGCGTCGCAAGTTGATCCGGGCCTACGGTGGCAAGGTGATCCTGACACCGGCCGCCGAACGCGGTACGGGCATGGTGCGCAAGGCGGCTGAACTCGCCGCGAAGCACGGCTGGTTCCTGACCAGCCAGTTCGACAATCCGGCCAATCCGGCATGGCACCGCAATACCACCGGCCCCGAGATCCTGCGCGATTTCGCCGGCAAGCGACTCGACTATTTCGTCACCGGCTGGGGTACGGGCGGAACCTTGACCGGCGTCGGCGAAGTGCTGCGTCTCGCCCGGCCCGAAGTGCAAATCGTCGCCAGCGAGCCCGCCGGCGCGGCCCTGCTCTCGGGTGGCGAATGGAAGCCGCACAAGATCCAGGGCTGGACACCGGATTTCGTGCCTGCGGTATTGAACCGCGATGTCGCCCAGCGCATCGTTGTCGTCGATGATGTCGTTGCACGCGATACCGCCCGCCTGCTGGCGAGTCGTGAAGGCATCTTCGTCGGCGTGTCTGCCGGCGCAACACTTGCCGCCGCGATCGAAGTCGCCAACGGCGCGCCGGAAGGTTCCGTCATCCTGGCCATGTTGCCGGATACCGGCGAACGCTACCTGTCGACGTTCCTGTTCGAAGGTGTCAACGAAGGCTCCGACGACGACTGGCTGGCCTCGCTCGGCTGAGCGTTGCCCCAAGCGGGCGCGCTTCTTCCGCCGCTGATCGCTGCGGCGCGTGAAGCCGTGCGATCGACAGAATCGGGGTTCGCTGCACCATTCATCGTGACAAGGCGAGTGTGCCGACGATCATGGTTTTCGGTCGCGAATGCCGATAGCGTGAAGCGGTCGCCCGGCCGGAAACGACCATGTCACGATTCATCGTTGCAAGCGTCGCGCTCGCGCTCGCCGCCGGCGCGGCGTCACCCTTGCTCGCGCAGGCACCAGGCCACCGTCCCGATGCAGGCATGCGCAGCGGATTCGAGCCGGCAGGCGCCGGTCCGTTTTCCGATGACGAGGCGGCGCGCTTCCTGACCCAGGCGACGTTCGGACCGACCTTCGACGACATCGCGCACCTGCGCGCGATCGGCTACACCGCCTGGTTGAACGAGCAGTTCGCGCGCCCGGTCTCGACGGAAATCCCGTACCTGGATTGGGTCGAAACGCAGCCCGAAGGCAGCAACCATGTCACCGACGACACCCGACTCGAGGCGTGGACAATCAATGCGCTTGGCACGCCGGATCCGAGCCGTGGCCTGACCGCGCCGGGCGACCAGCTGCGCCAGCGTGTCGCATTCGCGCTCAGCGAGATCTTCGTCGTCTCGAACAAGAACGGAACCCTGGCCTATCAACCCTGGGCGCTGTCCAGCTGGTACGACATGCTGGCGACCAATGCGTTCGGCAACTACCGCCAATTGCTCAAGGACGCCACCCTGCATCCGGCCATGGGCATCTATCTGACCCACATGCAGAACCAGAAGGCTGACCCGACGCGCAACATCCGTCCGGACGAGAATTACGCGCGCGAAGTCCTGCAGCTGTTCTCGATCGGCCTGGTCAAGCTCGACACGGACGGCACTCCGCTGCTGACGGGCGGCCAGCCAATCGCCACCTATAACCAGGCCACCGTGCGCGGCTTCGCTGCGCTATTGACCGGATGGAACTGGAACAACACCGGCTGCGGGCCGACCACCTACGTCTGCTGCGACGAAAGCAATTACGCTACTTGTGCCCGTTACGGCTACAACCTGCCGAGCTGGAAGCTGCCGATGCAGCCGATCGAGGCCTTCCACGACAACACCAGCGCCAAGCAGTTGCTCGACTATTCCGGCGTCGCCTTGCCCGGCGGCGTGCTTGCGCCCGGCGGCAATGCATCGGTCGAACTCGATGCTGCGCTCGACAACATCTTCCTGCATCCGAACGTCGGCCCGTTCATCGGCCGCCGCCTGATCCAGCGTCTGGTCACGAGCAACCCTTCACCTGCGTACGTGCAGCGGGTGGCGGCAGCATTCAGCAACAATGGCGCCGGCGTGCGTGGCGATCTCAAGGCGACGGTGCGCGCGATCCTGCTCGATCCGGAAGCGCGATACGGGCAGTGGCTGTTTCCGTCCACGTTCGGCAAGTTGCGCGAACCGCTGGTCAAGAACCTGCAACTGTGGCGCGCCATGAACGCCAGCAGCGAAACCGGTCGCATCGAAACGCTGAATCCGTATCCGCCGATCGAAGACTGGTACGGGCAGGGACCGCTGCGCTCGACCTCGGTGTTCAACTTCTTCCAGCCGGACTACGGACACAGCGGCGAGATCAGCAATCTCGGCCTGCACAGCCCGGAGTTCCAGATCCTCACCGACACGACGGCGGTCGCGACCAACAACCGCCTGTTCAGCCTGAGCTTCTGCTGGCATTCCGACGGCGGCAGCTGCTGGGAAAACGGTCATGGCGCGACCTTGTACCTGGATACGGCGCGCGATGCACCGCTCGCGGCCAGCAACCCTGCCGCGTTGCTCGATCGCTACAACCTGCTGCTGATGTCCGGCCAGATGTCGCCGTTCATGCGTCAGACCCTGCTGGCGCGACTCAATGGGCTAACCGGCAGCTCGCGGGGACGACAGCGGGTGCAGCACGCGCTGTACCTGATCCTCAATTCACCCGAATACTCGGTCCAGAAGTGAGCGCGACATGGCCATGAACCGCAGGCGATTCCTCAAGCACGGCCTGGGCGCATTCGGCGCCGCCGGCCTGTGCGGCGCATTCGGCAATCTGCGCATACTCGCCGCCGCAGCCGGCCAGCAGCGTTTCCCGATCGGCGACTACAAGGCGCTCGTGTGCATCTTCCTGCATGGCGGCAACGACAGCTTCAACAGCATCGTTCCGTACAGCACGAGCCAGTATGCGGACTATCGCAGTTCGCGCCAGGTACTCATCGCCAACGGCGGCGTCGCCTTCGACCAGGCCACGATCGAGGCCAATGCCTTGTCGCCACTGGCTGCAGGCGGCGGTTTGCCCGGAGGTCTGCCGAGCGATGGCGGCAGCTATGGCACGCATCCCGCCTTGGCCGAACTGCGCGGATTGTTCAACAGCGGCCGAGCGGCGGTCATCGCCAATGTCGGCACCTTGCTCCATCCAACCACCCAGGCGCAGTACCAGGCCGGTACGATTGCCCTGCCCCCACAGCTTTTCTCGCATTCGGATCAATCGATCTACTGGCAGACCTCACGGCCGGACGACGCCAACGCCAACGGCTGGGGTGGACGCATCGCCGATCGTCTGCACGCGTTCAACACGGGCCCGCTGCCGATGTGCGTCACGTTGAGCGGCAACAACCTGTTCCAGCGCGGCGACATGGTCAGCAGCTATGCGATCTCGCCCGAAGGCGTCGAAAAGATGAGCTATCTCGGCGAAGGTCCGGAATCCTGGGTCATTCCGCCGAATGAAGACGGTGTCGCCGCATATCAGGCACTGCTTGCCGCGAATACCCAGGAGCACGCCTTCGAGCGTGCCTTTGCGGATGTCACGCGGAATACCGTCGCCAACTACGAAATCGTCGATGCGGCGCTGAGCGCGGCGCCGCCGCTGACCACGACCTTTCCGGACAGCTCGCTTGGCGGGCAACTGCGCATGGCCGCGCGCCTGATCCAGGTGCGCGCCGCACTCGGCATGAGCCGCCAGGTCTTCTTCGTTTCCGCCGGTGCCTACGACACGCACAACAACCAGGTCGACGATCAGCAGTGGAACCTGAGCCAGCTCTCCCAGGCGCTCAAGGCGTTCTACGATGCCACCGTCGAGTTGTCCGTCGCGCAATCGGTCACCGCGTTCACCGCTTCGGATTTCGGTCGTTCGCTCGGCGTCAATGTCGATGGAACGGATCACGGCTGGGGCGGCCATCATTTCGTCGTCGGCGGCGCCGTGCGCGGAAAGCGCTTCTACGGCACGATGCCTTCGCTGCGCGACAACGCCAATCCCGACGATACCGGCTACGGCCAGATCATCCCGACCACGGCCGTCGACCAGTACGCCGCGACGCTGGCGGCATGGCTCGGTGTGAGCAACAGCGAAATCGCGGACATCTTCCCGTCGCTGGCCAACTTCAATTCCGCCGACCTCGGGTTTCTTGCCTGATCGATCCGCGCAACCACGCTTGAAATGAAAAGGGCGCCTCGCGGCGCCCTCTCATCAAACTTGAACGGCTGGCGTATCAGGCACCTTTCTTCCACTGTCCGAGCGCAGCCAGTCCGTTTTCCCTGGCACGCTGGGCAACCGTGCTCTGCGCACTGGCGAAGTTGGCCGCCATGTCCTTGCCCCACAGCTTGAGCGCAGCCTGCTGCATCGCGCGGCCATACGAGAACGACAAAGGCCACGGATGCGGACCCTGCTGGTTCATCGCGTTGAGATTCGCGGTGGCGAATTCGTCGGACTGACCGCCCGAGAGGAACACGATGCCGGGCAGCGAGGCCGGCACGGCCGCCTTCAGGCAGCGGATCGTCGCATCGGCGACGTCTTCACTGTCGGATTGATCGGGGCAATCCTTGCCGGCCAGCACCATGCTCGCCTTGAGGATGGTTCCTTCGAGGAACACATTCTGCTCGTACAGCGACGCGAACAGGCTGCGCAGGGTGGCTTCGGTCACTTCGTAGCATTCGTCGATGTCGTGCGCGCCATCCATCAGCACTTCAGGCTCGACCATCGGCACGATGCCGGCTTCCTGGCACAGCGCGGCGTAGCGCGCGAGCGCGTGGCAATTCGCTTCGATGCAGGTACCGCTCGGCGAATCGCCGCTGATCGTGATGACCGCGCGCCACTTGGCGAACTTCGCACCAAGCTTGGCGTATTCGTTCAGGCGTTCGCGCAGGCCGTCGAGACCTTCGGTGACCAGCTCACCCGGAAATCCGGCGAGCGGAAACGGGCCACGATCAACCTTGATGCCCGGCAGGATGCCGGCGTCAAGCATGAGCTTCGTGAACGGCACGCCGGCCTTGGTCGACTGGCGGATCGTCTCGTCATACAGGATCGCGCCGGAAATGTGCTGGTTGAGACCCGGCGTGGTCAACAGCATTTCGCGGTAGGCGCGACGATTCTCTTCGGTGTTCGGTACGCCCACCGTGTCGAAGCGCTTCTTGATCGTGTTGTTCGATTCATCAATCGCGATGATGCCCTTGCCCGGCGCCACCATGGCCTGGGCGATGCTTTCAAGCTGCTCGATACTCATCGATGGACGACTCCAGAAAAACAGTACGTTGCGCCAACACGGCGAGTGTCGGCTGGAATGGGGGTTTCAGGGGCGCGGAGTATAGGCCAGTTCGCCCGCGACTGCAGTTCAGGCGATATGGGCTGGCGCAACCTGCTGGCGCAACGAGTCGTCGCCGGAGCCGACCGTAACTTCCTATTTTTCGGGCTTTTTCGCGCTCCAGCGCCGCGCCGGTATGACGCATTGACGCATCACCGCTTCGCGCGCTGCGGGATCCGTCGGCAGGTTGAACGGAAAGATCAGCGAACTGAACACGCGATCACGGCCTGCGTTCATGAGCGCGGGCTCGAACTCGAGGTTCGAGGCGATGCTCGCCGCGAGCTCGCCGTAGCCGCCGGGCGGCACGACTTTCTCGAT
Organism: Pseudomonadota bacterium; assembly: GCA_029561145.1. Classification (GTDB taxonomy): domain Bacteria; phylum Pseudomonadota; class Gammaproteobacteria; order Xanthomonadales; family Rhodanobacteraceae; genus Dokdonella. Next base: position 37,580 of record JAKQJM010000043.1, read on the forward strand.
CGCGATATTGCTCGCGCGGCCATTGCCCTCGACGATGAAGGACACGGCGGCGCAACCGGGCTGATCCATGTTCTTGCCGCCGAGCGGTGCATCGCCCTGGACCGAGGATTTCATCATCACCCAGTACTTCTCGAGATCGTCGGGCGCGACCGATCGCGGCACCTTCTGGGCGAACGCGAACGAGGTAAGCGCCAAGCAGGCGATCAGAAACATGCTCTTTCGCAGGGCCATGGCTGGGGTTCCGGGTTGACTGAGACTTCAGGATACCGAATCCGGAACAGCGGGTCTTCGTTCGACGACTTCCAGCGCGTCGATCCAATGATTCCTGCCCAGCGGTCCCAGGACTGGGGGGATCCAGGACTCGATGGAACATCCGCGCGAAACGGACTAGTCCGAATCCTCCGAAGGGCTTGCCTTCCGTGCGGCCATTCCGGAACTCCCCGCATAACGCATCTTCTGCAGCAGCTTCGCAAGCCCGCGTGCGCCAAGCGTCAACGCAATGCCGGTAATGACCTCGAGCGCGTCATAGGCGATCTGGCCATGCAAACTGCGCATGGCGGCTTCGCCCGTTCCCAGCAATTCGGACATCCAGACGTACCGATAACCCAGCTCCGAAAGATCGAGAATGCCGGTCATTATCCAGTACATGCCGAGTACGCTCAGCGCAATCCACTGCATGTCCGCGGCGGATACGGGGCTTTCGAAAACCTGTTGCGCGCTTCGCGCCGAGGCCAGGCGAGCGAGTGGCCCCGGATAGAGCCACAGCAGGAATGAAGTGAGCATACCGAACGCGAAGAAACCCCAGGCAAGCCATTGCTGCTCTGCCGGGTAGGAGGAATATCCTCCCTGACCGATCATGTAGCCCATTCTCTCGATCGAGCCCAAGGCCAGCATCACGGCACCGAGCCTTATCACGATGCAAAGAATCGAGTACAGCGATGTGCGCATCCCTTGCGGTTCCCCGTCCATCAGAGATCTCCCAAGCCCTCGGCCAGTCCGTCCGCGCCGACGCGCAGGAGTTTCAGCGTATTCGTGCCGCCGAGCTGGCCGGTATGGTCGCCGGTGGTCAGGATCACGCGATCGTTTTCGGCCAGGTGACCGAGCTGGTAGAGATGCTGGACAGCCGCGCGCGCGGCCTGCGTCGGGCCGACATCGTGCGGGTCGAACTCGATCGGATGCACGTCGCGGAACAGCAACATGCGACGCCGCGCGGCACCGTTTCGCGACAACGCATAGATCGGCACGCTGGAACGATGGCGCGAGAGCCAGCGTGCGGTCGCGCCCGACTCGGTCAAGGCGACGATCGCGCGCACGCCGATGCGCCCGGCGAGGAACATCGTGGCGAGTGCGATCGCCTGATCGGTGCGATCGAGCACATGTGCGCCCGGACCGACATCGTTCGGCGGCTCGAACTGGCGCTCGGCGCCGAGGCAGACGCGTCGCATGGCGGCGACCGCCTTGTCCGGATGACGCCCTGACGCGGTCTCCTGCGAGAGCATCACGGCATCGGTGCCATCGATCACGGCATTGGCCACGTCGAGTACTTCGGCACGCGTCGGAATCGGCGACTCGACCATCGATTGCATCATCTGCGTCGCGGTGATGACGACCCGACTGCGTTCGAGCGTCTCGCGGATGATCTTCTTCTGCAGCCCCGGCAATTCGGCGTCGCCGATCTCGACGCCGAGATCGCCACGCGCAACCATGACGACATCGCTTGCTTCGATGATCTCGCCGAGCGCCGCAATGGCTTCGGTGCGTTCGATCTTGGCAACGATCGCCGCGTCGCCACCGGCTTCGCGAAGCAGGCGGCGCGCCTGTTCGACGTCATCGGCGTTCTTCACGAACGAAACGGCGAGGAACTCGACCTGCAATTCGGCAGCAAGCTGGATGTCGCGACGATCCTTGTCCGACAGCGCCGCGACGGTGAGACCTCCGCCCTGACGATTGATGCCCTTGCGATCGGACAGGCGACCGCCGATCGCCACGCGGCAATGCACCTGCTCGGGAGCGACTTCGACAACATCGAGTGCGATCAGTCCGTCGTCGAGCAGGAGGAGATCGCCCGGTTTCACGTCGCGCCACAGATCAAGATAGCCGACGCCTACGCGGTTGACGTCTCCCGGCGCCGCATCGGCCCGGCAATCGAGCGTGAACGCTGCACCGATCTCGAGATGCACGGCGCCATCCGCGAAGCGCTCGACGCGGATCTTCGGTCCCTGCAGGTCACCAAGCACGGCGACTTCGCGCCCGAGTTCGGCCGCCATCGCGCGAACCGCAGCCGCCCGCGCGCGATGATCATCCGCATTTCCATGCGAGAAGTTCAGGCGAACCACATCGACGCCTTCGGCGAGGACATTCTTCAACATGCCCGGCGCATCGGTGGCCGGGCCCAGCGTGGCGATGATCCTTGTACGACGCAACTGCTGAGACATTCATCGACTCCTCATGGGTCCGCCGCGTGAAGCTATCACAGCCAACCGTCGGGAAATCGCGATTGCGCAGCTGTCAGCCGATGCCTGACGGAGTCGCCTGGCGCCTGCCCGCATGTCCCGCCAGGCAGGCATCGAGACATTCGACGATCTCGCGCGGCTCGGCCACGATGTGATCGGCCCCGGCCGCGCGCAACTCGTCATGGTCGCCGAAACCCCAGAGCACGCCGATGCCACGCACGGAATTGCCGCGAGCGCCTTCGATGTCGAATCGACGATCGCCGATCATCGCGGTGTCGTCGACCGAACCGTTTGCCTCGCGCAGCGCCTTCGCGACGAGTGCGACCTTCTCGCTGCTGCGCCCGCCTGCCGCCGGACCATGCACCGCATCAAAAAGATGGCCGAACGGCAGACTGCCGACAATTCGTCTTGCCTGTTCCTCGATCTTGGAGGTCACCACCGCGAGTCTGTGGCCGCGTCGTGCAAGCTCGGAAACGAGGTCGGCGATACCCGGATAGACCGAGTGCTCGCTCCAGCCGACATGATCGAACCGCTCATGGTAGTGATGGACCGCGCGGTCGACACGCGCCTCGTCGTCGCCAACCACGCTCGGGAACGACGCGTGCAACGGCGGACCGATCCACGATCTCAGCACCGCCTGCGTCGGCGGCTCGACATCGAGCGCACGCAACGCGTGCTCCATCGACTTCGTGATGCCGATCTCCGAGTCGATCAGGGTGCCATCGAGATCGAACAGGATCAGGCTCACCGCTTATGCGCCGCGCGCGCGCAGGGCGGTGACCGCCGGCAATTCGCGTCCTTCGAGGAACTCGAGAAACGCACCGCCGCCGGTCGAGATATACGAAATCTTGTCGGCGATGCCGTACTTGTCGACTGCAGCCAGCGTGTCGCCGCCACCGGCAATCGAGAAAGCGGGAGATTTGGCGATCGCTTTCGCGAGCGCTTCGGTGCCGCCGCCGAACGCATCGAACTCGAACACGCCGACCGGGCCGTTCCAGACCACCGTACCGGCCTTGTCGATCAGCGCGGCATAACGAGCCGCAGTCTGCGGGCCGATATCGAGGATCATGTCATCGTCGCCCACGTCCTCAACGCGCTTCACGGTCGCCGGCGCGTCGGCCGCAAAACGCGACGCGACGACGACATCGACCGGAATCGGAACCTGGCCACCGCGTGCAATCGCCGCGGCGCTGATGCGATTGGCAGTCTCGATCAGGTCCGGCTCGTGCAATGACTTCCCGACGTTGTAGCCCGCGGCAGCAAGAAAGGTATTCGCGATGCCGCCGCCGACGATCAGCTGATCGACTTTGTCGACCAGATTCTCGAGCAAGGTCAACTTGGTCGAAACCTTGGATCCGGCGACGATCGCAAGCAAGGGTCTTGCCGGGTATTCAAGCGCCTTGGCCAGCGCGTCGAGTTCGGCCATCAGCAGGGGTCCGCCGGCCGCAACCCGGGCATGGCGAATGACGCCATGCGTCGAAGCCTGCGCGCGATGCGCCGTACCGAACGCATCCATGACGAACACATCGCAGAGCGCGGCGTACTTGCGCGACAGACCGTCATCATCGCTGGCCTCGCCGACATTCATCCGACAATTCTCAAGCAGGCTGATCGATCCCGGTGCCGTCTTGACGCCATCGACCCAGTCGCGAATCAAGGGTACGTCGCGGCCGAGCAGTTCCGAGAGGCGCGCTGCGACCGGAGCGAGCGAATCGGCCGCGCTCCAGACGCCTTCCTTCGGTCGTCCAAGGTGCGAGGTGACCAGCACCGTCGCGCCTTTCACGAGGGCGAGCCGCAAGGTCGGAAGCGATGCCGTGATGCGCTGCTCCGAGGTGATCCGGCCCTCCTCGATCGGGACGTTGAGATCCTGGCGGATCAGCACGCGCTTGTTGGACAGATCGAGATCGCTCATGCGAATGATGGGCATCGCGGGTTCCTTTGACGGGCGAGGTTTGACAGCACGTCATTACAGCGTCAGGGACCCGCATTTGCAATGCACCGCAGGACAATTCCACTTCGCGACCCGGTCCATCCCGTGACGGGTCGTGGCCGGACCCAGTTCCCGTCGGCAGGCAAACGTGCAGACGCAGCCGCCCTGCCGCGAGCGAAGTTCCTGGCCCCGCCACGACCCGTGCGAGCGCTCTCGAAACGGGCTTTCAGTCGTCAATCGGCATGTCGCCTTCGTCAGGTTCACGCTGCTCCGCCTTCTCGATTTTCTGCTCGGCTTCCTCGCGCGTGTCGCTGACCGATGGCAGGGTGGTCGGATTGTCGAACAGCAGTGCGGGGTCAATGCGCTTGCCCAGCCAGCGCAGTCCGATATGCAGATGCGGACCCGTGGCACGTCCAGTGCCACCGACCTTGCCGAGCGTCTGTCCGCGCTTGACCTTGTCGCCGTCCTTGACCGCAATCGATTCGAGATGGAAGTTCATGCTGATCAGGCCGTCGCCATGATCGACATACACGGAATTACCAGCGAAAAAATGGTCGGCAGCAAGCACGACCGTGCCATCGGCAACCGCCTTCACCGCGTTGCCGAGACCCACCGGATAGTCGCGACCGCTGTGCAGGCTGCGATGCTCCTTGTTGAATATGCGTTCGCTGCCGAAATCGTCAGCGCTCGCCGGAAGCGTTGCGGCGGGCTTGCCCAGCGGCAATGAAAAATCAGGTGGGCTATCGACGCTGCCGCCGAGGATCCTCGCGATGGCACCGCGTTCGGCACCCGCACGCGCGTTGTCGTCGTCCGACGGCTTGAGAAACCGCTCGAGGCTTGCCGGCAATTCCATCTCGACTTCGGCGAAGTCGGCCTTCTCGACCTTGAGCGCGCCAAGGTGCTGTTTGCCGTCCTGATCCCACAAGGCGATCTCGTGGCTCCCCGGCTTCGTGCGGATATCTACCGGGTAGTAACAGACCGCGTCGACCGCTGCATAACGCATCCCGTAGATGCCGCATTCGCTCGCAGCCAGGCCTGCCCAGCGCGCAACACCACCCTGCGGCGCGGTCACGATGCTTGCGGCCAGCACGTTGCCAGCGCCGACCAGACCAGCGAAAACAGAAATCGCCACTACCCGTGCTGAAAACATGATGCGCTCCCGGTTGGTGTTCAGTGGAGCGAACCCTAGCCGAGCAATTCCCAACCGCAGCACAACGCAGCGGGTCCCCCTACCCGAACACGCTACGCCACATGGGATCGAGTCGATCCGACCTGGCTCTGAAGGTCCTGGTTGCCCTGCACGGTTTGAAGCAGAAGTCGGTCGACGCAACAACCCCCGATTCATGCGGCGCGCGGCGGTTTATCGCAGCTTCGCGACGTCCGCAAGCTCCGCCTCGATCGCCGTGGGCGAGAAACCCACGAGGCGCTTGCCGTTGATCAGGATCAGCGGAGTGCCTGTGCCGCCATAGGATTTCCACTGCGCATGCGCTTCAGGGGATGCCTCGATGTCGCGCTCGTCCCAGTGCAACTTCCGCTCGCTGAACCAGGCCCGGGCTTTCGCGCAATATCCGCAGGTTTTCGTCGTGTACATGACGATCTGCGCATCCAGTTGGGGGTTTTCCGCCGCGCGCGCGACCGACAGCGACAACGGCGTGGCGAATGCAGCGATGCCGAAGGCGAGGGCCAGCGAAAAACCGGATTTGTAGAACATGTGCGCTCCAGGGGTGAATGCCAGCGGTCGCATGGCCAGGCAACTGTGAGTTCAGCGCCAGCGATTGGTTCCGCGTCGACGTCGAATCACCCGCAATCCAGGATTCCGCTCGACGATTGACGCTGCCGCACGCATCGCGAAAAGGTCAGGCATCGGGGTTGCTGCCTGTTTCCTCCTTCCCGCTTCCGCCTGTGGAACAATCCACCTTCGGACAGGGTGCGGGAAGCGGCTCCGGGGAACGCGACATGGCCAACAAATTGATCCAGTCGCTGCGTGAGGTCTCGCCGCGCACGGCCTTGCATGCTGCGATCTCCCATCTGTTTCTGCTGGGCGCCTGCCTCTGGGGCGGACTGCCGTATGTCTTCCTGCAGGCCCTGTTGGCCATCGAGCTGCTGATTGTCAGCCTGGCCACGATTCCGCTCTATCCCGAACGCGGCGTCGCCTTGCATCTCTGGGACATGATCAAGCTCACGGCGGGCTTGGCCTTCGTCCTGTTTTTCATCCTTGTTGGTTACGGCGTCGCTCGCGATGGCGGCAACGGCAATGCATTGGCAACTGGATTCGCGGGTTTCCACACAATCGGCATGACCGATATCGCCTGGGCATCGGCCTATCTCGTCCTCCATGTTTCGATGTCGATGCATGCCGCGATGCGATCCGATGACCCTCGCACCAGTTGGGCGAAGAACCGGCTCGCCGATGGCGGCGCCACCTTCGTGGCACTATTCTTCATGGTATTCGTCACGTTCTTCGTGGGTCGCCCGATCGTTGCCGGCCTCGAGATGTTCAATCTGCACATCAACGTCGACGCCTTGCTCTCGACCCTGATGGTCATCGTCCGCTACGTGCTGGCCCTGATCGTGTCGCTGATCCCGGACTCGGAAATGCAGACGATGGCACGCGATCCCTATCCCGATCGATGACCATTCCTGATCAGGCCCGATTGCCCTGGCGCTTGGCAACTTGCGTCGGATCGCCCAGCCTGGCGTTCAGCGCGACCGCATCGCGCGCGAGTCGACCGACGATCGCCGGATCAACCGACATGCCTTCACGGATTTCCTGCGTCGCCATGTCGTACTTCCCACCGGGCTTCAAGGCCGGCTCGATCGCGCGCAGTTTCTGTCCGCGCCAGAAGCCGAACAGCACACGCTGCTCCTCGGCGCGAATCAGCAGGACCGGGCCGTTCGAGAAGTAGACGAGATGTCCCCACTTGATCACCTCCTCGAAATCGGCCGCTTCTCGCACCGCAGCGCGCAATTGCTCGACCACCGAATGCCGCCAGCCGGATAGCGCCGCGACATAGGCGTCGGGGTTCGCCGCCGGAATGGATTTCTTCATGGCCATGTCGAGCTCCCAGTCGAAAGCAAAAGCGTACCCGTCTTGCGAAATCGATGTCTTGCCGGCGGTCCTTCAGAAATGCGAGCCCGGCTGCTGGAGGAACTCGCGCTCCTCGGCCGTCGACTCCCGTCCGAGAATCGCGTTGCGATGTGGATAGCGTCCGAAGCGATCGATGATGGCCTTGTGGCGCAACTCGAACGTGTGGTTGTCCTCGTTTCCGTTCTCGCGGAACAGGCGCTCCGCCGTTTCGTGGATGACCCGCGATTCGCTGTGCATGAAAGGCATGTAGAGAAAACTGCGCTCGACCGGGCCGAGCTGACTCGGCGCACCGGCGCTGATCGCTTCCTGGGCCAACGCCAGCGCCATCGGATCCTGCGCAAACGCCCGCGCCGTACCGCGGTGGATGTTCCGCGAGAACTGGTCAAGCACGAGGATTTCCGCAAGCCGCCCCTTGGCCGCGCGCCGCCATTCGTCGAGTTCGGATCGCGAAGCCCGCTCGAGAAGTTCGGCATAGCGATCACGCACCAGCGCGTCAAAACCGGGATCGCCCGACCACCAGGATTCGGGTTTGGTCTCGACGAACCAGAAATCGAGAATCTGCTGATACACCTCAGCTCCTCCGCGAATACCACGACCCATGGCAAATCGATCCTGTCTCGACAACTCCGATGAATGAACGAGGCCCGGGTGCGATTCAATCCACCGTCCGCGTCAATCCTTCAAGGCACCAGGAACGTCGAAGGTGTAATCCGGAAACCGTCACCGAGCCGCACCGACTTCCCAATACACGGCAAATGAACAGTCCAGGATGCCAGCAAAGCCCGAGCGCTCAGGGCAAAGACATCAAGCGGGCTGCATTGACGGGAAGTCTCCTTGGATAGTTAGGGCACCATGACTGGGACGACTACCCGGAATTTCTTTCTATGCAGGACTAAAGATCTTGTCTCTTCCACGGTCACATTTGATCCATCTCTGAATAGCGGTGATCTTGGTGCTGGATATGATGCAAGAATCCGTCGTCCATCATCCAATTCGATCCAAAGCTGGGAATCGTTAACACGATACTTTCCTTGTTCTTGGATTGGGCGAACTAGTTGCCCTTCATGGGTGGCTACAACTTCGTGCCTTTGGTCGACGATAGGTATGACTATAGATGCGAGAAAAGTAATCAATAAGACAATCGCAGCTGGTCGTGAAATCATTTCCATTGCGCCTCAACTGAATCGCCCCGGGAATCCCGGAGACTCATTTGTGTGAGTCACGCCGCCATGGCGAGCTCACGCTGTTGCTGATAATAGTTGGCTTCGGCTTCTGCAGGTGGGATGTCTCCAATCGGACCGAGTAGGCGTGTGTTGTTGAACCAGTCCACCCAATCCAGCGTGGCGAACTCGACAGCTTCCGGATTCTTCCAGCTCTGTCGATGGATGACCTCGGCCTTGTACAAGCCGTTGATGGTTTCGGCCAGTGCGTTGTCGTAGGAATCACCGACGCTGCCGACTGAAGGTTCAATACCGGCTTTAGCCAGACGTTCCGTGTAACGGATCGAGACGTATTGCACGCCCCGGTCACTGTGGTGGATCAGGCCGCCTTGGGTCGGTCGACGCGCATGCAGCGCCTGCTCAAGCGCATCCAGCACGAAGTCGGTACGCGATGAGCTCGATACTTTCCAGCCCACGATCCGACGAGCGAACACGTCGATGACGAAGGCGACATAGACGAAGCCTTGCCAAGTCGAGACATAGGTGAAGTCCGATACCCACAGCGCGTTTGGCCGTTCAGCCTGGAACTGCCGGTTTACAAGATCATTCGGGCATGCAGCCGCCTTGTTGCTGTAGGTGGTCCTCACAACCCGGCCTCGCATAACGCCTTTCAGGCCCAGCCTCTTCATCAACCTGGCTACCGTGCAGCGAGCGATCTGGATACTTTCCCGAAGCATCTGCTTCCATACCTTGCGTGCGCCGTAGACTTCCTTGTTCTCGCGCCATACGCGAAGAATCTCAGGGCACAACGCCTCATCACGGATTGCACGCACAGGACGAAGGGCGGGATCAGCTCGCCTTGCAGCCTGCTCGTAGTAAGTTGACGGAGCGATCGGCAGGACCTTGCAGATCGGCTCGACTCCGTAGACATCTCGGTGATCGTTGATGAACGCTGTCATCGTTTGAATGGGCGGTCGAGCTCCGCCTGGGCAAAATACGCGCTGGCCTTGCGCAGAATCTCATTGGCTTGTCGCAATTCGCGAACCTCGCGCTCAAGCGACTTGATGCGATCCTGCTCTTCTGACGTAGGACCTGGACGAAGGCCTTGATCCCGCTCGGCCTGACGCACCCAGCGTCTCAGGGTTTCCGTCGTACAGCCGATCTTCGCACTGATCGAATTCATCGCTGCCCACTGCGACGAATACTCTGCCTGATGATCCAGGACCATTCGAACTGCCCGTTCGCGGGATTCCGGTGACGCTCTTTCTGATGATTTCATGACTCCATCCTCTCAAAGATTGGAGTCTCCGGAAAAGCCGGGGTGATTCACAACACCGGAAATAGGCCGCGTCAGTGGTGGGCTTGATTGAAAAAGTTAGCCAGAAAGGTCCCGCCACATGCTGATAAGCGTAACAAAGGCCAGAAGCACTGCTATCGCTGCGCAGGCACCGCGAAAAATCTGGCCAGCAATACGAAAACGCTTCGGCACGCCAGGAAGATTCGGCATGAGCGCAAATTCAAGGATCGCCGATGCGAAACCCGCAATCAACCAAAAAACCAATAGAACGACGAACCCCTTGAAGGAGAATGCGTCATACCACCACGCAAAGCCAATCAGGACGACAACAGCGACCCAAAAGAATGCAATGAGATTTCTCAGCTGCGGCATGACGGCTTGAAAGATCGAATGGACTCCCCCCGTGTCGCCACACGACTTCGGTGAGCCAGACTGATATCTCCATCAGGACACGGGATCACGAGAGGAGTCCGTCATGCATGCTAAGCCCAAATCCGCCGCTGCTTCCACCGTCGCCATCGACCTGGCCAAGGATGTCTTCGAACTGGCATACGCGGATGCCGATGCGCGCATTCTTGAACGTTTTCGGCTCAAACGCGAGCCATTCGCGCATGTGCTCGACAACCGCACCCGGTTGCGCGTTCTCATGGAAGCCTGCGGCTCGGCGCACTACTGGGCCCGGCGTTTCGAGCGCATCGGGCACCACATGGAGTTGCTTCCGGCCCACTATGTCCGGCCTTACGTGCGGCACAACAAGACCGTTTACGGAAATGCAGTCTGACGACCGTTCAAACCGTACCTTACTGATTGCATCACGCAGCGACAAGGACAATGCAACGACCAGCGAATGCCTGAAAGCTCAAGGCGAGAACGTCATGCGGCTGGGGTTGACGGGAAGTCTCCTACTGAATTGTTAGCCACGGCTCTAGAGATCTGTGACTCTCCGCCAGACATTACTTCGCTCCACCTGTCGCTCCCAAGCTTGGCACCGGGCGACCAATGAATGTGCGTAAGAAGGCAGGTCGTGTGCAGGCGGTGCACTAATGAGAAATGGCATGCCTTCCTTGAACCACAACGGCGTTCTCTCCCGCCCGAGCAGGCCAAGCTGCTGTGCCTGCAGCATGTGGATGTACTCGTGCTCCACGATGTGGGCCACCCAAGACTCAGGTGGAAGGATCACGCCCCAATTGAGTATGGCTGCACCGCGTTCCATGCCGCCTCCAAATGACTGATAGCACTCTCGGGTTGAGCAGAATACAGTCAGAGGTGTTTGTTTCAATGGCACAAGCTTTTGCCCGACGGCTTCGATCGCATTGCTCTGGAGCTCCTGAGCCAACGCAAGCTTGGAAGTCTCTTGCACGCACACACGAGCAACGCATGTCATGCCATTCAATGTCGGTGCCAGAATCCGAACTGGCTTGAACGCAGCCCAAGCAATCGCCGGCGCTGCTACGAACAGGGCGAAGGTGACCAACACGAAGGCACGACGTAGTTTCATGAGTGGCTATCGCCTAGGTTGACGCGCGGGCCCGCCGGAGGCGGGCCGTCGCGTTGAACCGTTGGTTGGGTGGCGCCGCGACTGCGGCACAAGTTGTCAGCGGCCTCGCAGGCTTCAAGTAACTTCTTAAACGTAGTCTTGAACCACTCTGCGGCCTTTAAGCACTCCTGAAGCTCGGCGTCACTGAGTTGAAGGTCAACCGCTTTCTTCGGGTGGGCTAGTCGGTTCCGAATCGCGACGTACGCCTGCATGCAGCGCCACCCTTCCGATCCGGTCTCGAGTTGAAAGATCGCCCCATGAACGCGAGCGTAGCAGCGCAGGGTGAATAAGAGGGCTGGCAACGCCTTAAGATAGTTGTCTCTTTCCTGAATATTCCCTTGCTTATCCAGGGTGTAAGTCTTTTCAGAAAGAGTCGCGAGCTCTGCAGGACTGAATACCTCTGCAGTTGCGATTGCGATCTGGCGGAGAAGATACGAGACACCCTCAATGAGCGCGAAGTGAGTTCTTAGTAGCGTGCGTTGCGCATAAGGACTGTTGTTGTTCTTCCCGTATGCCCTTGCCAATTCAATGTCCTCAGCAAGTACCGAGAAGGTTCTCTTTAATTCGTCATCGGCCTCACCTCGGCTCATTTAGCTACCCAACTCTGGAATTAAGCGGCGGCGCAGCCGTCCGCTTGGATGACTGGTTAGGGCTGCCCGACGTGCTCAACCCAAATGGATAGACCCGGATGATGCACTTCGATAGCGTAGATTGCATCAACTAAGCCCGAACCTTGCAGAGGAATAGCCCGAGCGAAGTCGGTGACTTCAAGTCCTTGAGCGCGCAACCCGGATAGCTCAGAGGGCGAGAGGACACCAGCATTGACCCAAAGTGGAGACGGTGGACTTCCACCGTATGCTTTGACGAGTTGATCGTAACCTTGTCTCGTAAGAGCGAAATGCGGCATTTGAGCCCTAACTACTATTCGATTGCTGAGTGCATTCTAATTTTGCTGTCTAATCCGGCTCAACCACAAGGCCTATAATTGCTATTTACATTGTTTTCAAGGAATTGCATTGATCGATCCATATAGTCCGGCCATCTAATCCTGAGCCAATTCCGAGCGCGCATCCCTGGCGTCCATTGCCGCAACTTTTGCGGGCGCTTGCTCGTAGATGCTCCTTCCGCCGACCCACGTGCCCAATACCCTGGTAGACCAGATCCTGGCGGGGTCGACCGTGAAGATGTCCTGATCGATCAAGATGAAGTCGGCCCATTTTCCGGGTTCGAGTGTGCCGAGTGTTTTCTCCTGATGCGCTGCGTACGCGGCATC
>JAKQJM010000050.1 GCA_029561145.1 Pseudomonadota bacterium
CCATCGAAGCCGAGGCGCACGGTCACCGTGCCGGATCGGCCGAGCGGTATATCGACGATCTTGAAATCCATTTCGAGGCCGTCGTCCCAGACCGAGAAGCGCAGTTGGTCCACGCCGCCGCCACGGTCACGGACACCTTCAACCTTGCCGCGGATGACGATTTCCACGCGCGTGCGTCCGTCATCGCTGGGCGCGGTCTGGATGCCGGTGACAGTCCAGTTGCCGGGCGGTGGTTCAGCGGCGGAAACGTTCGTTGGGTCCGACATGGTCCTGACCTCGATGGACGTGACCGGTCTAGTTGACACCAATGCACGACCCACGGGAAGGGCGCAAAGCGGAATGAAGCATTGCAGCGCAAGCGTGGACCCGGCAATCCAGGTCAGCGGGGTCGTTCCGCTCGACTGATCCCGGGCCGATCCTGTTGCAGCGATTGCGAGGAGGCGCTCGCGCCTCACCCGAATCACGAAGCCTCAGCGCCCGCAGCGCAAGCCGGGCCGGTCTGCGCTGGCCTTGCAGTGCGGTGCGCCGAGTTCCGCGTCGCACTGCGCGTCGGATGTGCAGGAACGACAGCGTTGCTCGATGCACAGATACGCGCCGCAGGTTTCGATGCGTGCATCGCGCAGGCCATCGGGCGTGCGGGCGACCGCTTGGCATTGCGCGCCATAGCGGCCGTCCGGCACCGCGCAACGGCTGCTGTCGCAGAAGCCGGTCGCGCAATCGGAATCGACGCGGCAGGCGTCACTTTCCACGCGATAGTTCGCGCCCGCACAGGCTGGCAGGGCGAGCGCGACCATCGTCATGAATGTCGCCATACGGATGCCGCGCAAGTTCATTTGCAAGCCGTCGCGTCCTTGCCGGGGCCACCGTAGAAGTACCAGTTGTGCCAGTTCGCATCCGAGCTGTAGAACGGGCCGTTGGCGTTGTAGCAGGTCGCATCGGTCACCGAGACCGAACCCGAATCCCACCACCAGTAAGTCGCCGGCTGCCAGAAGTAGGTCAGGTTGCGGAAGTACGCGGCATGCTGCCAACCGCCGGCGAACTCGCCGCTGCCCATGTCGGTGGCCGTGGCCTTCGGTGCGGTCGAATCGAAGATTTCACCGAACCAGTCGAGTCGGGACGCTTCATCACGAATGCCATTGCTCGAAAACAGCGTGCCGCGCGAGCACGGCGCTGCGCCGCCACCGATGCAATGCGGGTAGTAGCCCGCCCATTCGCCGGCAACCCAGACCCACCAGTTACCCTCGTGCAGGCGCACTTCGACATCGAGCGAGAACTGGTCCCCGCCGGTGCGGCTGTTCCACGCGCTGATCGACATGCCGGGCGAGACACGCGAGCTGTACTGGATCCAGCCATCGACGAGCGTGTTGTAGCCGGCGACCCAGTCGCCACTCGCGGTGCCGTTGGTGCGGTAGTAGGTGAAGAAGTGCGGGCTGCGATCGCCATTGAGCGACTGCAGTTCGATCTTGCCGGCCTCGATGGCCTGCATCGGCTCACCGCGGATCACGGCGGTCTGTGCGATTGAGGTCTCGTTGCCGACCGGACCGTTGGTGTCCCAGACATTGATGCGCCCGGCCGTGCCGAAGAATTTGCCAAAGCGCTGCCAGACCGCGTAGTAGCGGTCGTTCGAAGCGGGTGAGGGCGGCGGTACCTTGGTCAGTACATCGGCGGGGTTGAATGGCGGGATGTCGACCTCGCGCAGGTAGCGCTCGACATCGAAGCGCACGATCGGCACCGTGCCGGCCGGACCGCGCAGGCGCTCATCGAGCTGCACTTCGGTCTGCGCGCTGCGATCGACTTGCCTGAGTTCGATCGTGCTGGCCAGGAACGGATTGACCGGGCCTTCGGGTGCCGTCAGGCGCGCATGTTCCTGCACCGGGGGTTCTGCGAGTCGTCCGCCTTCGACCTGCGATTCGGGACGGATCCAGTCGAGGGTCTGACCGGACGGAGTGCGCGTTGTCGCGACCACGTCGGACCGCTTGGTCTTCTCGGCGAAGTACGCGCGGATGCGCTCGCTGCGCGTCGCCCGCTCGGCGGCGCTGATCGAAGTCGCCTGCGAATCGCCATCGGTACTCGTTCCGACTGGCGTGGAAACACAACCCGCGAGCAGGCCAGGGATGCCGAAGGCGAGTGTCGCGCAGCATGCGGCGCGCGCGATCAGGTGGCGTGGGAAAACGATGGAATTGAACATGGATCCTCCTTGCGAACGCTGGATGGATCAACTCGGAATGCGGGCCAGGCAGGGTACCCCTGTCCCGCGCCTGCACAAGTCGCATCGAGCGCCGACACGGGGCGGTCAACGCAGGCACTTGTGCACGATGGACTTTCCGCCCAATTGAGACGCGAGGCAACCGGAAATCACCGCGTCGCGATGTAGGAAAATTCCTACAGGCCGGACGATGCCAGGACTCCGGGCTGCTCGCCGGATCGTGCCGCGGCCAAGCCCATTCGCCCGATTGCGAATCTACGGATAGGGCATTTACGTGCCGTCGAACCCATTGGCGAAGAGGCGATCGGCCGTGTACACCTCGGCGCTGGCGAGCGCCGCGTTGACGGTTTGCCCCGGAGATCCTCCTGCCACCAGCACCTGGCCCGACGGCAACAAGGCAGCGGATCGAAGCCGCCGAGCATGCTGCGCGCATGTTCCCGCTAAATCCGGCCGCTGTCGATGAACCGTTTGAAAGCCCTCGGCTGCGCGGAGAAATCGATGCCGCGGCAGGGAAGGGCGCAGCGGTCGCGAGGAGGCGCAACAACCCGGCACCTGGCACCCGGGATGCCGGATGGCCTGCCGGCTGATCGGGCTTGCGCGGTCCGCCGGGCACGCATACCAGTTGCACGAGCGGACATTCGTACTACCCTTCCGCAATCGGCTTTCCGTTCGCGATGGAGGTTGACATGAAACGCAGGTATTCCGTCCTGCCGTTGCTCGTCGTACTGGCCACTGCCGGTGCCGCCGACAGTGGAAAGTTGCTCAAGCGGCTCGATAGCGGCGACAGCACGGAACGCATCGAGGCACTCAGGGAACTGGGTAGCGTCGATCCGGCGTTGGCGCGGGAGCGGGCCGTGCAATGGCTGGCGAGCCAACCGGAGCCCGGGTTGCGCGCCGCTGCGGCGCGCGTGCTGTGGGACATGAAGGATGCCGCCCGACCTGCCGAAGCGGCATTGCGTGGCGCATTGACCGACAGCGACGAGGATACGGTCTATAACGCCATTGGCGCACTGGATGGACTCGGCGTTCCCGATCAGGAGCTTCGTGATTCCCGCATCACCCTGGCGCAACAAGGGAGCGACCCCTTCCATGTGTTCTACGCGGCCCGCGCGCTCTACCCCGATTCCGCACTCAGCCTGACGCAGTATCTCGATGCCTGTTTCGGTGTCGCCAACCTGATTGCCGAAGGTGGCATCGACAACACCTTCACCGTCGGCGCGTTGCGTGATGACCTGTTCGGTCAGCTTGGCGTCCTCGCGAAGGAGCAAGGGCAGGCCGGTTTCGACGCGCTGGTGGAGGCATGGCCGCGGGAATCACCGCCGGTGCGTTACCAGATCTCGCGCGTGCTGTACTCCATTCCGACCGAAGTCGGCGACCCGGTGCGAATCGCGGCTTTGCTCGACACCGCTCCCGACGATGCTCGCGGGTTCGTCGTTTCGGCGCTGGGTGCCTACGGCGCGAAAGCGCAGCCGGTGCTGGACGTGATCATCGGTCATCTCGGGCCGGAACATGAGCCCGACCTGCGCAGGACTGCCGCGTCGACACTTGGCCGCGTCGCCGACGTGCCCGGCGATCTCGACGACATGCGGAAATCCGGCATGTGGCGCAACGAGGTGGAAACGCGCATTGCGCCCGCGCTGGCGAAATCCGTTGCCGATGATGCAGACGCCGAGGTGCGCAAGGAGTCTGCGGAATCGCTGGAAAAGCTCAAGCTGTGGGGCGCTCCGGCCGCGCCAGGCATTGCCGGGCACATCGCCGCACAAACCGATCTGTGGGCGCGCTACGCACTGGTGCATGTATGCCTCTGGGGCGCGCGCGGCGACCACCCGTGCGCACGCGCAACCCTGCAGGCCATTGCCGATGGCGACCCGGATGATGCGGTGCGACGCGATGCGCGCGAGGCGTTGCTCGGCAAGCCGGAAACCTGATGACGCGCTGGAGCAACCGTTGATCCAGGGCCTGAATCCGCAGTCGGTGAGTTGAACGGCGACGTCGTGCTGAAGTGCTGAACGTGCGTGGACGCGGAGCGGGTCGATCGGTATCCGTCAGCGATCCACACCCACGCCATGCGCATAGACCAGCTTGCCGCCCAGCCAGCCGGCGACACACAGCGATGCAAATCCAGCGGCACCCAGGCCGATCCCGATCAGGTCTGGCGCAGCGAGCGTACTTCCATCGAGGCGAAGCAGCAGGCTGGCCGCATAGCAGCACCAGGCAACGGTTTCCCAGCGCAGGTGGCGCTGGGCGTCCGTTGCAGCCGGATGATCGGCTGCCAGTTTGAGAAAGTCGATGAATCCGGCGGCCATCGCCACGAGGGCGGTCAATGTACCGACCGCCATCAGGACGCCTGACCATCGCCAGGCCGGCTCACCCCAGGCCAGGCCGGCCAGGTCGGCCAGCGTGGCCAGCGACCAGGTCGCGATCGGAAAGTGGACGAGTGCCGGATGCAACGGATGGCTCATAGCGCCAGCGCCGCACTCAGCAGGGTGAGGAAGCCGGCCACGGCCACGCCGCCGTGCACGAATACGACGGCCCTGGGTGCGACTATCCCGCGCCAATGCAGCGAGGCCAGATAGAAACCGCCCAGCGCGGCGACCACGAACAATCCCAATGCCGCCGTGATCCGTGCTGCACTCGCAGCTTGCGTCACGATGACCAGCAACAACACGAGGCCGGTTGCACCCAGCGCCGCGTGCGCCACCGACAGCGCCCAGGGTGCGAGTCGACCGCGCAACACGCTGGCGGCAAGCGTCAGACCGCCGACCGCGGCAATGGCAAAGACAATCAAGGCATATCTCAACATGGTGGACTCCACTGTGATGAACTTGCTGGCTGGAACTACGGCAGACCTTGTCGCGCTATAACAGGCGTCCAATACGCAACATGACTGCATCGGTCATGCGATCGCAGCGTGATCCGAGGAAAGGGAAAGCATCACCGAGCGTTGTCGCGAGCGTGTCCTCGAGGGATGCGCGCAGCAAGCGGCGAGCCCGATGCAGCCGGGTCTTGACCGTCTCCGGGCGGATACCGAGTGCGCTCGCGGTTTCCTCGACGCTGCATTCCTCGATTTCGCGCAGCATGAAAACCACGCGGAACGCGTCGGGCAGGGTATCGACGGCACGTTCGAGCAGGTGGCGGATCTGCTCGCGTGCGAACGCAACGGTCGGTTCGGCCATGACGCCGACGGGAAACGCGATGACGTTGCCGGGATCGAGTTGTTCGACTTCGATCTGCTGGACATCGACACTGGCGTGACGCTGGCGCAGGCGGCCATACGCTTCGTTGAGCACGATCCGGGTCAGCCAGGTCAGCAACGACGCTTCGCCGCGAAACGTCGCGATTTTCTCGTAAGCGTCCACGTAGGCCTCCTGGACCACGTCCTCGGCTTCCTGGTCGTTGTTCGTGATGCCGCGCGCCACCCGGAACAGCCGCTGGTTGCAGCGTTTCATGATGTGGCGGAACGCTTCCTGGTCACCGTCCTGCAGCCTGGCGGCCAAGGCATTGTCTTCCAGTGCCGTGTAGTCGACGGCGCGCGAATTGCGATTCCCGAGCATGGCGCTTCTCCTTGACCTATCCGATGCAGCAAGGGGCGCGAGGTTCCCGTTCGCGCGGCCATTGCGTCCAGCATATCGCTGCACCGCGGTTCCGGTTCGGAAACTGCGGGCAGGCACCGGGTCCTTGTTCGGACCGGATCGGGTCGTTGGTGATCGGCGACTTCAGCGTACTTGTTGATTGGGCCGTAAACACCGTTCGCCCTGAGCCTCGTCGCACTCCGCTGTCTTTGCCGGGCAGAGCTCCCTGCTGGCCCGGCAAATGTGACGCAAGTCTACGAATCGAAAAGGAAAACGGAGCGGAGGGCCTGTCAGACGGTGCCGATATGGGATCATCGCCGGCTGAAGTGATTGCCGTGTCCGGGGGGAGACGAGCATGACGGCCGATGCCATTGACGAAGTCCAACGACGCCTCGAACGGCGCCTGAAGACGCGCGTATTCGATACCTATGCGCGTTCCTCCGTGGGCGGCTTCCTCTATCTGGTCGCCTGGATTCCGCTGGTCTATTTCACCGGCATGCATGCGCGCAATCCGCTGGTCGCGGTATTGGCATCGGCCGGTTTCATGTGCGCCGCGATCCTGCGCAAACTCGCGCGCCCGCCGTCACACGCTGCCGACGCACAGCGCCGCTGGATCAACCGTTACATCGCGATCGCCCTTTCGAGTGCGGTGATGTGGTCGATGATGCAATTCTGGACGCTCTCATCGGGCGATGTGCCAACCCTGATCAAGGCCGCTTCGCTGTTCGGCACGATCGCGTTTTCGACCGTTCTCGCTCATCTCTACACGACGCTGCTGCGCCTGTCGGTGCTTGGAATCGCGATCCTCGTCGTGCCTTCGGCTGTGGCGTTGTGGGTGGATCCGGCGTTGCACGTGCTGGCGATGGCAACCACTCTCTACGCGGGATATCTTGTCGCGGCGACGATCCGCTCGCATGCGGATTACCGCCGCCGACTCGACCTCGATGCGGCACTGCGCGACCAGCGCGATCGCTATGAACATCTGAGCCGCACCGATTCGCTGACCGGCCTGTGCAACCGCCGCACGTTTTCCGAAACGCTCAATGCGCAAGTGCGGGAGGCGCAATGGCTTTCCGGCGCCGGCGTGGCGCTTGCCCTGCTCGACATCGACCACTTCAAGGCGATCAACGATCGCCACGGCCATGTCATCGGCGACGAGGTCCTGCGGCAACTGGCAAGGCGCCTCGAAAACGCGTTCAACGGAGACGACGTCATGGTCGCGCGCACCGGTGGCGAGGAGTTCGGCTTGATCCTGCGGGATGCCGACGAAGTGGAGGCGATGATTCGTGTGGAGGCGTTCCGCGAGGCGCTGCAAGCTGAACCCGTCGTTTGCGCCGGAATCTCGATACCGGTCACGGTGAGCGTCGGAGTCGGCCGATTCAGCATCGTGGATCATCGTGACGACGATGGCCTGTACGGCGCGGTCGATGCCGCGATGTACGCAGCCAAGCAACGAGGTCGCAACCGGGTGGTGTCGGTGTCGATGCTGTCGTCTTCGTTACCGGTGCGTGTGCGCGCCGAAGGGCTGGAAGCGGGCTGAAGCGAACTCGCGCGGACTTGCCCTAGAATTGCGTTTCCGTTGCCGCGATGACCGTGCGCGCCGAGGACATGACTGCGAATGATCGAACTGATCGGTTTCGATGGCGACGACACACTCTGGCAAAGCCAGGACTTCTACGATGCGGCGCAGGCCGAGTTCGAGCGCATCGTCGGCACCTATGTCGATCTCGCTGACGCCCGCGTGCACGAGCGACTGCTCGCTGTCGAGACGAGAAATATCCATGTCTTCGGTTACGGCGCCAAGGGCATGACCCTGTCGATGATCGAAGCGGCCTTCGACATCACCGCTGGCCTGATCAGTTCGCAGCATCTCCATCGTCTGGTCGGCATCGGCAAGGAAGTGCTCGCGCATCCGGTCAATCTGCTGCCCGGCATACGTGAAGCGGTCGAAGCGGTCGCGGTGGACTATCGGATCGTGCTGATCACGAAGGGCGATCTCATCCACCAGCAGGCCAAGGTCGCGCGTTCGGATCTTGGCGACCTGTTCCATCGCATCGAGATCGTGTCGGAGAAGGATCCGGCGGCGTATGCGCGCGTGCTCGCCGAGTGCGGCGTCGAGGCTTCGTCGTTCGTCATGGTCGGAAACTCGCTGCGATCGGATATCGCTCCGGTCATCGAGCTCGGAGGATGGGGCGTCTACATGCCTTACCACTCGACCTGGTCGCTCGAGACCAACCCGGAATTCGCGATCGGCAATCCACGCATGGTGCAGGTCGATGGAGCCGAGGCGATTCCGGCGGCCATAGCGCGGCTCGCCGCGGCTTGAGGACCAGCCTGTCCTCTCAATGAGCCGTCGAGCGTGTCTGGAGAGACCTCGGTTGTGATGTCGAACCGTGCAGGCGCCCCTCGACCTGGCGACATTCTCTCCGCGTCAGTGCGATGAGGAGTGCCGCCGGATGAATCGTCGGCCGGCGTCGCGTTCCAGACAGCAAAAAAACCGCCGACAGTCCCGTGGAGTGACTGTGCGGCGGCTTCGGCAGGACGCTGCCGACGATTCACTTAGCGATCCTCGTGGTCCAGATCCATCCAGGACGTGTACTCGGCCTGCGAAAGCCTGCCGTCGCCATCGCTGTCGATCCTGGCGAAATCCTGGCCGATGGTCGGATAGGAAATGAGCTCGTCCTTGGTCAGGAAGCCGTCGCGATTGCTGTCGGCCTTGGTCCATTCGGGCGCGGAAACCCTGGCGGCGACGGGATCGGGGGGCTCCGCATAAGCGGCGACCGCGGCGATCGCGAGGACAACGGCAAACAAAGGACTTGAGGCGCGCGGAAATTTCATCGTCATTCTCCTTGAGGCAGGACAGACAGGCGATGTCGCCCAGGGAGGACACAACATCGCCGGTGAAATTTCACACGTGACAACAGACTCGAGCATGAACTGGAGCGTGAACGAATTCGACGTTCAAGGAACCGACAGGTTGTCTTGTACTTAGGGCGCGCGTTTCCCCGCTGGTCGAGGCCTTTCCCCATGACAGTTTCCTGTATGGGATGTGGCGCCGACAAGAAACGACAGCCCGCATTCACGCACCTGAAGGCCATCCTGTGGCCTCGGTAGCAGGGTGCTCTGGTGATTCCGGTCCGCGCGCAGGATTGAACGTGTCGGGCCGAAGCGGATGAGGGACCTTGCGTCCGGAGTTGCAAAGAAATTCCAGTCGCCCGTTGCGGGCTTTCCAAGGAGATTCGTCATGACGCTTTCGACCATTCTGCTGATCCTCTTCATCCTTCTCCTGCTGGGTGCACTGCCGACCTGGGGCTACAGCCGAAATTGGGGCTACGGTCCAAGCGGCGGATTGGGTCTCGTCGTCGTCATCATCGTCGTGCTGCTGCTGATGGGGCGCATCTGAAAAACAAAAAGCCCGCTTCGACGGCGTCGAGGCGGGCTTGGGTTCGATGCGACACGGCATTCAGAATACAGGGGTCTAGCTTGTCGGCGTTTACATCGGGGGATATCCGCTCGACAGATTGCGTTTCTTGGCCTTATGCCGCCTTCGCGCGGTAGCAGCTTGCTTCCTCGACGCGCTTGCGTGCCGCAGCCATCGAGGTATGGAATTCAAGTGCCGGCATCGCATCGGTATCGAGCGAGGTCCACCAGGTCAATGCAAAATTTCCGTCCGGCCACGGGCCTGATACGCCTGCCACGGGAACGTCATCGAGGATCGCAACCTGGAGCAGGCCGTTGTAACGCATATCCCAGATGATCGCAGGCGCCAGAGGTTCCGTTTTTGCAAACCCGATCTGGAGGAGCTGGCCCATTTTTGATCTCCATGTATGGAATGGTAAAAGTCTGAGCGGTTACAGCAAGCCTCATGCCAAAAATGGATGTCTCGCTGTTCCTGGCGCGCCTTTACCGGTCTATTTGCGAGCTGCGTCACACTAATGCCTGCTTTTGAATCGAGATTCAGCCTCGAACGACAGCAAATGGGCCGATAACTGAACGGCGCGCGCGGATACTTTTGACATAAGCAGACAAGTTCGGCGGTGAACGCGGCCGTCTGCGGGAAGCTGAACACTTCATGTGGACTTTTTGTCATTGCGCACTGCAAGGCATGCCTTGCCCGTTTCCCGGACAGGCAGCAGGACGCGGCGAGCTCCGGATCCGCGCAGGACCGCAATCGTGTCGTCATCGGTTCGCCCGGCGGTCGGACATGAACGCTTTCGAAAACCACTGTTCGATTCCGGACGCCCGAGCGTCGCAGCCGTCTGCGGACTTCTGAAAATAATCAATGAAATCATGCGATTGGTGTTGACGATGCGATTGGCACAAGTTGTGCTGAACAACCTCCATGGACATCGCACGCCCCGAACTGAAACTACGCAAGCGCCGCCGCCAGCTCCTGATCGGAGCCGCCCTCGGAATCCTCGTCATCGCGACCGCGATCGGCATCATGGCGCTGGGTCCGGCCATGCCTTCGGTGGAGCGCAGCAGCGTTCTTGTCGATACCGTCAAACGGGGCGAACTGCTGCGCGAGGTGCGCGGGCCGGGCACCCTGGTACCGAAGGAGATCCGCTGGATCGCGGCGGAAACCGCGGCGCGTGTCGAACGCGTCCTGGTCAAGCCCGGAGCGGCAGTCGAAGCCGACACGGTCATCCTTGAACTGAGCAACCCGGAAGTCGACGATCAACTGCTGGCCGCGACCGCGGCATTGACGGCGGCGCAATCGGACCTGGCCGCGAAGCGCACCGAACTCAAGTCGCGCCTGCTCGACCAGCAGGCCGCGCAGGCGCAGGCGAAGACCGACTATGAAACCGCGCGCATGCAGGCCGAATCGGAAAAAAGTGTCGCCGAGAAAGGCATCATCCCGGCGGTACAGTACAAGAAGAGTCTGGTTGTGCTCGAACAGCTCAAGTACCGCGTCGACATCGAACAGCAGCGTGTCGCCGAGTTCGAGCGCAACATCAACGCGCAATTGAGCGCCGAGCAGGCCCGCCTTGATCAATTGGCGAACACGCGCGATCTGCGCCAGCGCCAGGCCGACGGGCTCAAGGTGCGGGCGGGCATTGCAGGCGTGCTGCAACGGGTGCCGGTCGAGGAAGGACAGCAGGTCGCGGCGGGCAGCAATCTCGCCCGCGTCGCCCGTCCGGGTGACCTCATGGCCGAGTTGCGCATCGCGGAGACCCAGGCAAAGGACATCGTCATCGGCCAGCCTGCGCGCATCGACACGCGCAACGGCATCGTCGGCGGCAAGGTGCTGCGTGTGGACCCCGCCGTACAGAACGGCACCGTGCAGGTCGACGTCGAACTCGAGGGGGAATTGCCGGTTGGCGCGCGCCCCGACCTTTCCGTCGACGGCACGATCGAGATCGAGCGCCTGGCCGACGTGCTCTACGTCGGGCGCCCCGCATTCGGGCAGCCGGATTCGGAAGTGCGGCTGTTCAAGGTCGATGCCGACGAGGTGGCGGCGCGCGTACCGGTGCAGCTCGGCCGCAGTTCGGTCAACCTGATCGAGATACGCGCGGGTCTTGTCGCGGGCGATCGCGTCATCCTTTCCGACACCAGTGCCTGGGACCAGAACGATCGAATCCGCTTGAATTGACTTCGCCACCGTCGTCCCTGGCGATGTGCCGGATGACACGTTTGATTGATTTCCGATCAGGCTCAGGACGAACGGCCGAGGTGCATCAGGACTCTCCATCAATGCCATCGCCAATCCGCAAGCATCACCTCCAACAGGACAGCAGATCATGAGCTCAGGCAATACCTCGCTGATCCATCTCGACAATATCCAGAAGGTCTTCCTGACCGATGAAGTCGAGACGCACGCCCTGGCTGGCGTGCACATCGATATTGCCAAGGGCGAGTACGTGTCGATCACGGGTCCGTCCGGTTGCGGCAAGTCGACCCTGCTGGCGATCCTCGGACTGCTCGATTCGCCAACCGAAGGCCGCTACACCCTGAACGGTCGCGAGGTCGCCGATATCGGCGCCAGCGAACGGGCGGCGATCCGCAACCAGGAAATCGGCTTCGTGTTCCAGGCCTTCAACCTGATCGGTGATCTCAGCGTGTTCGAGAACGTCGAACTGCCACTGACCTATCGTGATGGCGTGTCGAAGGCCGAACGCCGCGAGCGCGCGGTGTCGGCACTTGAACGGGTCGGCATGGCGCATCGCGTCAAGCACTATCCGGCGCAACTGTCCGGCGGCCAGCAGCAACGTGTTGCCGTGGCGCGCGCCCTGGTCGGATCGCCATCGATCCTGCTGGCCGATGAGCCGACCGGCAACCTCGACTCGAAGAATGGCGAAGCGGTCATGGCCCTGCTCGATGAACTGCACAAGGCCGGCTCCACGATCTGCATGGTCACGCACGATCCGCGTTATGCCGATTTCGCCGACCGCAAGATCTTCATGTTTGATGGCCGCGTCGTCGATGAGGAAACCATGCATCGGCTGCGCCATGAGGAAGACCAGCGCCTCGTGCGTCCTGCGCGCAACGCCTAGAAGTTCGACGCTGTCTTCCCATCTTGATCAGGCCGATCGCCATGCCGGACACCATGCTTCAGGACTTGCGTTTCAGCTTCCGTATCCTCGCCTCGCGGCCGCGCCACTCGGGGCGGTTGTGTTGATTCTCGCCGTCGGCATCGGCGCCAACGTGCTCGTGTTCCATCTGGTCGATGGAATCCTCGTCCGCGCATTGCCATATCGCGATGACAGCCAGCGGGTCTACATCCCAGGACAACATCTCGAAGGAGGCCTCGATCGATGAATGCGCTGCTCCACGAAATGCGTGATGCAAGCCGCGGATTGCTCGCACGGCCCGGATTCTCGATCCTGATCGTTGCCGTGCTCGCCGCTGGACTGGCCTGCGTGCTGTTCATGATGGTCCTCGTGTACGGACTCGTGATCCGGCCACTTCCATTCAACGCGCCGGAGCAACTGCTGCATCTCGGCCTCACCCAGAGCGAGCGGCCGGACCGGATCGGCACGATCAGCGGACACGACCTGGTCCACTGGCAAAGCCGGCTTGCCGAAGTCGCTGATGTCGCGGCGTTTCAGCGGCAGACCGTCAACCTCAGCGACGAAGGGCGTGCCGAACGCTATGCCGGCGCATCGATCACGAGCAACCTGCTGCGCGTCATTGGCGTCCCCGCGCAGCTCGGGCGCACGTTCACCGCCGCCGATGGATTGCCCGGTGCGCCGGCGACGGTGATCCTCTCCGACACGGTATGGCGGCAGCGCTACAACGCGGACCCCGCGATCATCGGTCGCGTCCTGCGCATCAATGCGGGCAGTGCGAGCGTGATCGGCGTGATGCCGGCGGATTTCAGCTATCCGCAAAAGGAGATGCTCTGGACGCCGGCGCCACTCGACGAAGGCGCGACGCGTGACGACGGCGGTGACTGGGTGGTGGTCGCCCGGCTCCGTGCCGAAGCGAGCGCGACCGCGCTGCGCGCGACCCTCGACAACTGGTATGCGGATGCAAGAGCCGAATCGCCGCGCTATTTCGAAACGCGCAGTGTCGGCGTCGAGCCATTGAGCTACCTGATCGTCGATCGCAATACGCGAGCGATCTTCAACGTGATGCTTGCCGCCGTGGTGCTGGTCCTCCTCGTTGCCTGCGCGAATGCTGCCAACCTCATGCTGAGCCGCACCCTCGCACGGCGCCAGGAACTCGCGGTGCGCGCCGCCCTCGGTGCGAGCCGATCGCGGCTTGCGATCCATCTTCTGTGCCAGAGCCTCGTGCTGGCCGGGGTCGCCGCGGCGATCGCGTTGCCGATCGGCTGGGCGGCGGTGAGCTGGGTTGACCAGACATTTCGCAACAGCGAGGAAGGTCCCCCGCACTGGATGCATTTCGATGTGGATGCGCAACTGGTCGGCTTGACCGTCGTTGCGGCATTGCTGACCGGACTGATCACGGGAATCCTGCCGGCGCTGCGTGCCGGCAGCCAGGTCAACGCGACATTGCGCGACGACAGCCGCGCGGTGGCCGGCGGCGCGTTCGCGCGGATCAGCCGCGGACTGGTCATCGGCGAGGTCGCGATCTCCTGCGTGTTGCTGGTCGCGGCCGGCGTGATGGTGCGTGGAATGGATCAGTTCGAGACCAGCGACTTCGGCATCCGCACGGAAAACCTGCTGACCGCCCGGATTGGCCTGTCCGAAGCCAAATTTCCTGCCGATGATGCGCAGCTTGCCGTGTTCGAGCGGCTGGAGGATGCGTTGCGCGAGGAGCCGGGAGTGATCGATGCCGGCATCGGCACGACCTTGCCGGGATTGCTCTCCGAAAGCAGGCGCGTGCTCCGCGATGGCGCGGGTCCGGACGATGCGCAAACCGTCGTCTATTCCGGACGCATCGATGACCGCTTTGCCTCGACCTACGAGCTCGGCCTCGAGGAAGGGCGCTTTTTCAACGCCTCCGATCGCGCCGATGCGCCGGCCGTCGCGATCGTCGATCACACGTTCGCGGAAAAGCTCGGCGGAGGCGCCTCGGTGCTCGGTCGCCGCTTCCGCATGGACCCGGACAATCCCGACGGCGCGCTGGTCACGGTCGTCGGCGTGATCCGCAGGATCCAGCTCGATGACCTTGACGATCCAGTGCGACCCGCCTTGTTGCGACCCCTGCGGCAGGAGCCCGAGCGCTACGTCAGCATCGCCATCCGCACGCAGGGCAACCCGCTCGCATTCGTGCCGCGCTTCAACGAAATACTGGGCGAAGTCGAGCCGGACACGCCGGCGTACTGGGTACGCACCTACGATCAGGTCATCCGCGAAGCCACGTTCGGCGAGTACGTACTGGCCCGGCTGTTCCTCGTCTTCGGCGGCATCTCGCTGTTTCTCGCCGGAGCAGGCGTGTATGGCGTGATCGCCTTCAACGTGCGCCAGCGCACACGCGAGATCGGCGTGCGTCGCGCGCTCGGCGCACCCGCCGCGAACGTATTGCGCAGCCTGCTCGCGCGCGGTGCATGGCAGATCGGCCTCGGCCTCGTGCTGGGACTGCTCATGGCCTGGCCATTCGCGCGCGCCCTGGTCAGCAGCCTGAATGGTTTCGACGCCGGCAATCCCGCCGTGTATGGCCTGGTCGTCGGCGTCCTCATCCTCGCGGCGCTGATCGCGATCCTCGTTCCGGCCCGCCGCGCCCTGCGCGTCGATCCGCTCGTGGCGTTGCGCCATGAGTAACGTATTCCTGCATGAACTCCGCAATGCCGTGCGCAGTATCGCGAACCGGCCGGCATTCTCGGCGCTGGTCGTCGGCGTGCTCGGTGCCGGGCTCGCCTGCGTGATCTTCATGCGGACGCTGCTGAATTGTTTCGTGTTGCGACCGTTGCCATTTGCGCATCCGGATGAATTGCTGCAGGCCGGATTCCGCGATGCCGACAGCGGTCTCGGCAATGTGGCTCCGGTGAACAGCCAGGATCTGCTCGGCATCCAGCGTCATCTTGCGGCGACGGCCGATGCCGCCGGTATTGCCCGCCTGGCGGTCAACCTGAGCGATCTCGATGCAGCGCAGCACTACAACGGCGCGTACGCCAGCACCAACCTGTTTCGCGTGCTCGGTGTCGCGCCGATACTCGGTCGTGATTTTTCGGTGGGAGACGAGCGCTCCGGCGCGCCGCCCGTCGCGATGCTGTCATACACGCTGTGGCAGGACCGCTATCACGGTGATCCATCCATTGTCGGTCGGCAGATCCGTGTCAATTCGCGTCCGGCGACGGTGATCGGCGTGATGCCGGAAAACTTCAGCTATCCGCGCCGCGAAGTGGTCTGGCTGCCGACGACCCTGCGTGAAGGCGACAAGGCGGATGGTCGTTCCTACTGGGTCGTTCTGCGCCGGCATGCGGGAGTCGGCGATGCCGCCGTCATTGCCGCTCTGGAAACCTGGTTCGCCGACGCCGCGCATGCGGACCCCGCACGATTCCGCAACCAGCAACCGCAGATTGAACCGCTCGCCGAAATGAGTGCGGATCGGCCTACCCGCAACATGCTGCCGGTCCTGTTCGCGGCGGTGTCGATGGTATTGCTGATCGCGTGTGCGAATGCGGCGAATCTGCTGCTGACGCGCACGCTGGGGCGCAGCCGGGAACTGGCCTTGCGCGTCGCGTTCGGTGCCAGCCGCCAGCACCTGATTGCCCGAGTACTTGCTGAAAGCCTGCTGCTGAGCCTGATCGCCCTGGCAGTTGCCCTGCTGCTGGCGCATGTCGGCGTGCGCTGGCAGATCGCGATGATGCGGCAATCCGAATATTTTCCGCAGTGGTTGCGCTTCGACATCGACACGACGCTGGTGCTGTTTGTGTTCGGCGCTGCGCTGTTCACCGCGATCATTGCCGGGATCCTGCCCGCCCTGCGTGCCGGTGACATGGCCGTGGCAAGCCGGTTGGGCGAGGGCGCATCCGGTAGCGGCGATGGTGCGTTCGCGCGAATGAGTCGGGTGCTGGTGATCGGCGAAGTGGCACTGTCGTGCGCGCTGCTGGTTTGCGTCGGCACGCTGGTGCGCAGTTTTCGCACGCTCGATCACGCCGACCTCGGCATAAACACCGGTCATCTGCTGTCCGCCCGCGTCGCGCTGTTCACCAATACCTATCCGACCGCCGCCGATCAGTTGCGCTTGTACGAACGCCTCGCCGATCGCCTGCGCGCCGATTCCGATGTCGTCGATGCAAGCGTTGGCAGCGTGTTGCCGGGCACCTACTTCAACCGGGCCTACGACCTGTTGCCGAGCGGCGTGGTGCCCGGTGACGGCGAATTGCCCAACGTTTTCGCTGCTGCGACCGATGCGCACTTTCCCGGTGCCTATGGCGCCAGGCTGGAACAGGGGCGCTTTTTTGACAGCCGCGATCGCGCGGACAGTGAACGCGTGGCCGTGGTCGACCGCAATTTCGCCACGCGTTTCGGGGGCGCAGAGCCGGTGCTGGGACGCCGTTTCCGGCTCGATCCGCGCGATCCCGATGGCGCAACGGTAACGGTGGTGGGTGTGATCGGCGCGCTCACGCTCGATACCACGGGTATTGCCGGACAGCCTGCGTTGCTGATGCCGCTGAGCCAGAACGTGTTCCGCATCGCCAGTGTCGCGGTACGCACGCGCGGCGCGGCGCTCGCTTTCGCCCCGCGCCTGAACGCGATCATGCGCGAAGTCGATGCCGATACGCCGCTGTACTGGGTGCGCGACTACCCGGCGGTGATTGCCAGCATGACGGTCGGTGAGCGTTCGTTCGCGAAAAGCTTCGGCGTTTTCGGCATCGTCGCGCTGGGTCTTGCAACCGCGGGCCTGTACGGCGTGATGGCCTTCGGCGTCGACCGGCGCACGCGCGAGATCGGTGTGCGCCGCGCACTCGGTGCGCAGGGCCGACAGGTGCTGCGCGACGTCTTCGGCCGCAGTCTGCTGCAACTCGGCATGGGTCTCGTGCTTGGTGTCGCTGCGGGAATCGCGTTCGTGCGCCTGCTGAGCGCATCGCTGCTGGATAGCCCGTCGCTGCGAATCATCGCGTCAGCCGATCCGCTGGCGGTGCTGGTTGCGCTCGGCGTACTGGTTGCCGCCGCGGTGCTGGCTACCCTCATCCCCGCCCGCCGCGCGCTGCGTGTCGATCCGATGGTTTCCCTGCGCCACGAATGAGGAGTATGCCGTGCTCGTCGATCTTCGCTTCGCCCTGCGTGCATTGATCCGGACACCCGTCTTCACGGCAGTGGCCGTGCTGATGCTGGCAGCGGGCATCGGCCTTTCGATGTTCATGTTCAGCGCAATGAATACGCTGGCCCTGCAGCCGCTGCCGTTCGAACATGCCGATCGCCTCGTCCATGTCGATCGAATCGACATGCGAGGCGATCGCGACGTGTCGGAGCTCGCGTTGCGCGAATACCTCGAACTGCGCGCGCACCAACGCAGCTTCGAGACCTTGTCCGCGTACTCGATCGGCACGATGAATCTCGCCGGGCAGGAAGGGCCGCCCGAACGTCTTGCCGGCGCGTGGATCAGTGGCGATGCACTGGCCACGCTCGGGGTCGCACCAGTGATCGGTCGCGATTTCGTTGCCGCCGACGGAAGGCCCGGTGCACCCGCGGTTGCCTTGATCGGACACCGGCTCTGGGAACTGCGCTTCAATGCGACCAACGATATCCTCGGCCGGCATGTGCGCATCAACGGGCGCGACGTCGAGATCGTCGGAGTGATGCCGCCGAAGTTTGCCTTCCCGCGCGAGCAATCGCTGTGGATGCCCTTGATCCTTGATCGGGTCGTTGCGGATCGGCCCGGGGCCGAGGCGGTCGAGGGTTTCGGCGTGCTTGGCGAATCGGTTTCGATGGATCAGGCCGATGCCGACCTGAGCGGCCTGCTCGCGGCGTTCAACGAAAGGAACGTCGATGCCACGCCAGGCGACGCAGCGGCATACCGCCGGGCGAACATCACGCGCATGGATCGGTTCTATGTGCCGCCACGCCTGTTGCGCAGCACCTCGGCCATGTCGATCGCGGTGATCCTGGTCCTGCTGATTTCCTGCGCGAACGTGGCCAGCCTCCTGCTCGCCCGCTTCAGTCGCCGGCGCCACGAGTTGTCCGTGCGCTCGGCGCTCGGCGCGAGCCGTGGACGATTGATGCGCCAGGTGTTCTGCGAGACCGCCATCATCGCGATCCTCGCGAGTCTGGCGGGATACCTCGGCGCGCGGATCGGCGGGCGGTTGATGATGGACGCGCTTGCCAAGGTCCCCGGACATCTCCCGTACTGGGTCGATTTCGAAGTGACGGTTTCCGACATCGTGTTCAGTGTGGGGATTGCCGGACTCGTCGCCCTGGTCGCCGGCTGGTTGCCCGCGCGGCGCGTCGCTGGCAGCGATCCGCGCGATGGCCTCGGTCACGGCGGACCCGCGAGCATCGGGCCCGGGCGTCGCGGTGGTCGCATGCTGGTCGCGTTCGAGGTCGCCTTGTGCACGGCCTTGCTGGCCAGCGCCGCGCTCGCGATTGACAGCTCGCTGAGGGCACAGCGCTATCCACTCGGGATCGCCAGCGAAGGGCTGCTGACCGGTCGCGTTGGACTGACCGGCACAGCCTACGTCGATGCCGATGCACGTCGTCACTTTTTCGATCAACTGCACACGCGCCTTCGCGAATTGCCGGGCGCCCGCAACGTCGCGCTGGCCAGCAACCTTCCGCTGATGGGTTACGAACGCAGCGGCTACGAACGTTTCGGTGACGAGGAGCAAGCCGGTTCCGTGCGGCCGCGCGCATGGACCGCGAGCATCAACGACGACTTCTTCACCGCGTTCGGCATCAAGTTGCTGGAAGGCCGATTGTTCGATCCGCGCGATCGCGCCGACAGCCCGCCGGTAGCCATCGTCAGCGCCAGCCTTGCCGCCAGCGCATGGCCTGGCCGGAGCGCGCTGGGCCAGCGTCTGCGCCTCGATCCGGAAGACCCGGCCAGTCCATGGCTCGATGTCGTCGGCGTCGTCGCGGACAATCTCATGGGTTCGCCATTCCGCGATGGCGAGAGCAATGTGTTCCGCCCATTGCGGCAGGACGCGGTCATCTCGCTGGGTTTCGCCATCCGTGCCGACACGCAATCGCCGGCACTGTCCGGGGCCGTGCGTCGCGAAGTGGCGGCGATCGATGCGGATCTGCCCGTGTTCTGGATGCGCAGCATGGAGGACGTGCGCGCGCAGACCTTCTGGCCGCAGACCATGCTGACCCGGATGTTCGGCATCTTCGCGGTCTTCGCACTCGTGCTCGCGATCAGCGGAATCCATGCCGTGCTTGCCTTCGAAGTCGCCGGGCGCACCGGCGAGATCGGCCTGCGTCGTGCGCTCGGCGCCGACGATCGCAATGTGTTTTCGCTGATCCTCAACAGCGCCGGCTGGCAGGTCGTCGTCGGTCTTCTGATCGGCATCCCGCTGGCCGCCGGCTTCTCGATCATGCTCGCGCACAACCTGATGCCGGGTGCCGTTGTCGACCCGCTTGCCTACCTGGCTGCCCTCGTCGTCCTGCTGCTGGCGGTCACCCTCGCGGCGGCATTTCCGCTGCACCGCGCACTGCGCGTCGATCCGATGGTGGCGCTGCGCAATGAATGATCCGCGTGAGTCGATCCATCCCGGTCCATCAGAATGCAGGTTGCATCGATGAAACCATCTGCGTGGTTGCGTGGTATTTCCCGTGCACCGATGTTCGCCTTCGTCGTCATCGTGCTCGTGGCGTGTGTGGTCGCGATCAATGCGAGCACGTTCTCGGCGATCCATGCCTTGCGCTGGAAGGCGCTGCCGTATGCCGATGACGACGCCTTGCTGGAAATGCGTGGCGACATGCGGAAGTTCGGTTTCATTGCCGGATTGAACGCGGCAATCCGCGATGCACTGGAAGCGGATCGCACGCATTTTTCCGGCGTCGCGGGATTCACCGGGGCAGGGCAGGAGCGCCTCGATGCGAGCGGGCAGCGCTGGCGCCTGGTCCAGGTGACGCCGCGCTTCGAGCAGGTTCTAGGCGTCGCAGCGGCGATCGGGCGCAGCATCGTCGATGGCGATGCGGTCGACGGCGCGGATCAGGTGATCGCGATTTCGGATCGAGCCTGGCGCGAGCGGTTCAATGCCGATCCCGCCGTGATCGGGCGTCTTGTCGATTTCGGCAAGATGAAGCTGCGCGTGATTGGCGTCATGCCGCCCGGTTTCGCGTTTCCCGATACCCAGGTCGATGCCTGGCGTCCGTATGTTCCCGGTAGCGATGGACGGTCCTTCGGCGATCTCGAAGTCGTGGCAAGGGCGGCACCGGGTACATCGGTCGAACAGGCGCGCGAGCTGCTCGCGGCCTTGATCGCGAATGCCCCGCAGCTTGCCGACCTCGCCGTATCGGCGGGCATCCAGGCCGACGTGCGACCGTGGCGCGAGCGCTATTCCTCGGGCCACGAGCGGGCGCTGGATTTGCTGCAGCTGGCGGCGCTGATCCTGCTGGTCGTCACGGTGGCCAATGTGGTCAACCTCAACCTCGATCACCTGCTGATGCGTCGACGCGAGTTGGCGATCCGGCGGGCGCTTGGTGCCAGCGAGCGCGCCATCGCCCGGGATGTCGCTGCCGATGTCCTGCCGCCCGCGGTGATCGGCCTGGTGCTCGGCCTGGCCCTGACGCCGTTCGGCCTGCGGGTGATTGGCGCGCGTGGCTTGTTGCCGGAATTCCTGCCACAGAGCGCAGGGTTCGGGCCGGCGGCGATCATCGGCGCCTGCCTCGCGACCGTCCTGATCGTGGCGACCGTCCTGCTGGTCGCCTGGCTTGCACAACGGGGTCAGGGATTGTCGAGTCGCGCGGGGATCGCCGGCATGGGACGGCTGCGCCCCGCGTTGCTGGTCGGACAGGTGATGCTGACCACGATCCTGCTCGGCGGCAGCGCCCTGCTGTTGCGCAGCGCGATCAACCTGATTTCGACCGATCGCGGCTTTACCGAGCAAGGCGTGCTGATGACGATGGTCGATCCGCTCGGGGTCAGTGTCGACAATGCGGTATTCAATCCGGATACCGATCGTCCGCGCGTGCGTGCCTTGATGGAACGCATTCGCGAAGCGGTCGCTGCGCTGCCCGGCGTGGATCACGTCGCGTTCGCCGATGCCCCGCCATTCAGCCACAGCGAAGCCGTGTCGACGATACGCGTGCCCGGCGTGGCGGAAACACAGAGCGTGCGCTCACGGGTCGTCAGCCCCGGTTACTTCACGACGCTGGGCATCGGCCTGTCGGCAGGGCGTGATTTCGCGAGCACGGATTTTGGCGAAGCCGCGCCGGTCATCATCGATGCGGCCTACCAGAAGCGTTATCTGCAAGGAGTCGATCCGCTGGACTCCTTTGTTGAGGTTACCGATCGCGGCGATGTCTACCGCAAGGCGCGGATCATCGGCGTCGCGCATGCGATCAAGCATGAGGCGCTCGATGAAGCGGAGGCCTTGCCGGTCGTCTACGAGCCTGTCGCGGTGCCGGTACCTGTCGCCTTCCTGCTGACGCATACTTCCGGCGATGTTCGCCAGCTTGCCGAGACGCTGCGGCAACGCATTCCTGGCGTCCAGCCGGGCACCGTGATCCTGTTCAACAAGCCTCTGGCTGACAGCATCGCCGAAACCCTCGCGCCGCGACGTGCCCTGCTCGAAGCGATCGTGACCTTTGGCGCAGCGACCCTGCTGTTGGCCAGCATCGGCCTCGCCGCCGTGCTGAGTTTTTCGATTCGGCGCCGCACCGCCGAACTGGGCGTGCGCCTGGCGATCGGCGCGAGTCCGTCGAGCGTGCGCAATCTCGTGCTGCGCCAGGGCGTTATCCTGATCGCGAGCGGTGGATTGCTCGGGCTGTGCATCGGAATTCCATTGGCGCGATTGTTGAGTGATCGCCTGTACCGGGTCGTGTTCACCGACGCGATGAGCTGGCTGGCCGCTGCGGTTGTCGTGCTGCTGATCGCCTCCGCCGCCTGCTGGCTGCCTGCGCGGCGCGCAGCGGCGACCGATCCGATCGAAGCGCTGCGCCATGAGTAAATCGACCGCGACCGCTTCGTTGAAACGTGCCGCCCCGGAGGCTGCATGAACCTCTTCGATCTGCGCTACGCGCTGCGCCGTCTGGCGCGCAGCCCGACTTTCAGCACGACCTCGATCCTGCTGCTGGGACTCGCCTTCGGCACGTTCGCCTGCGTGTTCAGTGTCGTCTACGGACTGCTCTACAAGCCGCTGCCGTACCCCCAGTCCGAGCGCCTCGTCTCCATCGAGTCGCGCATTCGCGACATTCCGTCCGACCTCGGCCTGTCGGTGCCTCTGCGCGACGAAATCGCGCGCAACGCGCGCACGCTGGATGGCGTGGCCGCATTTCGCACGAGCGAGTTGACCCAGCGGGACGAAACCGGCAAGCGCATCGCGTCGATGCAGATTGCCAGCGTCGAACCGGCTCTGTTCGGCCTGCTCGGCGCGCGAGCAGCGCGCGGCCGCCTGTTCGCGGATGAAGACGTCGCACAGGGTGCGGCGCGCAACGCGATCATCTCGTGGGACGAGTGGCAGCAGCGCTATGCCGGTGCCGACGATGCGATCGGCCAGGGCTTGCGCCTGGAAGGCGACGACTACCGCATCATCGGCGTGCTACCGAAAGGGTTCGTGTTCCCGTCGAACCAGACACGAATATGGCTGCCTCTCGGCTTCAGTGCGGACGAGCGCGCGCGGTCGAACGTGACCAGCTTCGACGGTATGTTGGTGCTCGCGCGCCTGCGGCCTGACACCGAACCCAACGCCGCGCAGGGCGAACTGAGAGGCATCGCAAAAGCGATTCCGGAACTCGATGGCGCCTTCGGCGGCACTTTCCGCCTGCTTGTCGAGCCGCTGCGCTCGCGCTGGATCGGCGACCGACGCGAATCGCTGCTGCTGATGCTGCTGGCAGCGTCGATGGTGTGGCTGGTCAGCGCTGCGAATGTCGCCAACCTGTTTCTCGCGCAGGCGCTCGGGCAGCGACACGAAATCGCGGTCAATGCCGCACTGGGCGCCGCGCCGTGGCGCCATGCACGCAACGCCTTGATCGAGGTAGCGATGCTCTGCAGCGCCGGCGTATTGCTCGGCTGCGCACTGCTGCCTGCCGGTCTCGCGATGCTGCGACATTTCGATCTGCTGCCGCAGGGATCGCCGCAAGCGATCGGCATCGACGCGCCGACGATCGTGCTCGTGGCCGCGCTCGCAGCGCTGCTGTGCGCAGCGCTCACAATGACGCGACTTTCGGTGCAGCGTGGGAACCTGCACGACATGATCCGTTGCGGAAGCTCGCGTCAGACGCCCGGAACAGGTGCGCAAGCGGTGCGCAAGACGCTCGTCGTTGCGCAAGTCGCGCTGACCGTCGCCCTGCTGTTCGGCATCGGTGTGCTGCTGCGCAGTTCGCAGAATCTGCTCGCTGAGGACATCGGCTTCCATCGCGATCACCTGCTCTACGCCATGCTGGACGATTTCGTTGCCGCCGACGCGACGCCTGAGCTGCGCGCCGCGCGCCTCGGCGAACTCGCCGAACGTGCGCGCTTGCTGCCGGGCGCCGTGGCGGCGGGACTCGGCAGCATGGTGCCATTCGGCGGCAGCTACAACACCACTCATTTCACCCCGCCCGGACAACAGGGCGGCAGGACGAGCCCGATCGGCTGGACCAACAAGGTGAACGCCGACTACTTCACCGCGCTGGGCATGCCACTCCTGCGCGGCCGCGATTTCAATGCGGACGAAGTCCGTGCGCACGCGCCGGTTGCGATCGTCGACGAGTTGTTCGTGAAGCGCCATTTCGGCGATACCGACCCGCTCGGCCAGCACTTCGGGATAGGCACTGGTCCGGACACGCCCGATTACGAAGTAACCGTCGTCGGTGTCGTACCGACGCTCAAGCAGAAAAGACTCGACGAGGCACCCGATCGTGTCGCGTTCTACCAGCCCGACCCGACGCCCCCGCACGCGGTCCTCGTGCTGCGCACGACGGTCGATCCGAACGCGCTGATTGCCCCGCTGAAAGTGCTCGGCGAAGGGATCGCGCCCAAGGATTCGATCGGGCCAATCGTCCCACTGAGCGCGCGCATTGCCGACACCTTGCGCGACCGCACACGACTCAACGCGTTGCTCGGCCTGCTCGGCGCGACCGCGCTGCTGCTCGCCGCCGTCGGCTTGTACGCCGTGCTCGCCTATGCGGTGCGCGTGCGCGTGACGGAGTTCGGCGTGCGCATGGCACTCGGCGCAAGCGCTGCGCGCGTGCAACGCACGGTGCTTGGCCAGGGTTTGCGCCTGATCTGCGCGGGCCTGCTACTGGGAGCACCGCTGGCTTGGTTGCTGGCGCATGCGCTGGGGTCGCGTCTTTACCACGTCGGCGCATTTGATCCGCCTACGCTGATCGCAGTTGTGCTACTGCTCGCCGCGATCGGCGTCGCCGCCTGCTGGCGGCCAGCACGGCGCGCCGCGAAAACCGACCCTATCGTGGCGCTGCGCAACGAATAAATGCGATGTCGACACATTGCCGAAAAAGCATCGCCCCCAAGAGGGGCAAGCGGCTGAAGCTGCTCCTGAAAAATCAATGCAAGGAAATGCACCATGATTCATCTCGAAAACATTGAAAAATCCTGGCCGCTGGAAGGTGGTCGCAGCTGGGTGTTGCGGAATATCGACCTGGATATCGCGGACGGCGAATTCGTCAGCGTGATGGGCCCGTCCGGGGCGGGCAAGAGTTCGCTGCTCAACGTGCTTGGAATGATGGATCACGACTGGCAGGGCGGCTACACGCTCGACGGCATTGCCGTCGACGCCCTCAACGGCAGGCAGCGCCAGGCGCTGCAGCGCGAGAAGGTCGGTTTCATCTTCCAGCACTACCATCTGATCGACGATCTGAAGGTCTGGGAAAATCTCGATCTGCCACTGCAGTATCGCGACGTGCCGGCGAAGGAACGCGCGGCGCGCGTGGCCGACCTGCTCGATCGCTTCCAGATCGTCGGCAAGAAGGACCTCTACCCGAGCCAGCTTTCCGGAGGCCAGCAACAGCTCGTTGCGGTCGCCCGTGCAGTGATCACGCGACCGAAGGTCCTGCTCGCCGATGAGCCCACCGGAGCCCTGCATTCGGGCCAGGCGCGGATCATCATGGACCTGCTCGGCGAGCTGCATCGCGAGGGCATGAGCATTGTCCAGGTCACCCACAACGAGACCTATGCGGCCGAGGCGCAACGCATCGTTCGCCTGCGCGATGGCTGGATCGACAAATGATGCAAGGCCTTGCGCGCTTGAGGGCGGGAACGCAGGATGCGTCCATGATGAAAGGAGTTCCCGCGGGAAAGTGCCATGTCTGCGTCTGACAGACCCCACATCCTCATCGCCGATGACCAGCGCGATGTGCGCGAGGCGCTGCGCCTGCTGCTCAAGAGCGAGGGCTGGAACTGCACCGCGGTCGACGGGCCGGCCGGAGCACTCGATGCCGCGCAGAAGCAGCGTTTCGACGTTGCCCTGATCGATCTGAACTACACGCGTGATACGACCTCGGGCGCCGAGGGGCTCGAGCTGTTGCGCGAACTTAAGAAAGGTGACGAGGAACTTCCGGTCGTCGTGATGACGGCTTGGGGCACGATCCATGTTGCGGTCGAGGCGATGCGCCACGGCGCCGGCGATTTCATCGAGAAGCCGTGGGACAACCAGCGCCTGATGTGCGTGCTCGCCAATCAGCGCGCGCTCGCTCGTGCGCGTCGGCGCGGCCAGCGCCTGCAGGTCGAGAATTCACTGCTGCGCGGCCCGGCTGCCGAGGGCTTCATCGCCGAAGCGCCATCGATGCGGCGACTGCTCGAACGACTCGCCCGGGTCGCACCCTCGGACGCGAACGTGCTGATCCTCGGCGAGAACGGCACCGGCAAAGGCGTCATCGCGCGCCTGCTGCACGATGCCTCGAAGCGCGCCGATGCAAGCTTCGTCAAGGTCAACATGGGCGGCATTCCGGAGACCGTGTTCGAGGCCGAGATGTTCGGCCATGTGCGCGGCGCGTTCACCGATGCGAAATCCGATCGCATCGGTCGCTTCGAGTTGGCCGACGGCGGCAGCCTGTTCCTCGACGAGATCGCGAATATCCCGGTCGCACAACAGCCCAAGCTGCTGCGCGTGCTCGAGGATGGCGAACTCGAACGGGTCGGCTCGTCGCGCACGCTGAAGGTGGACGTGCGCCTGATCTCGGCGACCAATGCCGACCTGCCCGCTGAAGTCGCGAATGGCACGTTCCGCAAGGACCTGTTGTTCCGGCTCAACACGGTCGAGCTGCATCTGCCGGCGTTGCGCGAACGCGGCGAGGACATCCCGCTGCTTGCCGAATCCTTTCTCGAACGCTTCGGCAAACGCTACCAGCGCGCTGGCATGCGCTTCTCGCCCTCCGCGATGAACGCGCTTTCCGCGTATGCCTGGCCCGGCAATGTGCGTGAGCTTTCGCATGCGATCGAACGCGCCGTGCTGATGGCGGCCAGCGACGTCCTCGATGCGTCATCGCTGAATCTCGATTCGGGCGCAGTCGCGGTCGGCGCAGGGGCGATGGCCATGCCTTCCGGCAACCGGCAGGTGACGGTCGAGGAATCCGAGAAGCAACTGGTGCGACAGGCCCTCGAGAAAACCGCTGGCAATATCCAGCGCGCTGCCGCGCTGCTGGGCCTGAGCCGACCGGCCTTGTATCGACGCATGGAAAAATACGGCATTGAATAGGCGCGGCGCTGAACGTACAGGCGTTTCCCTTCGTCCTCGGCAGCAGGATGCGTACCGCCAGTGCGCGCAACATCACGCCAGCCATCCTCGATGCCGATTGAGCTGAGCCAGCATCGCGCGCGTACACGTCGCTGGGGCTACGAGACGCGCCTGTTCTTCGGTGCACTGATCGTTGCTGGACCGGCCCTGCTGGCCTTGTTCATTGTGTTATGGAGTAGCGCGCAGGCGCATTCGCTGGCGCTGCCCGTGTCGATCGTCGTCGCTGCGATCACCGTGGTGTTCGCGCTGGAACTGCGCCGGCGCGCGATCTACCCGCTGCGCACCCTGTCGAACCTGCTCGAAGCGCTGCGCGAGGGCGACTACAGCCTGCGCGGCTCGGCGGCGCGTCGCGGTGACGCGATCGGCGAGGTCGTCATCGAGATCAACACGCTGGCGCAGACCCTGCGCGAGCAGCGTCTCGCCGTCGAGGAAAAAAGTGCCTTGCTGGCCAAGGTGATCGCTGCACTCGATATCGCAGTGCTGGCCTTCGACGCGCGCGGTGCGCTGCAACTGGCAAATCCGGCCGCCGAAAAACTGCTCGATCGCCCGTTCGCGACCTTGAGTGGCCTGTCAGCCGCTGAACTGGGTGTTGGTGACTGGCTCGAACTGACCGAACCGTGCATCAGCGAGCGCAGCTTTCCGGGTGGCAGCGGTCGCTGGGAAGTGAGGCGGGCAAAATTCCGCGAAAACGGACGACCACACGACCTGCTTGTCATCACCGATCTCAGCCGCACGTTGCGCGAGGAGGAGCGCCTCGCCTGGCAACGCCTGTTGCGCGTGCTCGGCCATGAGCTCAACAACTCGCTGGCACCGATCCGCTCGATGGCGGCGACACTGGCCAAGCTGCTTGCGGCCGAACCGCTCGCCGAGGACTGGCGTGATGACGCGGGCAGCGCGCTTGGGGTGATCGGTGATCGTGCCGAGGCGCTGGCCCGCTTCATGGCGCGCTATACGGCCTTCGCGCGATTGCCCCCGCCAACGCCACGGATCTTTGCGTTCGCCGAGCTTGTCCAGCGCATCGCGCATCTCGAGCAACGCATGCCGGTCAGGGTCGAGGCGGGTCGCGACCTGGCGATCAACGCAGATCCGGACCAGATCGAGCATGCCCTGATCAACCTGCTCAAGAACGCGGTCGACGCGACGTTGCCGAACGCTGGTGACGTGCATGTCCGCTGGCAGGTGGATGCCGATGCGCTGATCGTTGAAATAGTCGATTCCGGCAGCGGCCTGCCGCACAGCGAGAACCTCTTCGTACCGTTCTTCACGACCAAGCCGGGCGGTTCGGGCATCGGTCTTGTCCTGGCCAGGCAGATCATCGAGGCGCATGGCGGTACCCTCGGCCTCGAGAACCGGGATGACGCAAAAGGCTGCATCGCGCGCGTGGTCCTGCCGCTTTGAGCGCTGATCCATGCAAGGGGATCCATGCATGGCGGTGAACGCTGCAGCACGACGACCAGCGAATGCGGTCCGGCACGACACGCGCCTTGCCCTGGCCCTGCTGGCGATCTTCCTGGCCATCTCCGCTGTGCTCGCCATCGCGCCGGCCACGCGCTCGGACTGGCTGCTCGAGAACGTGATCACCTTTCTCGCGCTGATCTGGCTGATTTTCTCCTATCGACAACGGCCGCTTTCGCGCCTCGCCTGCATCCTCCTGTTCGTGTTCGGGGTCTTGCACGAGATCGGTGCGCACTACCAGTATTCCGAGGTTCCTTACGATCACTGGTTCGCGACGATCAGCGGTGGCCGGTCGCTCGACGCGATGCTCGGTTTCGAGCGCAACCAGTACGATCGTCTCGTTCATTTCCTTTATGGACTGCTGATCACGCCGGTCGCCGCCGAGGTGATCTGTGCCCGCGTGCGCTTGCGCGGCGTCTGGCAGTTCCTGTTGCCGGTCACCTTCATGATGTCGCATGCACTGATCTACGAACTCGTCGAATGGTTCGCCGCGAGCGTCTTCGCCGCCGATGTCGGCCAGGCCTATCTCGGCACCCAGGGTGATGTCTGGGATGCGCAGAAGGACATGTTCCTCGCCACACTCGGATCGCTGATTGCACAGCCGCTATGGATGTGGCACCGGCGCGAATCCTGAAGCGCCTGCGTGCGGCTGAGCGCGCGGCATCGCCATTCCGCACTTGAAGCGATCATCGTCGTCGAGTATCACTGCGCAGTCCTGTTTCCGCGGTGACCTCATGATGCGATTGATTTGTGCGATGTGCCTTCTGCTGGTTTCGGTCGGGCCGCTTGCGGCAGAGCGGCGTCCGATCACGCACGAGGACCTCTGGCTGATGCCGCGCGTGGGTGCGCCGGTGGTGAGCCCCGATGGAGTCCGTGTCGTGTTCCCGCTGATCGAGCCGTCCTACAGCAAGGACGAGGTCGTCAGCGACCTATGGCTGGTGCCCAGTGATGGACGCGAATCACCGCGGCGGATCACGTCGGGCAAGGGCGGAGAAGCCGACCCGGTCTGGAGCAATGACAGCCGCCAGGTGGCATTTACCGCCAAGCGTGGCGACGACAAGCAATCCCAGATCTACGTGATGGACATCGTGCGTGGTGGCGAAGCGCAGCGTGCGACCGCGCTGTCGACCGGTGCGGCGAAG
Source organism: Pseudomonadota bacterium (assembly GCA_029561145.1). Lineage (GTDB taxonomy): Bacteria > Pseudomonadota > Gammaproteobacteria > Xanthomonadales > Rhodanobacteraceae > Dokdonella. The sequence goes on from JAKQJM010000050.1 coordinate 29,563, forward strand.
CCGCGGTTCTCGCCCGACGGATTGCATCTGCTTTTCGTCAGCAGCGTCTACCCATCCAGCCGCAACGATGCCGACAACGAACGCCTTGCCAAGGAAGAGGAAGAGCGCAAGTTCAAGGCGCGCAGCTATACCTCGTATCCGATCCGGGACTGGGACAAGTGGATCGACGGCAAGCAGGCGCACCTGTTCGTGCAACGGATCGGTGAGCCTGCCGCCCGCGATCTTCTCGCGGGCAGCCAACTGGCATCCCTGCCTGGATTTGCCCTCGTCGAGGATTCGGCACGTTGGTCGCCGGATGGGCAGGCGATCATTTTCGCGGCAAGCCGCAATCGCAACCGTGCCGCCTGGTCGTTCACCCATGACGACCTGTGGAAGGTTTCCGCGCAGGGTGGCGAACCGCAAAGGCTCACCGGCGTCGAGCAACTGGATGCCGCGGATTCGTGGTCGTCGCCGCGTTTCAGCCGCGATGGCCGCTCCTTGTTCGCGATCGTCGAGCCGCGCACGTCGAACGTCTACAACGCGCGGCGGATTGGCGTGTTCGACTGGCCTGCGATGCGCGATCGCGGTCGGATCAGTCTGCCGGATGCACGGGAAATTACGGATTTCGCGATCATGCCGGACGGGGCGAGCGTGCGCGTCTTCGGCGAGGATGCGGGCCAGGTCAAGCTGTTTCGCAGCGCGGCGAGCGGCGGAAGCGCGGAACTGGTCGGTGCGCCTGAGCACGGCATCTACGCAAATCCGAGCATCGGCGGGTCACAGTCCGCGGTGCTGGTCGCGACCTGGCAAAGCGCCACCGATCCTCCTGAAGTGGTCAGCATCGATGCGGGCAGCGGTGTCTTCCGGCGGCTGTCGAACTTCGCCGGCACGCGTCTTGCGAGTCTTGACCTCGCGCAAGCCGAGAGCTTCTGGTTTGCCAATTCGCGCGATCAGCGCATCCACAACCTGCTCGTGCGACCGCCGGGCTTCGATCCCGCGAAGAAGTATCCATTGCTGGTCCTGATGCACGGTGGGCCCTATTCGCAATGGCACGACGAATGGGTGTTGCGCTGGAACTACCACCTGCTGTCGGCCAGCGGCTACGTGTTGCTGCTGACCAACTATGTCGGCTCTACCAGCCAGGGCGAGACATTCGCCCAGGCCATCCAGCGCGATCCGCTGAAGGGACCGGCCGACGACGTCAACCAGGCCGCCGATGAAGCGATCCGCCGCTATCCGTTCATTGATGCGAGTCGGCAATGCGCGGCCGGTGCCAGCTATGGCGGTCATCTGGCGAACTGGTTGCAGGGCACGACGACCCGCTACCGCTGCCTGATCAGCCATGCCGGGCTGGTCAATCTCGAATCGCAATGGGGCACCAGTGATACCTCATTCGAACGTGAAATATCGATGGGCGGTCCGGTCTGGGAGCAGGGTGCGGTCTGGCGCGAGCAGAATCCGATCCGCCTCGCCGCCCATTTCAGGACGCCGGTACTCGTGACGTTCGGCGAAAAGGATTTCCGCGTGCCGTTGAACAACGGGCTCGAGTATTGGGCGGCGTTGCAACGCCAGCGCGTCGAAAGCAAGCTGATCGTCTTTCCCGACGAGAACCACTGGGTGCTGAGCGGCGAGAACAGCCGGTACTTCTACAAGGAAGTCCGTGACTGGCTGCAGCACTATCTCGAACCGGCTGCGGCCGCCGGATCGAGGCAGGGCGACGCACATCGCCCGTAGCGGGATCTGCGCGTCAATCGCTGCGCTTGCGGCGGACGTAGAGCTGCTTGCGCACGCGCGCGATGGTTTCGCCTGCGGCGTTCTTCACGTCGACCTGAAACCAGCGCAGGGCCTTCTCGCCGTTGGCGGTTGCCGCGCGGATTTCCTCGAGTGCCGATTCCTCGACGAGGAAATCGGCGAACACATCGCCGCGCCCCGGTGCGACGAACTCGATCTCGGCAGCCTTGTCCCAGACGATGTAGTCGCGGCCGAGGCATTCCATCACGAGGATCATCCAGTACGGATCGGTCATCGCGAACAGGCTGCCACCGAAATGGGTGCCGACGTAGTTGCCGTTGTACCAGTGCTTGCGCAGCACGATGCGCGCCGAGCGCCAGTCCTCGCCAATCGCGAGCACGCGGATGCCGCTGAACAGGAACGGCGGCCACAGGTTCATGAGGCGCTTGAGCCGGCCCGGCTTGCTCATGCCGATATCCCTCAGTAGAGCAGGGACGACATGCGTCGGCGAAAGCGCCCGACCAGGTCGGCATCGTCGATGGCGAGGAAGGCGGCAATCAGACGCTTCCTTGCTTTCCCCTCCTGCCAGTTGCGATCGGCCTGGAGGATCGCGAGAAACTGTTCGAGGCCGGCCTCGGTCTTGCCGTCGACGAGCAAGCGCACGCCGAGCAGGTCGCGGGCCGCATGGTCAGCCGGATCACGCGCGATGCGTGCCTCGAGTTCGGCGATGGGCGGCGCGTCCTTGAGCAGGTCGGCGAATTCGAGCTGGTTGCGCACACGCTTGGCGCGATCATCGTTTTCGAGACTCGCCGGCAGCGCGTCGAGTTCGGCGGATGCGGATTTCGCATCGCCCGACTGCATGAAGGCCACGGCGAGTTCGAGCTTGAGTTCGGCGCGCTCGGGGGCCACGGCGATTTCCTGCTGCAAGCGTGCGATGGCCTGTGCCGGCGTCTCTGCCGGCTTCGCCGGATCACCCGCCGCATCCTCGTCGACGCCCGGCGGCGGTGGAACGTGGCGAGCGAGCAGTTCGCGGATTTCGGCCTCCGGCAAGGTCCCGGCAAACCCATCGGCAGGCTGGCCTTCGCGCATCAGGATCACGGTCGGGATGCTGCGCACGCCGAACATCGAGGCCACCTGGGCCTCGTTGTCGACATCGATCCGGGTCAGCGTGAGCGCGCCGCGATAGTCACCGGCGATCTTTTCGAGCACGCCGGTCAGTGCAACGCTGACTTCGCTGCGCGGCGTCCAGAAGATCACGAGGACCGGCCGGGTCATCGAAGGCGTCAGCAGCTCGGCCTCGAAGTTGGCGCTGCTGATGTCCACGGCCGTGGTCGCGGAAGAGGGCTGCAGATCGGGCACGACGACTCCTGGGTCGACCAACGGTCGGTGGAACACGGGATGGGGAAACTCGGGACGGGCGCAAGGATATCAAGGCTCGTCAGTTTCCCGAGAGTTGACAGCTTTGCATGACATTATGTAATGTATGCATTACATAATGTCATGAGATTATTACATCATGAAAGTTCGCTCTCCCGCCTTGTTCTGGCTGATCGCGCCGGCGTCGATGGCCCTCTGGCTGATCCTCGTCACCCCCACGCATTGGCTTGGCTTCGAGACCGGAGCTGCAGGAACCGGTCTGCTGGTGCTGACCGCGTGGCTGGGTCTGTGGTTCTCGACACGCATACCGGCAGACAGCGATTCGACGGTGTCGCCGGCGGAAGTCAGGAATGGCGTCGCCCTGTTTTTCAGCGTCGCGATCGCCGCATTTCTCGTCGTCAAATCCGCAACCATCCTGCAGGCGCAGTCGATTGTCGACCTGCAGGGAATCGGGCGCACGTTTGCCATGCTGGTGATTGGCTGGGCCATCTTTTCCTCGATATTGCGCCAGCGTGCCAACGCGGGCGTGCAGGAAGACGAGCGTGATCGCGCCGTGCAGGTGGTCTCGGACCAGTGGTCGCACAGCACGACCTGCGTCCTCGTAATTGGCATCGCCGTCACCCTCGGCTTGTCGCCGGCGACCCATCTGGACTGGGCAAGGCCGATCGTCCTTGCGCATCTGCTGATCTTCGTCCTGGTCATCGCCAACCTGGTGGGATGCCTCGTTGGCGCCTGGCAATACCGTCGGGCCGGCGCGTGAGCGCGACACCGGTTGGAAATCATATCCGCCGACTGCGCTTCGAAACCGGTGAAATGACCCAGAGCGATCTCGCCGCGAAGGCAGGCATCACGCGACAGACCGTGATCGCGCTCGAAGCCGGCAAGTACGCGCCTTCGCTCGAACTGGCATTTCGCATCTCCCATGCGTTTGGTCGACCGCTGGGGGAGGTGTTTTTCTGGACGGACAATTGATCCGTCCCGTGAATACCGTTTGTCCCGAGCCTCGTCGAAGGGCTTGGCCCGAACCGATCTCAAGCCATTTGAGCGCCCGATCAAATGGTGCGCAGGCGCCATCGATCGTCCGCTTGCGGAAAGCCACGAACAAGCTGGCGTCGCGCGACCGCGCGCATCCGCGGGAGCCAGCAGTCCGGCAGGACTCGATGGTCGGACCAGGTCGCTGCATCAAGTACGTCGCGCGTGCTGACGTTCCGCACCGATGTGCTTTTACCAAGCGGCGTTGACGTCAAGGCGCAGCCGATGGGTATGCTCGTCGAGCCCGTCGCGCAGTTCGCGGAATCCGGAAAGGCGCAGGCTCCATGTCGGGTCGATCCCGTAGGCGATCCAGGCGAGCTGGCCGCGCAGGTTGCTGTGGAACCACCAGTCATCGGAGTTGAATGCGGCGAGAACCGCGTCGCGCTGGATGCGTTCGATCGCGACACCGAACTGCAGGCCGCCGGGTTGTCGATGGTCGCCGGCGCTGAGACTCAGGCGGGCTCCGTCGCGCGCGAGGTCGGCACCGAGGTTGCGCACCAGATCCAGATGCAGGTCGATCGGCCAGTTGCCGAGTTCGGTGTGACCGGCAAGCTGGAGGTCGAGCAAGCGGTAGTCGCTGAGGTAACGACCGTTCGCCACGCCATTGGTGCGGGCCAGTCCCTGCGCGCGAAGCTCGCCGAGATCGGAGAAGTCGAGCCACGACACGGTGATTCCGCCGCGGGTCGGCGCGCCTTCACGCCAGTTCCACGCGACCTGCGCCGCGGCGATGCGCGACTCGTCGCCATACAGATGCTGGCCGGCGAAGTAGCCCGCGGCCAGGTGCAGGCGATCGAAATCGCCCAGCGCTATCGAATGCGTGTAGGCGGCGCCGGCCGGGCGCAAATCGGGATCCCACAGCATCGGCGACAGATCGAGAGGCAACGGCGCCTTGCCGAACTGCAGGCTCGCGTGATCGCTGGCGCGCCAGCGCAGCAGGATCTGGTCGATGCCGAAACCGTCGCTGCGCTCGTTGTCGTTGTTGCGCCGGTTGTCGCGATTGTCGTCGCTGCCCTGGGCGATGCGCGCGCTGGCGACGAATTCCCAAGCGGGAGAGAAGCTCCCGGCGATGCCGGCGCGAAGCCGCCCACGCGTGCGATTGATCGCAGTGCGCCCGTTCGGCAAGCCGGAGACATGATCCTGGTCGAGCCAGAGATCGCCGAGGAAATGCGTGCCGCTGGTCGTCGCTTCGGCAGGGGCGGACAGCAGCGCGTCATCGGACGACTCCTGAGCACGCGCGCTCGACGTGATCGCCAGGCTCAGTACGACCAGGCCCGTGAAAAGCATCGGCAACGGTTTTTCGATGATCTGCATGCGCGACTCCCCGTGGTGTGGCACCGGTGTGGCTCGCCTCAGCTGCGCAGTTGCGACAAGGCCAGGCCGAGTTCGCTGGCGCTCGCGAATCGTGCTTCGGGCGCGCAGCGCAGGCAGCGCAGGATCACCGCTTCGAGCTCGGGTGGAATTTCGGCCCACAGGTTCGAAGGGCGAACCGGCGTGTCGTTGACCTGGGCCTGGTAGATCTCCATCGTGTTCGCTCCGACAAACGGCATTCCGCCGCAGAACATCTCGCTCATGACCACGCCGCAGGCGTAGAGGTCGGAGCGTTCGTCGACTTCGCCACCCGAAAGCTGCTCGGGCGAGCAGTAGTCGGGCGTGCCGACGAAGGTGCCGGCCTCGGTATGGCCAGGCGTGCTGCGGCGCACCGGTCGCGCGATGCCGAAATCCATCAGCTTGGCGTTGCCGTTGGCTTCGAGTATCAGGTTTTCGGGCTTGATGTCTCGATGCAGGACGCCGACTTCGTGCGCGGCGGCGAGGCCGCCGGCCAGCTGGCGCGCGATGCGCAGCGCGGCCGAGTAGGGCACGCGCTTGGCTTCGCTGAGCAGGTAGCGCAGGGTCAGGCCGCGAACATATTCCATCGAGATGTACGGGCGTCCATCAACTTCGCCGAAATCAAACGTGCGCAACACATTCGGGTGGGTGATGCGCCGGGCCAGCTTGATCTCGCTCTTGAGCCGATCGAGCTGTTCGGCGTCGACGAGGATGCCGGGGCGCAGCATCTTGAGTGCCACGACGTCGTCGAGCTCGATGTCGTGGGCCTTGTAGACGATGCCCATGCCGCCGGCGCCCAGCTGCGAGATGACGCGATAACGGCCGCCGAGGATCGTGCCTGCGACGATCGGGTTGCTCGTCCCGGGCTTCGACGGGCGAGCCGGTGGCGCGATCGTGGGCTTCGCGCGCGTGACGGCGGCCTGCGCACTCAGCGCAGGCAGCGCGTGTGCGGCAAGGGCATAGAATTTCTTGCCGCTGAAGCTGCCGGCAACGACGCTCAAGGCATCCGCGGGAACGCTGGCCTTGAGCATCTCGCCGGATCCGCGCGTGAACAACAACTGTCCCGGATCTGCATCGCAGAGCAGGCGATCACCGTGCGCGACCGGAGTGCCGAGCGTCATCGCGTGGTCAGGCATGTCGAGGGTGCCAAGGGCGCGGACCAGCTCGCCATCGACCAGCGCACCGGACGGCAATGGAACCTGCAAGGCCTGGCAGTCGCGGATCAGCACGGCCCAGATTCGCGCAGCCTCATGCAGGCGTTTGCCGCCGGCAACGACGAATCGCCAGCGAGCGCCATCCATCGGTCGCAGTTCAACTTCTTCGGCTGCGGCGATCGACGCCAGCAGGTCATGCGCGCCGGTCCACGCGTCGGCGCGACCCTGCGCTGCCGTATCGGCATCGACCGTGCCGAGCAGATGGCGGAACTCGACTTCGAGCAGGGCCACATTCTCGCGCTGTGGTGCCATGCGCGGCGTGGCGAGCGGCGAGTTCGTCGTGATCGCCGCATCGGCAGCCGGTTCGGGCAGGAAGCGCGCCATCTGTCCGACATAACCCTCGATGTCGTTTTTTTCGCGCAGGTCGGACAGCAACGAATCGAAGGCACTGGCCAATCTACCGAGGACATCGCTGCCTTCGCTGCCGACATGCGTGCGGTAGTCGCCAGCGGCCGCGGCTTCCGCGGCGATGGCCATCCGGCCGATCGGGCGGAGGATGCGTCTGGCGAGAAATATCGACAGCACGATCGCGACCAGCATCGACACCAGCCCGGCAAGCACGACACGGTTGAGGATCGCGCGATAGCTGCCGGTGATCTGGTCGGTGGGACTGATGATCGCGACCGTGCCGAGTTGCCCTTCGCCTGCGGCTGCGGCCGGTACGAAGCGCGCGCTCCACTCCTGCCCCGAAAAATGCATTGGTACGTGGTCGATCGAGCGTCCGCTCTTGAACGCCGGCAGCCATTGCGCCTTGTTCGTCGAAAACAGGCGGCCCAGTTCGGTCGCGGCGGTCGCGTCCAGCGAACTCGCGACGAGGACCGCGTTGTCCGAGGTCGGCAGCCAGAATGCGATTTCGGCGCTGCTGACCTTGGCGACCGATCGCGAAAGCGCGTCGTTGACATCGAGCGCGACGAGCAGGAAGCCGAGCAGGTCCTGGTCGCGCGCGAGCGGCATGACGGCCGCCTGATACAGGCGATCACCCTGGCGCCAATAACCGCTGAACGGCGCCGCATCGCGGATCGCGGGAGCGACCAGCGGGTCCTCGACCATCGATGCGGCGAACGCGTCGTTCTCGTCGGTCCGCGCGAGCACCTCGCCGGAGGCGTCGAGCAGGATCGCCAGGTCCATGCCGAAATCACGCTGACGCTCGGCGAGCAGGTCGCGCATCGATCCGGTATCGCGGGTCTCCGTCTCCTCTCCACCGAGTCCGGGCAGATCGCCCGAACCCGAGGCATCGGCGATGTACTTGACGAAGCCGGCATCCGCGGCGATCAGGCGCACGGCCAGTTGCAGCTGGTCGAGTCGACGCTGTTCGAACTCGCGTTGCACGGCGGCACTGGTGTTGACGGCCTTGTCGACCGCCTGGCCGGCGATTTCGCGCCCCTGCACCCACGTGATCAGGACCGCGGCGCCAACCGCGAACACAATCAGCAGGGCCATGCCGAGGAACAGGCGGACCGCCAGCGGCAGCGTGATCCGTCCGGTCTGTCGATGCCAGTCAATACGATGCACTGTCGCTCCTTCCATAGGGCTTGCCGAACTTGTTCATGTGCTGCGGGATGCGCCGCAGGTTCAGGTCAAGGGTTACGTCGGCGGCCGGCGTCTCGCCTGGCACGGCCTTGATGTGCCAAGGCTTGGCGCGGTCATGCCAGATCACGAGGTCGCCGCGACCGGCCGGCAGGTCGGCGAGACTGAAACGGCCTTCGCTATCAGGATGGGTGAAGTAGGGCGTATCGAGCACGAGGATGTGCCCGATCATCGAATGATGCACATTGCAGTAGACGCGCACGTATCCGGCATGATTGAAGGTGACGGAATGTCCTTCGCCGGCGGCATACAGGCCGACATCGAACGCGTTCTCGCCCGAGGTCGAGAATGCGTTGTGCAGGATCGGGTCCTGGTTCGGAAAGCGGACCACGCTGCCGACCACGATCGGCAGGATATGCGGGACGAACTGCTTGCGCTGGGTGCTCATCGTGTACTCGGTGTTCGACGGCACGAGCGGACCGGGAGCGGCCGGTCGAAAATAGACGACCGCTTCGGCGGCCTCTTCCGCGCGCAACGGCTTGCCGTCGACAACCAGACTGAGCCGGCCTTCGAGGCCGGCTGCCCACGCGAACAGCGGAGCCAGCAGTATTGGCACCAACAGGAGACTGCGCATGTGTCGATTCCCTACACCCTGCGCGGATGATACGGCACGCGGCATGGCCAGGCGCAGCCGGCTGGCGGGACAGGCAGCCGGGCTATCTCCCCGTCGGCTTCGCCTTCCTGCCGGGTGGGGATTTACGTGCCGGTGCCGACGCCGCCTTCGGTGCCGGCTTCTTTGCGGGCGCGGGCCGGTCTTTCGCGGCCTTTCTTGCTTTTGCGCCAGGCTTGGCGGCGGCTGCGGGTTTCCCGCCTGGCCGCGGTCCGGCCGGTCGCGTCGTTGTCGGCGCGGCTCCTTTCAGCAGATCCGGAAATGCCCACGGGGCCGGTGCGGCGGCGTTGCCACCCAGCGCCTCGGCGGATTGCTTCTGCCATTCGGCGAAGGCCTGCTTGAGTCCTTCGGCAAACTCGAGCTGGCTGCGAACGGCCGATTCGACCGTGCCCTGCAGCGGGCCTGCGCCGGCACGCAGTGATTTCCAGAATTCCTCACCGGGCATCGCTGACAGGGTGCTCCAGTCGGTAGTCGTCAGCATGCGCTCGGTCTGCGCAAGCGCGTGCTCGATCGCCTCGCTGGTTCCGGCGCTGCCGGCCTGCGCCCAGCGGCGCCGATTTTCGTGCAGCAGTGCGCCGATGCGCAGGACGAGTTCGAGGTTGGCCTTGTACAAGGCCATCGGTGTCCTTGTGTTCATGGTCATGGCAGTCTCCTGTCGAGGGATTCAGCAATGCCGGTCAAGCATGGCACACGGCCGCTGCGGTCGCATGTGGCGGCCAAGGCCCGGTCAATGATCGACGGCGTTGCCGCCCTGCTTGTAGACCACGCCATCCTTCATGACGAAGTCGACCTGCTGCATGAGCTTGATGTCGCTCAGCGGATCGCCTTTCACGGCGATGATGTCGGCGTACTTGCCGGGCTGCAGCGAGCCGAGATTCTTCGACTGCCCGAGCAGTTCCGCTGCATGCGAGGTCGCAGCCTGCAGGACATAGGCGTTCGGCATGCCGGCCTCGACCATGTATTCGAGTTCCTTCGCGTTCTGTCCATGCGGATAGACCCCGGCGTCGGTGCCGAACGCGATCTTCACGCCTGCCTTGTAGGCGCGGCCGGCGGTCTGCTGGATCACCGGACCGACCTGGAGCGCCTTGGCGGCGATCTGCGCAGGATAGTAGCCGGGCACGGCGGCCTTTTCGGCGACATAGCGGCCGGCGATGATCGTCGGTACATACCAGGTGCCGCGTTCCTTCATCAGCTTCATGTCCTCATCGGTCATGTAGGTGCCGTGTTCGATCGAGTTGACTCCGCCGAGTACGGCGCGACGGATCGCTTCGGCGCCGTGCGCATGCGCCGCGACAGTGAAACCGTAGTCATGCGCGGCGGCGGTGACAGCCTTGATTTCGTCCAGGGTCATCTGCGCATTGTCGACGCTGCTGCTTTCATCGAGCACGCCGCCGGACGGCATGATCTTGATCAGGTCGGCGCCATCCTTGTAGTGCTGGCGCACGGCTTTCCATGCATCGTCGGGACCATTGATGATGCCGTCCTTCGCGTCCGGGTCGCCCTGGAGATCGGCGCGATAGCCATCGCTGTCGTCGGCATGGCCGCCGGTGGTGCCGATCGCGCCGCCCGCCGCGTAGATGCGCGGGCCGGGCACGACGCCCTTGTTGATCGCGTTGCGTAGCGCAATCGAGGCATTCGCGCCATCGCCGAGGTTGCGCACCGTGGTGAAGCCGGCGTCGAGCGTGCGCCGCGCGTAGACGGTCGAGCGGATCGCGTAATCGGCAACGTTCCAGCGGAACTGGTCGGTGTAGCCGGTCGGGCTGGTCTCGCCGGTCAGGTGCACATGACTGTCGATCAGGCCCGGCAGGCAGGTCATGCCGGGAGTGTCGATGCTTTCTGCACCTTCGACGGCGACGTTGCCGGCCTGCATCGACTTGATCCGTCCGCTTTCGATGACGAGGGTCGTTTCGCCGCGCATCTTGCCCGTGGTGGCGTCGAACACATGCGCGCAATGCAGGGCAATCGGGCGTGAGGTTGCCTCGGCAGCCAGCGCGTTCGCGCCGAGCAGGCCAAGGATGGCGGCGGAGATGAGGCGCAGTGTCATGGGTGTTCCCCTGGATTGTCGTGACGTCGAAGCGATCACCGAGGCCGGGAAATTCCGGCTCGCGCGGCGATTCGCGCACTCGGTTGGTCGTGCGTTTCAGCTTATAGCGCGTGTGGCTCGGTCGGGTAAACCTGACCTCCGGCAGGGGTCGCGCGTGACCGCGCGCGTGGCGCTGGATCGCACGCTGCGCTAGTCTGGCGGACATTTTTCAAAGCCCGGTCGACTCCGGCGCAACCCTCAACATGACCGAGAAAACCTACGATCCGCAGGTGGTGGAAGCCGCCGCACAGAATTTCTGGACCACGACGCGCGCCTTCGAAGTGGTCGAGGATTCGACCCGGCCGAAGTATTTCTGCCTGTCCATGCTGCCGTATCCGTCCGGCGCGCTGCACATGGGCCACGTGCGCAACTACACGATCGGCGACGTGATCAGCCGCTACCAGCGCATGCAGGGCAGGAACGTTCTGCAGCCGATGGGCTGGGATGCATTCGGCCTGCCTGCGGAAAACGCCGCGATCGCGCGCAACACGGCGCCGGCCAAATGGACCTACGCCAACATCGAGCACATGCGCACGCAGTTGCAGGCGATGGGCTATGCGATCGACTGGTCGCGCGAGTTCGCCACCTGTCGCCCCGACTACTACGTGCACGAGCAGCGCATGTTCACGCGGCTGATGCGCAAGGGCCTGGTCTATCGCAAGAACTCGATCGTCAACTGGGATCCGGTCGACCAGACCGTGCTCGCCAACGAGCAGGTCATCGACGGCAGGGGCTGGCGTTCGGGCGCGGTGGTCGAGAAGCGCGAGATCCCGCAGTGGTTCCTCAAGATCACCGACTATGCGCAGGAATTGCTGGACGGCCTCGACGCGCTGCCGGGCTGGCCGGATTCGGTCAAGACCATGCAGCGCAACTGGATCGGTCGTTCGCAAGGCCTCGAGATCCAGTTCGCGATCGAAGGCCAGGATGCGCAGTTGACCGTGTTCACGACACGGCCGGATACCCTGATGGGCGTCAGCTTCCTTTCCGTCGCCGCCGAGCATCCGCTGGCGCAGCAGGCCGCGTTGAGCCAACCCGAAGTGGCAGCCTTCATCGAGGAGTGCCGTCACGGCGGCACCGCCGAGGCGGACATCGAGACCCAGGAAAAAAAGGGCGTCGAGACCCAGTTCAAGGCGATCCATCCGATCACCGGCGAAACCATACCGGTCTGGGTGGCCAATTTCGTGCTGATGAACTACGGCACCGGCGCGGTCATGGCCGTGCCCGGTCATGACCAGCGCGATTGGGAGTTCGCGACCCGGTACGACCTGCTGATCCGCATGGTCATCGTCAGCGAAGGCGTGCGCGATGCGATCCGCGAATTGGGGCGCGATGCGGCGGGCAACAAGGACGCGATGTCGGCTGCGCTTGGCGAAAGCCGTGCGATCGATGTGGTCGAGCCGGCCGGTGAAATCGATGTGCTCGATGACTTCGAGAACCGCATCATCACCGAAGGGGCATTCACCGAGTACGGATTCCTGGTCAATTCCGGCGAGTTCGACGGACTCGATTTCAAGTCGGCCTTCGATGCCATCTCGGCGCGCCTCGAAAAGGAAGGCAAGGGCACGCGTCGGGTCAATTTCCGCCTGCGCGACTGGGGTGTCTCGCGGCAGCGCTATTGGGGCTGCCCGATCCCGGTCATTTACTGCGGCAACTGCGAGGCGGTCCCGGTGCCGGACGCTCAATTGCCCGTGGTATTGCCCGAGGATGTCGCCTTCACCGGGGTCAAGTCGCCGATCAAGGCCGATCCGGAATGGCGCAAGACGACCTGCCCGCAGTGCGGCGGACCGGCCGAGCGCGAGACCGACACTTTCGACACCTTCATGGAATCGAGCTGGTACTACGCGCGTTACACCTCGCCGGGGGCCAGCGACATGGTCGACGCGCGTGCGAACTACTGGGCGCCGGTCGACCAGTACATCGGCGGCATCGAGCACGCGATCCTGCACCTGCTGTACTTCCGTTTCTATCACAAGCTGCTGCGTGACTGCGGCATGGTCGACAGCGACGAACCGGCGATCAACCTGCTCTGCCAGGGCATGGTCATCGCCGAGACCTTCTATCGCGAGGATGCGCAAGGCCGCAAGCAATGGATCAATCCGGCCGAGGTCGAGATGCAGCGCGACGACAAGGGTCGCGTGGTCGGCGCGTTGCTCAAGGCCGACGGTCAGCCGGTTTCGATCGGCGGCACCGAGAAGATGGCCAAGTCGAAGAACAACGGCGTCGATCCGGAGTTGATGGTGCGCAAGTTCGGCGCCGACACGGTGCGCCTGTTCTCGATGTTCGCCGCACCGCCTGATCAATCGCTGGAGTGGAACGAGGCCGGTGTCGAGGGCATGTCGCGCTTCCTCAAGCGGCTGTGGCGCGAGCTGCATGCGCATGTCGCCCAACCCGATCACCCGATGATCCGATCGGCGAGCGCAGCGGGTACAGATTCCCTTCTCCCGCTTGCAGGGGAAGGTGCCGAAGGCGGATGGGGGGACGTGATCGGAGCAGTCGACCTGTCGAAGCTCGACGCCGCGCAGAAGACCCTGCGCCGTCAGATCCACGAAACGATTGCCAAGGTCTCCGACGATTTTGGCCGGCGCCATGCGTTCAATACGGCGATCGCTGCATTGATGGAACTGCTCAATGCCGTCACCCGCTTCGATGACATGAGCGATCCGGGCAGGGCGGTGCGTCACGAGGCGTTCGAGGCGCTCGTGCTCCTGCTCAATCCGATCACGCCGCACATCTGCCACGCACTTTGGCAGGCGCTCGGCCATGGCGAAACCCTGATCGAGGACCGGTCCTGGCCGATCGTCGACAGCACTGCGCTGGTGCGGGATGCGGTTACGCTTGCCGTGCAAGTCAACGGCAAATTGCGTGGCACGATCGAGATGCCGGTGTCGGCATCGAAGGAAGACTGCGAGCGCGCCGCGCTGACCGAACCGTCGGTGGCGCCCTACGTCGAAGGCCAGGCCATCAAGAAGGTCGTCGTCGTGCCTGGCAAGATCGTCAATATCGTTGTCTGAGATCGGCAATCCGGAATCGGGAATCGAGGCAGCTTTTCCTTCTCCCCTTGTGGGAGAAGGT
>JAKQJM010000027.1 GCA_029561145.1 Pseudomonadota bacterium
TCAAGGTTTTCGAAGCCAGCGGAGCGCGCGCATGAGGCTGGTCCGCCTGATCGCGAATCTCGGCTATGGCAGCCGGCGCGAGGTCGCGATGATGTTTCGCGAAGGCCGCATCACCGATGCCGATGGCGAGGTGCTGTATGCCGATGACAAGCGCGAGCATCACGAGATCCGCTTCGATGGCGAGCCACTCGATCCGCCGGCCGGCCTCTGCCTGATGTTGAACAAGCCGCTCGGCGTGACTTGCTCGGCGCGCGATGTCGGACGGCTCGTCTACGAGTTGCTGCCCGAGCGCTTCAGCCTGCGCAATCCGGCGCTTTCGACCGTCGGCCGGCTCGATCGGGAAACGTCGGGCCTGTTGTTGTTCACTGATGACGGCGCCTTGCTGCACCGGATCATCTCGCCGAAATCGAGCGTCGCGAAAGTCTATGAGGCCGAGCTGGCCGAGGATCTGCGTGGCGATGAAGCGGCCTTGTTCGCCAGCGGCACGCTGATGCTCGAATCCGAACAGACAGCACTGCTGCCCGCCGGGCTGGAGCCGCTCGGACCGCGGCGCGCGCGACTGACCCTGCACGAAGGTCGCTACCATCAGGCGCGTCGCATGTTCGCTGCAGCGGGCAACCACGTGATCGGCCTGCATCGCGTTTCGGTCGGCGGACTTTCGCTGCAGGGACTGGGCATCGGTGAATGGCGGCTCGTTGAGCTGACCGAGATGCAAACCGTATTCTCGAGAGGAAGCGCGGCGTGAGTGCGGGACCTGGCGTTGACCTCGACGCGCCTTCGGCGGAAGACCAGGCAATCATCGACGGCACGCGCCTGTGGATCGAGCGTGCCGTGATCGGCTTGAACCTGTGTCCGTTTGCGCGCGCTCCATTTCAGCACGGTCGCGTGCGCCTGCGCGTCAGCCAGGCGCGCGATGCCGAGGGCGTGCTCGATGACCTGTGCGGCGAATTGCAGAGTCTGCATGCCGCCGATCCGCTCGAGTGCGAGACGACCCTGCTGATCGTCCCGCACACGCTGGCCGACTTTCTCGACTTCAATGATTTCCTCGACCAGGCCGATGCGGCGATCGAGGTGCTCAAGCTCGAAGGCGAGATCCAGGTGGCGAGCTTCCATCCGGATTTCTGTTTCGCCGACAGTGCCGCCGACGACGTCGCGAACTGCACCAACCGTTCGCCCTGGCCGATCCTGCACCTGCTCAGGGAGTCCAGCATCGAACGGGCTGTCGACGCGGGAGCGGACACCGATGACATCTATCGACGCAACGTCGACACGCTGCATCGACTCGGCTGGCCGGGCTGGAAAGCCCTGTGGCAAAGCGAAGGCAAGGGCGAGTAACATCGGTCAAGGCGAGAAGCGGTACCGGACAAGCCACTGATCGCGACGGACCATTCGGCGGACAGGAATGGTGTGCGGGGGCGAATCCCAGGATGGGGGGACGGGATGAGCGGGCGGTCATCGGCTCTGGCGTGTGTTGCGTTCGTGTTGCTTGCGCTGGCGTCCAGCGCGGCTGCGGTCGAACCGATCGTGCTGGGCCCGGGCAGCTCCGTAGTCATGCTCGCGCCGGGCACGCGTTATGCGATCGACAGCAGCCTTGCCGCAACAGCCGACGAGCAATTCCGGCACATCGACACGGATCTTTTCCAGCCCTTGCCGCATGGCAATGCCACGTTCGGCTTCGTCGACGGCGCGTACTGGTTCCACGTTGGCCTGCTCAATCGCGATTCGCAGGTCCATCGATGGATCCTGGTCCTCGATTACGTGTTGCTCGACCAGATCGACGTCCGCGTCCGGCGCGCGGATGGTTCGGTCACGCAATTTGCATCGGGCGATTTCCATCCATTCAGCGCGCGCATTGCGTTACCGATCGCCGAATTTCCTGATCGACCTTGCTGACGATGAACGTGTCGATCTGCTCGTGCGCGTGCAAAGCAGGAGTTCGATGCAGGTGCCGTTGTCCTTGTACACGCAGAAGGCGTTCTTCGAGCAGACCCGCGACATCCGGCTCGGCGTCGGCATCTATTACGGCGTGATGCTTGCGTTGCTCCTGTACAACTTCATCCTGTTCCTGACGCTGCGCGATACGAACTACCTCTACTACACGCTTTATGTGAGCGGCTTCGGTTTCGTCCGGTCAATACCCCTCAAGCGCTGCCATTCGAAAGTAGAGACTGGCGTTCCTGCCATCGACGTTTGAAGGCCATCGGCGGCAGGTTGCCGATGGCTTGGTGGCACCGCTGCTGGTTGTATAGGGGCATCCAGCACTTCAACGCGATAGGTTCCGTTGAATCGCTCGATGTAGGCGTTCAGAGCCGGACAACCTGGCCGGATGAAATCCCTGATGATGTTGTTGGCGTTGGCCCACGCCTGCACGACATGGCTTCTGAATTCCGGGCCATTGTCACTGCGAATCGTTGTCGGCTTGCCGTGCCATTCGCAAAGCTGCTCGAGAACCCGCACCACGCGGCTGCCACTGATGCTGAAGTCGATCTCGATGGCCAGCACTTCACGTGCGAAGTCATCGATCACGTTGAAGGTTCGGAACGCACGACCATTGGCCAGCGTGTCGTGCATGAAGTCCATCGACCAGCAAACGTTCGGCTCGATCGGCTGCACGAGCGCATGACGCTCGCGTTCTACGGGTCGACGCCGCCGACGCCGGCGC
>JAKQJM010000035.1 GCA_029561145.1 Pseudomonadota bacterium
GCGCCGCCGCCCTTGATCAGGCAGCGCTGCGGATCGCACTCATCGGCGCCATCCACATACAACGCAAGGTCGCCGATCGCGTTGAGATCGACGACCTCGATGCCGCGCTCCTTGAGCAGGCGCGTCGACTGCTCCGAACTCGACACGGCCGCGTCGATCTCGCCGCGTCGTTCGCCCAACGCGTCGATGAAGTGGGCCACGGTCGACCCGGTGCCCACGCCGACGATCATGCCCGGCTCGACAAATCGCATGGCTGCGCGCGCTGCGCGGCGCTTGCCCTCTTCATTCGACATGCTTCGACTCCGCTATTCGAGACCGAGGATGAAATCCCACTGCGCGCGCGTCACCGGCATCACCGACAACCGGTTGCCGCGTCGCACCAGGGCGAACTCCGCAAGTTCATCCCTGCCCTTGAGTTCCTCAAGAGTGATCGTGCGCTTGAGCTTGCGCTTGAAGCGCACATCGACCAGCAGCCAGCGCGGCTCGTCGCGTCGTGCCGCGGGATCGTGATAGTCGCTGCGTGCGTCGAACTGGGTGGGATCGGGATGCGCGGCGGTCGCCACTTCGGCGATGCCGACGACGCCAGGTTCGGCGCAGTTCGAGTGATAGAACAGCACGCCATCGCCAACCTGCATGCCGTCACGCATGAAGTTGCGCGCCTGGTAGTTGCGCACGCCGCTCCAGGGCTCGGACTTGACCTTGGCGAGTGCGTCGATCGAGAACTCTTCGGGTTCGCTCTTGAGCAACCAGTATCGTTTGGTCACGTTGCCTCCGCCCAGCAGTCGATCAGTTCGTTCTCGGTCGCGACATAATCGAGACGAACGTCCCATGCCGCGGGCTGGATGGCATCCACCTGCTGTGCGGCATAGCCAACACCGACGAGCAGGGGACTGGCTGCCTCGCTGCGTTCATGCAGGAAGGCAAAGCTGGCATCGTAGTAACCGCCACCATAACCGATGCGATGGCCACGGCGATCGAATCCGAGCAGGGGCAGCAGGACGATGTCGACGGCTTGTGCCGGCAGCAGGTCGTCCTCGGTACACACGGGTTCGGGGATACCGTAGCGGTTCGCCTCGAGGTCGGCGCCGGAGCGCCACTCGACGAAGGAAAGCTGGCGCTGCCCTGTGATGCGCGGAAGACAATATCGCTGGCCACGCCGGCTCAGGTTGGCCACGACGATGTGCAGCGGCAGTTCGCCATCGATCGCCCAGTAGCCCGCGATGCGCTGATCGACGAGGAAATCGGCAAGCTGGTCGAGCGTGATCGCGAGTCCGTTGGCCGCGGCGATGCGTTCGCTGGCGCCGAGCGCCTTGCGCCGCGCGCGCAATTCCGCGCGCAGGGTCATGCGCTGGTCGTCGAGCATCATGCTGGCAACGCGAAAAGGAAAGGGGTGGCGTCCTCCGCTGTGCCGATGCACATCGAACGACCTTGAACCAAATGGTTCAGGTGGGAGAGCTTTGCGTCGTCGTCAGGCTTTCCGCTCGGGGCGGACTTGCACACGGACGGTCGCGAGGCTGTCCCGGGGTCGATACAGGAACAAGGCAAAATGTTGAATGCGCTGTCGAACACTGCCGAGGACACCGAGGTCTATTGTAGAGACGTCGGCAAACCTGCTTCAAGCTTTGATTTGAGTGCTTGCAGATGCTGTGCCAGATGTTGGCCGCTGCTTGCCTGCTGTTGCCTCGCATCGAGCAGTTCATGCGCGATGTTGAGGCCCGCCAGCACGGCGATGCGCTCGAGGCCGCCGCCTCGATGGCTGTCGCGCAATTCGCGCAGTTTCGCATCGAGGTAGGCCGCGGCCGACGCCAGTCCGGCGCGTTCCTCGGGTTTGCAGGCGATCAGGTATTCCCGATCGAGAATGCGTACGGAAACCGGATCGCTCATGCCTGATTCTGCTCCAGCGACTTGAGTCGCCCGATCATCGCCTCGACCCGGGTCCGCGCCTGCTCATTGCGCGCGATCAGGCCGGCCCGCTCGCTGGCGAGCTGCTCCTGGCTCTGGCGCAGGCTGCGATTCTCCTCGCCGAGGCGTCGGCACAGTTCGACCAGCTGGTCGATTCGGGCGCCGATCTCGGTGATCGACTGGACGGCGGGATCATTCTCGGACATGGCAGGAACTATACACGGGAAGAATCGGGGCTGCCGTTGCCGGGCGGGTGCCAGCCGCGACATCGCAAGAACCTCCGGCGCGGCTCACCGGGAGTCACCGAGGGTTTCCCTGCGGCGACGCGCGCGAGCGCGCAGGAACGCCAGGCACTGCTCTGGCGGCAGCGGCTTGGACAGCCAGTGGCCCTGGATCTCGTCGCAGCCCTGCTCGCGCAGGTATTCCGCCTGCTCGGCCGTCTCGACGCCCTCGGCAATCACGTTGAGGCCGAGCGAATGGGCCATGTTGATGACCGTGGCCGTGATCGCCTCGTCATCGGGATCGGTGGTGATGTCGCCGACGAATTCCTTGTCGATCTTGAGCGTGTCGATCGGCAGGCGGCGCAGGTAGCTCAGCGACGAATAGCCGGTACCGAAATCGTCGATCGAAAGCGTCACTCCGACCGCCTTGAGCTGGCGCAGGGTGCTGATCGACTGCTCGGCGTTGGCCATGACCACGCTTTCGGTCAGTTCGAGCTCGAGCTGGTTCGGCGCGATGTCGTTGGCTGCGAGGATGTCGCAGAGGCGCTGGATCAGGTCGCCACGCTGCAACTGCAGCACCGAAAGATTGACCGACATCGAGATGTCGCGCAGGCCGTCGCGATGCCAGCTGGCAAGCTGCTCGCAGGCGCGCACGAGCACCCAGTCGCCGATCTCGACGATCAGCCCGGATTCCTCGGCCACCGGGATGAAGGTGACCGGCGAGATATCGCCGAGCTCCTGGCTGTGCCAGCGCAGCAGGGCTTCGACACCGGTGACGTGCTCGTCGAGCAAGGACAGTTTCGGTTGATAGACCAGGCTGAATTCGTTGCGCTCCATGGCCTTGCGCAACGCACCAACGAGGGTGGCGCGCATGCGTGCCGCCGCATCCATCGTCTCGGTGTAGACCATGTAGGTCTTGCGACCGCGATCCTTGGCCTGATACATCGCGGTGTCGGCAAATTTCAGCAGGTCGGTCGGTGTCTGCGCATGGTCGGGGTAAAGGCTGATACCGATCGATGGCGAGATGACCACGTCCTGGCCATCATTGAGTTCGAGCGGCCTCTCGAAGGCGCTGATCAGTTTCTGCGCGACGCGTTCGGCTTCGGCCGCGTCGGCAAGCTCTTCGAGGATGACGGTGAACTCGTCACCGCCGATGCGTGCGACCGTATCGCCGTCGCGGATGTTGTCGCGCAGGCGGCTGCCAGCGGCCTTGAGCATGCGGTCGCCGGCCGCGTGCCCCATCGAATCGTTGACGTGCTTGAATCGGTCGAGATCGAGGAACAGCACGGCAACCTTGCGTCCGCCACGACGCGCGCGGATCACCGCATGGCCGAGCCGCTCCGCAAGCAGGGTCCGGTTGGGCAGGCCGGTCAAGGTGTCGTAGTTGGCGAGATAGCGCAATTCCTGCTCGTTGCGCTTGCGCTCGGTGATGTCGGTCAGGACGCCGATAAAGTGCGTGCGCTGACCCTGCGCATCCCGCACTTCCGAGCTTTGCAGCCAAGAAAGGAACTCCTCGCCGTCCTTGCGCCGCTGCCACAGCTCGCCCCGCCAGAGACCATCGCGCATGATCGATTCACGCAGGTTCTGGTAGTACTCCGGCGAGTGCTGGGCGCAGTTGAGCATCGCCGCCGATCGTCCGATCACCTCGTGTTCCTGCCAGCCGGTGATGCGCGTAAAGGCCGGGTTTATCGCGACGAACTTGAATTCGAGGTCGCAAACCGAAACTCCCTCGCGCATGCTGCTGATGACTTCCTGGGCAATGCGTCGTTCGCGCTCGGCTTCGCGCGTCGCGGTAATGTTGCGTGCTGTCCCGCAGATGCGCAGCGGCCGGCCTTCGGCATTGCGCTCAACGATCTTGCCGCGGGCCAGCACCCAGATCCATCGTCCATTGGCCATGCGCACGCGCTGCTCCGACTCGAACAGCGGCACCTTGTTGCTGATGTGGTCATCGAGACGCTGCGCGATCGCGCGCTGGTCGTCGGGATGCACTTTTTCGCGCACCCAGTCATAGACCGAATGGATCTCCTCGCGCTGCCGCTCGTGGGTACGTGCCGCACCGAGGCGAACCAGCACGCCGCTGTCCATGTTCAGATCCCAGAACTCGTCGCTGGAACCCCACAAGGCGAGGCGCAAGCGGCCCTCGCGCTCCTGCAATTCACGCGCATGCAGCTCCAGCCCGGCGCGCTTGCGCCTGACCGCGGCCCAGACAGCAAGGAGTCCCAGGATTCCAAGCAAGGCGTATACGCCCCACATCAGGCGGCTGTTCCACCATTCCGGATGGACCTCGATATCGAGGGCGGCGCCGGTCCGGTTCCAGTAGCCATCGTGGTTGCTCGCCTCGACGCGGAAGCGGTACCGGCCCGGATCGAGATTCGTGTAGTTGGCCTCGTGGCGGCTGCCCGCTTCGACCCATGCGTGGTCGAAACCCTCGAGCTGGTAGCGGAAGCGGTTGCGTTCCGGAGCGGTGAAATCGAGCGCAGCAAACCCGAGGTGCAGAATCCGGTCGGCATGGCTCAGGCTGACCTGCATGCCAGGACGAACCGGCACGGCATCGGCATCGCCGATGCGCACGTCGCGGATCACCACCGGCGCGAGGTAGCGGCTTGCCGCCACCGCAACCGGCGTGACCAGATTCAAGCCGCCGATGCCGCCGAACGCCAGGTCGCCGTTCGCCATCGCCTGGAAAGCGCCGCCGTTGAACTCCTGCCCTTGCAGGCCATCCTTCACCGAGAATGCATGAATGTTGCGCGTTGTCGGATCCAGTGCGGCAATGCCGCGGTTCGAGCTCAGCCAGAGTCGGCCCATCGCGTCTTCGAGGATTCCGTAGATCGTCGCATCGGGCAAGCCATCGCGCTTGAGGATGCGATCGAACTCGGCAGGGCCATCATCAAGACGCGCCAGATGGTTGAGCCCTCCGTGCGTGCCGATCCAGAAACTGCCGTCCGCACTCTCATGAACGACGCGAACGACGCCGCTGGACAACGAATGGACGTTGTCGCGCTCATGGCCAAACGTGCGCACCTTTCCCGAGGACGGATCTATCAGGTTCAATCCATCAGCGGTTCCCGCCCAGATTAGCCCGTGGCGATCCTCATGCAGGGCCAGCACGTGATTGTTGGTCAGACTCGCCTCATCGCCATCCTGATGCTGCCAGTTGCGCCATGTCTGGCGGGTCGGGTCGTAGCGCATCACCCCTACGTCGCGACCGCCAAACCAGATGCCGCCATCACGCGCGACGATCAGGGCGCGACGACTGCGGCTCCCGCCCTTGTCGAGCTCCAGCGTACTCAACGGCAAGGCGCTGACCGTGCCCGTGCGCGGATCGAGCATGCCGACACCCAAGTTGCAGGCGAACCAGATGGCATGGTCGGCGTCCTCGGCGAGCGCTTCGATATGCAGGCCGGCGCTCGCGTCGGCATCAAACGCCTTTGCGATCACGCTGTCGAAGTAGTCGATGCGCCCACTTGGACGATCGTAGCGCTTCAGCCCGTCGCCATCCGTTCCAAGCCAGAGCACGCCAGCCTTGTCTTCCAGTATCGAGCGGATGTTGTTGGTCGTGCCCTGGTCGCGACTGCGGTCGCGATCGGCGAAGTAGCGGAAGGTCGCTCCGGCAGGATCGACCTTGCTCAAGCCGAGCGAGTCGCTGCCGACCCAGAGCAGTCCGGATCGATCGATCAGCAGGCGCGTCACCGTCGCCTGCGGAAGGCTGCCTTGCATGTCGATGTCAGGTCGTATCGAGTGCACCTGACCGCTGGCCGGCTCGTAGGCCACCAGTCCCTCTCCGCTGACCGCGAGCCAGAGCTTGCCGAGGCGGTCCTCGACAATCGCGTTGACGGCGCGCCGGGCCGGACTCGACCACAACAACTGCTCCTGGCCATTGGCCGGATCGACACGATGAAGGCCGGCAGTGTCGCCGACATACAAAACACGGTCGCGACTTTCAAACACGCTGTACGCATCGGCAATGCGGGTGTCGGCAACACGTGCGATGCGCTTGCTGTCCCGCGCGATCCGCCAGAGTCCCCGCTCGCTGGAAACCCACAGCGAACCGTCGTCGGACAGCAGCAGGTCACGCACGTTGCCGATCGAGGATGTCGATCCGGGCGGCAGGATCTGTTCGCGCGTGTTGCCGACCGGATCAAGCAGGCCGAGTCCACCGCGGCTGCCGACCCAGAGGCCGCGGGCAGAATCAGCCAGCATGGCGGTGATGCTTTCGCGGGCGTTGCGATCGACGGCATCTTTCGGCAACGGGAATGCCTCGAACTTCCCGGTTGTGTGATCGAGGCGCGCCATGCCATTGACGCTGGTGCCTACCCAGAGATACCGCGCGCCATCACTGGCCATTGCGGTTATCGGGCTGTCCGGAATACTCGCCGCGTTGTCGCTGTCGTGCTCGTAGATCCTGAACTGGTAACCGTCGAACTGATGCAACCCGCCCTGGGTACCGATCCAGATCATGCCGTCCTCGCCCTGCACGAGCGAGAGGATCGAGTTCTGCAACAAGCCGCTTTCGTTGTCGAGCCGGTCGAAGTAGTACTGTCGTTCAACCGCACCGAGTGAAACGCTGAGCCCGATCGATACGATCGCCACCACGCGTCGCGCCAAACGGCAGGCATACGCGCAACGACAGGCAACTGGCGGCTTTCCCCTCATGGTGCGATGTTCGATACCCAGGCATTGCCGGCGCGTACGCGCCCAGACTGGAGTGTAGGCAATCATGTCCGGCCGTGCCACGAGCAGGCGCGATGCAGCGCGAGCGCCCGATCCAGTCGCGATGCGCGGCAACGCCGTGGCGTGCTTGACAACCCGTCAGGCCATCCGGGCTAGAATTGGCCATCCCGGGCAAATTCCGACGAGTAGCTGCCAACGCATGAATCATCGCGAGCTTGCCGATACCTTGACTCGACTTCAGCTCGGCGTCAGCGCGAGTGACCTGCACGGTTCACTGACCGGATACCTTTGCGCAGGCGGCCAGGCTGGCGCTGCCGACTGGCTCGATGCACTGGCCCTCGATGCCGACCTTGCCGACGGCCAGGACGATCCCTCGCTGGGCCTGCTCTATCGATATTGCCGCGAGCAACTCGATGACACCGATCTCGGCTTCGAGCCGATGCTTCCAGGTGACGAGGTCGCGATCGAACTGCGCGCCGAAGCGCTCGTCGAGTGGTGTCGCGGATTTCTCGGCGGCGTCGGCCTCGCCGGCGCAACCGCGGTGAAAGGCAAGGTGTCGGCCGAAGCCAGCGAAATCATGCAGGATCTCGGCACGATCGCCGCTTCGAATTTCGATTACGCGGGCGACGAGGAGGACGAGACGGCCCTCGCCGAGGTGCTCGAATTCGTGCGCGTCGGGGTTCTTCTCCTGCAGAGCGAATTCGAAGCGGAGCCGGTGCGACGACGCCACACCCCCGCGCCAAGCCGGCGCCTGCACTGATGATCGACAGCAAGGAATACAACCGGCGACGTCGCCAGCTCATGCGCATGGCCGGTCGCGACGCGATCGTCATCGTCCCCGCCGCGGCCGAGCGCCTGCGCAACAACGACGCGCACTACCCCTACCGGCAGGACAGTGACTTCCATTACCTGACCGGATTCGGCGAGCCCGATGCCGTACTCGCCCTCGTGCCGGGGCGCGCCCAGGGCGAGGTCATCCTGTTCTGCCGCGAGCGCGACCGTACCCGCGAACAGTGGGATGGCCATCGGGCCGGACAGGAGGGCGCGGTCGCCGATTTCGGCATGGACGATGCATTTCCGATCGAGGATATCGATGACATCCTGCCGGGCCTGATCGAAGGCCGCGCGCGGGTCTACTACCATTTCGGCCGCGACACCGACTTCGACCTCGTGTTGATGGGCTGGGTCAATCGCGTGCGCTCCAACGTGCGCCAGGGTGCCAAGCCGCCGCACGAGTTCGTTGCCCTCTCGCACCTGCTGCACGATTTGCGCCTGTACAAATCGCGTGCCGAGATTCGCCTGATGCACAAGTCCGCGCAGATCGCCGCCGAAGCCCATGTGCGTGCGATGCGCGCGGCGCGACCCGGCATGAACGAACATGAAGTCGAAGCCGAGTTGTTGCACACCTTCCGCAAGCACGGCGCGGTGCCGAGCTACGAGCCGATCGTCGGCGGTGGTGCGAACGGTTGCGTGCTGCACTACCGGGCGAACAACGCGACGCTGCGCGACGGCGACCTGCTGTTGATCGACGCCGGCGCCGAGTTTTCCTGTTACGCCTCGGACATCACCCGCACCTTCCCGGTCAACGGCCGTTACACACCCGAACAACGCGCGCTGTACGACATCGTGCTCGCCGCCCAGCTTGCCGCGATCGACGAAGTGCGCCCGGGGCGCTCGTTCGACGCCTATCACCAGGCCGCGGTGCGCAGCCTGACGGCTGGCCTGATCAAGCTCGGCCTGCTCAGCGGCAGCCTCAGATCGAATCTCGACGAACACCGCTACCGTCGTTTCTACATGCACAAGACCGGCCACTGGCTTGGCCTCGACGTGCACGACGTGGGCGACTATCGCGTCGATGGCGAATACCGCGAACTCGAACCGGGCATGGTCGTCACGGTCGAGCCGGGCCTGTACATCAGCCCCGACATGAAGGGCGTGCCGGCGCGATTCCGTGGCATCGGCATACGCATCGAGGATGATGTCGTCGTCACCCGCGGCGACCCCAGCGTGCTTTCCTCGGGCGTACCGAAGGACGCCGACGAAATCGAAGCCCTCATGGCGTCGGCTTGAGCGCGGAACTTCCGTTGCCGTTGCCGGGGTCACAGGCAGCCCCGAAGCCGGCCTGACCCGATGCGCATGCGATCTCGATGGTTCTCGCTTCTGCTCGCAGCCAGCTTCCTGCCGGGATCGTCACAGGCGCGCGCCGCTGACGACCAGCCGCGCTACGGCATGTTCGGCCAGTTGCATGTGCAACGTCCGGTCGCGGGTGTCGCCGATACGGTCCTGTTGCTGTCCGACCGCGGCGGCTGGTCGGCGCACGAAGACGCCCTGGCCCGCGCGCTGGCCATGCATGGCGCACGCGTGATCGGGATCGACCTTCCGGTTTACCTCAAGCGGCTTTCCGCCATCGATGACAAGTGCTCGTATCCAGCTGGGCATTTCGAGGAACTTGCCCACTGGATCGAGCGCCATGAAGGCGATGCGGACTACCGGATGCCACTCGTCGTCGGCACAGGCAGCGGTGCCGCGTTCGCCTATGCGATGGTCGCGCAGGCACCGACGAATACCTTCAGCGCGCTGATCACGCTCGGCTGGGATGGGGATTTCCGCCTGTCGAAAGCGATCTGCCCGGGCGATGCCGGCGCGATGACGGTCGCCGATGCCGACGCGCGCTACCGGATCGCGCCGATGGCCGTGCTGCCGACCGAATGGCTGGCGCTGGGCGGCGCGCATCTGCCGGGCCCGGCCAGCGTGATCGACCGCCTGTGGCGCGACATGGGTCTGCCACCGCCGCAGTTCCTGCATTCGCAGGCCATGACCGATATCGGCGTGACCTATGCACACTGGCGCGAGCAGCAGGATGCCATCCGCATCACACTGCCAGACGATATTGCCGATCTGCCGTTGACCGAGATCGCGCCAACGAGCCGCGATGACGGACGCATCGCCATCCTGCTTACCGGCGACGGTGGCTGGGCTGGCCTCGACAAGGGCGTCGCCGATGCGCTTGCGGGCGCAGGCATGCGCGTCGTCGGCTTTTCCACGCTCAAGTTCTTCTGGCGGAAACGCAGTCCGGCCGAAGCTGCCGACGCGCTGCGGCGAACGCTCGCCCACTACGCTGGAGCATGGCCGAAGGCGCGCTTCGTCGTGCTCGGCTATTCATTCGGCGCGAGTCTCGTGCCGGTGCTGGTCAATCGGCTGCCTGCCGCACTGCAGGCACGCATCGATCGCGGCATCATGATCTCGCCCGATGCCAATGCCGTGTTCGAGATCCGCATCGGCGACTGGTTTGGCGGCGCCAATCACGATGGCAGCGTGCCCGTGCTGCCTGAAATCACCGCGTCGCCCGTGCCTATCACCTGCATCCATGGCAGCGACGAGGACGACAGTTTCTGCAAGTCTGGCCTGGATCCGCGTCTCGCCGTGGCCAGTCTGCCCGGCGGGCATCATTACGATGGCGACTATGCGGCGCTCGGCCGCCTGATCCTTGAGACGCTGACCGGTCCCGAAAGCGCTCAGCCCTGATTGCGGCGATCGTCGCTGTTCAATACCGCGAGTACCTGCGGGCGCTTGGCGCCGGCAAAGCGACGAGCCCAGTAGGGTTCGCTCAGGCGGCTGATGCTGACGCGCTTGCCGCTCGACGGCGCATGGATGAATTCGCCATCGCCGGTATAGATGCCGACGTGTGAAATGCGCTTGCCGGCAGTACGGAAAAAGACCAGGTCGCCGCTGCGCAATTCGGTGCGGGCGATCTTCTGCCCGGCCTGGAACTGGGCCGCCGATGTATTCGGAAGATCGGCACCAATGCCCTGGCGGAACACGTACCGCACAAAGCCGCTGCAATCGAAGCCGGTCGACGGCTCGCGGCCGCCGCGCTTGTAGCGGATGTCACGCAGCCGATTGGCGAGGTTGATGACCAGCTGGATCGGCGAGAACGAACCGTGCGACGGTTCCGCGGCCGCCACGCCGGCCGGCGGTACCGGCTGCGCAAAGCGTGCGGTCCCGGTGACCGCGTAGGCACGGATTCCGGTGTCGCTCAGCCAGGACGGCTCCTGTTGCGCCTGCGCGATGCCCGCGACCAAGCCGGCGCCGAGCACGAAGGCGCAGACTCGAAGGCAACCCGGAAGCGCTCGGCTGATCGACATGGATGGAATTCCCCGGCTCGGACTGACGCCCGCCTCGGAATTCCGCGAGCGGGGCGAAAATATCAGCCTGCCCCGGGAAAGGTGTTCACAAGCCGTTAAGCCGCGGATTGTCGATCAGGAATCGTGACGGCCGCCGAACAAAAACCGTCGATAGCCGCCTTCGACGAGGGCCGCGATGTCGATGAGCAGGCCCGGCACCCAGAGTCCGCGCGGATAGGCCAGGTAGGAGCCCACCCATTGCGGCGCGAACTTGTCCTTGTAGCGACGCAGGCCCTGGTAGTTGTAGAAACGTCCGCCGTACTGGAACGCGAGCGCGGCCAGACGCTCGTTGATCCGCGCATACGGATTGTCGCCAACCCGCGACAGGGGAGCCATGCCGAAGCTGAAATACGCGTTGCCCTGCTCCTTGCCCCATTGCATGATCCGCGCGAACAGGAAGTCCATCGTGCCCCGCGGCGCATCGGGCACCTGCCGCATCAGGTCGACGCTCAATACCCCGCCCGGACCATAGGCCGGCAAGACATTCGCGAAGGCAATGATGTCATCGCCGCGGCGCACGATCGCGAGCTGGCCCCACGCGAGATAGTCGCGATCGAAGCGCCCGAGCGAGAATCCCTTTTCGCGTGCCGCTTTGTCGGCCAGCCACTGGTCCGAGACCTGTTCAAGCTCGCTCATCAGCGCGGTGTCGAATGGCGGATCGAGCAATTCAAACGAGAGTTGTTCCTTGATCGACCGGTTGACCGCCTGGCGCAGGTCCTCCCAGCGCTTGCCGACCAGGCTGAACTCGGCCAGCGGGATGATCGCAAGTTCGCCGAGCTTGAACAGGTCGAAACCGAGATCGTGATACAGGGACAGATCGCGCTCGAACACCTCATAGAACACCGGCACGCGATCCTGTGCATCGGCGAAGCGGCGAAAGTCGAGAATCGCGCGACGACGTTCCGCCTCCGGCCCGCATGGCGAGCCCAGCGCGACGAGCCGATCGCGTACCGAGCCATAAGCCATCACGGCGTGGCCATCGGCGGACCAGAACAGATGCTTGTCGCGCATGAAGGTCAGGTGGGCGAACTCGCCGCCGCCGAACTCGCGGTACAGGGTCCGCGCGCGTTCGAGCTCGCTGCGATCGGGCAGTTTCAGCGGTGGCCGGCGCACCGCGAACACCTGCCAGATCAGATAGGAGACGAGGCCTATCAAGGCGGCGAGGAGGCCACGCGCGAGTCGCGAACTATGTCCATCGGCACCGAAGTAGAACAGGTCGAAACTCTCGTCACCGAACACCGAGCCGATGCCGATGCCGAAGAAGACCAGTACGACGACCAGCAATCCGGCATACCAGCCGAGGGTCACCGCCGAGCTGAGACTCATCGCGGCGTGGCTGAACTCGCGCTTGCGCAGGCGCAGCAGGCTGGCCACGCCGAGCAGGAACAAGGCCTCGGCGTAGTGTAGGCCCTTGGTCAACGCAAGCACGGCGCTGATCAGGAGCAGCGGCATGGCGAGGCGATAGGCCAGGCGCAGACGGCCATCGATGCCTCGGCCAAGACCCAGCAGGAACACGCCCATCAGGATCGACAACCAGTACGAACCTTCGATGGCCGCCATC
Organism: Pseudomonadota bacterium; assembly: GCA_029561145.1. Classification (GTDB taxonomy): domain Bacteria; phylum Pseudomonadota; class Gammaproteobacteria; order Xanthomonadales; family Rhodanobacteraceae; genus Dokdonella. Next base: position 12,540 of record JAKQJM010000035.1, read on the forward strand.
GGCAATACATCGCGCACCGCTTCGACATGTTCGCGCACGGCCGGTATCGCCGCCGAGCCGAGCAGCAGAATCCCCGCCGCAAACGTCAACACGGCAAGCAGGCGGATGCCGACATCGGCGAGCAGGCTCGCCGGCAGGCCGAGCATGCCGAACAGCGGATGGGTGCGCAGGCGCTCGCCGGCGCGGCCGAGGATCGGCAATCGCCGCGCCAGCATTCCCGATCCAAGCATGAGCCCGGCGAACAGCGGCAGGACGTAATAGCAGATGCGGAACAGGAACAGGCCGGCCAGCGACGCGGCCTGGTCATAACCCAGGGCTACGAGGGCAAGGACAAGGATGCTGTCGAAGACGCCGATACCGCCCGGCACCAGACTGAGCAGGCCCAGCACCGATGCGACGGCGAAGCAACCGATCAGGTCGATCGGGCGGATGTGAACAGCGGCGAGTTCGAGGCACGCATACAGCACGGCGGCGGCCAGCAGCCAGTCGAGCAGGGAGAGCACGCTGAGCTGGAATTTCAGCGACCAACGCGGCAGGGCATGCTGCTCGGGCAGCCAGCGCATGAGACCGCGACGCCCGGTCAGGACCAGGAACAGCGGCAGGTAGAGCGCAGCAAGAGCAAGCACGATCGCGACCAGCCACCGCGCACCGCTGCCGGCAAGCATCGGCGTCCGCCCAAGCGCCAGGGTCGAGCCGACCAGCAGGGACAGTCCGAGCGGCAGTGAAAGCACCTGCATGCCGACCAAGGCGGCGCTGCGTCCGGTCTCGACGCCCATCGAGGCGAAACCGAGCAGACGGACCGCCGAACCGATCGCGCCCGAAAGATTGAGCGTGTTCGACAGCGTGTTCGAGATGAAGGCAAGCCTGAAGACCGCGCGCGCCTGGACACCGAAGTGCAGCCAGCGTGCGAGGATCACATCGATCGAGCCGGTGAAGGCCACCGCGACGAGGGCGAACGCGGCGATTCCGAGCGTCGGCAGCAAGGGCATCTGCAGCAGGGTTCGTTGCATCGCAGGCAGATCGAGGCTGTCGATCTCGCGAACGACGAGCCAGCCGACGAGGGCCAGGAATCCCAGCGGAATGCACCAGCGCAACAGGCCGCGCCAGGCTGGGGGCGTCGCTTGTTCGGAACGACTGTCCACGAATGCTTCCTTGATCGGTCGACCGCAACGCCATGACCCGGCACGCGGGCGGATGCGCCGCGTATCGAGCGGACGACGACGGCCAAAGTTCAATCCATCGCCTGCCACGGACGCGCCGCGGTCAATGCGGGGGCGTTTCCTCGTCCGCTTTCTGTTTCGCGGTCGCCTCTGCGTTCAGTTCAAACCACATCGCATTGAGGATGGCGAAGCTGCAGGCCAGGCCGACACCGAGTATCCAGCTGAAGTACCACATCGGTTGCTCCCCAGGTCAGTACAGCGAATGCGAATCGCGCACGTGCTGCAGGTTGATGCGTCCGCGCAGCACACGATAGGTTCACGTCGTGTAGGCCAGGATCAAGGGCATGAAGATGATCACTGCGATCAGCATCAGGCCGAGCGTATGCGCGCTCGATGAGGCGTCCCAGAGCGTCAGGCTGCTGCGCGGATCGATGCTCGAAGGAAGCAGGAAAGGAAACAGCGCAAAACCTGCCGGGAACAGCGTGCCAACCAGCATGAGCCCGCTGGCCAGAAAGGCGCCACGATGACGCTTGCGTCGCGCCAGCAATGCCACCAGCACGGCCATCAGGATGGCCAGTGTCGCGAAAATGCAGGCCCATCCACCGAGGGCACCATCGACAAGCCAGTTGCCGCCGACCGTCACGTGTTTCAGCTGCGGATTCGAAGGCCCAACCGTGCGTGTGTCGGGTTCAAGCGAAAAGCCCTCGACGAGCCATGCCAGGCACGCACCCTCTGCCGCATACGTGCCGATGAACGATGGCACCAGCCAGCCCAGCAATCGCTCGGCCCGCGCGGCGATGAGCAGCGATACGAGGCCGACGAGTCTGGCGCCACCGCATCCAGGACGGCTGCGTCCCGGTGTCACAGCTTCGGCGGGATCACGGCAATCGGGAATTTCGCGCACAAAAAACCCCGCTTTTGGCGGGGTTTCCTGATGCCGCTTCTGCTGAAGCGGCTAGGTGCCGGTCGTCTTGCGGTCGCGATGGCAACCCTGACCTGGATTTGGCAGCCCCGGATGGATTCGAACCACCGATGCCTGAGTCAGAGTCAGGTGCCTTACCGCTTGGCGACGGGGCTATGGGCGGAATTAGCGCTTCGAGTACTGCGTCGCGCGACGTGCCTTGTGCAGACCGATCTTCTTGCGCTCGACTTCGCGGGCATCGCGGGTCATGAAACCGGCCTTGCGCAGCTGCGGCTTCAGGCTCTCGTCGTATTCGACCAGGGCGCGGGCGATGCCGAGGCGGATCGCGCCAGCCTGGCCGGTCGTGCCGCCACCGGCGACGCTGACGAGGACATCGAACTTCTCGGTTGCATCGACCAGCTGCAGCGGCTGGCGCACGATCATGCGTGCGGTCTCGCGGCCGAAGAATTCGTCAAGCGCCTTGCCGTTGACCGTGATCGCGCCACTGCCTTTGCGCAGGTAAACGCGCGCTGCGGAAGACTTGCGACGGCCGGTGCCGTAGTTCTGCTGAATCGCTGCCATGACTATCGATGCCTGATGTATTAGATATCCAGCACTTGCGGCTGCTGGGCGGAATGCGGGTGGTTCGGGCCAGCGTAGACCTTGAGCTTGCGATACATCGCACGGCCCAGCGGGTTCTTCGGCAGCATGCCCTTGACGGCGATCTCGATCACGCGCTCCGGATGCGTTGCAAGCATGTCCTTGAGCGAGGTCGTCTTCAGGTTGCCGATAAAGCCGGTGAAACGGTGGTAGTTCTTGTCATTCAGCTTGTTGCCGGTGACAGCGATCTTCTCGGCGTTGACGACGACGAGGAAATCGCCAGTGTCGACGTGGGTCGTGAAGATCGGCTTGTGCTTGCCCCTGAGCCGGCGAGCGAGTTCGGTCGACAGGCGGCCAAGCGTCTTGTTGGTTGCGTCGACAATGTACCAGTCGCGCTTTACGCTTTCTGGCTTGGCGCTGATCGTCTTCATATCAAAACCTTGATGCCCGTGACGGGCTGGATACGGCGAAAGGCGCGGGAGAATATAGGAACGTCCCGTACCGCGCAAGTCTGCGTCCCGCAAAGAGCGGCGCGCAGCGAGCCGCGGATGATAGCATCAAGTCATGGCCGATACGACCCACGGGCAGCCGGACTTCGATCTCGGTGCCCTCACCGATCAATGCGTGATGTGCGGCCTGTGCCTTCCGCACTGTCCGACCTATCGGCTGGATCGGCACGAAGCCGAGTCCCCGCGCGGTCGCATCGCCTTGGCCCGGCAGATCGCCGGCAAGCGCCTTGAGGTCTCCGAAGCGGCTCTTGCCCATCTCGACCATTGCCTCGGCTGCCTCGCCTGCCAGCCGGTGTGTCCTTCAAAAGTGCGCTACGACGAGATTCTGACCGCTACCCGCGCGATGCTGACTCCGTTGCGGACGAAGCAGGGCCGCCTGCGGCGCTGGCTGCACGATCCGGCAATGCTGGTCCGCTTCGCCCGGATCGGCACCACCCTGCGCGCCGATCGCTGGTTGCCGCGACTGGCCGGCCTGTTGCCTCGACACGGTCTTGCCCGACGCCTTGCCTGCGAGATGCCGGCCCGACCGGAGCCGCTGCGCGCCATCAAATCCGGCACCGCGCCCAAACCGGATCGTGGTCGGGTCACCCTGTTTCCGGGCTGCGCAGCGAGCGTTCTGGACCAGGACACCCTGGCCGGTGCGCAGATCCTGCTCGAAGCCCTCGGCCATGTCGTGGTCGTGCCAAAGCGGCCGGTCTGCTGTGGCGCACTGGCCTTGCATGGCGGTGACCGTGCCGCGGCGGCCGATCAGGCCGAATCGACGCGATCCGCACTCGAGGATTGCGCATCCCCGATCGTGCTGGTCAGTGCCTCGGGCTGCCTTGGCAGCCTGCGCAAGGGCTGCAGCGGATTGGCGGTCACCGACATCGTCGATTTCCTGGCCAGGGACGAGCGCATCGATACCCTGCGGTTCCGGCCGCTGGACCAGCGCGCCACGCTGCATCTGCCGTGCACGCAGTTGAATGTCGGAAGCGGCGCAGCTCCGTTGCGGGCCTTGCTGGCCCGGATTGGAGGATTGGAGCTGCTGACCCTGCCAGACCAGCCGCGCTGTTGCGGTGCGGCCGGCAGCTATTTCATCGAACAGCCTGAACGGGCGGATCGGCTCAGGACGGAACGACTCGACCAGGTCGCGGCGCAGTCGCCGGATCTGCTGCTGACGACCAATATCGGCTGCCGGATCTTTCTCGGCAATGGCCTGCGCCAGCGCAAACTCGGCCTACCGGTCCTGCACCCACTTGCCTTGCTCGCGCGCCAACTGGACACTTCCTCGCCATGAGCCAACACCCCCTCACCCGATTCGACCGCATCCTGGTTGAGATCGAACGCGCACTCGGCACGACGCTCGATCCGCAGCCATCCTCGGCGCGGCCTTCGCCATCGGCCGGAATCGACGAAGCCGAGCTTGACGAGGTCGCGCGCCGCCATGCGGGCGGGTTGATGCGCGTGAATCATGTCGGTGAAGTCTGTGCGCAGGCGCTTTATTCAGGCCAGGCCGCTGTGGCCCGCGATCCCCGACTGCGCGAGCAGTTGCTCGAAGCCGCCGCGGAAGAAACCGATCATCTCGCCTGGTGCGGCGAGCGCCTGCAGGAGCTCGGTGATCGAACCAGCCTGCTCAATCCACTCTGGTACGGCGGCGCGTACACGATCGGCGCGCTGGCCGGCCTGGCCAGCGACCGCCTGAGCCTCGGATTTGTCGTCGAAACGGAACGCCAGGTCGAAGCCCATCTCGACGGGCACCTGAGCAAATTGCCGGCTTCCGACCAGCGCAGCCGCGCGATCGTCGTGCAGATGAAGCAGGACGAGGCTCGTCACGCCGAACAGGCCATGGCTGCTGGCGGCGCCGATTTGCCGACCCCGGTCAAACACCTCATGCGAGTGGCGGCCAACCTGATGCGCGCGGTCGCTTACCGCCTCTGAGCGAAGCGGGTGGGCGGAATGGGGAATGGAGAACCTGAAGAGTGCGCGCGCCGCTGTTGCGCTGGCGTACGACCTTGACGATTCCCTATTCCCTGTTCTCCATTCCTGGCTACGTCAGATTGCGGCCGTGGAACAGCTCTTCGATCTCGCGGCGGACCAGGGCGCCGATGCTCTGGCGCTCCTTGAACGAGAGGTCATCGGATTGTGCCTCGAACAGGTAGGTGTCGAGGTCGAAGTCCTTGATGTGCATCTTCGTGTGGAACATGTTTTCCTGGTACACATTGACGTCGAACATCTCGTACTTCTGACGGATGTGCTTGGCCAGGTATTCCTGCACCGAATTGATGCGGTGGTCCATGTAGTGCTTGCGGCCTTTCACGTCGCGGGTGAAGCCGCGCACGCGGTAGTCGGCGATGACGATGTCCGACTCGAAACTGTCGATCAGGAAATTGAGGGCCTTCAGCGGCGAGATCACGCCACAGGTGGCCACGTCGATATCCGCGCGGAAGGTCGCGATGCCGTTGTGCGGATGCGTTTCCGGATAGGTGTGGACGGTGATGTGGCTCTTGTCCATGTGCGCGACGACCGCGCCCGAGATGGTGTCGCGGCCGAGCTTCTCGACGACCGGCTCCTCGGAGATCAGGATCGTCACGCTGGCGCCCTGCGGATCGTAGTCCTGGCGCGCGACGTTGAGGATGTTGGCACCGATGATGTCGGCCACGTCGGTCAGGATCGCGGTCAGGCGCTCGGCGTTGTAGGCCTCGTCGATGTACTCGATATAGCGCCGACGCTGGTCTTCCGACACCGCATAGCAGATGTCGTAGATGTTGAAGCTGAGCGCCTTCGTGAGGTTGTTGAAACCCTGCAGGCGCAGACGGGGAATGGGTTTGACCACGGTTCTACTCTCCAGCCCGGACCCCGGGGAAACGGCGCGCATTATGAGCCAATCGGCCGGGTGAATACACCATCCCGCCGCGCTGCCGCCGACGCAAACCCTTCGGCTGGCCTCCGCAACAACATCGCAACGCACGCGACTTTCGCTCCTGCTCGCCCCACGGGCACACTTGCGGAGAGTCCGGCCCGTCGAACAGCAACTCGACAGAGTGACGGCGGCCAAACACCAGCGACACCTGCAAGGCGATTTGCAATAAGATTGTGTCAGGCTGCGATTCAGGGGCGTGGTCGATGGAAAATTCAAGCCGCATCTGTTTCGCGACTACGGCGCCATGGGAGAAGCTCGCGTGAAAATGGCAGATTTCCGTTACACCCTGCAGCGTAACGTTTCCAAGGTGCAGGCTCCGCCATCGCTGATCCCGGATCGGGACGCGATGGAGAAATTCCTCGGCATGTGCCATCGCCGCCGGTATCCCAACAAGACCGCCATCATCCGGCCGGGTGACTCGGCGAACATCCTCTATTACGTCATCGATGGATCACTGACGGTTTCGTCCGAAGACGAGGAAGGCCGGGAACTGATCCTCACCTATCTCAACCGCGGTGAATTCATCGGCGAGATGGGTCTGTTTGTCGAGACCCCGCGTCGCGAAGTCATGGTGCGCACGCGCACGCCGTGCGAACTCGCCGAGATCGGCTACGAACGCATGTTCAACCTGTTCGAAGGCCCGTTGCGCGACGAGTGCCCGAAGATCCTGTTCGCGATCGGCTCGCAATTGACCAATCGCCTGCTGCATACGAGCCGCAAGGTGAGTCGACTCGCCTTCATGGATGTCACCGGCCGGGTCGGCAAGACCCTGATCGACCTGACCAACGAACCGGATGCGATGAGCCATCCGCAGGGCACCCAGATCCGCATCTCGCGCCAGGAGATCAGCCGCATCGTCGGATGCTCGCGCGAAATGGTCGGGCGCGTGCTCAAGCAGCTCGAGGAGCAGGGCATGATCAATGTCTCGGGCAAGACCATCGTCGTGCTGGGTCGGCGCGCCGAGCCGCTCTAGTCAGAGCGGGACAACGGGAATACGCGCTCTCAGAACCAGTCGACCTTGCGCGTCTCGCGTCCGAGCGCGCGCTCGACCCGACGCACGGTTTCGGCATCGGCGTTGACCAGCACCGGATCGCGCGCGCACTTGAGCATCGGGATATCGTTCGAGGAATCGCTGTAGGCGATCTCCCAAGGCTCCGCGATGCCGTGTCGCGCGATCTGCACCGGCTTGGTCCGACCGAAGTTGTGGACTTCCTTGCGCATGCCCAAGCGCCCCTTGCGCAGACGTGAGGCAATGATCTCGATATCGTGCAAGCCGATCGATCCGAAGATCGCCCGGACCAGGGTTTCCTCGCAACCGGTGACGATCACGACGCGATCACCCTCGATCACATGGCGGCGCATGGCGCTGATGCCTTCGCGAATGAAGATACGCGGACGTTCGACCAGTTCCGCGGCAAACGCTCGCACGAGCGTCTCGTAGCGCGCCGGGCCGATGCCGAGCAGGCTGATGCGCACGAACACGCCGACGAGGGTCATGCGCAACGAGCGGATCGCAAACAACGGCAGGGTCGGCGGCAACATCGCGACGGCGATCAGCAAGCGCCACCAGGACCGTCGGAAGCGCGAGTACACGAAGCGCGCGAAAGCATCGCCCTGCATCAGCACGCCGTCGAAATCGAACAACACAACGCGCACCGTGGCTTCCGCCGCGGTCGGCGCCGCGACACCAGGAGGATGACCGTCACTCATCGCGGAAAGAACAACTGCCGCAGTTCGGCGCCCGGATCCGCAGCGCGCATGAAGGTCTCGCCAATCAGGAACGCATCGATGCCGACTCGGCGCAGGCGCGCGATATCGGCAGCGCTGGCGATGCCGCTTTCGCTGACGAGGAGCCGCTCGGGCGGCGCGCGTTCGCGCAGTTGCACGCTGGTGTCGAGCGATACTTCGAAGCTGCGCAGGTTGCGGTTGTTGATGCCGATCAGCGGCGCCGGGATCTCGAGAGCGCGATCGAGTTCTTCGTCGTCGTGCACCTCGACGAGCACATCGAGATCCAGCTCGGCGGCAAGCAGGCTCAATTCCAGCAAGGCGTCATCGCTCAGCGCCGCGACGATCAGCAGGATGCAATCGGCGCCGATCGCGCGTGCTTCGTGGACCTGGTACCGATCGATCGTGAAATCCTTGCGCAGCACCGGCAGCGTGCACGCTGCGCGCGCCTCGCGAAGATATTCCTCGCTGCCCTGGAAAAAATCGGCATCTGTCAACACGGAAAGGCAGGTCGCACCGCCGCGCTCGTAACTCCGGGCAATCTCCGCCGGCGCGAAATCGGCGCGGATCACGCCCTTGCTAGGGCTCGCCTTCTTGATCTCGGCGATCACTGCGGGATGGCCCGTTTCGACCTTCGCTTCGATGGCCGCGGCAAATCCACGCGTGTCCGGCAGATCGGCACTGCGCGCGATCAACTCGGCGAGCGGAACCCGCGCGCTGCGCTCGGTGATCTCCTCGACCTTGCGCGCGAGGATTCGATCAAGAATGTCGCTCATGTAATTCCCCGCTCGATTCGTAGGAAACGGCCTCAGCCGTAATATCAGGGCAATGCTGATCCGGGACGACGCAGGCTATGCGTCCGTCGACCCGGCCAACTGGCGCGTGACGCGCACGAATTCATCCAGCTTTGCGCGCGCGGCACCGCTCGCGAGGGCCGCACGGGCCTTGGCAACGCCATCAGCCAGCGACGTCGCCGCGTTCGCCGCGTACAGCGCCGCGCCCGCATTGAGCATGACGATGTCGCGCGCGACACCGTCCGTGTTTTCCAGTGCCTCGAGCAGCTTGGCACGCGACTCCGTCGCATTCTCGACGCGCAACTGGCGTCCCGAGGCCATCGCGAAACCGAGTTCCTCGGGATGGATTTCGTACTCGCGCACGACGCCATCGCGAAGTTCGCCGACCAGGGTCGAGCCACCGAGCGAGATCTCATCCATGCCGTCCTTGCCCCAGACGACGAGAGCATGTTTCGCCCCGAGCTGCTTGAGCACGCGGACCAGGATGCCGACCAGATCGGGATGGAACACGCCGAGCAGGATATTCGGCGCACCCGCCGGATTGGTCAGCGGCCCCAGGATATTGAAGATCGTGCGCACGCCCATCTCGCGACGTACCGCGGCGACAGCCTTCATCGCCGGATGATGGAGAGGCGCGAACATGAAACCGATGCCGACCCGCTCGATGCACGCGGCGACCTGCGCCGGCTGCAGCTCGATTGCCGCACCGAGCGCTTCGAGCACATCGGCACTGCCGGACTTCGACGACACGCTGCGGTTGCCGTGCTTGGCGACCCGAGCGCCGGCAGCGGCGACGACGAACATCGAGGCTGTCGAGATGTTGAAACTGTTGCCGCCATCGCCGCCGGTGCCGACGATGTCGACGAAGTTCGTGTGGTCGGCCAACGTGACCGGAGCAGCCAGCTCGCGCATGACTTCGGCCGCCGCGCTGATCTCGCCGATGCTTTCCTTCTTCACGCGCAAGCCGGTCAGGATCGCCGCGACCATTGCGTCGGATACTTTCCCGCACATGATCTGGCGCATCAGCGTGATCATCTCGTCATGGAAGATCTCGCGGTGCTCGATCGTGCGTTGCAGGGCATGTTGCGGGGTGAAATTCATGGAGGTCCATCACTCGTCAATGTTGCGTCGAAGCGACCACGCTCGCGAGGCCATTCCAGCCGTCGACGGGCCGGGACTTCGCAAAAGGAGCCGCTGCCGCCTCGGCTGCGCTCAACGCTGCAGGAAGTTCCGCAGCAGGGCATGGCCATGCTGGGTCAGGATCGATTCGGGATGGAACTGCACGCCTTCGACAGGCAGGGTGCGATGTCGCAGTCCCATGATCTCATCCCGGCTGCCATCGGCGTTCTCGGTCCACGCGGTGACTTCGAGGCAGTCCGGCAGCGATTCCTGCTCGACCACGAGCGAATGGTAGCGGGTTGCCTCGAACGGATTCGGCAGGTCGCGGAACACGCCGCGGCCCGTGTGGTGAATCATCGAGGTCTTGCCATGCATGATCTGCCGCGCACGCACGACCTTGCCGCCGAAGGCCTGGCCGATCGACTGATGGCCGAGGCAGACGCCGAAGATCGGCACGCTGGCGGACAGCTTTTCCAGCACCTCGAGTGACACCCCGGCCTCGTTCGGCGTACATGGACCCGGCGAGATCACGATCGAAGAGGCATCCAGCGCACCGATTTCCGCGGTCGACAGCTCATCGTTGCGAACCACCTTCACGTCCTCGCCCAGCTCGCCGAAATACTGCACAAGGTTGAATGTGAAGCTGTCGTAATTGTCGATCATGAGGAGCATATATAGCTTGCAGCCCTTGAATTGTTTGGGTTCTACCCCGTTCTTGCGGACCGTTGAGTCAAGGCCGCAAAGGTCTGGTCCCGACCATCGATTCTGCGTTGCATTCGGGGATTGTGGAAGCGTTCGATGCAATCAGGGACCTCCCCCTCGTGTGTCAGCCAGGGTCAAGCCGCGTTGGCGATGAACACGCTCGCGCTTGATCACGCCGAAGAAGCCGTCGGTCGCTGCGTTGTCAGCGCAGTGACCCACGGCGCTCATGCTGCAGGAAGTTCCCACTTGTCCTGTTTGGCCTGATGCCGGACTGATGTCGTTGTTGGTGTCCGGCATCACGACCGTTTGCTTGAGCGGATGCCCGAACCCGCTGCTTTCGTATCGGGTCCGGTTTTGTCGACTGGCTCACGGACGGGGATGAAAAAACATGCTGCGGCATGCGATGATCCGCTCAGGGTATCGGGGGATCGCCGTTGGCTCAGCCTGCTGAACTCAAGCGCCGTAGTGTCATCCGCACGCCCGGGCTCCTTCTCCTGGGAGCGGGGCCGGCGGGCGGCTTTCGAGCACGATGCTGCCTCCGTTCGGCGCGGCGGCATGGGCGTTGCACCGCTTGATCGTGTTGCCCGCGATCGGCTTCGTCCCGGCACTGGTATTCGCCGGCGAGTTCAAGCGGGCGCCAGGCGGATGGAAGCGCGATGCGCAGCAGCGGCCACGGGAGTCGATCGCGCCGGGGATCGCGCGTCACATCGATCGCGCGAGAGTTCGCAGAGACCTGCCTGTCATGGAGCATGGTGCAGCCCGCGTTGCGCCGCAGCGCCGCCTTCGTGTGCGTCGTGCCTGCCTCCGGCATGACCGCATGCCGGGACGAGCAGGGTTCCGCCGATCGCTGCCGCAAGGGTGGCGGCAGCAAATATCACCGCGATTGAGGAACGGGACCATGCCGATCGCGCGACGTGCCATCGAGAGCTTGCGCCGCCGGGCCTGGGGCGACACTGGCATCGAACTCGTCGTCGTCATCCTCGGCGTATTCATCGGATTGCAGGCGGCGAACTGGAACGAGGGCCGCTTGAGTGCCCAGCGCGGCACCGCGTTCACCGAGCGACTCAAGGATGATCTGCGCGTCGAAGCCTGGAACTGGGAGATGCAGATCGGCTACTACAGCCAGGTGCGGACCAGTGCGATTCGTGCCGCCGACGCGCTGTCGGGCCACATCGCGTTGACCGATGACGCCCTGCTCGCCGCCGCCTATCGCGCCACCCAGTACAACGAGAACACGGGCCAGCGCACGACCTACGACGAGTTGACCTCGACCGGCGAAATGAACCTGATCGCCGATCTGGGCCTGCGCAACCTCGCAGTGGAAATCTACTCGAGCCCGATATTCGAGCTGATCTCCGACGAAGGACGCATGTCCGACTACAGGAAGTGGTTCCGCAAACGCGTGCCGCATCGTGTTCAGTTCGCCGTGGCTGAAGCCTGCGGTGACGGCATCATTGCCACCGGCGATTTCGCCGGCATTGCCGCGGCCCTCGATTACCCGTGCCAGATCGACCTTCCCGCTGCCGAACTGGCGGAAGTCGCCAACCTGATTCGCAACGACGCGGACGCCTTGCCGCTGTTGCGACTGCGCATCGCCGACGCCGGCACCAACATCAGCACCTTCGGCACCTACCTGCCCGATTTGCGCGATGCAATGCGCCGCATTGCGGCGGAGGCGCCATGAGCGGGTTCCTTGGCGAACTCAAGCGCCGCAACGTGATCCGCATCGGCGGCCTGTACCTCGTTGCCGCATGGCTGCTCGTGCAGGTCGCGGGCACGTTGCTGCCGGTGTTCGAGGCGCCGACATGGGTCATGAAGGTGCTCGTCGCGGTGCTCGCGATCGGGTGCGTGCTCGCGCTCGCGCTCGCGTGGGTGTTCGAGTTGACGCCGCAAGGGCTGCAGCGCGATGCAGGTGCGCCGGCTACGGAGTCGATCGCGCCGCAGACCGCGCGCCGACTGGATCGCACGATCATCGTCGTGCTGCTGCTCGCGCTCGGCGTATTCGCGATCGACAAAATGGGGTCGGATTCATTTTCCGGGTCCGGCGAAACGAGCCGAGCGAAAGCGGGACATCCGGAAAACGACGCTGACCCCATTCCCGCCGTTCCCGCAAAGTCGATCGCCGTGCTCGCGTTTGCCGACATGAGCCCGGGTCGCGACAACGAATACCTCGGCGACGGCATCGCCGAGGAAATCCTCAATGCGCTCGCGAAGGTCGAGGAACTGAAGGTCGCGGGTCGTACCTCGTCGTTCTCGTACAAGGGCAAGGACGCCGACCTGCGCGAGATCGGCGAGGCGCTCGGCGTCGCCCACGTGCTCGAAGGCTCGGTACGACGCCAGGGCGACCAGGTACGCATCACCGCGCAGCTGATCCGCACCGCCGATGGCTTCCACCTGTGGTCGGAGACGTTTCCCGGCACGATGGACGACGTGTTCGCGCTGCAGGAGAACATCGCTCGCGCGATCGCGGGCAAGCTGCAACTCACGCTGACCGGCAAGCAGGCGCAGCGACTCGTCAACGCGGGCACCGCGAACACCGAAGCCTATGCGCTGTACCTGCAGGCCAGCGCCACCTTCAACCGGCGTGACTCGGCGCGCTACGTCGAGGCGATGGCGCAGCTCGACCAGGCCACCACGCTCGATCCGGGCTTTGCGCGCGCCTACGCGCGCCTGGCGGCCTTGTATGCCGTGGCACTCAATGCCGACACCGTCGAATTCGACGCGGCCGTGGCCGCTGTCGAGAAATTCGCCCTGCGCGCGGCGCAACTCGACCCCTCGCTGGCCGAACCGCACGCGGTGCTCGGCCTGGTCTTCCGGTACCAGCGTAAGCATCGCGAGAGCGACGCCGCCTTTGCTCGCGCGCTGGCGCTGGAACCCGACGATGTGACGGCGAATTTCTGGTGGGCGATCACGCAGACCCAGGCCGGCTACCGGCGCCAGGGAATCATCGCGCTCGACCGGACCTTGCAGCTCGACCCGCTGCTGCCCAATGCGCTGCTCTGGCGCGGCCGCGAGCATGTGGCCGATGGCGAACTCGAACTGGCCGAACGACTGCTGCGTCGTGCGGCGGAAGGCGGCCATTCCTTCGTCGGCATCGCCCAGTGGGGACTGGAACGGCAGCGCGGAAACCGGGATGCCGGCATCGCCTCGCTTGCGGCTGGCCTGAAGTATTTCTCCACCGCATTCCCTGCGGGCGCGACGGACGTGTTCGCGCGCGCCTGCCTCGGCGATGCAGAGGCCAGGACCGAGGCGCTGGCCCTGATCGATGCCCATCTCGCCACCCGGCCCCCGTATGTCAGCGGCGTTGCGCCGTATGTCCTGGCCCACGTCGGCGAACCCGCACGTGCGTTGGCTCTGTTGCAGGACCGGTCCACCACCAACGACGGCCTGCTCATGGGCGAATTGTTCAGTCCGCCGCTGACCGAAGCGCGCCGCACGCCCGAGTTCCCGGAATTCCTGCGCAGGATGGGTCTGGCGGCGTACTGGGACGAGGCCGGGCCGCCGGACCAGTGCAAGAAGGACACGAGCGGCGACTACCACTGTGAATGACGGGCCGACAGGGGAGCGCACCATGCTGTTACACCGCGTCATCGAGCACGTCCGCGAGCAGAACTGGACCGCGATCGGCATCGACTTCGTGATCGTCGTGATCGGCGTGTTCGTCGGCATCCAGGTCGCGAACTGGAACGCATCGCTGGCGGACGAACGGCGCGGACGCGCGTACGCCGCGCGCCTGGCAGCGGACCTCGAACGCGACCTCGCCGGACGGCGCGAGCTCGCTGCGTACTATGCTGCCGTGCTTGAGGCGGTCGAACGCACCAACGCGCTGCTGACGGACCCGGTGGCCGATGCGCAGATGCTCGTGGTCAACGCCTACCGCGCGAGCGAGATAAACTACCGCGCGCCGTCGCACGCGACCTGGAACGAGATCGTCTCGTCCGGCGACACGGGTCTGCTTCCGCGCGAGGCAGCCAGCCACGCGGCCGAATATTTCGCATTCGACACGGCACGCGATCAGTTGGGCATCCTCGGCAACTCCGCCTATCGGCATCATGTCCGAACGATCGTCCCGCTGCCGCTGCAGAAGGCCCTGCGCAAGGGGTGCAGCGATATCCGCGACGAAGTCCAGCAGATCACCGGGTTCATGGCCGACTGCGTGCTCGACATCGCGCCGGCAGTCGTCGCGTCGACAGCAGCCGCCTTGCACGCCGACCCGGTCGTGCTGGCGGAACTGCGCCATCAGTATTCGGATGTGTACTCCGCGCACGCCAATCTCAGCGGTGATGTTGCGGCGATCGAACGTGCACTCGCAGCACTCAGGGTCGACTCGACGCCCGCCGGAAGTCAACCATGATCCTGCGTCGCGTCATCGAACACGTCCGCGAGCAGAACTGGACCGCGATCGGCATCGACTTCTGCATCGTGGTGATCGGCGTGTTCGTCGGCATCCAGGTATCCAACTGGAACGAGACGCGCCTGAGCCGGGACAAGTCCGCGGTCTTCACCGAGCGGCTGAAGGACGATCTGCGCAAGGAAGGCTGGCGCTACCAGTTCCTGCTGGCGTATTACCGCGACGTGCGCGACGCGACCGAAACCACCGCGGACGCGCTTAGCGGCAAGGCACCGCTCTCGAATGAAGCTTTCCTCGTCAATGCCTACCGCGCCACCCAGTACAAGCAGGGCGCCGGCCGACGCGCGACCTACGATGAGTTGATCTCGACCGGCGGCATCGGTTTGATCGAGGACCGCGAACTGCTGCAATTGGCTGTGCGCGCCTATAGCCTCACCACGCTCGAAAACCTGGCGAAGGAAGGCATCGAGTCCCACTACCGCCAATTGTTCCGCATGACCATCCCCAACGAGACGCAACGCGCGCTGGCCAGGCAATGCGGCGATCGCTATATCCTGCCGGGCGACTTCCGCGGGTTCGACCAGGTGATCGACTACCCCTGCGAAACCGGCTTGTCCGAGGCCGACATCAACGCCGCCGTCGACGCGTTGCGCAGCGCCCCGCAGACCCTGCCCTACCTGCGCCTGCGCGTCGCCGATATCGAAACGCGGCTACAGGACCTGACCGGAAACAACCGCGATGTCTTCGAGGGATTCCTCGAGATCGCGAAGGAGCAACCATGATCCTGGGTCGCTTCGCGCAAACGCTGAAGGAACAGAACTGGACGACGATCCTGGTCGAGTTCGTGTTGCTCGTGGCCGGCGTGTTTCTCGGCATCCAGGCCGCCAACTGGAACGAGCAACGCGCCGAAGACGTCAAGGCAAAGGCCTACCTGACCCGCATCCACGTCAACCTGCAGGCTGACCTGGAATCGATCCGGCGCCGCGAAACCATGTGGGGCCAGGTGATCGCTTACGGCAAGGGTGCCATCCGCTACGCCGAAACCGGCGAATTGGTGGAAGGCTCCGCCTGGAAAATCGTACTGGCGTTCTACCAGTCCAGCCAGCTGTGGCAATGGGTGACCTCGGATTCGACCTACCAGGAGATGCGCAGTGGTGGCGAGCTGGGATTGATCCGGGACCAGGGCCTGCGCGATGCGCTATCCCAGTACTACCTCGAGAACGGTTCCGGCACCGCCTACCTGTTCATGCTGCAACCGGAGTACCGCAAGATCGTGCGCGGGCTGACGCCTTCGGTCGTGGCCGACCACATCTGGGCGAAGTGCTGGCAACAACCCAACCCGAGCGAACAGTACCTGCTCAATTGCGATTCGCCGGTGTCCGAAGCGCAGGCGCAAGCGGTGCTGGCCGGCTACCTGGAAGACCCCGGGCTTTTGAAAGAACTCCGGTTCTGGGTCGCCAACCAGGGCGTGGCCCTGAATCTGATCCAGAACTACAACCCGCTCCTGAAGGACATGCTGGCGCGCGGGAAACCGGAGCCGCCGCAGTGAGTTTCGTCGCCGAACTGCGCCGCCGCAACGTGATCCGCATGGCCGGGTTGTACCTGGTCGGTGCGTGGCTGATCGTGCAGGTCGCGGGCACCGTGCTGCCGATGTTCGGCGCGCCCGAATGGGTCGCGCGCAGCATCGTGCTCGTGCTCGCGGTCGGCTTCATCCCGGCGATGATGTTCGCCTGGATCTTCGAACTCACGCCGCAGGGACTCAAGCGTGATGCCGAGGTCGATCGCGAACAGTCGATCGCGCCGCACACGGCGCGTCGCATGGATCGCATGCTGCTGGCAGTTTCATTGCTCGCCATCGGCTATTTCCTCGTCGACAAATTCGTCTTCGACCCGCAGCGAGACGTCGAACTGGTCCAACGCACGACGGTCGAACTCGGTGCCATTGCGGAAGCGGAAAAATCGAAGGCGCGCGCCAACTCGATCGCCGTCCTGCCGTTCGTCAACATGTCCGGCGATGCGGTCAACGAGTACTTCTCCGACGGCATCAGCGAGGAGATCCTCAATGTGCTGGCCGGCACGCCGGAGCTGCAGGTCGCCGCACGCACGTCGTCGTTTTCGTTCAAGGGCAAGAACCAGGAAATACCGGTCATCGCCAAGGCGCTCGGCGTGCGCCTGGTGCTCGAAGGCAGCGTGCGCAAGCAGGGCGACCAGGTGCGCATCACCGCCCAGTTGATCGACGCGCAATCCGGATTCCACCTCTGGTCGGAGACCTACGACCGCAAGCTCGAGGACATCTTCGCGATCCAGGACGAGATTGCGCAGGCGATTGGCGCGCAGATGAAGGTCACCATCGCCGGCGCGGCAGTCGGCACAAACCATGGCACCAAGAACCTCGCTGCCTACGACCTCTACCTGCGCGGTGTCAGCCTGTGGCATGGCCGCGTGGCGAAGGACATGCTGGACGCACTCGCGTTGTTCGAACAGGCGGCAGAGGCCGATCCGGCATTCGCAGGCGCCTACGCGGGCCAGGCCCTCGTCTACACCGTGGTTCCTGCTTACAGCGACCGCTACAGCTGGGAGGAATCAGTGGCGAAAACCGAGGACCTCGCCGCCCGCGCAATCGCGCTCGATCCGACCCTGCCCGAAGCCTACGCCGCGCTCGGCAACACCGCGATGAACAAGCGCAACCTCGACACCGGATCCGCGCTGCTCGA
>JAKQJM010000036.1 GCA_029561145.1 Pseudomonadota bacterium
GCGTTCGCGAGCCAGCACCGCGTCGGGTTCGTCGAGAAATCGCCGCAGCAGGCGATCGAGCAATGGCTTGAGTCGCGTGGCGCCGCCGGGTCCGCTGAGCAGGCGACGCGCGGGCTCGTAGCACCAGTCGGAGAAGCGGTAGCTGGTCGCTGGGCGGGGAAGTTCAACCATCGGCAAATGCTAGCAAGTCCGGCGCTGAATCCGGCAATGGGTTCAGCGCCGGGCAATCACTGCCGACCGGGCGCCCTCGCAGCGGGAGAACCCCGTCGGGCCGGGCATTTCATCGCATCCGTGGTGTCGCGCAAATCGCTCCGTCGATACGAAAGGAGAGAAAAAGGAGGTCTTGCGGAAGCAATGCGAAGGACGCGCAGGGTCGGTGTGGCGATGCTCGGCTCCCCCGCCCGAATGGAATACGCCCATGCGCAAGCACATTTGCTCAGTCGGTCTCGCCCTGTTTGCCGCGAGCCCTGTCGCCAGCGCCCAGCCATGCAGCACCCATCTTCTGGTGAGTGGCTATTTCTCGAACAACGTCGCGATCCACGATGCCTGCAACGGTGCCTATCTGCGCCAACTCGAAACCTCAGGCCGCATCCAGGGCGCGCAGGCCGTTCGCTACAATCCGGCTGACGACCTGATCTATGTGGTCAGTGAGGGCAACGACCAGATCCAGCGCTACCGGCACAACAGCGCCTACGAATTCGTCGATGTATTCGCGCAGCTGGCAGGCAATATCGATCCGACCGGCATCGATTTCGGCTCCGGCGGCAGGATCTTCGTGGCCAGCTACGGCACCAGCAGCGTCGTGGAACTCGATCCCGCCAGTGGGGCACAGATCGGTGTGTTGCTGCCATCGACCAGTGGTCTGCTTGGCGCGGACAACGGCATGATCGTGAGCGCAAGCGGGCTGGTCTATGTGCCCGGTTACGACTCGAACAGCGTGGCGAAGATCGACCCGGCGACGGGTGTCGTCACGTCGGGATTCATTCCTGACGGCACGGCCGGTCTGCGCAATAGCCGCGGCATCGTCGACGAAGGCGCGACGATCCTCGTCGGCGGGGAAGGCAGTGGAGCGATCTATCGCTTCAGCGCGACAAGCGGTGCATGGATCCAGACCCTCGTCACCGGCCTGAATCGTCCGACCGGCCTGACCCTGGCGATGGACGGCACGCTGCTCGTGCTCGCTGGCAATGCGGTCCGACGCTACGACCGAACCACGGGTGCCGCGCTCGGCGTGCTCACCACGCTGACCGCCGGCGGGATTTCCGGCGGAACCTTCCTCGCCCTCGTTCCGAATCCGGATTTCGACCGGATCTACAGCAACGGATTCGATCCTGCGGGTTGAGCGTGCTGTTCGCCCTGGCGCAGGATCGCATCCGTCGCTGATCGAATGCTGCAGTGATGCGTCAGTGCAACGTCCAGCCGAGGTTGATGCCGATCGAGCGCTCGGGCGCAAACGTCGAGAGTTCGTCCGACGTGGCGTAGTACTTCTCGTCGAACAGGTTGCGCACGTAGAACTGCAGATTGAAAGACGGCGTGAAGTGGTAGCGCAGGTCCGCGTCCACGACATCTACCGAATTGCGCTCTTCTTCCTCGAAGCCCGGCCGGTCAAACTTCCAGCGGTGGCTGTAGCGGGCGCTCGCATCGAATTTCGCCGCGCGATAGCGGGCCTCAAGATCGGCCGTTACCGGCGGGATGCCATAGAGCTGCAGTCCGGTATTGTCCGTGCCACGCACCACGGCGACGCTGCTGCGCAGGCTCAGTGCACTGGTCGCTGACCAGTTGACGGCGATCTCGCCTCCGTGCAGCTTGGCCTTGCCGACATTGACGTAACCGTTGACGTCGGGATTGATGTCGACGAGCTGGATCAGATCGTCCACGTCGGTGCGCCAGACATGGACTTCACCGCCCCAGTTACCGGAATGCAGCGCATAACCGAGATCGATGCCTTCGGAATGTTCGGAGCCGAGATCGGGATTGCCGACGATTTCGCCCTGCGGCGTGACGCCGGTGAAGAAACGCTCCTCGAGGGTGGCGAAGCGGTAGCCGGAGGCGAGGTTGAGCGTCCAGCGACTTCCCGGTGTCGGGCTCCAGATCGCGCCAGCAGTAAGCGCATGATCGGAATCGTCGGAACTGGCGCCTCGTTGTTCCTGGTCGATGGCGGTCGTGCGGCCACCAAACTCGAACGAGAGTTCCGAAGTCGCGCGCCAGTCGGCCAGAGCGAACAACGACCACGAGTCCTCGGTGCCGTTCTTCAGGCTGTAGTTGCGATTCAGCACCGACCCTGAGGCTTCGTAGCCGTCGACATCGCGTCGACCGAGGTATTCGATGCCGATGTTGCTGGTCCAGTTGCCGAATTCGAAAGTCTGCTGGACGGTACTGCCGATGTCGGTGCTGCTGACGGCGGCGAAGGTGTCGGCTTGTCCGGGCCTGCGGTTCCATGTGCCGAGATACTGGTCGTGGGCGTGAACGGTCGCTTCAAAGCCATTGTCGTGGCGCAGGCGGAGCCGGCCGAGCGTGTGGCTGTCTTCGGGATAGGTCGTATCCCGTACCGGGTAGCGTGAATTGGACTTGCCGATGTTCTCGGTACGTGAAGGCAGCAACAGGGCATCGAGGTTGAAGTCGCCAAACGTCGTGCGGTACTGCAGCGAAGCGCTCTGACGCTCGAAGCTGGTGTTGAGCGGCGTACCGTCGGGTGCCTCGCTGTCGCCGGCCTGATGTCGCGCAACGGCAACGGAAAAAGCCTCGGAACCCATCCCGGCTGAAAGCGAGCTCTCGTCACCCGAAGTCGCGTAGCCGCCCTGGACGAACGGCGCATCGAACCAGCGCGGTTCGATCGAGATCGCACCACCCAGCGCGCCGGCGCCGAAATGCGCCACTGCAGGCCCGCGCGTGACATTGATGTCGCCGAGCAGGATCGGCTCAACGAATGCCACAGGAACGCCGGCGCGGCGCTGAGCCGTGATCGGCATGCCGCCAACCAGGATCAGGATGCCATTGGCACCGCTGCCGCGGATCGAAAACGTCTCGAAAATTCCGTTCTGGCCGGTGGCGCCGACGCCGGCAACGCGGGTAATCAGATCCTGGAAATCGGACGGTGCCGCTACCGCCTCGGCATAGGTCACGACGTCCGTCGCCAGTGCCGATGGCCAATCGTTGGCCGTGCCACGCGCGGTGACGCGGACGGCCTCGGTTTCCCAGGGCGCTTCGTTCAACAGGGCATCAGGATCCTGATTCGACTTTGCGGAGACCTTGTCGCCACTGCGTTGGGTCGATTCCTCTGCCTTGCCATCGAGCAGGTCCTCGGCGAATGCGGACGGCGTGGCAAAGGCGGCGATGTTGAACGCGGCAGCAATAACGCTGCGTTGAAGCAGTCCCGACATGAGGTTCCCCTTGGTCGCAGGACCCCACAGCCGGGGTTGCGTAACCGATAAGTCTAGAGAACCTCGAACGATAGAAAAATACGTCCATGGACTCATGTGGACTCATCCTCAAGACCTAGGTTGCCGTGTCGCCGCCGTTGCGTCGCGCTGATCGCGGGACACCGCAGCAGGGCAGCGCTGACCAGGTCACGCAATCGCCCCGGCGCGGCCAATCACTTGCAAATCCGGTCGCTCTGCAGCTTGGCGTCGAGCGGATCCGATGCGGTGATGCGTTAACCTTCGATCTCCGTGCACGAGGGGAGGAACAGAACCATGAATCCAGTTCGTTTGGCCTGGGTCAACTGCATCATCGGCGGATCCATGCTGATGTCGGCGATTGGCGTGTCGCATGCCGCCGATGCGGCATCGGCATCGACGGCTTCGGCACCGGCACCGGCGCCGCGCACGATCGTCCTCGTCCGCCATGGAAACTACGTCGCTGATCCGGCGGCCGACAAGAAGCTCGGGCCGGGGCTGTCACCGATCGGTGTCGCCCAGGCGCACCTCGCCGGCGCGCACCTGGCGGGCCTGGCGATCCATTTCGATGATCTGTATGTCAGCCCGTTGCAGCGGGCGAGGGACACCGCAGCCGTCATCGCGATGGATTTCCCGGGACGTAGCTTCAGCGTGCTCGATGATCTCGAGGAGTGCACGCCACCGACCCGTCGCCGCGAAATCACTAGGGAAGAGAAACCCGCGGACCTGACCGCGTGCAAGCGCCAGCTTGATCGGCTCTTCGATACGCATTTCAAGCCGGCCGCGGGAGCAGAACGTGCCGAGATGTACGTCTGCCACGGCAACGTGATCCGTTATCTGACGACGCGGGCACTCGGCGTCGATACCAAGGCGTGGCTGGAAATGTCGGTCCACCATGCGAGCATCACCCAGATCCGTGTCGAAGCCGACGGTCGTTTCAAGGTGATTGCCGTTGGCGACGCCGGCTACATTCCGGCCAGCCTGCTGACCGGCTCGACCGGCGATGCCGAACGCAGCCTCGCAATTCCCGCGTTGCCCGTGGCCGAGCCGGCGAGTGACTGAATTCGTCGGCGCGACACGCCGGCCGACGACACCCTATTGATCGGACGATGGCGTTGGCCGCCAGCCACGCCAGCCGGGACCACGCACGACCTGTCCTGGCCGCGCGCCGGTGTGCTCGCCATCACGCAGCACCGGCACGCCATTGACGATCACGTCGCTGACTCCGGTCGCGAAACGCATCGGCGTCTCGTAGGTCGAATGATCCGCGATGGTGTCCGGGTCGAAGATGACGACGTCGGCATGGCAGCCTACGGCAAGGCATCCGCGCTCGCGCAGTTTCCAGTTGCTGGCCGGCAGTCCAGTCAGTCGGTACACGGCTTCATCGAGTGGCATCAGCCGGCGCTCGCGCACGTAGTGGCCGAGGAATCGCGCGACATTGCCGTAGGCGCGCGGATGCGTGCTTGATCCGAGGAAGACACCTTCGGGCGCCGAGGATTCGGCATCCGAACCCAGACTGGTCCAGGCTTGCGAAAGACCGAGTTCGACGTTGTCCTCGCTCATCAGGAAGTAGGCGACGTCGATCCGGGAATCATCCTCGATGATGAGATCGATGATCGTGTCTTCGGGCGAGGTGCCGCGCTGCCGCGTGACCTTGGCCAGGGTCTTGCCGGTCAGGGGCTTGAGCGCCTTGTTGCGGAAACCGATGAAAAGGACGCGCGCATCATCGCCCGCGAGCAGGCGCAGGTTCTCCCAGGCATCGCTGGGTTGCTTCATTTCGGCGATGACGCGCCGGCGCGTTGCCGGATCCTTGAGCCGCGCGATCATCGCGTCGTGACCACCCGCCTGCACCCAGGGAGGCAGGGCCACGGTCAATCCTGTCGCGCCTGCCGTGTAGGCGTACATGTTGGCGCCGATGTCGACACCCCCGGCGCGTGCCGCATCGATGCGTGCGATTGCTTCGGCCATTTTCGGCCAGTTGCGCTGTCCGGCGGCCTTGAGGTGGTAAACCTCGGTGTGCCGGCCAGTCGCGCGACCAATGGCAATGGTTTCGTCGAGCGCGGCGGGCAGGCGGTCCGCCTCGCTGCGCATGTGGGCGACGTAGCCACCACCGGATTCCGCAGCGGCGCTGGCGAGGGCGACGAGTTCGTCGGTCTTCGCGAAGACGGCCGGTGGGTAGATCAGCGAGGCGCCGACTCCGAGCGCGCCATCGGCCATCGCGTCGCGGACCAGGTCCTGCATGCGCGCGAGCGCATCGGCGTCAGGGGTGACATCGTCCTCGCCGAGTTCGTGGATGCGCACGGTCGTCGCGCCGACGAACGAGGCCACGTTGGTCGAAATACCCCGGCCTTGCAGCCAGTCGAGATAGTCACCGAGCGTGGTCCATTCGATCGCATAGCGGATGTCGCCTTGCTGCTTGAGCGCGTCGGCCTTCATCGCGTCGTTCAACGGCCCCATCGACCAGCCTTCGCCAAAGATCTCGAGGGTCACGCCCTGATGGATATCGCTCAGGCTGCGTGGATCCGCAATCAGCGACTCGTTCGCCCAGCTCAGCACGTTGATGAATCCCGGTGCGACCGCGCGATCCCGCGCATCGAGTTCGATCCTGGCTTCGGCGCGGGTTCCGCGCGGCAGCACGGCGGAGATGCGATCGCCGTCGATCGCGATATCGACGCGTTGCGCGGGCCCACCGCTGCCATCGTAGACAATGCCATTGCGCACGATCAGGTCATGGCGGGCGGCCGACTCTGCTGGCGGACGCGTCGCGCAGCCGGCGATGCCGACCAGCAGTGCGATCGGGATGAAGAACCTGGCGTGTGCATGCATCGTGAGTCTCCCGGAGCCGTTGCGGGCGCCTGTGCAACCGTGGCGCCTCGCAGATGCGAAATTGCAACGGCAAGTTTGGTGGGCCGGGGTGTGCGCCCGCGGCGGCATCTCGCAGGCACTGATAGTATCGACGCCACCGCGCCATGACCATCAAGGGAAGCTTCCGATGAAAACATCTCGCCTTGTCCATCGTCATCTTGCTCGCCAGATCTGCGCTGCCCTCGCAAGCGCGATCCTGTTCGCCGGATCGGCTGTCGCCGTTGCGGCGAAATCGGACAGGGCCGCGATCGAACGCGAGGTCACCCGGCAGCACGATGCGTCGGTCAAGCGATTGCAGGACTGGATCGCACTGCCTTCGATCGCCGCCGAGCATCTCAACTCGCGCGAAGGTGCCGAGTACATGGCGAAACTGGCGCGTGAGGCCGGATTCCAGAAAGTCGACATACTCGATACCGACGGCAAGCCGGGTGTTTTCGCGACACTCGATGCCGGCGCGAGCAAGACGGTCGGCCTGTACTTCATGTACGACGTCAAGCAGTACGATCCTGCCGAGTGGACCTCGCCGCCACTCGAAGCACGAATCGTCGACAAACCAGGCGTCGGCAAGGTCCTCGTCGGACGCGGCGCGGTCAACCAGAAGGGACCGGAGTCGGCGTTTCTGGCGGCACTGCACGCGATCCGCGATGCTGGCAGGAAGTTGCCCGTGAATCTCGTGCTGGTCGCCGAGGGTGAAGAGGAGATCGGCTCGCCGCACATCGGCCAGCTTGTGCATCGCCCCGAAGTCGAGGCTGCGCTGGCCAGGACGCTGGGCGTCTTCATGCCGGCAGCGTCGCAAAGCATCGAAGGGGGGATCATGGTCAGCCTCGGTGCGAAGGGCGTTGTCGAACTGGAACTGGTCGCGAGCGGAGAAAAATGGGGTCGCGGCCCGGCCAAGGACATCCATTCCTCGCTCAAGGCGATGGTCGACAGTCCTGCGTGGCGCCTGGTCAAGGCGCTCGACACGCTGGTATCCGAGGACGGCAACACGATAGCGATCGACAACTATCCCGTTGCTCCGCCGATCAGCGCCGAGGAGAAGGCGATGATCGCCGCGGCGATCGCTGAGCGCGATGAAGCGGTCACCAAGAAGCAGTACGGCGTGTCGCACTGGATCGACGATCTTCCATTCCAGGCGGCCTACGAACGACTGGTCTCGCAACCGACGATCAATATCGAAGGACTGGTCGGTGGGTACACCGGTCCGGGCGGCAAGACCGTGCTGCCGCATCGCGCTGTGGCCAAGATCGACATGCGCCTTGTCCCTGGCATGACGATGGATGGCGCGGTGGCGGCCTTGAAGGCGCATCTGGTCAAGCGAGGCTATACCGACATCGAAGTCAATGTCAGCGGTGGCTACGACCCCACCAGCAGCAGCGCCAAGGCCCGTTTGATACAGGCGCAGGTCAGCGTGCTCAAGCGTGATGGCCTCAAGCCGATGTTGTGGCCGCGCAATGCCGGATCGTATCCCGGTTTCGTCTTCACCAATCCACCGCTGAGCCTCGCGTCAGGCCACTTCGGACTCGGTCATGGCAGCGGTGCGCACGCGCCCGACGAGTACTACCTCATCGAGTCGTCGAATCCGGCCGTGCGCGGCTACGACGGCGCGGTCATGTCGTTTGTCGACTATCTCTACGAGCTGGCAAGGTAGTCCGCCAGCCGGAACCTGCCGATCGCGACGCAGAGCGCCGTCGGGCCGGCATTTGATCCCGCTTTTTTCCATTGGGTAGAACATCGCTTTGACCAACAACGATATCCTGCGCAGCATCCGTTACATGCTCGACCTCAGTGATGTCCGGGTTGCCGACATTGCACGCCTTGCCGATCCCGATCTCGCGATTGGCAAGGACGAAGTGCGGCGCTTCCTCGGCAAGGAGGACGCCGAGGACTATCTGGCTTGCCGTGACCGGGTATTCGCCTGCTTTCTTGATGGCCTGGTCGTCGATCGTCGCGGACGCAACGAAAGCCAGCCGCAGCGGCCTGTCGAACTGCGCGTGACCAACAACCTTGTCCTGAAGAAACTGCGCGTGGCCTTCGAGCTCAAGGACGTCGACATGCATGCGATCTTCTCGGAAGCCGGATTCCCGGTCTCCAAGCCGGAGCAGTCGGCCCTGTTCCGCCAGCCTGGCCACAAGCACTATCGTCCCTGCGGCGACCAGATCCTGCGCAACTTCCTCAAGGGGCTGACCCTGCGCCTGCGCCCGGCCTGAACCGGTCGACCGTCCGTTTCCATCCGCGCCGCGAGCCGTCAGCCGCTGCCCGGTTTCGATGCGGGACGAAGAATGGCCCCTGCCGGCACGCTTCACCGTTGATAGGGGGTGACAGCGGTTTTGGATCCCGCCGACTTCGATCATCGACAGAGGAGAAGTGACATGCGTGCCGTGGCCCTGAGTTTCCTGCTGCTCCCGATGCTGCCGGCATACGCCGGCTCCGTTCAGGGTTTTTGCGAACGGGATGGCAAGCGCATCACGTTCACCGACGGCATCGCCTTCGTCGATGCGAGGGATTCGGACGGCGTTGTCACGACGACGCTCTACCTCACCGCCAAGCCGCTGGACCGCAAGGCACTCGCGCAGTGCGCCGAATGCGCCGGAGCGCCGGGTGAAAACACTTTTTTGAGTCCTCGCGGCGATCGTGTCGAGGCACAACGGACCGCGACGGCGGATGGCTGGATGGAAATCCAGCACGTAGCGGGCGAACTCGACATGGCGACGATCGTCAACATCATGTATCTGGCCAAGGACGGCGTGCTGACCGGAATCGACGGGGGCAACGGCAAGGTCGTCCTCGAAACCAACACGCCGACCCGTATTGTCGGCATGGTGGTCAGCGAGGCGCACGAGGCACCGATGAACGAGACCGACATGACCTGCAAGGTGGCGTTCGAGCTTGTGCCGGGCTGGCCGAAACCCTGACAACAGCCGGAACTAGCGAGCCAGGCGCGCCTGTTCCGCTTGCAGGCGGGCTTTCGCGAGGTGCAACAGCGCCCGCGAGTACAGCTTGTGAAAACCGAGCAAGGCGCGATAGGTGAATCCGAGTGATCGGCTGCCGGTACGCGGGACCACGGCCGATCCGAAATACAGTCGCGTGACC
>JAKQJM010000052.1 GCA_029561145.1 Pseudomonadota bacterium
TGTCCAGGACGCGGCAGGCGAGTGGATCGAGCGCGCCAGCGCCCTCCAACTCCAGGAGAAGGCGCGATGAAGAGCAACCAGGAGAATCGGATCATGAGCATGTGGCGCGTTCGCGCACTGGCACTCGTGTTGGGCATCGGCGCGCCGCTGGCGGGTTGGGCCCAGAACGCCATCCAGTCGATCAACAGCACGCAGCAAGGTACTGCCGAGGTGGTCCGGATCGAACTGAGCGAGCCGCTGGCCGCCGTTCCCGCCGGCTTCACGATCCAGACGCCTCCCCGCATCGCCATTGACCTGCCGGGCGTGACCAATGCGCTCGGTCGTTCATCGGTCGAGGTCAACCAAGGCAACCTGCGCAGCGTCAATGTGGCGCAGGCGGGCGAGCGCACGCGGCTCGTTCTCAATCTCAAGCAGGCGTCCAGCTACAAGGCCCAGTTGCAGGGCAAAACGCTGCTGCTTGTGCTGGAGCCGACCGGCACGGCCTCTGCGGCGCAGGCTGCGTCGCCTGAGCCGTTGCGCTTCGCCGAGAGCCTGAACAAGGACCAACTGGCGCTGAAGGACATCGACTTCCGTCGTGGTAACGACGGCGCGGGGCGAGTGGTCGTCGAACTGGCCAACAACCAGGTCGGTGTCGACATCCGCCAGCAGGGGCAAAGCCTGGTCGTGGAGTTCCTTCGCTCGACATTGCCCGAGAACCTTCGCCGTCGCCTGGACGTGACGGACTTCGGCACGCCGGTGCAATCCATCAGCACCGCGCAGCAGGGTGACCGGGTTCGCATGACGGTCAACCCGAAGGGCAACTGGGAGCACAGCGCTTACCAGAGCGACAACCAGTTCGTGCTGGAAGTGCGGCCGCAGAAGGTCGATCCGAACAAGCTGACGCAAGGCCCGGGTTACGCCGGCGAGAAGCTCTCGCTGAACTTCCAGAACATCGAAGTCCGCGCCCTGCTGCAGGTGATCGCCGACTTCACCAACTTCAACGTGGTGACCAGCGACACGGTGACCGGCAACGTCACGCTGCGCCTGAAGGACGTTCCCTGGGATCAAGCTCTGGACATCATCCTGCAGGCCAAGGGCCTGGGCCTGCGCAAGTCGGGCAACGTGATCTGGATCGCGCCGAAGGACGAGCTGGCAGCCAAGGAGAAGGTCGACCTGGAATCGAAGGCGCAGATCTCCGCGCTGGAACCGGTTCGCACACAGTCGTTCCAGCTCAACTACGCCAAGGCCGAAGAATTGGCCAAAGGCTTGAGCGGCCAGGGCGGCGGCGGCAGCACCTCGACCAAGATCCTTTCGGCGCGGGGCAGCGTGATCTTCGAAACGCGAACCAATCAACTGTTCGTGAGCGACACGCCCTCGAAGCTCGAAGAAGTGCAGATGATGATCAGCAAGATAGACGTGCCCGTGCGGCAGGTTCTGATCGAAGCGCGCATCGTTATCGCGGACGACAAATTCGGCAGCTCGCTCGGCGTGAAGCTCGGCGCGCTGGATCTGCGCGGTCAGCGCGGTGGATTGCCTGGCTACACCGTGTCTGGCGATACACGTGTGACTGTCGGCGGCAACATGAACGCCGTGGCCGGGCAGACACTGCAGACCGATACGCTGAACTTCAGCGACACCTCGTTCGTGACGCTGCCGGCTGTCGGACAAGGCGGCTACAACCCGGCTTCGTTCGCGCTGTCTCTGTTCGGTGCCTCGTCGAACCGGTTCCTGAACCTGGAGATTTCAGCATTGGAGGCCGATGGCAAGGGGAAGGTCGTCTCCAGCCCGCGTGTCGTGACGGCCGACCAGCAGAAGGCGCTGATTGAGCAGGGCACGGAACTGCCGTATCAGACCGCTACGTCCAGTGGAGCGACGGCGCTGCAGTTCCGCAAGGCCAACCTGAAACTTGAAGTCACGCCGCAGATCACGCCGGAAGGCAGCGTCATGCTGGACGTCGACGTCAACAAGGACAGCGTCGGACAGGCCACCGCCGCAGGTTTCGCGATTGACACCAAGCACGTCAAGACGCAGGTGCTGGTCGAGAACGGCGGCACGGTGGTCATCGGCGGCATCTTCGAACAGAACGACCGCACAGACGTGACCAAGGTCCCGTTCCTGGGTGACGTGCCCGTGCTGGGCAACCTGTTCAAGACCACCACCAAGTCATCGCAGCGCACTGAACTGCTGATCTTCCTCACGCCCAAGGTCGTGACGGAACGCACCACAGCGCCCTAACCGGCGGCTGCCGAAACACCTTTGCAAGAGAGCGAGTCCGAGTGATGAAGCTGGTCAAAGCGATCTGGATTCTGATGTACGCGTTCCTGCTAGCTTCGTGCGGCGGCGGGAGCGGGGCAGGCGATTCTCCGTTTGGTGCCGGGGGCAGTGGAGGTGGTTCTGGCGGCTCGGGGGGCGGAAGCGACGGCAACTCGTCCTCGATCACGCTGACTTTGCAGGACGCATCCGGCAACGCGCTTGTTCCGCCGGCCTTGACCGGGACACAGAACGCGACTGCGGTGGTCCGGCTGCTGGACAGCAGCGGCTCCGCGGTCCCGAACACGTTGATCAGCGTTTCGGGAACAGGGCTCACGCTCACGCCTTCGACTGGCCAAACCTTGACGGATTCCGCGGGTACTGCCCGAATCCAGTTGCGAGCCGCCGATCCTTTCGCAAGTGGTGCGACCACGATCACGGCGTCCGGCACGGTGTCCGGAACAGCTGTGAAGACGACGCTTGATGTCGCCCTGGGCGCAGCGACGGCGCAACTCGGGACTCCGACGGTCTCCGCCACCACGGTTCCTGCCTACCAGACCATTCAGGTATCGGTCCCTGCCACGCTCTCGGGAGGCGGTCAGCCCGCGACTCAGGTGCCCGTAAGCTTCACCGCCACTTGCGGAAGCTTCGACCCGCAGACGGCGAACACCGATTCCAGCGGCATCGCGCGCAGCGCCTACCGGAATCAGGCTGCAGTTGGCGTTGCATGCTCTGGCGCACAGGTATTGACGGCAACTGCAGGAACTTCCACCGTCACCACCTCGATCACCACCGTGGCGCCGACAGCGGCGAATCTGGTGTTTGTGTCGGCCACGCCGGCTCGCATCTACCTGGCTGGCTCGCCAGGGGTCAGTCAGTCCCTGCTCAAGTTCAAACTGGTCGATAGCAACAACAATCCGGTTCAGGGTGAGAACGTCGAGCTGACTCTGACCTTGCGCCCGACAGGTGTCTACCTCGGAGCGACCGCCGGGACGACACGAATCGTGCAGCCGACCGCGTCAGACGGCACTGTCGATGTGGCGGTGAATGCCGGGACCGAGCCGGGGCCGGTGCAGGTGCAAGCAGCCTTGATCAGCAACCCGGCTATCAAGAACGTTTCGAATGCGCTGGCAGTTGCTTCAGGGCTGCCGGTTCAGCGTGCCTTCTCCTTGAGTGTCTCGACCTTCAACATCGAGGCCCTGAACGAAGACGGCGTGACGACCGATATCAATCTGAGAATCGCCGATCGGCTTGGAAACCCGGTGCCGGATGGCACCACCGTCAATTTCATCGCCGAAGGTGGGCAGGTCGTCGCGTCGTGCAATACGACCGGTGCTGCAACCAACAACACGTCGGGATGCTCCGTCGTTCTGTCGAGCCAGGATCCTCGCCCCAGCAACGGTCGCGTCACCGTGCTGGCTTGGGCGCAGGGTGAAGAGAACTTCACCGATGCCGGCTCGCCCACCAACAACCTCTGGGATGCCGGCGAAGCGTTCGAGGACCTTGGGCAACCGTTCCTTGACAAGGACGAGAACGGCATCTACGACAACGCCGCTGACGCAACCGTCGGCACGCGGCCAGGAGCACTTGCCTGCCCAGCAGGTTCGCAGTCCGTGCCCGATTCCTGCGATGGTCAGTGGGGTCGAGCACTCGTGCGATCTTCGGCAGTGATCACCTTCTCGGGATCCGATCCTTTCCTCTCCAACACCAGCGGCCCGAGTGCGTCTGGAGCCAATCGCTGCGCGTTCGTGTTCACTTTGCGGGACGTGAACTCGAACCCCCTGCCGGCCGGGACCATCTTGACCGTCACAGGCGTTGTCGGCGCCGGGCCCGTGACGAGCGGGGTGGAGGCCGCGGCCACATTCTCCGGATTCGGGGGGCAAGGCGACAAGGTGCCGAACACTTCGCAGGCCGGAGGAACGATCCACTCTGCCGTCTTCTCGAACTGTGTGACGCCTGGAAACCTGTCGTTCCAACTGCAGGTAAAGACACCGAAGAACAAGCTGACGACGTTCTTCATTCCCTAGTCCAACCGGCACAAGATTGCCGCTGTACTCACTGGTCGCAATGCCTGGCGGTGGAAAGTCCACCGTCGGGCGCCACCTTGCGCGGCAGCTGCACTTGGACTTCAAGGACTCCGACACGGAGATCGAGAGACGCATTGGGTGCCCCATCCGGAGCTTCTTCGAGCGGGAAGGTGAGGAGCGCTTTCGCGACGTCGAACAAGAAGTGATCGCAGAGCTGACAGACCTTTCCGACACCGTGTTGGCAACAGGTGGCGGCGCCGTTCTTCGCGAGGCCAATCGAAAGGCACTGCACGACCGGTCTACCGTCATCTACCTGCGTTCCTCGCCCGAGGACTTGTTTCGTCGCCTGCGACGTGACACCCATCGTCCACTTCTGCAGGTGGCCGATCCACTGAACAAGCTCAGGGAGTTGCATGCTCAGCGCGATCCGCTGTACAGGCAAACGGCGCACTTCATCATCGAGACAGGCAGGCCTTCCGTGGCGACCTTGGTCAACATGATCCTTATGCAACTCGAGCTGGCTGGTCTGGTTGATTCTTCACTCGTTCCGTCGCCCGTAGAGCCCGCGCCCAACCCACGTTAGCGACGGCCGAGGGTCACCGTAAACTTCGACCCATGACGGACCATCTGAGCGAACCGGTGCGTGTCGGAATCAAGCTGGAAGAACGCAGCTACGACATCCTGATCGGCAACGGCCTGCTCCGCGCTCCTTCGAGCTACGAAGGGCTGCCGCGCGCGACCGACGCCATGATCGTCACGAACTCGACGGTCGCCCCGTTGTACGCGCCAGCGCTCAAGGCCGCACTCGCGGCACGATACCGCCGCGTCCACCTCGTCGAGTTGCCCGACGGCGAGGCCCACAAGGATTGGGCCACGCTCAATCAGATCTTCGATGCCTTGCTAGGCGCAGGCTGTGATCGCAAGACCGTGCTCTATGCGCTCGGGGGCGGCGTGGTCGGCGACATGACAGGCTTCGCCGCGGCCAGCTACATGCGCGGCGTGCCCTTCGTCCAGGTGCCCACGACCCTGCTCGCCCAGGTTGATTCATCGGTCGGGGGCAAGACCGCGATCAACCATCCACTCGGCAAGAACATGATCGGCGCTTTCTACCAGCCGGTGCGAGTGATCGCCGACCTGCAGACTCTGAGGACTCTGCCGCAACGCGAGATCGCCGCGGGCTTGGCCGAGGTGATCAAGTACGGCCCGATCGCAGACGAGGCGTTCTTCGTCTGGATCGAGTCGAACGCCGACAAGCTGCTCGCTCTCGATCCCGCGGCGTTGGCGCATGCAGTCAAGCGCTCGTGCGAGATCAAGGCCCAGGTGGTGGCGCAGGACGAGCGCGAATCCGGGTTGCGCGCCATCCTCAACTTCGGCCACACCTTTGGCCATGCCATCGAGGCCGGCCTCGGTTTCGGTTCCTGGTTGCACGGTGAAGCGGTCGGCTGCGGCATGGTGATGGCGGCCGAACTGTCGCGCCGGCTCGGCCTGATCGACGCGGTCTATGCGAAGCGCATCCGTGATGTCGTGGGGCGTGTCGGTCTGCCGGTGCGTGCGCCCGATCTCGGCCCATCCCGTTGGCTTGACCTGATGCGATTGGATAAGAAGGCCGAGGGCGGCGAAATCCGCTTCGTAGTGATCGAGTCGCCAGGGCGCGCGGGCGTGCGTGCGGCGCCAGATGCTCTGGTGGCCGAGGTGATAGCGTCACTCGTCGCATGAGCGAGAGGGCGCCCTACGCGAGCGATCCGATGCGCTCGCGCGGGCGCAAGCATCCGCTCCTCCCCGATGCTCATCGCTGCGAGTTCCAGCGCGATCGGGATCGAATCGTTCACAGCACGGCGTTTCGCCGCCTGGTTTACAAGACGCAGGTCTTCCTGAACCACGAAGGCGATCTGTTCCGAACGCGCATGACACATTCGCTGGAGGTCGCCCAGCTCGCCCGCTCCATCGCGCGGCGACTGCGACTTCACGAGGATCTGTGCGAGGCGATCTCCCTCGCGCATGATCTCGGCCACACGCCGTTCGGTCACGCGGGGCAGGAGGCGCTCGACGCGGCCTACCGCGCGGCCGCGCCCGATGCGGGTGGTTTCGAGCATAACCTGCAGAGCCTGCGCGTCGTCGATGTGCTCGAAGAGAGATATCCCGAGCACAACGGCCTGAACCTGTGCTTCGAGACCCGCGAGGGCATCCTGAAGCACTGCTCTCGCCGCCATGCCGAAGCGATCGAGCGCGAAGAACCGGGCGGCGTCGGTCGCCGCTTTCTCGATCGCACCCAGCCCAGCCTCGAGGCACAACTGGCCAATCTGGCTGACGCGATTGCCTACAACGCGCACGACATCGACGACGGAGTGCGAGCCGGATTGCTCGACTACGAGCAACTGCTCGTGGTGCCCTTGCTCGACCAACTGCATCACGATGCCGTCGCCGCGTTTCCGGCGCTGACAGGTAGGCGACTGCTCTATGCGCTGATGCGTGGCCTCATTGCCCATCTGGTGGATGACACCGTTGTCACGACAGAAGCCGCGATCAGGGGATACGCACCGGCAGACCCGCAAGCCGTGAGGAGGCTGCCGCCGATGGTCGGAATGGGATCGGAGACTGAGGCTTCCTTCTTCGTGCTCCAACAGCTGCTGCGCGACAGGCTCTATCGACATCCCAGGGTCCGGGAAACCACCCGGGTGGCGCAGTGCGTCGTGAGCGAGCTCTTCGCGGCCTACCTCGAGAGCCCGCAAGAGCTGCCGCCCGCACACCGTGAAAGAATACCCATTGAGGCTGCCGTGGTGGACTACATCGCGGGCATGACCGACCGGTTTGCGCTGCGAGAGCACGCCCGGGTGTTGGGGCCTGGTCCGCTGACCGCACGCCTCAACTGACGGCCTTGGTGCGCAAGGCGCCACAGTCCGGGTGACGCTTCCGATGAACGGCAGGCGTCGCACGATGTGCGGCGACCATGGCGAACGGGGCCGGTTCGATAATTCGCCCAACACGACTCCTTGAGTACCGTCCGATGACCGTTCCGACTCGTCCGCGCATCCGCCGCACGTCGCGCGGCTTCACCCTCATCGAGGTCATGGTCGTCGTGGGAATCATCGGCATACTTGCCGCGATCGCCTACCCGAGCTATCGCGACTATGTCGTCCGGGGCCGCCTCGTCGATGCCACGAATGGCCTTTCGACAATGCGTGCCGACATGGAACGGCACTTTCAGGACAATCGCGACTACCGGACGGTCGGCGCCTTCGTCACGCCTTGCGCTCGCAACGTGGGCACGCGAACCTTCGGAGACTTCGTGGTCACCTGCAGCGTGGGTCCGACGCTGACGACCTATACGCTTGCAGCCACCGGCGGGGTAGGGTCCGTCGTCAACGGATTCGTCCTCTCCGTCAACGAACTCGATCAGCGCTCGACAGTGGCCCCTTCCGGCTGGACCACCTGCGCGACCCGCTGGATCACCAAGAAGGGCGAC
Source organism: Pseudomonadota bacterium (assembly GCA_029561145.1). Classification (GTDB taxonomy): domain Bacteria; phylum Pseudomonadota; class Gammaproteobacteria; order Xanthomonadales; family Rhodanobacteraceae; genus Dokdonella. The sequence continues at coordinate 7,720 of JAKQJM010000052.1, forward strand.
CCGTGCCTATGACATGCGCTCAGCGCCCCAGGGCCGTCATTCAGCGCGGGCTCACGCTGGTCGAGTTGCTCGTCGCCATGGCGCTGATGGTCATTTTGCTGTTTCTGGCGGCTCCCAACTTCACGACCTGGATCAACAACACCCGGATCCGCACGGTGTCGGAGGTGTTGCAGAACGGCGCGCGGTTCGCGCAGGCCGAGGCGATTCGTCGCAATCGCAGCGTCGTCTTTTATCTCACCAACGCCGAACCTTCGCTGGCGGCGGCTGCCGCGGCCAACGGCAGCAATTGGGGGGCGCGCACCCTGTCGCTCTTCGCGGCCGATGTGCCGGAGTTCATCCGGGGCGGCGCACTTTCCGATGTGGCCCCGGGCGTCTTGATCAACGGGCCGGCTTCAATCTGCTTCAACTCCGCGGGCCAGCAGATCACGGTCGCCGCGGAAGGCTGCGTTGCAGGCCTGGCCAGCTATGTGGTCAGGAGACCGGAAGCCAACCCTGAATTGAGGCGATTGAGGATCGACGTCTCGCTGGGCGGACGTGTGCGCATGTGCGATCCGGACAAGGTCCTCTCGGCCACGGTTCCTGAAGGATGCTAGAGATGCGCAAGATGAATCAATCTCGTGGTGCAAAGGCGCGCGGCAGCTCCTTGATCGAAGTGCTGGTGTCGATCCTGATCATGTCGTTCGGCATTCTTGGCGTCGTCGGGCTGCACGCGAGGGCGATCCAGTTCTCGCTCGACGCGGACGATCGCAATCGCGCCGCCTTGTTCGGCGACGAACTTGCTGCACAGATGCGTCTGGCGCGTTCGGTCAACTTGTCCGCAGCGCAGATCGACACCTTCACGAAGCGCGTTCAGGGGCTGGATCTCGTCACAAACCAGCCGAATGGATCGGGCCTGCCCAATGCCAACGTGGCGGTGGTGGCCGGCGCCACTCCCAACGTTGCCACGCTCACGATCACGTGGCGGCACCCCGGTCAGCCCGTGGGCCAACTGTCGCAGTTCGTCATGGACGTGGTCCTGACCGACGAGGAGATCACATGAAGTCCGTGCGTCCGATCTCCGCGCCGAAGCGCCACCGAGGCTTCTCGCTGATCGAACTGATGGTTGGGGTCGGTATCGGCCTCGTGATCACCCTGGCCGTCTTTCAAGTCCTGACCGCCAGTGAAGCCCGCAAGCGCACGTCAACGGGACTCAACGACGCGAGCCAATCTGGCAACTATGCGCTGTACGTGCTGGATCGCATGTTGCGCAGCGCCGGGACGGGCTATTCGCAAGGATGGGCGACTGTCGGCGGCTGCCGGCTCAATGCCGCCCTGCCTGGCGGAGAGAGCTTGCCCAGAGTCGGCCCGCTGCCGGCACCCTTTACTGCGATTCCGCAGACGTTTCGCCTCGCGCCGGTGGTCATCTTTCGTGGTGCCTCGGATACAGGGACCGACGTGATCATGGTGATGAGCGGAGCGACCGGCTATGGGGAGGTGTTGACGAACGTGCCGGCTGGCGGGGTTGCCGCCACGCAAGTCGCGTTGCCCAACACCATCGGCTACCGTGCAGGCGATCTCGTGATGCTGGCCTCCGGAGGCGAGTGCCTGCTGAGTCAGGTCGATGCGGCCAAGCCAGCTTGCGCAGGGGATCCGGCTGCGCCGTTGGGGACAGCCTGTGGCCCGATACTGCCTCTCGGAGGCACCTACTACACGCCCGCGGGGGCCAATCTGTCACTCGCCACATTGGCGCTGCAAAGCGATGTCTCGGCCTTCTCGATCGGCAACGCGACGACCAATCCGCCCCAATTCGGGCTGATCGGCGTTGGTGCCGACAGCACACTCTTCGCGCACAACCTGCTGCTCTTCAACGGCGTCAATGCATCCGAGCCCTTGGCCGAAGGTGTTCGCGAACTGCATGCGGTGTACGGCCTCGACACGAATGACGACGGCATCCTGGATGCCTGGCAGTCCCCGACGGCGTTGTGGGACGGCCCAGCGCTCATGGACGGTTCGGCTGCGTCCAACGCCAGGCTGCGCCAGATCGTCGCGGTTCGAGTCGGCATGGTGCTGCGATCCTCGCTTGTCGAGCGCGAACTCGAGCCGGGTGTGCCGGTGGCGCCTGCCAATCTGCAGCTGTTCAGCGACCTTCCGGCGCCCAACCCGATCACTGTCGATCTCACGCGGGCCGGCGAGAACCGGAACCAGCGGCACCGCACTGTCGAGATCACCGTGCCCCTCCGCAACTTCCTGATGCGAACGACTTCATGAGCACCACCATGCTGCGCCGCCAATCGTCACGTGGGGTCGTCCTGCTGACGACCATGCTCATCCTCGTCGTCGTGTTGCTGGGTGCCGTGGCACTCGTGCGCTCGTTCGACACCTCGCTGACGATGGCCGGCAATCTGTCATTCAAGCGAGATCTGGCGCAGCAGAGTGAGCTGGCTGCCCAGACGATCCTGGCCCAGTTCCGCACCGGCGGTCCGATGGAGACTCGTGCAACGCGGCAACTGGCCAATGCCGCCGTGGGCTACAGCGCCGCAGTGCAGCCGAACAACCTGGTGGGCTTTCCCCAGGTGCTGCTGGCCAGCGCCTCGGCTGCCGGACCGTGGCCTGCAGGAGTAGCGACGGTCGATGCCGGTCGAGGCGTCAATCTGGCCTACGTCGTCGATCGTCTGTGCAGTGAGCCAGGCGATGAGCAAGTCCTCGGTGCCGACAAGTGCGTGGTGGCCGGCCCTGGCGCGCCAACCGGCGGTAGTTCCTCCCTGTGGCGGCGAGCCGAGCAGGGCAGCAGCGTGGCTGCGGGCGGCGCTGGCGCCGGCCTGGGCGGTGCTGCCAACCAGACCATCGTGTATCGAATCAGCATTCGTGCCTTCGGCCCCCGCGGAACCGAGTCGTACTTCCAGACGACGTACGCGTGCTGCGACAACTGACAAGCGAGATGGTGGCAGATGTTGCCGCTGTCAGACCGATCCCTACCTTGATGCATCAGAGGTTGACACCATGACCAGCACCCATCACGTGATTAGCGAAGCCAGTCGCAGCTCGCGGCTGGCACCAGCCGCAGCTCGATGGCGCGCAGCCCTGGCACTCGCAGTGGCAGGCGCCACGGCCCTGGTCAGCGTGGCGCCTTCGCAGGCGGCTTCGCTGGCGGATGCGCCGGTCTTTTCGCGCAGTGCGATTCTTGGCAACGTTGCACTTGCACTTTCGGTGGAATGGCCGACGGCCGAGCGGGCCGCATATCCCGGCACGAACGACTACACGAGCGCAAACACCTACAAGGGCTACTTCGATCCGAACAAGTGCTATCTGTACCAGTACGATGCGACCGTCCAGGCGAATCGCTACTTCTATCCCGCTGCCGTGGCGACCAACCGCACGTGCGTGGCGATGTGGAGCGGAAACTTCCTTAACTGGGCTGCCACCCAGACGATCGATCCGTTCCG
>JAKQJM010000054.1 GCA_029561145.1 Pseudomonadota bacterium
GTTGCGAAGGAACTGGCGGATACCGACTACAGCATGGGCGAACTGCAGTCGATCCTGCGCGACGAAGTGCATCCGATCCTGCGCGCCAACCTGCTGGTCCCGGCCGGCGTTTGGCAGGCGTTTGATCAGGACTGGCTCGGCGAACAGATCCTGCGACGTCTGGCGCGCCCGTTCTGGTTGCGTGCGCCGAGCTGGTTTTTTCCGTCCATGGCGAAGCGAATCTGGAGTGATCTTGCCCCGCGCATCGCGCGACTCCGCGAGTCTTCTTCTCGACTCGAAAACGGCACGGGCGACACGCCGTGAAAATCTCGATCAGGACCCTTGGCGAAGGACCGGATCTCGTGCTGATCCACGGCTGGGCCATGCACGGCGGCATCTTTGCGCCGCTCAGCGAACGACTCGCGCAGCGTTTCCGCTTGCACGTGGTCGATCTGCCGGGACATGGCGACAGCCACGACTACGCTGCCGGTTCGCTTGAATCGAAGCGCGTGGCGCGAGCGATCGCCGAGGCGACTCCCGCGGCGGTCTGGATCGGTTGGTCGCTCGGCGGATTGATCGCGTTGCAGGCTGCGCTAGATCATCCCGCGCAGGTCCGCGGCCTCGTCGAGATCGCCGCGAGTCCGCGCTTCGTGCGCGGCGATGACTGGTCACACGCAGTGCCGGGAATGATCTTCCGTGAATTCGCCGCCGGATTGATTGCCGAATTCCGGCCCGCGATCGAGCGCTTCCTTGCACTTGAAACTCTGGGCTCGGCCAATGCGATGGAGGAGCTGCGCGAGCTGAAGGCGCATGTGTTCGAACGCGGTGATCCGTCCGAGCAGGCTTTGCTCGACGGTCTCGCAATCCTCGACCACGCCGACTACCGCGACGAGCTGCAGCGGCTTTCGATGCCGAGCCTGTGGATCGCCGGGCGACGCGATCGGCTCGTTCCAACCGCGGCGATGCAATGGGCGGCCGAGCGGTCGCCGCGCGGTCGCTTCGTCGAGATCGCGGCAGGTCATGCGCCGTTCCTGAGCCACGCCGACACGGTTGCCGAGGCGATCATCGAATTTGTCGAAGCGGCGGTTGCAGCATGAGCGGCATTTTCGATACCTCGCATGTGAGCCGCGCTTTCGGTCGTGCAGCGGCGAGTTATGACGCCCATGCGGTGCTGCAGGATGAGGTGCAGAAGCGCCTGCAGGAACGCCTCGACGATGCTCCGCTCGAACCCCGACGCATAGTCGATATCGGCAGTGGCACCGGGCGCGGCACGGCCGCCCTGCGCAAGCGCTATCCACAGGCGCAGACGATCGCGCTCGATCTGGCCTTGCCGATGCTGCGCGCGGCGAAGAAACATCGTGGCTGGCTGCGTCCATTCGCGCGCGTCTGCGCCGACGTGGAGGCGCTGCCGTTTGCCGATGCGAGCATCGACCTGTTGCATTCGAGCCTGTGCCTGCAGTGGTGCGGCAATCTCGAAGCCGCATTCGACGGCTTCCGTCGGGTCATGCGTCCGCAAGGGCTGCTGCTGTTCAGCACGTTTGGCCCGCAGACGTTGCATGAGTTGCGCAGCGCGTTCGCCGATGTCGATGCGAAGCCGCACGTCAGTCGTTTTCTCGACATGCACCAGATCGGCGATGCACTGCTCGCGGCGGGGTTCCGCGATCCGGTGCTGGCGCGCGACAGCTTCACGCTGACCTATGTCGACGCGCTCGGCCTGATGCGGGAACTGCGCGCGATCGGCGCGACCAATGCCGACAGCGATCGGTCGCGCGGATTGACCGGCAAGGGTCACCTGCAGCGAGTGGTTGCCGCCTATGAATCATTTCGCCACGAAGGACGCCTGCCGGCGACCTACGAAGTTGTCTATGCGCAGGCCTGGGCGCCGGATGCAGGACAGCCGCGACGTTCCGGCAACCAGGACATCGCGAGCTTCCCGATCGAACGATTGCGCGGATCGCGACGCAGCCGAAACTGAACGCCCTACGCATCGGCAGGGTTACACGGTGGTTCGCACTTTTGATCCAGTCAGCAAATGGTTTGAAATCGTTCGAAGCTGTCGAGGCCCAGTTGTGTCGGCCCTTCGAAGCGCTCAGCGCGAACGGTATATGCGGGCCGGACCAATAGGCTAGGATGGCGCAGGCCCGGCCTACTGAAATCCCCCCATGTCGCGTATTGCATTTGTTCTGGCGTGGTTTCCGCTCTTCACGGCACTGGCCGCACCTGCCCACGCCGATGAACCGAAGGACGATGGTCGGATGTGCGCGGGCATCGAGGACGCCGACAAGCGCCTCGAATGCTACGACCGCCGGTTCGGACGCGATGCGGCTCCCGTCGCCGCGCCACGACCGGCGAGGGCGGCAGCGGATGTCTTCTCGAATCAGGCAGTCGCCGACGTCAACCGTTGCGACAAGGGGCCGCCGAGCTCGCTGCTCGATTCGCGCTGGGAACTCGATGCCGATTCGGCAGAGGATCCGAAGCCGGCTCCCTTCTGCATTCGCCCGTATCGGCCGATCTACCTGATGCCGTTCTACACGACGCGCAGCAACCGCACGCCGAGTTCGCCCGCGCCAGAAAACACCGTGACCGAGCCCGAGGACATCAATCGCGGCGAGCTCAAGTACCAGATCAGCCTGAAGACCAAGGTGCTCAACGATCTGGTCGGCAACAACGGCGATCTCTGGATGGGCTACACCCAGGTTTCGCATTGGCAGATCTTCAATGGCGAGCGTTCGCGCCCGTTCCGTGAAACCAACTACGAACCCGATGCGAACCTCGTGTTCCGCACCGATTACGACGTGTTCGGCTGGAAGGCGCGTCTGCTCGGGGTCGGCCTCGTGCATCAATCGAACGGGCGCAGCGATCCGCTTTCGCGCAGCTGGAACCGCGCGACCGCATCGATTGGTCTGGAGCGCGACAACTGGACGATGACCTTTCGCCCATGGTGGCGCGTGCTCGAATTCGGCGAGGACAACAATCCCGATATCACCGACTACATGGGCCGTGGCGACGTCGAGATCGTGCGCGTCGTCGATGACTCGCAGTTCGCCCTGATGCTGCGCCATTCACTGCGCGGCGGCGATCGCAGTCACGGCGCCGTGCAGTTCGACTGGGCGTTCCCGCTCGCACCGCCGTTGCGCGGTCACGTGCAGATCTTCAACGGCTATGGCGAGAGCCTGATCGACTACAACCACCGCGCGTGGTACGCAGGTATCGGGCTCTCGCTGATCGAGTGGTACTGACGCCGGCTAGCGTCCTGCACTCGCAGTCGGTAGCGGCAGGCCGTATTCGCTGAGGACGGCGTCGATGTCGGCCATGCTCACGGTCTCGCCGTTGCCCACCTTGGCGGCCTGTTCAAACAGCTTCTCGATGCGGGGTTCGCCGTTCGGTTCGGGCGTCAAAACGAAGGCGCGTTGCGAGGCGATCCCGCGTTCCCATTCCGCGCGCACACGAGCCCAGTAGTCCCTCGTCTTCGTCCAGTAGTCGCGGCCCGGCGCGAAATCGAAATCGGCGATCCGTGCATAGCTGTTGATGCCGCGCTCACGCGAGATCGCGCGGCGATTGCCGGCTGCATCGACCGTCACTTTCGTGTTGTCCTGTTCGTGGATCCAGCCGGCGGGCGTCAAGGTATGCCGGTTGATCGCTTCGATGGCCTGGTAGTCCTGGCGCTTCGTGTACTCGCGACGCGGCAGCGGTCGCAGCGTGACATCGGATGTCCATGCATCGACGCCATCTTCATGGCGCCAGTGGCCGAGCCCGGAATAACGCGGCGCGTCGTCGACCTCGTAGACGACCTGTGACCACTGGCCGCGCACGGCTTCGGCCGCCAGCGGTTCGCGTTCGAAACGGCCGTTGCCGCGGAAGCGCAGCAATTCGGCGGGCTGATAGTGCCAGTCCTGTCGCCAGTGCTTGATCACGTGCACCTTGTCGTCGATTTTCATGACGAGGATGTGCTGCAGGGAGATCGTGTCGCGTTCGTCCTTGATGACCTCGACCAGCTCGGTGCCACCGGATCGCTGCGCTTCGCGCGGTACGTAACCCGGGCTCAATGCTGCCGTTTCGTCGAAGGCGAAGCGCACGCGAAACTCGCCGGCCATCGCGAGGATGCTGCGGCGGTCGCAGGCATGGCGCTGCTCGGTCGTCGTCGGCGATATCGCACACGGTGAGGCGTAGTTCGGCGGTGCCGCCTCTGCAAGCGGCTTGACCTTGGCGGCTTGCGCGTAAGGGCGCGTCGTATGACCCGTACATGCACTCAGCAGGACGGTGATCGAAAAAAGAGGAAGTGACAGGCGCGGATTCATGGCAATGATCTCAAGGCATATGCAAGGGAGACAGCCACTCGGCATTTTCGTCGTGCACGATGCGGCGCGCGATGTCGATGCCAAGCAGCGAGATTCGAAGCGGAGGTTGCGCATCGAGCACGCTGAGCCAGGGCCTCTGCAGGAAGCGGAATTCAAGCAGGCGGGCCTGCCAGCGATGACCGAGGCGAGACAGCGCGCGGCGCAGGAAGGTCGCGTGCGTGGGTGGTTCGGGGCGGACCGGCTCGTCGGGCACGAGTTCGATCGCCGAACACATCTGGTCCCAGGCCAGCACATCGGAATCGGGTAGCAGGAACAGCTTGGCGTGGGTGGCGCCGCTCGCGCTCCGGAAGCTCAGCCACTCGCGCGGCCCGTGCGGCATCACCACATGATGCGCACGCAGCGACTTGCTGGTCGCCAACAGGCCGAGGGCGGGGTGATCGAGCAGCACGGTCGAACCTTCCCGCTCGATCGGGCGTCGGTCCGGATTGCCGCTTCGTCGTTCGAGCCAGAGCACCGATCCGAGTCGCGGCAGCCAATCAAGCAATCCATCGAGGATCGATGATCCCGGCGCGGATTCGTGCACGGGCCGCGAGGCATGCGCGAAGACAGGCCCGGTGTCGGCGCCGTCCGGCAACTCGAATAGCGCGGGTGCGTCATGTAAATGAATGCCATCACTCATCGGGCGTTTCTCGCTTGCAGGCAGTTCGTGCGGACAACGGTCTGGTCAGAAGCTCGAGCGCAATCCGATGCTGGCTTCGCGGCCGGCTGCGGTGTAGCGATCCAGGGTTGTCGAAGCCGCGCTCAGGCCTTCGGAGAATCCCCAGTTCCAGTAGGTTCGATCGGTCAGGTTGGTCAGCGATGCGAACAGCTCGAGGTGTTCGTTCGGGCTCCAGCGCGCATGCAGGTCTATCGTTGCGTAACCGGGCGCGACGAACGGGTCCGGTACACCGTTCGCCGGATCGCCGGACGGCAGTCGATCCTTGCGCGCAACGAAACTGGCGAGGAGTTCTGCGCCCCAGCGGCTCCGATCGTAGCTGAGGCCGAAAACAGCCTTGCGCGGATCGATGCTGCTCAGCGGTGCATCGGCGGTCTCGTCGTCACCCCGGCCAACAGCCAGGTTCCCCTTGACGCCGAATCCGTCGAGCATCGCGGAGAATGCGCCGAGATCGAGGCCGTAGCGTGCCTCGATGCCGCGGATCTCGACGCGGCCGAGGTTGCGTGATTGGAACACCATGAGGCCATCGTCGTTGAAGCCGGCGAAGGCCAGTGATTCGATGAAGTCCCGGTAGCGGTTCCTGTACGCCGATACGCTGAAGTAGCCGAGCGTGCCGCTCGCGCGCAGGCCCGCTTCGATGCCCTTGCTGCTCTCCGGTTTCAGGTCGGGATTCGGAATGGCCGTGTAGCCGAAGGCGATGTTGGTGAAACCGATGTTGACGTCGTCGAATGGCGGCGCGCGGAAGCCCTGCGAATACTGCGTGAAGGCGCTGAGTGTCTTGTTGAATCGCCAGATCGCACCGAAGCGAGGCGACCAATGGGTGTGGCTGAGCCCTTGTGGTTCGATTCCGGGATTGTCGTCGGCAAAGATCGAATCGTTGCGCGGATCAAGCTTGTAATAGTCGAAACGGACCGACGGAATCAGGCTCAGTCGTCCATCCGCGAGGGTCATTTCGTCCTGCGCAAATACCGCGGCGTTGGTCGTTTCGGTAATCGGGAAATCACGGACCGGAAATGCATCTGGCGGGACGTTCGGCGTGCTGACGCCGGTCGTCAGGTTGAGCTGGTAACCGTCGCGCATTTCCCCGGTGCGCGTAGTCGAGAGGTCCAGCCCGTAGGTGAACGCATGCTCGGCGCCGCCCAGCGACAGGCTCTTGCGGGCGGTCAGTTCGCCGCCACCCACGCGCTGTTCGTAGTCGAAACGGCGATGGCGCTGGACGGGATTTCCGAGCACGCCGGCAGTCGCTGTCGAGCGGGCCTCGACAGTCTCCTGCACGGTGTCGCTGTCTTGCAGGTACGCCTTCCATTCAAGGCTGTCGAGCAGTCGACTGTTGAACGGGATGTCCTGGCCGAGCGCGATGCGAGTGCGCTTTCTCTCATCGTCACCCTGCAACGACGTGGTTCGCGGCCCGTTGAGCACGGTGGTCACGGCGCTGAGCGCATCGGTGTCGATTCCGGCTTTCTCGCCGTCCAGCGTGATGCGGTCGACGCGTCCGCTGTCGGCTGTGCGCACGAACTTGGCGAGCACGGCGTCGCTTCGCGTGTCCTGCGGATTCGGTCGCGTGCGCGTGTTGTCACCGCTGTCGATTTCACCCTGATTGTCACTGGCATGACCCTCGCGGCGCGTAGCCACAACCATCGCACCGCTGTCGGCATCGCCGCCCGCCCAGGTTGCCGTGGCGCTGGTCTGCCGGTTGACCGAGGAATACTGGAGCTTGCCGGCCACATAGGTTCCGCCGGTGGCGTCGAGGTAATCGGCCGGATCCTTCGTGATGTAGCTGACCACGCCGCCAAGCGCATCCGATCCGTACAGCGATGACGAGGCGCCGCGCACGATCTCGACCTGCTTCAACGCATCGACATCGACGAAGTCACGGCCCGCATTGGAAAAACTGCCGATGCCGAACTCCTGTGCAAGTGGAATACCGTCGACCTCGATGCGCACGCGATCGCCGCCGAGTCCGCGGATGCGGAATCCGCCAAGACCGAAGCGTGTCGCGTTGCCGGTGACCGTGACGCCCGGTTCGTAGCGCACGAGATCGCCAATGTCCTGCGCCAGCTGCCTGTCGATCTGGACTGCGTCGATGATGCTGACATCGTTCGCGACGTCCTTGGTCGCCCGCTGGTTGAGTGTCGCGGTCACGGTGATGCGCTCGAGCTCCTGCAGGATGCTGTCGGCAGGCGCGGCGGGCTCGGCGAGTGCACTCGCAGCGACAAGGGCAAGCGGCGCGAGGGTCAGGGTTCTGGTTTTCATGGTTGCCTGCAGTTGTTCCGGTGACTCGCGTTGGCGAGGCGCTGGCTGGCAGGAGAACCGTGGATGGGGGGACGGTTGTCGGCTGGCTGCTACGTTGGAGGTTCGATACTTTTCGCAGGCCCGCACGCATCGTAAAAAACGGATCGCTGCGCCTGCGTGCGCGGCGATCGTGAGTCGGCTATTTGGTCAGGATCAGCTTGTTGTTGCGGGTCAGGCGCAGGCGATACTCCTCGCCGGCATGGGCTATGAGCAGCTCACGGCCACCGCGCAGCAAATCGGCGCTGTCGATCCGCGCGCGGGCATCGATCGCTGCCGCGGGTTGGGGCACGCCGTGCCGGGGACTCGGTTCGAAGGTCGCCACGGGCAAGCGCGATTCACTGTTCGGCATGGGGTCACCCTGACTGCGATGCGAGTGAATGATAACGATTCGCATTTGCATGTCAAGCGTGGACAGGTCGCGTCGGAGAAAATCCTTCGCATGATCCTTGCCGGTCCGGCAATGTGGGAACAACGTCTTGCAAACCTTGCTGATATCGACGGTTGCCGTCGCGGTCGCCGAGATCGGCGACAAGACCCAGTTGCTTTCGCTGATCCTCGCGGCGAAATACCGCAAACCCGTACCGATCTGCGTCGGCATCCTGATCGCGACCCTGGCCAATCACGCGCTGGCCGGATGGATGGGGTCGGCGCTCTCGGGATTGCTGACTCCGGGCATGCTCAAGTGGATCGTGGCCGCCTCGTTCCTCGCCATCGGCTTGTGGACGCTGGTTCCGGACAAGGTCGACGATGGCGAAGTCCCGGCGCGCGGCAATCGAGGCGTGCTGGCGGCGACCCTGATCGCGTTCTTCCTCGCCGAGATGGGTGACAAGACCCAGGTCGCCACGATCGTGCTTGCCGCGCAGTATTCGCCACTCTGGCAAGTGGTCGCCGGCACGACAATCGGCATGCTGCTGGCGAACGTCCCGGTGGTCTGGCTCGGATCGCGCTTTGCCGATCGGCTGCCGTTGCGGGCAGCCCGGATCAGCGCAGCGATCCTGTTCGTCGCCCTGGCGATCTGGATCGCCTTGCGCTGAGTTCGCCGGGACGGGCTTGATCAGTGCGCGGGTCGCCCCTGCCTGCGAAACATCGATCCGGCTTCGTCGGAATGTCCCCTAGAGCGCGTCCTGGTCGAGTTCGCCGGTGCGGATGCGCATGACCTGGTCAAGCTGCCAGACGAAGATCTTGCCGTCGCCGATCTTGCCGGTGTTGGCGCTCTCGCGCAGGGTTTCGACCACGCGTTCGAGCTGGTCTTCGGCGATGGCGATCTCGATCTTGATCTTGGGCAGGAAGTCGACGACGTACTCCGCCCCGCGGTAAAGCTCGGTATGCCCTTTCTGCCTGCCGAATCCCTTGACCTCGCTGACCGTGATGCCTTGCACGCCGAGATCGGCCAGTGCTTCGCGTACATCGTCGAGCTTGAATGGCTTGATGATCGCCATGACCATTTTCATGCGCGTTTCCCGTCTGCATCCGGCGTTGCGTCGACTATAACCGGAATCGGTTTTCCTGCAGGCCGTGTACGAGATTTCCTACACAGGAATCAGAATATGCCCACTGCGCATGCGTGAACCTGTGCCTAGACTGTTTGCCCAAGGGATGGCCCGTCGGCAACACCGCTGACGCAGGCGCAGGGACGCGAGCACGGAAGCAGGCAAGGAAGCGCGCAGGGATCAGCAGCCGGCCGCGGCGATGCTTGCATCGTCGCGGCCGGCACCTTCGCCACCGGTGCATTCGCTCGGGTATCGGCGAAAAGCTCCTGCAACGTCAGCCGGGTACCATTGCGTTTTCTGCTCGTATCGAGGTTTGCCATGATCAATGCCGTCACCATCGACGAACTGGCCCAGCGTCTCTCCGCCCTGGTTCCTTCCGGAATGAAGGAGGCGCGTGACGATCTCGGCCGGAATTTCCGCGCCGTCCTGCAGTCAGGCCTCGGCAAGCTCGATCTGGTCACGCGCGAGGAGTTCGACGTGCAGCGCTGCGTGCTGCTGCGCACGCGCGAGAAAATCGAGCAGCTCGAACGCCAGCTCGCGGCGCTGGAAGCTTCCCTGTCCGCCCAACCGCGACATTGATGGCGACGGCCGCAGGGTCGACGGCCGCCTCATTCCATTCGACCTCACGACGGCACTTCGAACATGAGTCTTGCCGTCGTCTACAGTCGCGCACAGGAAGGCGTAAGCGCACCGCTGGTCACGTGCGAGGTCCATCTCTCGGGCGGACTGCCGAGCACCGCGATCGTCGGCTTGCCCGAGACCGCGGTTCGCGAAGCACGCGACCGGGTGCGCGCGGCGATCCTCAATTGCCAGTTGGACTATCCGCAGCGCAAGGTGACCGTCGGCCTGGCGCCGGCTGACCTGCCGAAGGATGGCGGCCGCTTCGACCTGCCGATCGCGGTCGGCATCCTCGCTGCGAACGGCAGCATTCCGCGCGACGCGCTGGACCGGTTCGAATTCCTTGGCGAACTCGCGCTGTCCGGCGAGCTGCGTGCCGTGCATGGCGTCCTGCCGGCGGTGCTGCGGGCCGCAAAGACCGGACGCAGCGTGATCGTGCCGCGCGAAAACGCCGCCGAGGCGGCCCTGGTCAGTGGCGTCGACGTGCGCAGCGCGGCCACCCTGCTCGACGTATGTGCCCACCTGTGCGGTCGCGAGCAATTGCCCGTTGCCGTGCGCGGAACAACGATCGTGTCGCCGGTCAATGAGCCCGACCTCGGCGACGTGCGCGGCCAGCAGCACGCACGGCGTGCACTCGAAGTTGCTGCGGCCGGAGCCCACAATCTGCTCCTGGTCGGACCTCCGGGAACCGGAAAGACCATGCTTGCCTGCCGGCTGCCCGGCATACTGCCGCCGCTTGCCGAACATGAAGCGCTCGAGCTTGCCGCAGTCCGCTCGGTGGCGGGGATCGGTACCGAGATCAGCGACTGGATGCGCCGGTCGTTCCGCGCACCGCACCACACGGCATCGGCAGTTGCCCTGGTTGGAGGCGGCTCGGTGCCAAGGCCGGGCGAGGTCTCGCTGGCGCATCACGGCGTCCTGTTTCTCGATGAACTGCCCGAATACGATCGCCGCGTGCTCGAGGTATTGCGCGAGCCGATCGAATCGGGCCATATCACCATTTCACGCGCCGCACGCCAGGCCGAGTTCCCGGCACGATTCCAGCTGGTCGCGGCGATGAATCCCTGTCCTTGCGGCCACGCCGGTGATCCGGGCGGCCGTTGTCGCTGCACGCCGGATCAGGTCGCGCGCTACCGATCTCGGATTTCAGGCCCGTTGCTCGATCGCATCGACCTGAAACTCGAAATGCCGCGCGTCAACCACGCCGAGCTGCGCAGCGTCGGCAGCGGCGAATCCTCCGATGTGGTGCGCGAGCGCGTCGCACGTTCGCGCGAGCGCCAGATGGATCGCTCGGGGAAACCGAATGCCTGGCTCAGCAACCGCGAAACCGAGCGCGACTGCGCCCTGGCCGGGCCCGAGCAGGCATTGCTGGACCGCGCGGTCGAGCGGCTCGGCTTGTCGGCGCGCGCCTACCATCGCGTATTGCGCGTCGCGCGCACGATTGCCGATCTGGGTGCCAGCACGACGATCGAAGGGGCCCATCTGTCCGAAGCGATCCAGTACCGGCGTTTCGATCCGGGCAACTGACTTGCGGTGTCCGGACGACGCGCCCACGGCAATCATGCTGCAGCGGAGTGCAGACCTGCGTAAACTTGTCGCATATGTCCATTCCCGCTTCCGTACTCGCGCACCCCGTATTCAGGAACCTGCAATGTCCGCAGCGCGGCGGCATGCGTGGCCTGCTCGATGCGGCAACCGCGCTCGCGTCGGCGTCGCGCGATGCGGTGTGCGCGATTCTCGTCAGCAGTACCGGGTCGGCGCATCGCGAGCGCGGCGCGATGGCCCTGCTCGACGAAGGCGGCCTTCGTGCGGGCTCGCTAGGCGGAGGCAGCCTGGAACGTAAGTTGCTGCAGGCGAGTCGCGAGGTTCTTGCGAGCGGGCACGTCGATGTCCTGCATGTCGATGCGCTCGATGACAGCAGCCATACTTCGACAGCGCGCGGCGTCGAGACCGGTTCGATGCAGATCGTGCTGGTGCCGATGCCGGCGGGCGGGTCGCCGTTGCGCGAAGCAATGCTGGCCGCGTGCAATGACAGCGCCTGGCTGCGCCTGCGCCTGGATCTCGTCCGCGATCCCGTGGCGCGCGATGAAGCGGGGTTCGGTGAGGCACGTACCGGAAACCGCATGTTTGCCTTCGACCGACGTGGCCGGGCTTGTCCGGGGCCGGTCGAGTTCGTGCAACACGTCAGTCTCGGATTCGCGCCACCGCCTCGCATCGCCCTTTTTGGCGTGGGCCCTGAATCGCGGGCGCTGGCTTCCATCGCGCGCCTGCTCGGCTGGTATGTCGAAGCGGTGGACGCGCGCCCGGACACGGACCCGTATTTCGACGGCGACAGCGTCGATCGTGTGCACGGCATCGCTCCGGAACAACTGCCTGACCTGCTCGCCGAACGCCACTACGACGCCGCCGTCGTCGGGGGTCACGATTTCGATACCGATGCGCGCCACTTGCTGCACCTGGGCGCGACCGGCATCGGCTATGTCGGTTTGCTTGGGCCGCCGGAACGACGCGATGCCCTGCTTGGCAGGCTCGGTGACATCGTTGCCACCCAACTCGAACCGCGGCTCTACGCGCCGATCGGCCTGCGGCTCGGCGGAGAAGGTCCGGAAGTGACCGCGCTTGCGATAGCGGCACAGCTTCAGTACTACCTTTCGCACGACATGCATGCCTGAGGATCGGTCGCCACGGCACGGCGCCGTGATCCTCGCCGCAGGGCATTCGCATCGGCTCGGCATACCCAAGCAGTTGCTCCAGATCGACGCCGAGACGCTGGTCCATCGCGCGGTGCGATTCGCGCTCGAGACGGATCCACTCGATTGCATCGTGGTCGCACTTGCGGATGCCACCGACGTCGAGCGCGTGCTCGGCGACCTGCCATGCCGCATCGTTGCCTGCGCCGACTCCGCGCGTGGAATGTCGATCTCGTTGCAAACGGGCCTGCAGGCGCTCGATCCGGCCTGCGCGGCCGGGCTGATCGTGCTTGTCGATCAACCGGCCGTCACGCCGAGGCACCTGTGCGCGCTGCGCGATGCCTGGCTCGACGCGCCTTCTCAGGCAGCGGCCAGCGGCTACGCGGGCACGATCGGCGTGCCCGCGATGTTGCCGCGCACCTGGTTCGGACACATCAACCCGACCGACCGCGACCACGGCGCGCGCGATCTGCTGCGCGCAAGGCGCGCTGAAGTCCAGGTCGTCGCGGCGGCGCGACTCGCGTTCGACATCGACTCGCCCGATGACCTCGCGATGCTCGATTCCGACGAGTCCTGTTGATCCGGCCCGTACGGCTTTCAATCTATTTGCGGGCCGGACCAACAGGATCGGATCATGCAGGTGCGGGCGGAGCCTTCGGCCAGACACTGCCGAGAGGATCGAACTCGATCTCGTCGATCGAATCGCCGCGCCAGCCGAAGCCGCAGACAGCAAGCACCCCCTCCAGCATCGGATCGAGTCCGAATATCGACTCGATGTCGCGCTCGTTCACCGCGGCCGTGATGAAGGCGGCCAGTCCGCGCTCCGCCGAAGCCAGGTACAGGGCTTGCGACAGATGGCCAGCATCGAGGATCACCGCGCGATAGGCCTTGGCGTGATTGCGGTACTTCCAGAACGTGCGACGGAAACGGCTGGCGAGCACGATGACCACATGGGCATTCATGAAATGCCGTTGTCCGGCGACCATGCGCAGGGCGATCGCGGCGCTCTCGTGTGCCTCGATCCGACCAAGCGGTTCCAGGGCATGGTCAACCGGATGGTAGTGGTAGAGGCCAGGCGCCACCCCTTCGACGTTTTGCACGAGCAGGTAGGCTTCGGTCGGATGCAGGCCGCCGGCCGAAGGCACGGCGCGTTTCATCACGGTGATGCCAGGCTCGTCGCTGGTTGCCCGCGCACCAAATGCACGAAACAGCGTGCTGGCGAAATCCTCGGCCGAGAGCGCGCGTGACGCATCCCAGTTGCGACAGGTCACGCGTTGGCGGATCAGCTTTTCCAGTTCCGTCTCGCGGGCCGGGCCCAGCGCGATGCGCCGGGAAGGCTCGACCCGCTCGCGCACGGGAGTCTCCGGTGTGCCGAGACGTTCCAGGAACGGGCGATCCGTTTCATCGCCGAATCGACGTTCCGCCTCGAGGGTATCGACCGCGTGCCAGCGCGTATGCCGATGCAGCGCCGCGGAGAATCCGCGCCAGTGGCTGGCCCGGACCTGCTCGTCCTGTTCACGCAGCGCGGCGTGGTCGTCGCCGTCGCTGATCAGCAGGCCTTTTGCGATCAATCCTTCGAGCAGTTGCCAGGGGAGGTTTCCGCCCGCTTCGGCAGGATCGATCCAGTTCTCGGGCGACAGCATGCCGAGTGCGCTCACTTCGTCCGCATCGAGCGGGATTTCCTCGTCGCGATGCGCGGCCAGTGCAATCCATTCGCGCACTATCTCGATGCCTGTGCCGCCGGTCACGAGTTGCCCGAGATCGAAATCGAGGCGCTCCCGCGGTTCGATGAATACCACGGCACAGCGACGTACTTGCATGAAGACATTCCGCGCAAAAGAGATCTGCTAGCCTACGCAGTGCAGGGGTCGGGGAACAAGCGCGGGGCGCATCGCCGCGCCCTTCGGCGCTTGCGACCACCAGTCACCGAGCCGCGCATGGATGCCGGAAAGCGCACTGGACTTTGTTCGATTCCGCAAATCAAATCAGGGGAACGCACCATGAGTGGGACACGCTTGCCGAAGGAACATGAATTGAACCTGCTGAAGAAGCTGTCGAGTGACGATGCTTACCGCGCACGTTTCGAGAAAAGCCCGGCAGATGCGCTGAAGGAGATCGGGGTGCCTGACAGCACCGTATCGTCACTGGATCCGGCAAGCCTCAAGCCGGGCCAGCTTGCCGACAAGTCGGCCATAGCCGACGCACATTCGAAACTGGACCAGCAATCGTTGCTCGGACACGCCTGCATGGTCTTCCCGATGCTCAGGCTGAACTATGGCGGCGGGTCGCCGGACAAGGCTGTCTGAAGCTTCGTGATCCGACTGGCGTATGCCGGATGCACTTTTGCGTCCGGCCAAGTCTTCGTGAATTCGGCCAGCGACGCCTTGGCCGACTTCCGGTCGTCGCCATCCAGCGCCAGTTCGGCGCCGCGCAACAGGGCCAGATTGGATTGCTCGATGTTGTATGCGGTCAGGATGTTGCCCGGGGAATACTCCGCGAAAGCGCGGCCGCGATGACCTGAAAGCCAGCGGGCTTCATCCAGTGCAGGCAACGCCTTGTTGGCGGCGGCGTAGGTGTTCATCAGAACGACGTGGGCGACATACGGCTCGGTCCCGTCAAGCATCGGCTTGATCTTCGCGACAGCCTGTTCGGTGCGACCGGCGTTTCGATCGAGTTCGGCTGCGACAAGCGTGCGAAGTTTGTGGTTCAGCGAGTTCGCGGAATCCGCGTCCACGCCGACACTGGCCATCGCCGACCCGGCCAACGCCGTGGCGTCGAGAGACGCGGCGAGATAGGCGAGCACGAGAATCCGGGTGCGTGACGCGTCGTGATTTCCCGGCGAGGAACCCTTCAAGGCACGCGCAGCCCTTTCCACTTGCGTGCCAATTTCGGCAATGCGCTGCTTGCGATCCGCGGCCAGGCCTTCTGCTCCGAGGCTCAGCAGCGAGGTTTCGAATACCCCGGCCAGGACGCTGTCATCGGCTGCTTTTCCGCCCGCGTCGGCAAGCAGGCGCCTGGCCCCCGACACATCGCCCCGGTCCACCAAGAGTCCGGTCCTGAGTGCAGTCCGCGCAGAAGCAACAACGGGATTCTCGCTCGGGCTTGCGTCCGGCGATCGCGCGAGCACTTGTTCGGCTTGCTCCGCTTTTCGCTGTGCGGCCAAGGTCGCGGCGTGATATTCGGTTCGGATGAAGCCCGCGGATTCCGCTTCAGAGAAGCGTCGGAGGGCTTCTTCGAAGCGATCGTTGCCGAGCTGGAGTATTCCGAGGAGGTGAAGTGATGGCAGTCGCGATGGATTGCGGACCGATGCCGAGGCATCGGCGAGCTTCAGGGTCGCATCGTCGAAACGGTTCGCATCGCGCCAGCTGACATAGGCGAACCCGCCCGTCCCCGCAAAGAAATCGGGATAGGTTTTTGCCAGCGCAGCCCATCTGGAGAGGATGTCCGGCTTCTTCTCGACGGTCGAAAGCATCACCTCCGCATACAGCACGTCGCGCGTCGAGAGACGATCGTGCTCTGCCAGTGCCTTGTTGAATGCGGCCGAGGCTTGCTCCGTGCGGCCCGAACTTGCATGGATGATCGCGATCCGCAAGGTCGCGGAAGCCAGGCCCGGATCGATAGCCAGGGCCTGGTTGTAGAGGGCCAGTGCCTCGTTGAACTGGCCGCGTGCATTGCTGCCAATGGCGAGCGAGTAGGCCTTCAAGGCATCGAGATTCTTCGTGGCGACCTTTTCCAGCGGCATGGATTCGTTGGAGACGGTGGCGAGTGCTTCGCCGAGCCGCACGCGCAGGCGACTGTTGATCGTGTCGAGCGAAGGCAGGATCGATTCCTTGCCGATGCCATCGGCGGTTTCGGAATAGACCGTGGTCTGGGTCTGCGGATCGATCACCTCGGCGGTGATGCGCACGCGCCCGCCGATCTCGGCGATCGTCGGCAGGATCAGCGCCCGGGCACCGTCGCGGATCGCCACTTCCGAACCCACCGCGCGATCGATCTCGGTCCTGGCCGGATCGCGTTGCATGCGCGTGATCGTGTCGCGGACCTTCAGATCAGGCAGCACGTTGACGTAGCGCGATTGCTCGAGACCGATGCGCAGGGCGCTTTCCAGCGCATCATCGAACACCGTCTCGCCGGTCAGGTTGTGCAGGCTGCCGACCACGACCCAGTCGCGCTCGGCAAACGCGATGGCCGGATCCGGCCGCAGGAACAGGATCAGCGGGGTCGCGATCAGTGCCGCGACCACCAGGGCCTCGATGACGACCGTGGCCGGACGCCGCCAGAACGGCACCTCGCGATGCGCCTTGCTCGACCAGGGCGGCGCCTTGAGTGGAGCGAAGCCTTCTTCGCCGACCTCGAACACCGGCACCGGATCGGGCACGCCGCGGAAGCGATAGCGGCCGTGGGTGCGCCAACGCAGTTTGTCGAGCTGATCGCCGAGTTCGCCCTGGGCGCGGTGGGCCAGGGCATAGGCGATGTTGGACAACAGGATCTGGCCGGGCAGGGCCAGGCTCATCAGGCGCGAGGTGATCGGCTTGACCAGGCCTTCGACTTCGACCGGCTTGGCGCCCTTGGCGACATCGTCGGGACTGTTGTCCCAGACCACGACATCGCCGACATGGATGCCGACGCGGGCGGCCAGCTGGGTGTTCTCGGCGGCATTGAGCTGCTTGAGGCCGCGCTGGTAGTCGAGGGCGAAGGCGACCGCCTGGACCGGGCGTTCGAACATCATCATGAAGCCGTCGGTCTTGTCGATCTCGCGACCGCCGTGGCGATCGGCCAGGGTGCGCGCCAGGCGATCGTGCTTGCGGATCAGTTCCGCCGCCGCGCGATCCCCCAGGCGCTCCACCAGCGCCGTCGATTCGACCAGGTCGCAGAGAGCCAGCGTCCGCAGCACCGCGTTGGTGCTGCTCTGCGGCTCCGCGGCTTGTGTAACGCCTGCACTCACGACAAATCCCTGTTTCCAAAGGCAGGACGATCAATTCTGCACTGCTTAGTGCACAATTTCCAGTGGAAGGACCTGGCGCATTGTTCATGCCCGACGATCAGGTCGTTCATCGCGTCGTGCTTGTGGCGCGTCGGGACGAGGCCATCTAGGGCGAACCCACAACAGGAATCCGCCATGACGACCGCATCCTACCCGACCACACCACGTTGCGTGACGCGCATCGTGACTGGCCAGCCAGTCAGCGACGGCGCTGGCGTGAAGCTCAATCGCATCATCGGGCAACGTGCGCTCGACACGCTCGATCCGTTCCTGATGCTGGACGAATTCCGCTCGGATCAGGCAGGCGACTATCTGGCCGGTTTCCCGAACCATCCGCATCGCGGCTTCGAGACCGTGACCTACATGCTGGCCGGACGCATGCGCCACGGCGACAACCAGGGCAACAGTGGCCTGCTCTCGCCCGGCAGCGTGCAATGGATGACGGCCGGCAGAGGCATCGTGCATTCGGAAATGCCCGAGCAGGAGGACGGAATGATGTGGGGCTTCCAGCTCTGGGTCAATCTGCCTGCCAGGGACAAGATGACCGCGCCACGCTATCAGGACATCGCCCCGGACAAGATCCCGCAGGTCAATCCGGCGACAGGCGTCGCGGTGCGCGTGATCGCCGGCGAATTCGAAGGTGTCAGCGGACCGGTCGCGGGCGTGGCCACGGAACCGGTCTATCTCGACGTGTCGCTGGATGCCGATGCCTCGGTCGATCTGACACTGCCTGCGGGGCACAGTGCTTTTGCATATGTGTATGACGGGTCCACGCTGATCGGTGTTGATGCCGACGCGCAGCGCGTCACGCGCGGCCAGCTCGCGGTGCTTGGTTCCGGTGACCACGTGCGGGTCGCGGCGGGCGGCGCGGCGAGCCGGTTGATCGTCGTTGCGGGCAAGCCCTTGCGTGAGCCGGTGGCCAAGTACGGGCCGTTCGTGATGAACACGCCCGAGCAGATCGCCGAGGCGATCCGCGATTTCCAGTCAGGCGCGTTCTGAAAAACGCATGAAAGACACCGCCAGCGTCATGGCCGGTCGCCTACACGATCGGCCATGCACCGACGAGGTACAGCCCCGCCATGCGGACCGCGTTGCAGCAGCTGAGTTCGGCGAACAGGCTCATCGTGCATGCCCGGTTGTGCCACACGTCCGGGCGTAACGCGGGTCTTGCGTGCGCAGGCGCTCGACGATCGCGCGGAAGCGCGGCTCGCAGCGGATGGCATCCATTGTGGGCATGGTGATGCCCCAGTCCACGGTGTTGCCCAGGTGGCGGGACATGCGATCGAGATAGTCCAGCGCCAACCCCGGTTCGCCGAGCAGGATGATCTCCGCGGCGACCACATGATCCTCCATCGCATTGCCGCTGCCGGCGATGACCAGGCTGTTGAAGGGCAAGGCGGCGAGTCGCCTGGCGACCGCCTGTTTGTCGCCGCGACCAGCGAGTGCGGCGACCAGTTCACGGTCGTTGGCTTCGTTGCCGGGGTTTTGCAAGGCCGACACGCTTTCCCGGAAGGCGAGCGCCTCGTCGTGGTTGCCGGCGAT
>JAKQJM010000056.1 GCA_029561145.1 Pseudomonadota bacterium
TACCGCTTCTCCGACTGGTGCTACGAGCCCGCGCGTCGCCTGCTCAGCGGACCCGGCGGCGCCACGCGACTCAAGCCATTGCTCGATCGCCTGCTGCGGCGATTTCTCGACGAACCCGACGCGGTGCTGGCTCGCGAACGCCTGATCGAAGACGTCTGGACACGGCGCGAGGTCAACGACGAGGTCCTTTCACGTGCGATCGGCGAACTTCGCGGAGTGCTCGGTGACGACGCGCGTCAACCGGTCTTCATCGAAACCCTGCCGAAAGGCGGCTATCGATGGGTCGCACCGTTGACGCGAATCGACGCGGGCGCTGGCCGGAATCCGCTGCACGAACCAGGTCCGCGCGCCCGCTCCGGTCAAATTCGTGTGCATCGTGTGATCGCCGTGCTCGGTGGCCTGGTTGGTGTCGCTGTCGCGATTGCCTGGCTGATTCCGCGCAGCGACCGCTCGGATCGCGATCGCGCATCGCTCGCTGCCGGCCTGCTCGGCGCACGCCCGCTCGCGACCGATCTGCGCCTCGAGATCGATCCGCGTTTCGATCCGCACGGCCGCGTCGTCTACGTCCGTGCCAATCAACATGACCGAAGCAGCGAGCTGGTCATGATCGATCCCGCGAGCCACGCGGAACGCGTGATCTGGCAGGACGCCGACGCCCTGCGCCGGCCCGCGCCTTCACCGGACGGACGCGAAATCGCCGTCACGCGACGGACCGCCAGCGGTTGCGAGCTGTGGAGCATCGCCTTGCTCGACAACCACCGCACGCGCCTGGGCGATTGTGCGGGATCGGTGGTCGGCGCGCTGGAATGGGTCGACGGCGGCACAGCGCTGCTGTACACGGGCGACGCGGTGGACAACGCACATGCGCCGGGATTGAGGCGACTGGAGCGCCGCAGCGGTGCGTCCACGATCGTGACCAATCCCGCGATCAGCGAAGGCGCCCATGTGGACCCGCGTGTCTCGGCCGATTCGCGCAACCTTGTCTACGCGAGCCAGCCCGACGACGAGCGACGGTTGTGGTGGACCGACTGGCCGCGACTTGGCCAACGCGAGGCGCTGCTCAAACGCCCGGAGCCGCTCTATGGCCATGCGTTCGAGCCTGACGGGAAAGCGCTCTGGGCCGCCGGCGACCTGACCCTCTATCGGGCCCTGCACCGTCTGCGGCGTGGCGCCGCGCCCGAATTGATCGGTGGTCGCGGCGCGCAATCGATCGACATCGCTGCCAATGGTGCGGCGGTCTGGTCGGAGGCCAGCTATGACGCCGACATCTGGCTGCAACGTGAAGCCGGTTCAGCATGGACGACGATCGCGCGCTCGAATCGCTACGAATCGCAGCCCGAATTCTCGGCCGATGGCCGATACCTTGCCCTGGTCAGCAATCGCAACGGCAGCGAATCGATCCTCGTGCATGACCTCGACAGCGGCAGCACGCGCCCGCTCGCGCTGGATCCGGCATCGCGCTGGGTGCGGCCGAGCTGGTCCGCGAAGGATCAGTCGTTGATCCTGACCGCGTATGAGGACAAGCGGACGCGCCTCTATCGCTATCCGCTCAGCGCAAGCCATCCGACTGCCCTGCCCGGCATCGAGGATGGCGCCTTCCAGGGCATCGAGCTCGCGGACAGCCTGCTTTACCTCAATGGCCATGGCACCGATCACGGCACCCTGATGCAACGTCGCGAGGGAGCATCGCAATCTGAAAACCTCGGGTTGGGAGCTGTCTCCGCCTACCGCGCATCGCCCGGCTGGATCGCCTGGCGAACGCCGGCATCGCCGCACCTGCATGCCGCTCCCTGGCCCGCGCTCAATCCGGTCCGTCAGGTCGAGCGCAAGGACGCGGGCTCGCTCGAAACGATGGCGTTGACAGCGAACCAGCTCTACTACGTCGACCAGGGCAAGCTGTGGATAGTGCACCTGCCGGATGGAACACCGACGGAGGTCACGCTTGAGCATCCGCCGAATGGCAGCGGTCCGGATTTTTCGGTTTCGCCTCAGGGCGCCATCGCGTCAGTGACCCTGACTTCGGTCAACATGGACCTGATGATCGCGTTCGCCCCCACCCGGAAACCTTGAGGCGTCTTGGGCACGGACAGGCATCTTCAGGTCGCCACGATCACCGCTCCGACGGTCAGAGGGCCCAGTCGACTTCGACGCCTGGCCGCTCGTTGTCCCAGATCATCGACGTGATCTGCCAGTGGCCAGCATCGTTGCGGAACAACTGGATCGAGTTGATGCCGCGGCGTTCCGGCGTCGCGTCATCGGGCGCCTTGCGCGCCTCGTAGACGCTCCAGGCATGCGCGATGTTGCCGAACTGCTGCACTCGACGTGCCACCTCGACTTCGAAGAAATCGTTCGCCGCAAAAAATGCGCTCGTGTCAGCGGCATAGTCGTCGAGCGACATGATCTTCAACCAGGCACGTCCATCCGCGCCGACGCCCGTGCGAATCTGCCGCGCGTCCGGGTGGAAGACACGTTCCTGCAACGACCAGTCACGCGGACCCGCTGGCCCGGACACCATCGCGTACATCGCATCGATCACGGAGGAAAGGCTGCCTGGATCAAACGACGGGGTCATGTTCGAGCGATGCCATTGACTGAGGGAAAATGGATTGTATGTCGACGATCGCCAGTTCCGGGAATACCGGACCGCCAGCCAGTGCCGGCGCTCGAACCCTTCGTTCGATCATCAGGCGTTCGATGCGGGTGTTGGTCGATCGCGCTGTGCCGGATTAGTGGCCTCTGGACGCAATGGCCCTGGCGCAAACTCGCAAAGTACACCCATCGTTCCCTTCTCCCCCAGAGGGAGAAGGTGGCGCGAAGCGCCGGATGACGACTGCATGGATGCAGGAGGTAGAACCGCGTCAGGAACGGCGGTCGAGGGGAGCGCAGCGTGGCTGCACAGAACCGCGCCTTGTTTCTCCTCTTCCTTGTGCCCCGCCGGTACGCAACAGCGATGGAGAACTTCGCGTCAACTCAGGGTCATTCGCCGCCGGACGATCTGTCGGGTCCGGCGTCCTCCACCGTGCGCAAACGGACATGGTCGGCCCAACCCGTGCCGCCGTCTTTCAGCATGAAGCCGATCTCGATCGTGGTCGTGCCCTGCGGAACCACCTTCGTCAACACCACATCGGTCCACTGCGTATCACCGGTAACAGGCTGCGCAATCGCCTGCTCGAGGATGTTGCTGTGATGCTTGAACGTCATGACCATCAGCCAACCCTTGCGGCCGACGTGCTCCGACTTGAGGGCGGCGGTGAGCTCGATCGACTTGCCCGCCAATCCCGTGCTTTCGACCGGTTGCATGATCAGCCCATACGCCTGCTGGGTCGTGCGCTGCATGCGGATGCTGTGCTTGCCATGGGCAAAGCTCTGCGCATCGCGACTGATCTCGTAAGCGCCTACACCGGCATGCTGGGTCCGCGACCAGCCGGCAAG
>JAKQJM010000075.1 GCA_029561145.1 Pseudomonadota bacterium
TGGTGGATTTGCCGCTCCCTGTCGGCCCCGTGACGAGGATCATCCCAAACGGCTGACGGATCGCTTCCTTGAGCATCTTATCGGACCAGGACGAAAATCCGAGCCCGTCTAAACCCACGCTCAAATTCTTTTTATCCAAAATCCGCAGGACCGTTTTTTGTCCAAACGTCGTCGGTAAAAGCGACACCCGGAAATCGACCTCCTGATGCGCCAAGCGCATTTTAAACCGGCCGTCCTGCGGCACCCGGGTCGCGGTGATATCCAGCCGCGACATGATCTTCAACCGCACGATGACCGCGTTTTGATTTTGTTTGGGGATCCGCATCACATTGATCAAAATACCGTCGATACGAAAACGCACCCGGACGTGGTCCGCCATCGGCTCGATATGGATATCCGAGGCGCGCTGCTCGACCGCACGCTGGATGACGAGATTGACCAGGCGGATCACGGGCGCTTCGGAGGCCAGATCACGCAGGTGTTCGATATCGTCCTCGCTGCGCGAGTTGTCATCGCTGAGGCTCTCGACGATCGAGCCCATCGCCGAGCGGCCCTGGCCGTAATAACGCTCGATCAGGTCATCGATCTCGGGACGCAGGCCGACGCTGAGCGACACCTTGCGACCGGTAGCGAGCTCGATCGCTTCGAGCGGATAGTGATCGGCCGGATCGGCGATCAACAGCTTGACCTCGGATTCGGTTTCGCCGATCGGCACGACATGATGGTGCTTGAGGAAGCGGACCGAAAGCTGGACGTTCGGCGGCGGCGATTCCGGGAAATCCTTCGCGGCCAGCAACGGCAGTTCCATGATTTCGGCGACGGCATCGGCCATCTCGCGCTCCGAAACCAGGCCGAGCCGGGTCAGCAAAGCGACCAGGCGACCGGACGGATCCTCCTCGTGCAGGCGCCGCCCGCGCACGAGATCGGCTTCCTTGAGACGCCCCTTGGCGACCAGGAACTGGCAGATGCGCTCGTCGAGGGCAGGCCCGTTCAGGATTGGCGCCTTCGGCTCGGACGCGGAAATTTCGGACACAACCGACATCATTTACTCCTGCACATCCAGCTTGTGACCGGGCAAAGCGGTCGACGGTTCCGCTACAGGATGCACCAGCGCGTCGATGAACTGTCGATTGAGGCCGATCCACAGCGCCACCGGCACCACGGCGGGCAGGATCAGATAGCCGAACTGGTAGGCAAGCGCGATCGCATCCGGCGAAATTCCGGCCCCCCTCACGGCATTCGCCCCAACCACACCGGAATCGAAGGCCAGCATCTTGAACGATTCGGCCACGACACCGACTGCCTGGGCGATCCAGATCACTGTCAGGGCGATCGCGAATTGCACGAGACGCCGACGAATCGTCAGCGGAGTCGCCATCGCGAGGCCGCTGAACAGTGGCAGCGAATAGCCGTAGATCAGGGGATTCTGCACGAGGATCAGTTCACCGATGCCGCTGCGCCCATCCGGCGCGACCTGGTTGACGAGCAGGCGCGTGGTGACTTCCATGCTGTGCCCGTTCTGCAGCACTTCGGAGTACAGGGTCGGCCAGATCGACAGCAGGCAGGTCTTGGCGATCTGGATCACCGGCCAGACCAGGGGCGACGAAAACGAAAACCAGACGAAGAAACTCAACGGCAGCCAGAGCACGGCGCGCAGGCCGAGGCCACGGATCGGCGAGGCGCCCATCAGGCCACCCATTCCCGCGCGTTGCGGAACAGCCGCATCCACGGCGAGAGTTCGCCCCATTCGCGGGGATACCAACTCAACTGGGCACTGCGATAGACGCGCTCGGGATGCGGCATCAGGATCAGGACACGCCCCTCGGCTGCGCTGTATCCGGCAGCGCCACCGGCCGATCCGTTCGGATTGAGCGGAAAGCGTTCCGTGGCGCGACCGGCTCCATCGACATAGCGAAGACAGGCCTTGGCCTTCTGCATCGCCGTCGGGTTGGTGAACACGGTGCGTCCCTCGCCATGCGCGACCACCACGGGCAGGCGCGAGCCGCTCATCCCCTTGAGGAAGATCGAGGAAGACTCGGCGACTTCGAGCGTGACCAGGCGCGCTTCGTACTGCTCCGAGGCATTGCGCTCGAATTTCGGCCAGTAGTCCGCGCCGGGAACGATTTCCTTGAGGCCGGACATCATCTGGCAACCGTTGCAAACGCCGAGCGCGAAATGCGAAGGGTCGGCGAAGAACCGCGAGAACTGTTCGCGCAAAGCGTCGTTGAACAGGATCGATGCCGACCAGCCGCGCCCGGCACCGAGCACGTCGCCGTAGCTGAAGCCGCCGCAAGCGGCGAGTCCGCTGAAGTCGGCGAGCCGGTGCCGGCCGCCCTGCAGGTCGCTCATGTGCACGTCGACCGCTTCGAAGCCGGCGCGCGTGAACGCAGCGGCCATTTCGATCTGGCCGTTGACACCTTGCTCGCGCAGGATCGCCACGCGCGGCCTTGCGCCCTTGCCGATGTATTTCGCACTGATGTCGTCGTTCGGATCGAAGCTCAGGCGCGGCGAAATGCCGGGATCGGATTCATCATTGCGCCAGACACTCTCCGCGTCGGCACAGGCGGGGTTGTCGCGTCGCCGCTGCATCGCGTGGCTGGTCTCCGACCACGCCGCCATCAGTTCGCCCCATTCCCAGCTCGCCACTTTCTCGTTGTCGTGGCGTACCTTCACCCTCATGCGCGCGTTCGGCGCACCGACGCAAGCGACCAGCTTGCCGAGGCCGTGCTTTTCGACGAGGGCGAGGAAGGCGCCGCGATCGCCAATGCGGATCTGCACCACCGCGCCGAGTTCCTCGTTGAACAAGGCACGAAGCATGTTGTCGGCCCAACCCGCCAACTCGATGTCGAGGCCACAGTGCCCGGCAAGCGCCATCTCGATCAGGGTAACGATGACGCCGCCGTCGGAACGATCGTGATAGGCAAGCAGCAGGTCGGCGGCGGCGGCTTCCTGGATGGCACTGAAGAAAGCGCGCAAACGCGCTGGATCATCGATATCAGGCGGCAGGTCACCGGCACGCTGGAACACCTGGGTCAGCACCGAGCCACCGAGGCGCCCGCGCTTCGCGCCGAGATCGATGATCCACAGTTCGGTTTCGCCCCGATCGAGGACCAGTTGCGGCGTCAGCACGCGACGGGCGTCGCCGCTGCGAGCGAATGCGGTCGCGACCAGCGATACCGGCGACACGGTGCGCTGAAGCGAACCGTCCTGCTGCCAGGACACCTGCATCGACATCGAATCCTTGCCGACCGGAATCGCGATGCCAAGTGCCGGACACAATTCGATGCCAACCGCGTGCACGGCGTCATACAACGCAGCATCCTCGCCCGGATGGTCGATGGCGGCCATCCAGTTCGCCGATAGGCGCACTTCATCAAGACGCACCGGCGCGGCGGCCAGGTTGGTCAGTGCTTCACCGACCGCCATGCGCGCCGATGCCGCAGCGTCGAGCAAAGCCAGCGGGGTGCGCTCGCCGATCGCCATCGCTTCACCTGCATGACCGGAAAAATCATTCAGGGTGACCGCACAATCGGCTACCGGCACCTGCCACGGCCCCACCATCGGATCGCGCGAGCAAAGCCCGCCGACACTGCGGTCGCCGATCGTTATCAGGAACGATTTGCTGCCGACGGCGGGAAAGCGAAGGACCCGCTCGATCGCTTCATTGAGCTCGAGCCCTTCGGTATCTGCGATCACCGAAAGGTGTTCGACCACGCGGCGGGTATCGCGGTGCATGCGTGGCGGCTTGCCGAACAAGACGTCCAGCGGAAGATCGATCGGCAGATGACGGGAATCCGATTCGGGGAACCGGTCGTCGGTGAGCAGGAGCCGGCGTTCCGCAGTCGCCTGACCGACGACGGCAAACGGACAACGCTCGCGTGCGCAGATCGCCTCGAACAACGGCAGGTCGGTCGGACGCACGCCGAGCACATAGCGCTCCTGCGATTCGTTGCACCAGATCTGCATCGGCGACAGGTGCGGGTCGTCGCAGGGAATCCTGCTCAGTTCAAGCAAACCGCCGACGCTGGAATCATTGAGCAGCTCGGGCAGCGCATTCGACAATCCGCCCGCCCCGACATCATGGATCGAGACCAACGGGTTCGCGTCGCCGCGCGCCCAGCACGCGTCGATGACTTCCTGGCAACGTCGCTGCATTTCGGCGTTGTCACGCTGTACCGAGGCGAAATCGATCTCGGCCGAACTGTTGCCGGCCGCGACCGACGAAGCGGCACCACCACCCAGTCCGATCAGCATGGCCGGGCCGCCGAGCACGATGACCGCGTCACCGGGTTGCAGAATCCGCTTTTCCACATCTCCAGGACGCAGGTTGGCGAGTCCGCCGGCGATCATGATCGGCTTGTCGTAGCCGCGACGCAGGCCGTTCTCGTCAGTGACCTGCTCGAACGTGCGGAAATAGCCGCCAAGGCACGGCCGGCCGAACTCGTTGTTGAATGCAGCGGCACCGATCGGGCCATCACGCATGATCTCGTACGCGCTCGCAAAACGCGGCGGAAACGGGCGTTCCGGTTCCCACGGGCGCGGCAGGCCCGGAATGCGCAGGTGCGACACCGAAAACCCGGTCAGGCCGGCCTTGGGCTTGCCGCCACGACCGGTCGCGCCTTCGTCGCGAATTTCCCCACCCGATCCGGTTGCGGCGCCGGCAAACGGCGAAATGGCAGTCGGATGGTTGTGGGTCTCAACCTTGATCGCGTATGGCACCGACTCGCTGACGGCCGAATAGACGCCGCTGAGCGGGTCGGCGAAAAAACGCTCACCGGTGGCACCGGCGATGACTGCCGCATTGTCCTTGTAGGCCGACAAGGTATGCGCTGGCGATTGCTTGTGCGTGTTGCGGATCATCGCGAACAACGACAACGGCTGCGCCTTGCCGTCGATCGTGAAATCCGCATTGAAGACCTTGTGCCGGCAATGTTCCGAATTCGCCTGCGCGAACATCATCAGCTCGGCGTCGGTCGGATCGCGCCCGAGGGCGGCGTAATTCTCCGCGAGATAGGCGATCTCGTCCGCCGCGAGGGCAAGGCCGAGGCGGCGGTTCGCGGCAGCAAGTGCAGCGGGCGCGTCGTCGCCGAGGTCGATGCGATCGAGGGGCAAGGCGGCGCCGACATCGAACAATCGCTCGAGATCGGAACGCGCCGTGAGCACCGACTCGGTCATCGGATCGTGCAACACCGAGACCAGCGACTGCCAGGCGGCCGAATCCGGTTGTGGCGATCGTTCGAGCACGAGCGCCAATGCACGCTCGACGCGGCTGATCGGCAGCCCGCAATCGCGCAGGATGTCGGTGGCCTTGCTTGACCACGGCGAGATCGTCCCGACCCTCGGCACGATCCACAGGGTGGCGGGTTTTGGCGCGGCCTCGTCTGCCAGCAGGATGCGCTGCAAGCGCTTGTGGGCGAGCGAGGATTCGACCGGCGCGGAAACCAGGTAGACGTGGCGCGCAGCACGCAGCGCGCATCCCTCCACGACTCGCGCGATCGCGCTGTCGAGGCGTTCGATTCTGAAGGCGGAAAGGGCCGGCTGGCCGTCGAGAACGATCATGGCAGTCGGATTGCGGAGCCGCACATCGGGGCTGCGCATGATAGCCGAAGGGGCGGTCCGGCGAGAACCCGGATCATCCGCCGGCCCGCGCAGGCGCGGGCCTCGCCGTGCCGGTTGGCAGCGCTGTCAGGCGCCGGGCTTTTCCATCGCGGCCACGCGCTCCAGTTGCGCCTGCAGCTGGTCAGGGGTCAGGTAGCCGCCGATCTTGCTGCCATCAGGGGCGAACACGCTCGGCGTACCGTCAACGCCGACGCTGATGCCGAGTTGATATTCCTCGGTCACCGGGTTGTCGCACTGCAGCGGTGCCGGATCGGTGCCGGCCTTGGCGGCGGTGAATGCCTGCTTCTGATCCTTCGCGCACCATACCGACACGGCCTTCGCGAACGAGGGCGTGCCTGGACCGCTGCGCGGGAAGAACAGATAGTCGACCTGGATGCCGCGGTCGTTGTACTCGGCGATGTGCGAGTGCATCTTGCGGCAGTAGCCGCAGTCGATGTCGGTGAACACGGTCACCTTGTACTTGGGCTTGGATTTCGGCGCAAACGTGATCCGCTTGGCTGTCGGATAGGCATCGAGCCTGCCGACATTGACCCGCGCAAGACGCGCCGCAGTCAGGTCCACCTTGGCGTCGGCGTCGTACAGCGTGCCTTGCAGCACGTAGCGGCCATTCTCGCTCACATAGAGGACCTGGCTGCCGATGATCGCCTGGTAGTAACCCGGGATCGGCGATTTCTCGAATCCATCGATCTTGCGGTCGCTAGCCAGTTTCTGCGCGGCAGCGCGCGCGGCGGCATCGGATTCGGCCGCATGGCCGAGCGGAGCAAGTACACACAGGGCGGCGGCGGCAATCAGCGGAAATTTCATTGGTTTATTACCTCAGTAGTGTTGACGCGCTCAGCGCGGTGCAACCGGATTCTTGGCGATGTGCTCGAGTTCGGCGACCAGTCGTTCCGGTGCGAGGGCGATCTGCGGCGCAATCCGGCTGCCATCGGGAGCAAGCATGGTCGGCGTGCCGTTGATACCCATCCTCTGCGCAAGCCGGGTGGTCTCTTCGACCGGATTTTCACAGGTGGCGTTGCCTGGATCCCCGCCGTTCATGGCCGAGGTGAATGCGCTCTTGCGATCCGCCGCGCACCACACCGCTTCAGCCTTCTTGTCCGCGCCGGGGTGGATGTCGAGCGGCATGAACACATACTCGACCGCAATGCCGGCATTGTTGTAGGCCTCGATCTGCTGGTGGAAGCGTCGGCAGAACGGGCAATCGATGTCGGTGAACACGGTCACTGAATATTTCGGCTTGCTCGGCGCGAAGATGATGCGCTTGTCCGCACTGATCTGCTTGAGCGAGGCCATGCGGTTGCGCGCACGCGCGCCTTCGGTGATGTCGCGCTCGTTCTGCGCATCGAGGGCGCTGCCGTCAAGCACGAAGCGACCGTCCTTGCTCACATAGAGGAACTGGCTGCCGATGATCGCTTCGTAGAAGCCCGGCACGACCGACTCCTGGACCACGTCCACCTTGACCTGCGGAGCAAGCTTCGACATCGCCGCCTGGACGGTTTCCTCGGGCGTTGCCGCTGACACATTGAGCGCAAGCAGAACAGCGAAAAGACTCAGAAAATAACGCATGGAATACCTCGAATTTGACTCATTGGCCGGCCGTGGAATCGGCCAGTGGAGCAGACCCGGCGTCACCGGGAATTTCTTTCAGGCGGGCGAGCAGACGCTGTGGCGACAACAGCAGGGTCGAATCGATCATGCTGCCATCGGCGGCAATCGCCGTGGGTGTCTGCGCGACGCCGATCTCGACGCCCGCCTGACGCATGCTTGCCAGCGGATTGCTGCAGGATTCGTGCGCGACCGCCCCGCCCGCGACCGCAGTCGAATAGGCCCGCTTGCGGTCATCGGAACACCATACCGCAATCGATTTCAGATCGGCGCCCGGATGGATGCTGAGCGGGAAGAACACATAGTCGATGGCGATGCCGAGCGCATTGTAGTCGTCGATCCGCGAATGCAGGCGTCGACAGTAGGGGCAATCGACGTCGGTGAAGACGGTGATGCGGTATTTCGGGTTCGCCGGCGCAAAGCTGACGCGTCGATCCGGACCAAATCCGGCGAGCAAGTCGCGTCGCTTGGCCGACATGCTGGCTTCGCTCAGATTGAGGCGCCTGCCGAGATCCTCGACGGTGCCGCGCAGCAGATAGCGTCCATCCGCGCTGGCATACGCGACCTGGCCCGCGATCACGCCTTCGAAGTACCCGGGCAGCTCCGATTTGCGGAAAGCGCTGACCTGCTGCATCGGCGCGATCGACTGGATCGCCGCACGCGCCGCATCACCCTCGGCGGCCCAGGCGAGCACCGCATACAGGCTGAACACGACGACACAGAGGGCGCGCAACACCTTCATGCGAAATGAAAATCCTCGGGGGCAAGATCTTGCTCGGACCATAGAGACCGGGGATGGTTCCGCGCAAGCCCTCGATTTTCGCATGGACTGCCGGACCGCGTAACCCCGCCAGACCCTATCCACGCGGGTGATGCCGTGCGTGCAGGCGCTTGAGTCCTTCCTTGGCCACCAGGGTGTAGATCTGCGTTGTCGACAGCGAGCTGTGCCCGAGCAGCATCTGCAGGGCGCGCAGGTCGGCGCCATGATTGAGCAGATGGGTCGCAAATGAATGCCGGAGCACATGCGGCGAGATCCGTTTTCCGGCAATTCCGGCGCTCGACGCATGCTTCTTGACCAGAACCCAGAACATCTGCCGGGTCATGCCGGTTCGCCGCGCGGTGACAAACAGCGCATCGACGCGAACGCCCTTGAGCAGGACGGCACGCGATTCCGCGACATAGCGTTGCAGCCAGTGCGCCGCTTCCTCTCCGACCGGCACGAGGCGCTCCTTGCCGCCCTTTCCGGTCACGCGCAACACGCCCTGGCGCAGGTTGACCTGGTCCGCGCGCAGGCCGACCAGTTCACTGACGCGCAGCCCGGTCGCGTACATCACTTCGAGCATGGCGCGGTCGCGCAGGCCCAGCAGCGTCTCCGCAGGCGCGCGCAGCAATCCTTCGACCTCGGCCTCGGCGAGCGCCTTCGGCAGGCTGCGCGGCAGCTTCGGCGCATCGACAAGCAGGGTCGGATCCTCGTTGATGCGACCGTCACGCTGGAGCAACCGATAGAAATGGCGCAGGGCTGACAACAGGCGCGCATTCGATCGCGGACTGAAGCCGCGACCGTTCCTGCCGCCTTGTTCCGCGCGGGTGGCAAGATAGTCGTACAACTGGTCGCGCCGGCAATCGATCAGGCCCGAATCCTGCCGGGCGGCCAGCCATCGCGCGAACCCGTCCAGATCCAGCCGATAGCCGGACAAGGTGTTGTCGGCGAGGCCGAGTTCGGACCACGCCCGTTCGAGAAACGCATCGATCAAGGCGCGATCCCCGGCAGGGACTTCGGGCTTGCTGTCCACGCTTGCTGCCACTGCGGCGATCGCCCTTGTTGCTTCACGGACTGCAAACCGCGAGGCTAACGCGAAATCCTGTCCCGCGTACAACCATGCCCGCGTCCGATTCCGCTCCGCCCTGGCGACGCCTCGCCGCCGTCTTCTACGATGTGCTCGTGCTCGTCGCGATCTGGATGTTCGCCGCAGCGCTGGTCCTGCTGGCGTTTCACGGCGAGGTCGATGTCGCCCACCAGCCGGCCCTCTATCACTTCGTGCTGCAGGGGGTACTGCTGGCTCTGACCGCGCTGTACTTTGTTTTCTCGTGGTCGCGTGGCGGCCAGACCATCGGCATGCGCGCCTGGCGCGTGCGCCTGGTCGATGAAAACCGGCGTTCGCCGATGCCGGCGCGGTCGTTGCTGCGGTTTGCCCTCGGCCTTGTCTCATTGCTGGGCACATTCGGATTCATCTGGTGCTTCTTCGATCCGGATCGACGCGCCTGGCACGATGTCATGGCACGCACGCGGATGATCGTCGTGCAAAAGGCCTGAGTACCGCCGTGCAGGCTCAGGCAAATCGCCTGAAATACGCCGAGGCCATCGCAATCAGCAGCAGCGGTGGAAGCGCATTGGACACCCCGGGCGGCAATCCGTACACATTGCCCATGCTGACCACGGCGCGCTGCAGGAAATAGAACCCGATCGCGAGCACGATGCCGAGGAACAGCCGCTTCGACAGGCCACCGCTGCGCAAGGCGCCGAACGCGAACGGCAAGGCGCAGAACGCCAGTACCAGGACATTGACCGGATAGAACAGCCGCGACCAGTACGCCTCGCGGAAACCGCGCGCATCCTGGCCGTTGCGTTCGAGGTAGGTGATGTTGCGCGCCAGGTCGACAAGATTCAGGTAGTCGAGCTTGACGATGCTGAGGGCGAGCAGGTCCGGGTCCATCTTCGAATCCCAATGCATCTCGGCCTGCTGCGTGCTGTTCGCCGATGCTTCGCCGAACTCGGTTCGACGCACATCGAAAAGTGTCCATTTCCCTTGCAGGTGCTCGGCACGGGCGGCGACCGACAGGGTCAGCAGACGTCCTTCCTTGTCGAACTCGAACACGCGGACCCGACTCAGGTCCACCGCCGCCATGTCGCCGGCCGGACGTGTGCGTCCACTGCCCGCATTGACGACGGTGTCGCCCTCGCGCGCCCAGATGCTGCCGCCCTTGCCCAGGGTGATGTCCTTCGATTTCGCCGCGAGCGACAGCGCCTTCGCGCTCTGGTCGCCCCACGGTGCGACGGTCTCGCCGATGACCACCACGATCGCGGTGAGCAGGACCAGGGTCAGCACGACAGACGCGCAGATGCGCAACTTCGACATTCCGGCCGCGCGCAAGGCGGTCAGTTCGCCCGTACCGGCCAGGCCGCCGAGACCGAGCAGCCCGCCGATCAGGGCCGCATAGCCGAACATTTCGTAAAGGCGTCGCGGCACGGTCAGCAAGGTATAGCTGGCCGCCTTGGCCAACGTGTAGGTGCCGTGTCCGACATCGTTGAGTTCGCCGACGAAGATCGTGAAAGCATCGAAGCCGACGAGGACAAACCAGGACAAACCGACCGCGCCGAGCACCGCCAGCGCAACCAGCCGATCGACCTGCTTGAAGGCCCGGTAGCTCATGCCGCAGCCGGCCTGGGCTTGCGGCCCTTCAGGCGTTGCCCGCGGCCGATCAGCCACAGCGCGACAAGGATGGCGGGCAGGTAGACCCACCACAGCCCCCACGCCGGGGCGAGTTTGCCGTGCGCGATCCAGGATCGGCCGAGCGCGAGGAAATTCGCATAGACGATGTAGCCGAGCACGGCGACGATCATGCTGCCGTACCGCGGCTGACGCGGGCTCGTTCGCGACAGCGGCACCGCCATCAAGGCGAGCACAAGGACCGAGATCACCGGCGCCAGGCGCCAGTGCAGTTCGGCCACCTGCAGCGAATCGGAGCTCGACCAGAGCTCGCTGGTCACTACGGCACGCTTGACGGCCTCGGAGCTGTCGACCGCGTCGTTGTCGGCGAGCTTGATGTCGTTGCGCTCGAAACGCAGCAAGCGGAAATCGTCCTTGCCCGGCCGACCTTCGACGCGAAAACCGTCCTTCAGTGCAAGAAAGCGGTCGCCACCGGAGGTATCGCGATACAACTCGCCATTCTTCGCGGTGATGATGTCGATTTGCGAACTGCCATCGCTTTCGAGGCGTTCGCTCTCGACGAACATGCGACTGAAGGTGGATCCTCCGGCCGACATGTCGCCAACATAGATGATGCCCTCACGCCCGGGCAGGGCAACGAACCGGCCCGGCTCCAGCCCGGCGATCAGCAGCGAGCGGTTGGCCTCGTCGACGAGATGCTGGGAAAGCCGCACTGCGGCGGGCGCAATCCAGAATGCGATCAGCGCAAGTGCGGCGGCAACCGGCATCACGAACAGCGCAACCGGTCGCAGCAATCCCGTGACATCAAGGCCCGAAGCGCTGAGCACGGCCATTTCGCTGTCCCGATAGAGCCGGCCGTAGGCGAGCAGCACGCCGAGAAACACGGCCAGCGGCAACAGCACGTTCAGGCTGTCGATCGCACGCAGGCCGATCATCGCGACCAGCAGATCCGCCGGAACACGTCCGCGCGCAACCTGGTTGAGCACGGCAATCAGCGTTTCGCCGATGCTGATCAGCAGCAGGACGGCGCTGATACCCAGAAAAGTCAGGGCCAGCTCGCGGAGCAGGTAGCGGTCGATAATGCGCAGCAACGGAGGTCTATGCCTTAGAATGTCGGGTTCCGCGCCATGCTCTGATTGCGCGCCGGGATGCAAGTCTACCGACCTGCACGCTGCGGCGCGTGGCCTGCGGCATTCTCTGCACCGAATACGGAACCTTTGATGACCCTGAAGTTCAGCCAGACCCTTGACCAGCCGGAATCCTCGGCCAGCCCCTGCCTCGTTGTCGGCCTGTTCGCCGATGCCGGCTTGAGCGAAGCCGCCGCCCGCCTCGACCGGGCAAGCTCGGGAGCGATCAAGCGCCTGCTCGACAGCGGCGACGTCACGGCGAAACTCGGCAACAGCACGCTGCTGTTCGCCCTGCCCGGCATCAAGGCCGAGCGCGTGCTCGTGGTCGGGCTTGGCGACAAGTCCCGGTTCGATGCGGCCGCGTTCAATCGCGCCGCGCTGGAAGCGGGTCGCGCGATGAAATCGCTGCCGGTTGCAAGCGCCGCTTCGTGGCTGACCGACCTCGATGTGCCGGAGCGCGATGGCGCATGGAAACTGCGCACTGCGGCGCTCGCCGCCGACCTGCACGCCTACCGCTACACGGCGACCCTCAAGCCCAAGGAAAAATCGAAGATCGCGCAGCTCGAATCACTGGCCTTCGCCGGCGACGGTGGCGAACGCGCCCTCGCCGAAGCGGCCGCGATGAGCAATGGCGTGCGGTTCGCCCGCGAGCTCGGCAACCTGCCACCCAACATCTGCAATCCGGCCTATATCGCCGAGCAATCGAAGACCATCGCGGCGTCGCATGACGGCGTCAGCTGCGAAATCCTTGAACGCGAGGACATGGAAAAGCTCGGCATGGGCTCGCTGCTCGGTGTTGCGCGCGGATCGGCCAATCCGCCCAGGCTGGTCGTGCTGCGCTGGAACGGTGGCGGCGAAGCCAAGCCGTATGCGCTCGTTGGCAAGGGCATCACCTTCGACAGTGGCGGCATCTCGTTGAAGCCCGGCGCCGGCATGGAGGAGATGAAGTTCGACATGTGCGGCGCGGCAGGCATGCTCGGCACCTTCCTTTCGGCGGTGGAGCTGGCACTGCCGCTCAACCTGGTCTGCATCGTCGCCGCGGTCGAGAACATGCCCGACGGCAATGCGTATCGCCCGAGCGATGTGCTGACCAGCATGTCCGGACAGACCATCGAGGTACTCAACACCGATGCGGAAGGTCGCCTGATCCTTTGCGACGCTCTGACCTACGCACAGAAATTCGAACCCCAGGTGATCATCGATGCGGCGACCCTGACCGGCGCCTGCGTAGTCGCGCTCGGCAAGCACGCCAGTGGCCTGATGACCCAGGACGACGAACTCGCAGGCGAACTGCTCGCCGCCGGCAACCAGACCCTCGATCGCGCCTGGCGCCTGCCGCTTTGGGATGACTACCAGAGCGCACTGGATTCGGCCTTTGCCGATGTCGCCAATCTCGGCGGCAAGTACGGTGGCGCGATCACCGCTGGCTGCTTCCTGTCGCGCTTCACGACCGGCTATCGCTGGGCACATCTCGACATTGCCGGCACGGCATGGAACGAGGGTCGCAAGGGCCTCGCCACGGGTCGTCCGGTGCCGCTGCTGACCCAATACCTGATCGATCGCTGCGCATGAACGATCCGGTCGATCAATGGCACCGGCAGAAGACGACCGCGATCACCGCGATGCTAGGAGTGTCGCTGATAGCCGGCATCGTCATCACCGCGGTCGCCCCCGGTGCCGTGGAGACCGGCATTCCGCTCGGCATCCAGCTCGCCGCGAATGTCCTGCTGTTTGTGCTCGGGTTTCGCTGGCTGCACGCCGACAGCGCGCAACTGGACATCCGGCGACCGCTCTGGCTCAACCTCGGCATCATCCTGCTCGCGGCCATTTTCGTCCCCTACTACTTCTACAAGACGCGTCCCGAGGGCGCGCGGCTGGCACCGATCCTGTCGTTCTTCGGCCTGGTCTTCGCCTGCGCGCTGAGCTCGGCGATCGGCACCTTGCTGATGGGCGCGATCCAGCCGGGCAGCACGCCGCCGGCGACGTTCTGAGCCAATGCCACGCGCCGATTTCTACCTGATCGACAAGCCCCGCTTCCGCGAGGAGCCGTTGCTGCTGGTCTGCGAGCTGGTCCGCAAGGCATTCGCGACTGAGCAGCCGACCGTGATCCTCGCCCGCTCGCAGGATCAGG
This sequence comes from Pseudomonadota bacterium, assembly GCA_029561145.1. Lineage (GTDB taxonomy): Bacteria > Pseudomonadota > Gammaproteobacteria > Xanthomonadales > Rhodanobacteraceae > Dokdonella. Next base: position 13,932 of record JAKQJM010000075.1, read on the forward strand.
CCGAAGCCATCGACGCGCGACTCTGGGATTTTTCCGACGACGCCTTCATTCCGCACCAGATCGCCGGGGATGATGACGACGCGATCACCGCCGTGCTGATCGTGCCGCCTGGCATCGAGGTGGACGAGCGTCCGCTTGCGATCAACCTGCGTGATGACTGCGCGCTTGGCCGGCACGAACGGATACTCGAAGTCATCGCTGCCGACCCTGCAGAGCGTGAAGGTTCGCGTCAGCGCTGGAGCGAATACAAGCGCCTAGGCTACGCGTTGACCAAGCACGACATGTGAAGGAACGGGGATTCGGGATTGCGGATTCGGAAAAGCAGGAAGCTGGATCCGCCGCACGATTGAAGGCCTGCGAAATGCTGCCATTGCGCTTGCTTCCAGCGAATCCCCAATTTCCAGACTCCATCCCTGCCTTGACGAATCCCCAATCCCCAATCCCCAATCCCGAATCCCCGCTCATGGACAAAAGTTTCGAACCCGGCCTGATCGAACCGAAGTGGTATGCGCAGTGGGAGGCTGCCGGCGCCTTCAAGCCGCACGGCAATGGCGATCCCTATTGCATCCTGCTGCCGCCGCCGAACGTCACCGGCACCCTGCACATGGGCCACGCGTTCCAGCAGACGATCATGGACGCGCTGAGCCGCTACCACCGCATGCGCGGTTTCCGCACGCTGTGGCAGGGCGGTACCGATCACGCCGGCATCGCGACGCAGAAGATCGTCGAGAACCAGCTCGCAGCCGCCGGCAAGACACGCCACGATCTCGGCCGCGCGAAGTTCATCGAGCGCGTCTGGGAATGGAAGCAGGAATCCGGTTCGACGATCACGAACCAGATGCGCCGCCTCGGCGCATCGGTCGACTGGTCGCGCGAACGCTTCACGATGGACGAAGGCCTGTCCGCCGCCGTGCGTCGCGTCTTCGTGACGTGGTATCGCGACGGCCTGCTCTATCGCGGCCGCCGCCTCGTCAACTGGGACCCGGTGCTGATGACGGCGGTCTCCGACCTCGAGGTCAACAACGAGGAGAAGGACGGCTCGCTGTGGTCGATCCGCTACCCGGCCAGTGACGGCGGCGAAGGCCTGGTCGTCGCCACGACGCGCCCGGAAACCATGCTCGGCGATGTCGCCGTGGCCGTGCATCCGGACGACGAGCGCTATCAGCACCTGGTCGGCAAGACCCTGAAACTGCCGCTGACCGATCGCGAGATTCCGGTCATCGCCGATACCTATGTCGAACGCGAGTTCGGCACCGGCTGCGTCAAGATCACGCCGGCGCATGATTTCAACGACTGGCAGGTCGGTGCGCGCCACAAGATGACGCCGATCACGATCCTGACCCTTGATGCGAAGATCGTCGACGAGGCACCCGAGGCGTATCGCGGACTCGATCGCTTTGTCGCGCGCAAGAAAATCCTCGTCGACCTCGAAGCACTGGGCCTGCTCGTCGAAACCAAGAAGCACAAGTTGCAGGTGCCGATCAGCCAGCGTTCCGACGCGGTGATCGAACCGATGCTGACCGATCAATGGTTCCTCGACCTGATCAGCGACGTGCGCGTCGACGGCAAGCCGGGACCCGGCGGGCGCAAGGCGATCACCGAGCCGGCGCTGGCGGCGGTGCGCGATGGCGAAATCCGCTTCGTTCCCGAGAACTGGTCGACGACCTACAACCAGTGGCTCGAGAACATCCAGGACTGGTGCGTCAGTCGCCAGCTCTGGTGGGGACACCAGATCCCGGCCTGGTACGACGAAGCCGGCAATATCTTCGTCGGCGAGGACGAGGCTGATGCGCGTGCACATTCCGACGTGCCGCCGGTCGGCGAACTGAAGCAGGACGACGATGTCCTAGACACCTGGTTCTCGTCGGCGCTGTGGCCGTTCTCGACCATGGGCTGGCCGGCCGATGGCCAGGTCAGCGAAGGCGGCACGGTCGTCGCCGATTGGGCGAAGGACCAGGACTTCATCCCGAGCGCCGTACTCGTGACCGGCTTCGACATCATCTTCTTCTGGGTCGCGCGGATGGTCATGGCGACCCGGTATTTCACCGGCAAGGTGCCGTTCCGCGAGGTCTACATCAACGCCATCGTACGCGACGCCGAAGGCCAGAAGATGTCGAAGTCGAAAGGCAACACGATCGATCCGCTCGACCTGATCGACGGCATCGACCTCGAATCGCTGGTGAAGAAATCGACCGCCTCGCTGCTGATTCCGCAAGTGCGCGAAAAGGTCGAGAAGCGCGTCCGCAAGGACTATCCCGAAGGCATCAGCGCAGTCGGCACCGACGCCATGCGCTTCACGTTTGCAGCCCTGGCGACGTATGGACGCACGATCAACTTCGACCTCAAGCGCGCCGAGGGCTACAAGAATTTCTGCAACAAGCTGTGGAACGCCGCGCGCTTCGTGTTGATGAATCTTTCCTCTCTCCCGCCGGGAGACGATGGCGCGACAGCGTCGGGAACGATGGTCGAGAGTCCGGGCGAAGCAGGCGGCGCAGCCTCATCCCTCACCCGCGGGCAGGGGGACTTGCCGGTCACTGCCGCCGAGCAGTGGATACTCTCGCGCCTCGCCGCGACGCTCGATGAAGTCGAGGCGCAGTTCACGACCTATCGCTTCGACCTGGTCGCGCAGGCGCTCTACGAATTCGTCTGGAACGACTATTGCGACTGGTTCCTCGAATTGAGCAAACCTGCACTCAATGGCGATGATGTCCGTGCGGTCGCCTCGACCCGACACACGCTGTTGCGCGTGCTCGAAGCGATCCTGCGCGCCCTGCATCCGATCACTCCTTTCATCACCGAGGAGATCTGGCAAGGCGTCGCGCCAAAGCTCGGCATTTCCAGCAATTCGGTGTCGGCACGAGCGTATCCGCGTCGCGAAGAATTCACGACGGGAATCGATGCCCGGTCCGTGGGCGATATCGAATGGCTGAAATCGGTGCTCGGCGAGATCCGCCACATCCGCAGCGAGATGAACATCTCTCCGGGCAAGCAGATCCCGTTGCTGTTTGCCAGGGGCAGCACGGACGATCGCGCGCGCCTCGAACGCTTCAGCCAGCAGATCGCCTTCCTTGCGCGTTGCGAATCGCAGCGCTGGCTTGCCGAAGGCGAGGAAGAGCCCGCGTCTGCGTCGGCCATCGTCGGTGAGCTGCGCGTGCTGATCCCGCTGGCAGGATTGATCGACCTCGACGCCGAAAAGGCGCGCCTCGGCAAGGAAATCAGGCGCATCGAAGGCGAGATCGCCAAATGCAACGGCAAACTCGGCAGCGAGACCTTTGTTGCCAACGCCCCAGCGGCCGTGGTCGAGCAGGAGCGCCAGCGACTGGCCGATTTCAGCAGCACCCTGGGCGGACTGCGCGAGCAACTGGCGCGGCTCTGAGTCGCGATGTTTCGCTGATCCTTGTGCAGGAAGCGGCTGGAGCCGCTTCCTGCGATCGCTCCTCCCGATTCCCGATTCCCGGCCCCGGGCATTACGCCCCGCCCACGGATCGGCGATAATCCGCAGTCCTCTTTACCCTGTCCGACTGCCCCGGCCTGATTGGCGGCGTCGGCATCGCCCTACCCGGAGTTGGCATGCAATACATCTACACGATGATCGGCGTCAGCAAGATCGTCCCGCCCAAGCGCCAGATCATCAAGGACATCTCGCTGTCGTTCTTTCCGGGCGCCAAGATCGGCCTGCTCGGCTTGAATGGCGCCGGCAAGTCGACGGTGCTGCGGATCATGGCCGGCACCGATACGGACTACCAGGGCGAGGCGCGTGCCAATCCCGGTACCAAGATCGGCTATCTCGAACAGGAACCGAGCCTCGATCCTGCAAAGACCGTGCGCGAAGTGGTCGAGGAAGGCGTATCCGAAGTCATCAACGCGCAGAAGCGCCTCGATGAGGTCTATGCCGAGTACGCCGAGGAAGGCGCGGATTTCGACAAGCTCGCGGCGGAACAGCAGCGCCTTGAAAGCCTGCTCGCGGTGACCGACGCGCACGCGCTCGAGCGACAACTCGAAGTGGCCGCCGATGCGTTGCGCCTGCCGCCGTGGGAAGCCAATGTCGCCAAACTCTCGGGTGGCGAGAAGCGACGCGTCGCGCTGTGTCGCCTGTTGCTGTCTAAACCCGACATGCTCCTGCTCGATGAGCCGACCAACCATCTCGATGCCGAATCGGTCGAATGGCTCGAACATTTCCTCGCCGACTTCCCCGGCACCGTGGTCGCGGTCACGCATGACCGTTACTTCCTCGACAATGCGGCCGAGTGGATCCTCGAGCTCGATCGCGGCCGCGGCATTCCGTGGAAAGGCAACTATTCGTCGTGGCTGGAACAGAAGGGCGAGCGCCTCAAGCAGGAGGAATCGAGCGAGAAGGCACGCCAGAAGGCCATCCAGCGCGAACTTGAATGGGCGCGCAGCAATGCCAAGGGCGGTCGCAGCAAGGGCAAGGCGCGTCTGGCCAAGATCGAGGAACTGCAATCGGTCGACTATCAGCGCCGCAACGAAACCAACGAGATCTTCATTCCACCCGGCGAGCGCCTCGGCAGCTCGATCATGGAATTCAAGGGCGTGAGCAAATCCTTCGGCGATCGCCTGCTGATTGAGGACCTGAGTTTCGTCGTTCCACCCGGCGCGATCATCGGCATCATTGGTCCGAACGGCGCGGGCAAGTCGACCCTGTTCAAGATGATCATCGGACTCGAAAAGCCCGACAAGGGCGAGATCACGCGTGGCCAGACGGTCAAGGTCGCCTATGTCGACCAGAGCCGCGAAAAGCTCGAGGGCGACCACAACGTGTTCCAGGAGATTTCGGGCGGTGCCGACATCCTCAACATCAACGGCATCGAGATCCAGTCACGCGCCTATCTCGGCCGCTTCAACTTCAAGGGCCAGGACCAGCAGAAGATGGTCGGCTCCCTGTCCGGTGGTGAACGTGGACGCCTGCACCTGGCCAAGACCCTGCTGCAGGGTGGCAACGTGCTGCTGCTCGACGAACCCTCGAACGATCTGGATATCGAAACGCTGCGCGCGCTCGAGGATGCCCTGCTTGAATTCCCGGGCAACACCTTCGTGATCTCGCATGACCGCTGGTTCCTCGATCGCATCGCGACGCATATCCTCGCCTTCGAAGGCGATTCGCACGTCGAGTTCTTCGCTGGCAACTACCGCGAGTACGAGGAAGACAAGAAACGCCGACTCGGCGACGATGCGTCGACCCCGCATCGTCTGCGCTACAAGAAGCTGGCGTGAAGGCAGGGAGTCGGGAATGCGGAAAAGCAAGATCAAACGCCTTGACCGATCCCCGGCCGACATGCTTCCGTTCGCCCTGAGCGCGGGCCCGCAAGGCCGAAGTCGAAGGACCCCGGAGATGCACGCTTCGACTTCACTCGCCTGCGCAAGCGACGCTCAGCACGAACGGAAATTTTCCAGCTGACGTCGTCACCCGGAGCGCCCATGCCGATCGACGCATTGATCCCGATTCTCCATTGCCCATCGCCGACCAACCCATGACCTTCATCGAGTCATTGCAGCATGCCTGGCGGCGGAACAACTCGCTGGTCTGCGTCGGCCTCGATCCCGAACCTTCGCGGTTCCCGCAGCGGTTCGCCGACGATGACGATGCAGTGTTCCACTTCTGTCGCGACATCGTCGATGCGACCGCCGATCTTGTCTGCTGCTTCAAGCCGCAGATCGCGCACTTCGCGGCGCTCGGCGCGGAAGATGTCCTGCAACGCCTGATCGCGCATATCCACACGCACCAACCGGGCGTGCCGGTGATTCTCGATGCCAAGCGTGGTGATATCGGCTCGACCGCCCGGCACTATGCCAGCGAAGCATTTGACCGCTACGGTGCCGACGCGGTGACGGTCAATCCGTATCTCGGACGCGATTCCGTGCAAGCGTTTCTTGACCGGGCCGACAAGGGCGTGGTCATCCTGTGCCGCACCTCGAACGCCGGTTCGGGCGACCTGCAGGATCTCGATATCGACGGCCGTCCGCTGTACCAGCATGTTGCCCACATGGTTTCCCGCGAATGGAATACGCATGGCAATTGCCTGCTGGTGACCGGCGCAACCTATCCCGAGCAATTGGCCGAGGTCCGCGCAATCGTCGGCGACCTGCCCCTGCTCGTGCCAGGTATCGGCGCCCAGGGGGGCGACGTCGAAGCCGTGCTGCGCAATGGCCAGGCCAGCGACGGCCGTGGATTGCTGATCAGCTCGTCGCGGGCGATTCTTTATGCCGGCAGCAATGACGATTTCGCTGATGCCGCTCGCGCGGCGACGCTTGCCCTGCGCGACGAGATCAATCGTTGGCGCCAACCCGAACCGAACCGGGCCTGAGCATGTTCACCGTCGCCCTGACCGGCGGAATCGCCTCCGGCAAGAGCGCCGTCGAGCGCTGCTTTGCGCGACGCGGCATCGACATTTGCGATGCGGATCGAGTCGCGCGCGACGTGGTTGCCCCCGGCACCGATGGACTGCAGGAGGTCATCCAGACGTTCGGGCACGCGGTGCTTGGCGCCGACGGCAGCCTGGACCGGAAAGCCATGCGCGAACGGGTCTTTGCCGATCCCGACGCGCGACACCAACTGGAACGGATCATCCATCCGCGCGTGCGTCGAGCCTTGCGCCAATCCGTGCAGGACATGCGCAGCGCCTACGGGCTGCTCGTCATTCCGTTGCTGGTCGAGTCGGGAGACTATGCCTGGGTCGACCGCGTGCTCGTCGTCGACGTGCCGCGTGCGCTGCAGATCAGTCGATTGCTGAGTCGCGACGGCATCACGCGCGACCTCGCCGAATCCATGCTCGACGCGCAGGCCAGTCGCGAACAGCGTCTGGCCATCGCCGACGATGTCATCGACAACAGCGCCGACCTGGATGCACTCGACAAGGGCGTCGAAATCCTGCATCGACGCTACCTCGAACTGGCCGGCTGAATCGGGCAGCACGCCGTTTTCGAATTGCGCATACAGGAAAGCCCCGGGGATCGCTCCCCGGGGCTTTCATTTGCGGACCCGACGCTGTCAGGTGTAGCGGCGCATCATCACCAGGCCGGTCATGCCGAGCATCACCAGCAGGAGCAGGCTGCTCCAGATCGACCGCGCATCGAGATCGATGGTGTCAACGAAACCCGCCACCCCTTCGCCGTTCAGCGTTGCCGTCGCCGTGCCGACATCGGCGGTGATCGTGATGACTTCGCTGTACAAGCCTGGCGCCACGGGTGCGAAGCTGTACAACACGGTGCAGTTGGTACCGGCCGCGAGGCCGAACGGCACGGTGCCACACGTGCCACCCGCTACTTCGGCAAACGGAGCCGATGGCACGGAAATGGCCGTGACCTGCAAGGGGCCATCGCCGGTATTGAGAATCGTCAATGCAAGCTGGTTGCTCGAGCCGACCAGTTGCGTGCCGAAATTCACCGTGGCCGAGAGCACCCCGACCACACCGGCCCCGCCGACGCCACTCAGTCCGATTGCGCCATTGCCGACATCGGAAGTCACCGTCAGGTTCTGACTGGCAGCTCCGCTGGCGGTCGGGCTGAAGTTGTAGTCCAGCGTGCACGAAAGGCCCGCACCAATCGAGAACGGAACGCCTCCGCAAGTCCCTCCGACCGATGCAAACGGTGCGGCCGCGGCAGTCAGTGCGGTGACCTGTAGCGGACTACCGCCCGTGTTGCTCAACGTGACCGTCTGCGCTGCGCTGCTCGCGCCGACGGCAATCGTGCCGAAATCGAGGCTGGTCGGATTGACATTGAGGCTGCCCGGCTGAAGCACCGTATCGGTATCGGTTGCGGAATTGTTGCCCGGGACGAGGTCGGTCACGCCCGCACCGGCGACGACCGTCGCGGTATTGACGAGGCTACCCGTTGCGGCGCCCGACACGTTGCAGTTGGCGGTGTAAGTGGTCGAACCACCGGCTGGCAGGTTGGCCGTGTCGCTGATGTTGCCTGAACCCGCCGCTGTGCAGGTGCCACCGCCAGCGCCGACGCAGGTCCAGTTACAAGTCAGGGTTGCGGGGAACGTATCGGCTACGGTCGAGCCGGGAGCGTTGCTCGGGCCGGCGTTGCTCGCGGTGATCGTGTAGAGGGTCGAGCCACCCGCGACCACCGAGGAAACACCGTCGGTCTTGGTGATCGCGAGATCGGCCTGCGGCGTCAACGTGTCGGTATCCGTCGCCGAGTTGTTGCCCGGCGTCGGGTCGGTGATCGCGCTGCTGATCGTCGCGGTGTTGCTCAGGCTTCCGTTCGCCGCTGCGGAAATCGCGCAACTGGCGGTATAGGTCACGCTGCCGCCCGCCGGCAAGTTGACGGCATCGTTGATGTTGCCCGAGCCTGCCGCCGTGCAGGTACCGCCACCGGCACCGAGACAGGTCCAGGTGCAGGTTTCGGTAGCCGGGAACGTGTCAGCGATCGTCGCGCCGGTCACCGGATCCGGGCCGGCGTTGCTGCCGGTGATCGTGTAGGTGACGCTGCCGCCGGGCACCGCCGTGGTGACACCGTCGGTCTTGGTGATCGCGAGATCGGCACTCAGCGCCCGGCATCCGGTAACCGAAACATCATCGATCGCAAGTCCCTGGAAATTGACCGTAGTGTCGCCGTCGACATGGAATCGCAGTTCGCTATTGAGCCCGGCAAGACCGTCCGCACGCCGCGACATCTGTGCCCAGCCGGCGCTCGCGCCGATGTTGGTCGCCGGGTTGCCCGGCGCATCGGTCATCGTCGCGTCGAGAAACTCGAACAAGCGCACTGGAGTGGCGCCGCCTACCTGCTGGAAATCGACGAACAGGTGATCAAAGTTCGCACTTTCCATCTGGTAGCGCTGCGCCCAGTTGACGACGATCGGTGCCACCAGACCTGCAAGGTTGATGCTCGGCGACAACAGATCCTGGCTACTCGATACGTTGTAGGTATTGTCGAGATCGGTCTTCCAGCAATTGACGCCGCTGTTGCAGGTGGTGAATGCGGCGAGTGGATTGGCCGTCGTCGTTGCGGGCGATGCAGGCAATCCGAGTTCCCATTCATCAGCGGCTCCGCTATGCGTGAAGCCTGCCGCACCTGACTCGAAATCGGTCGAGTAAACGGTAGTCGCCGCAGTTCCGGGCGGGCAGGTCGGCGGTGGTGGCGCTTCGCAGACGCGCAGGCTCCACGACGTCAAGGTGCCGCCATTCGCGCCAGCAGTATCGTCACGCAAATCGAGAGTCCACACGCCGCCCGCGTTCTCGCCGTCAAACCAGTTCAGTCGATAGGCCAATTCCGGCTTGATCTGAACACCCTTGAGTACCGTGAACGAAGGTGGAATGCCCGCCTCGTCGTCCAGGACGAGATCCATCTGCTGCTGCCCTCCGGTCGCTGCCGCACCGATGTCGCTGAACAGGCCGTTGTCGTTGCCGGCCGGTGAGCGCAGGTGGGCATCGATATCCTGCATCAGGGCGTGATTGAGCACGATATCGACATCCAGATCCGCGATGCGCGGATTGCCCGGGATGGTGATCACTGAGCTGACCAGTCCTGTTCCCGGACCGATGGTCTTGGGCACATCGGTGCTGGTGTAAGTCGTGCAATTCACACCCTCGTTGGTCGCCGGATGCACGCTGACGCTGAGCGTATAGGTCGCCGTGGGCCCGCCGACGGCAGCGGATGAGGAATCGACGAATGCGAAATACGTGCCCGCCGTCTTGACCGTCATGAACATGGCTTCGGATGGAATATTCGGATTCGGCGCCACATCTCCGGTGCCGGCATCATCGACGACCAGGATCTGGTTTGCAGCGTCGCCAAACAGGGCGAAGCCAAGGCGACCATTCCAGACAACGCCATCCCGCTCGGGATCGACGTCCAGCGCCAGATAGACCGTGTCGCCGGCATTGAGGTTGAAGCTGTACCAGTCCTGCTCGGTAGCGGCAGCAGGATTGCGCGTACCACTGACCCAGCCATTGGCCGGCAATGGGTTGGCGGTCGCCGGCGTATCGTTGGATTCCACTTCCGGCGCAGGAGCGCCACTTTGCAGGCGGAAATGCAGTTCGTACGGCCTTTCGGAAGTCGTGCCCGCCGTGAAGTCGTTGATCCGCAGGAAATAGGTGCCGGCAGTTGGAATTGCCGCACCTGCGATGGATGACGACAGACCGGCAAACGAACCGTTGTCATCGTCGAATTCGATGACCGTGGTGCCGTCGGACGCAAGCAGGGTCAATTGGCTGTCGGTGCTGCTGCCCGCGGAAAAACTGGTCATGGACGCTGCGTAGACTCGATCGCCGGCGGCCGCAGTAAACGAGTAGAAATCCACATCGCCATTGGGAAACAGGTTGCCGCGAACGACCTGGTTGGTACCGGGGATTGGAGTGGCCGTCGCAAAGGTGCCGTTGGGTTCGACCTCGCCCACATATCCCTGCCCCAGCGTTGCCTGCGGGGCATAGATCACGCCGCCGGGGCTGAAGCTCGATGGCTTGGGCTCATTGCTTTGTCCCTTGACCTCATCGGCGATGGACGGCATTGCCAGGACCGAAGGCGATGCGGATGCCGACTTGGGCTCCGACAGTTCGGCCAAGTTCATCCATTTCGGTCCCGCTGCCGATTCCTGCCGCTTGAGCGCGCTTTCATTCGTGCTCGCCAGCGCAAATGCTGGCGAAAGCACGGACGCATGCAACACCCTGCCCGCGGCGTTTGCACCAAGGGCATCGGCCTGTCCGGCCGACAAGAGCGTCACGCTCAGCGCAACCGCGCCAAACGCACAAGCCTGAAATATTCGAAACATGTTTTCCCCCAGAGAAAGATCGCTTTGACCACCCGGCAACTGCAATGGCTACGCTAATGTAACCGGTGTTCCATTGTGAGGCCCAGAGAGCCCGCGAGGCATCAGGACTGCAGGCCGAGATGGATTGATGTGACGGCATTGCCAGCGACCAGGCAGAGTGCATGCCTGGTCGCAAAGTGCCATTTCGAATTGCGGATCAGCGCTTCAGGGCACGCTCCCCGCGATAACCGAACGCAACCAGGGCGATTGCCAGCAAGAGCAGCCCCAGCGTGCCGAGCGCCGGCAAGTCGCGCGCGATAATGAATCCGGTCGGGTCCGCCGGACCCGGGGCTGCCGGGTCGTCGGTTACCGTGGTGGCATCATTCGTGCCATCGCCCTCGGAATCAAAATTGATCGTACCCTGGTTGTTGATCTGGCCAAAAGCAGCGGAGCCGACGGTGCCATTGATCGTGATCGTCACGCTGCCGCCAGCCGCAATCGCACCGTTCCAGGTGACCGTGCCGCCGGCTTCGATGGCCGTGCCCGATGTTGCCGTGACTGAACTGAAACTGACCTGTGACGGCAAGGTGTCGACAAACTCGTCCCCCGGATTGTCCGCCTGCGTACCCGGGCCGGCATTGTTCAGCACGATGGTGTAGGTAATGGAACCGCCCGGTATCGTGTTGCCGGAAACCGTCTTGGTGCCGCTGACGCCAGCTCCGGCAATGACCGTGGTGTCGTCGGTAGCCGAGTTGTTGCCGGCATTCGGATCCGTCCCGCCGCCGGTCACCGCAACCGAAGCGGTATTGCTGATGATGATGCCATTGGCAGTCGCCGCGGAGACGGTACAACTGGCCGCATAGGTCACGCTGCTGCCACTCGGCAGGTTGACGACATCGTTGATGTTTCCTGCGCCGCCTGCAGAGCATGTGCCACCGCCCGCGCCCACACAGGTCCAGGTGCAGGTCAGCGCAGCCGGGAACGTATCAGCGACTGTGCTGCCCAGGGCATCGCTGGGTCCCGAATTGCTGGCGACGATCGTGTAGGTCAGCGCATCGCCGGCAACCACCGAGGTTGCGTTGTCGGTCTTGGAGATGGCGAGGTCCGCCGAGACAACGGTCGTATCCGTGTCGGTGGCGCTGTTGTTGCCAGCCACTGGATCGGGAACGCCGACCGGCCCGGCAACGGTGGCGGTATTGGCGATGATCGTGCCTCCCGCAGTCGAAGCCGGGATTGCGCAGCTTGCGCTGTAGGTGACCGAACCGCCGTTGGGCAGGTTGACCACGTCATTGATGTTGCCGGCTCCCGCGGCCGTGCAGGTGCCGCCGACAGCGCCAACGCAGGTCCACGCGCATCCGGTCAGCGGGGCCGGGAACGTATCCGCGATGGTGCTTGCCGGCGCATCGGATGGCCCGGCATTGCTGGCCGTGATCACGTAGGTAATAGATTGGCCTGCAGCGGGATTGGTCACGCCATCCGTCTTGGTGATGGCGAGATCGGCAGAGGAGCAGGTAAAGGTGTCGATGTCGAGCGACCAGCTGTCGATGCTTCCGCCGTCGCCCGCCAGGTCGTCGGATACCGTCAAGGTCCAGGTCCCATTCGGATCTTCGCCGATGAACGCTGCCATCGCTTCTTCGGGCACCAGCGGCGTCGCCGTGGTCAAGTTGACGTAGGCGTGATCGGTCACCAGGCCATTGTTGGTGGTGTACGGTACCTGTCCGGCAGGGTTGGCATCGTCGTCCCACACCGTGCCGTTGAACACATTGTCGTTACCTGCCCCGTTGTCGGTGCTCAGCGTCACCACCGTACCGGCCGGCGAGGTCAACGTGATGTCCAAGTCCGCCGCAAAGGAATGCGTGATGAAGCTGGTCATGTCGACATCGTGGATCGCGGTTCCTGCGCCGCTGACCACGAGCGTCGACGTCACCACGGCGGGGCCTGTGGGAATCGCCGTTGATGTGGCCTGCGTCGCGGTGGGGACCGTGGCGATGATCGGATTGCTGGGCAATGTAGTGATATCGAGCGACCAACTGGCCAGGTTCCCGCCATCGCCGGCCAAGTCATCGGAAATGGTCAGAGTCCACGTGCCGTTCGGATCCTCTCCGATGAATGCGCCGAACGCTTCTTCGGGCACCAGCGGCGTTGCCGTGGTCAAATTGACGAAGGCATGGTCGGTCACGAGACCGTTGTTGGTGACGTATGGCACCTGCCCCGCGGGATTGGCGCTGTCGTCCCAGACCGTGCCGTCGAAGACGTTGTCGTTACCGGCGCCATTGTCGCTCGTCACGGTCACTACCGTACCCGCCGGTGAAGTCAGGGTCACGTCGAGATCGGCGGAAAAGGTATGCGCCAGCGCCGTAGTCATGTTGAGATCCAGCAAGTAGGGCGCTGCACCGCTGACGACGATCGTCGACGTCACCACGGCGGGACCCGTAGGTACCGCAAGTGGCGTCGTGTTGGCGAAATTCGCACTGGTCGTATTGCAACCGGCCGGCAGCGCACCGAGCACACCCGGGATGGACACTTGCGCCTGCGCCGCATTCACGCCATGCGTGACAAAAGCTGGATCATCGCCACCGAGCGCCAGCGACAACGACTCGTAACTGCGCTCGGCCACGGTGTAGGCCGCAGCGGAAACCGGGTCCGTCGCAACCAGTGGTTTCAGTGTCGACATCTGCTGACCAAGCCCGAGCATTTCCTGCACGGTGGCTTCCTTGCTGACCTGCGCGGTCGCCTGCCCGGCTGCACACAGGAAAGTGAAGGCCGACACGGTGGCTGCGAGCTTCCACGAACCCCGTCGACCTCGCCGCGTCAACGACGACATCTTGTTATTTGCCATTTTTCCACCCCATCTCGAATGACCCGAATCGGCGGCCGATGTCAATCCATCCAACCGGCATCTCAGCCCCGCCCCAAGTTACCTGTTCCTGGCAAATGCAAATCGTTGCATGCGTCGTCGATCCTTGATCCGGCTGCAGACAACGGCAGCGCCCGCCGCGCATCAATACGACGGTGCAACCGCCCCGCATTTCATTGGCTCCCAGACTATCGAATGCCGACGAGCCCAGCCCCTCTGGAATGCGGCGTTGCCGACGAAACCTAGTCCTCCGCGGGCGGCTTGTCCAGTACGGAACTTTTCGTCGTTATTCCGCGGGTTCGGGCCAGAGGCCGCGGATGGCGGCGATGCCCTGGAAACCCAGGTCCCGTGCCCGCGGTTCGTCTGCCCGACCGAGTCCACCCAATGCATACACAGGCAGCGAGGCCTCTGCCAGACATGCGCCGGCGCGTTCCCAGCCCAGCGGAGGGGCTTCGGCATGGCTGGCTGTCGCGCACACCGGCGACAGCGTGGCGAAATCGGCCTGCATCGCGACGGCATTTGCCAGCTCGGTGCGATCATGACAGGACACGCCAACCAGCAAGGTCGAGGCGAGCGGACGCTCCCGCAGCCCGCGGGCCATGCGAGCCGGAAGGTGCACGCCATCCAGCCCCAGAACGCAGGCCATCTGCCAATCGCCGTTCAACAGGACACGCGCACCGGCCGCCTGGCAGATTTCGCGCACACGACGTGCAAGCGGTGCGATCTGCCGTCGCGACCAGCCCGGCAGGCGCAATTGGACAAGACGGATGTCTCCGCCGACGGCGGCCTCGATCGCCGCAAGGAAATGGGACTCCTGCCGCATGTCGGGAACCGGCGCAATCAGGTATCGATCCGGCAAACACAACGACGAAACCACGGGTCGGTCCGCGCTGGGCAACCATTGCCGATCGATACGCTCGGGTGCGATCCAGGCCAACCGCTGCCCCTCTCTTGAATGCACGGTTCCGTCGAAGCCGGTGACTTCGTATACATCCAGGATTATGGGTCCGCTCGCAACCGCGATGCGCCGGTGACCCACGCTGGCGCGGATGCCCAGTTCCTCATGAAGTTCGCGCACGAGAGCGGCTTGAGGGCTTTCTCCAGGATCGACCTTGCCGCCCGGAAACTCCCAGCAGCCCGCGTCTTGCTTGCCCGCCGGACGCCGCGCAAGAAGGACATTCCCGTTTGCATCGCGCAGTATGCCCGCGACAACGTGGACCCGCGGCGGTTCGACAACGAGCTCAGCCATATTCCCTTATCCCGCGGCTGCGTTGCGCCATGCCGTGCCGCCAGGGCGACGGCTCAAGAGCCCTTGCCGATCCGGGGGATCAGCTCAAGCTGCCGTGGCACTGCTTGTACTTCTTGCCTGAGCCGCAGGGACAGGGGTCATTTCGTCCCACCTTGGGGGCATCGCGAAACACCGGTTGCGACGGAGTACCTGCTGGCGGCTGCTCGACCGGAGCCATCGCATCGCCGCCGAACGCGCCTGCTTCGGCATGCTGGAATTGCATCGACCTCGCCTGTTGTTCGGCCTGCGCCCGCTGCTGCGCCTCGAGTGCCTGGACCTCTTCCTCGCTGCGGATGCGCACGCGCGCGAGCAACTGCACGAGCTCGTGCTTTATGCGTTCCAGCATTTGCTGGAACAGCAGGAATGATTCGCGCTTGAATTCCTGCTTCGGCTGCTTCTGCGCATAGCCGCGCAGATAGATACCCTGACGCAGGTAATCCATGCTGGTCAGGTGCTCCTTCCAGCAGTTGTCGACGACCGAGAGCATTACGTGCTTTTCGAGCGAACGCATGGTTTCGTCGCCAAGCAAGGCTTCCTTCTCGCGGAACAGGCGCGCCGAGGC
The DNA here is from genome assembly GCA_029561145.1 of Pseudomonadota bacterium. Classification (GTDB taxonomy): domain Bacteria; phylum Pseudomonadota; class Gammaproteobacteria; order Xanthomonadales; family Rhodanobacteraceae; genus Dokdonella. The sequence goes on from JAKQJM010000075.1 coordinate 29,350, forward strand.
ATCCTCGACGTAGGCGAGCACGCCGTCGGCATCGGCCTCCTCCTGGTCGTCGAGCCATCGGCGCAGATCGAGCTTGAGCGAGAATTCGGACTCGAGTTCCTTTTCCAGTCCCGCGATGTTCCATTGGTCATCGACCGAGTTCGCCGGCACGAATCGGCGCACGAGTTCGGCAAACACGTCCGCCCGGATGTTCGCAACCGTCTCGCCGACGCCTTCGCTTTCGAGCAGTTCGTTGCGCTGCTCGTAGATCACCTTGCGCTGGTCGTTGGCGACGTCATCGAATTCAAGGACGTTCTTGCGGAAATCGAAGTTCTGCGCCTCGACCTTGCGTTGCGCATTCATGATCTGCTTGGTGACCATGCGATCCTGGATCGCATCCTCTTCCTTCATGCCGAACATGCGCATGAGGCCCGCCACGCGCTCGCCCATGAAGATGCGCAACAGGTTGTCTTCCAGCGAGAGGTAGAAACGGCTCGAACCCGGATCGCCCTGGCGCCCCGAACGTCCGCGCAACTGGTTGTCGATGCGGCGCGATTCATGGCGCTCGGTGCCGATGATGCGCAGGCCGCCCGATTCCATCACCTTGGCGTGGCGCGTCTTCCACTCGCTCTTGACCTGCTCGCGCGTTGCCTCGCCCGCGTCTTCGGGCAAGCCCTGCAGTTCGGATTCGAGATTGCCGCCGAGCACGATGTCGGTGCCGCGACCGGCCATGTTGGTGGCGATGGTCACGGCGCCCGGGCGACCGGCCTGGGCAACGATGATCGCCTCGCGCTCATGCTGCTTGGCATTGAGGACTTCGTGCGGAACGCTGGATTTCTTGAGCAGGCCCGAAAGGTATTCGGACGTCTCGATCGAGGTCGTGCCGACCAGCACGGGCTGGCCGCGCTCGTAGCAATCCTTGATGTCCTCGATGATCGCATCGTACTTGTTCTTGGCCTTGAGGAAGACGACATCCGGCTCGTCGCGGCGAACCATCGGACGATGGGTCGGGATGACGACGACTTCGAGCCCGTAGATCGACTGGAACTCGAATGCCTCGGTGTCGGCCGTGCCGGTCATGCCCGCCAGCTTCTTGTACAGGCGGAAATAGTTCTGGAAGGTGATCGAACCGAGGGTCTGGTTCTCGCGCTGGATCGGCACGCCTTCCTTGGCCTCGACGGCCTGATGCAGGCCATCGGACCAGCGACGCCCGGACAGCGTGCGACCGGTGAATTCGTCGACGATGATGACCTCGCCATCGCGCACGATGTAGTCGACATCTTTCTGGTAAAGGGCATGCGCGCGCAGACCGGCGTTCAGGTGATGCACCACGGCGAGGTGCTTGGTGTCATACAGGCTCTCGCCTTCACCAATGATCGCGTCACGGCGCAGCAGGGCTTCGGCGTGCTCCATGCCCGCTTCGGACAGGTGGACCTGGCGCTGCTTTTCGTCGACCCAGAAATCACCGTCGCTGTCTTCCTTTTCCTGGCGGACCAGCTTCGGCACGAGGCGATTGATCTTGACGTAGAGCTGCGGCGATTCGTCGGTCGGACCCGAGATGATCAACGGCGTGCGCGCCTCGTCGATCAGGATCGAATCGACTTCGTCGACGATCGCGAAATTGAGCGTGCGCTGATAGCGTTGTTCCTTGGCTTGCGCCATGTTGTCGCGCAGATAGTCGAAACCGAACTCGTTGTTCGTGCCGTAGGTGATGTCTGCGTCGTATGCGCCACGCTTGTCGGCGTGATCCATGCCGGGATAGACGACACCGACATTCATGCCGAGGAAGTTGTAGATGCGTCCCATCCACGCCGAGTCGCGACGCGCGAGATAGTCATTGACGGTCACCACATGCACGCCCTTGCCGGCGAGCGCATTGAGATAGACCGGCAAGGTACCGACCAGGGTCTTGCCCTCACCGGTGCGCATTTCAGCGATCTTGCCCATGTGCAGGACCATGCCGCCGATCAACTGCTCGTCGTAATGACGCAGGCCGATCACGCGTCGGGCCGCTTCGCGGACGACGGCGAATGCCTCCGGCAGGATCGAATCCAGGGTCTCGCCGTCACTGACACGCTTGCGGAATTCGTCTGTCATCGCTCGCAGGGCTGTGTCGTCAAGTGCCTCGAAGCGTGGCTCCAGCGCATTGATCCGCACCACGTTCTTGTTGAGCGTGCGCAGGATGCGCTCGTTGCGGCTGCCAAAAATGCTCGTCAGGAAACGTTGCAACATCGGTCTTGTCTATCCGGATAGGGCCGTGATTCCGCGCGTCGCGGCACAGCAAAAAAGCGAAGGCCGCCGATGATACGGCGGCCTCGGCATAACACCAAGCGAGATGGCACTCAGATCGACTGTTTCAAGGCCACCGGGCGCCACGCATGCGAATGATATCAGCCGCGATTGGCCCGGGTTGAGCGCACATACGCCATCGGATTGACCGGGCGTCCGTTCAACCAGACCTCAAAGTGGCAATGCGGACCGGTTGAGCGGCCGGTCGAGCCCACCTTGGCGAGGACCTGGCCGATGTGAACCCGGGTGCCGACCTCGACCACGTTGCGCGAATTGTGCGCATAGCGGGTCATGTAGCCGTTGCCGTGGTCGATTTCGACGACGTTTCCGTATCCATTGCGCTCAGCGGAATAGGTGACGACGCCTTCGGCGACGGCGAGCACGTCGCTGCCCATCGGCACGTCGAAATCGACACCGAGATGGACAGCATTGCGGCCACTGATCGGATCGGTGCGGGTTCCATAGGCCGAGGCGACATAACCGTGCGCAACCGGCATGCCGGTCGGCAGCAAGGCATTGTCGATCTTGCGGTCGAAAAGCAGGTTCTCGAGCACGCCCAGCTGGGCCTCCTGGCGCTCGAACTCGGCACGCAGGCTGTCGATGTCGTTGCCGAGAGGCAGCGGCGAGGAATTCTCCGCGAGCGCTTCCTCGGGACCACCGAGAGCCGGGTCGGTGGCGAAATCGAATTCACCGTCCTCGAGCTTGCCGACCTGGGTCAGGCGATCGCCCAATGCGTTCAGGCGCGTGGATTGCGCGCGCAACTGGCCGATCTGCATGGCCAATGCATCGAGGTTGCGTCGTGAATCGCCCTCGACATCGCTGAGCTTGCCCTTCTGGATCTCGATCTGCGCACGCAGGGAGAGCAGTTCGCCCATCGCGGCATCGCGGGGATTGACCGTGAACACGGCAAGCGCGAAGCCGATTCCGGCAAACAGCAGGAAAGCCGAGCACAGCACCGAAGCAACGACGATCCGACCGCGCCTGCTGGCGAGATCGATGCAACGTGGGGTCGAATGGGATTTCGCGACTATGATGATGTTCATTGACTGTTCGCCGAATAGGTACCGCCATGCAGCGAAGTCGTCCACCGCGCCCCCAGCCGCCGGCCGGATGGAGGCCGATTGCGGAGTGCATCTCCCTCGACACGCTCGCGATACGCGCGCGCGCCCTGGATTTGCTCGATGGAAAACTGCGCCACCACTTGCCCGACGCGCTTGCCCGCGAATGTCGCCTCGCGGATCTGCGCAACGGACGGCTTGTGTTTCTCGCGACGAGTCCGACCTGGGCGACCCGGCTCAGGCTGCACCAGGCAACCTTGCTCGAAACAGCCCGCGCTGCCTTCGGCAACGCTGTCGAACACTTCGTTGTGAAAGTGGCAGCCCTGCCGCCCGTTCCCCCGGAACCGACCAGGCCAAAACCGCTCTCTGCCGCCGCCGCAAACCATCTGCGATCGGCCGCAAAATCCATGTCGGACCCTGAACTACAGGCCCTTTACAATCAGCTGGCGTCCCTCGCCGAAGAAGAATTTCCACCGGAAACCTGAAGGTTTCTCTTGTCCCCTGACGCCGAAGACTCCGGCGAGGGAGTCTTCGTTTGAAACCTGCCAGTGCTCAGAGCGCCTGCGCCGGATGGGCGTAGGAGATCGGAGCCTTCGACTCGTCGTCGAAACTGACTTCTTCCCAGGCCGTCTTGTCGGCCAGCAACGCACGCAGCAGGGTGTTGTTGAGCGCATGGCCCGACTTGTACCCGTAGAACGCGCCGATCAGGCTGTGACCCAGCAGATATAGGTCACCGATCGCGTCGAGAATCTTGTGCTTGACGAACTCGTCCTCGTAGCGAAGGCCGTCTTCGTTGAGCACGCGATAGTCATCGAGCACGATCGAGTTGTCCATCGAGCCGCCGAGGGCGAGATTTCGCTCGCGCAGCATTTCGATGTCGCGCATGAAGCCGAAGGTACGCGCGCGGCTCACTTCCTTGACGAAGGACGTGGTCGAGAAGTCGATTTCGCTGGTCGAGGTGCGCTTGGCGAACATCGGATGATCGAAGTCGATCGAGAAGCCGACCTTGAATCCGTCAAATGGCTCGAAACGGGCCCACTTGTCGCCATCGCGGACAGTCACCGATTTCTTGATGCGGACGAAGCGTTTCGCCGAAACCTGCTCCTCGATTCCGGCTGATTGCAGAAGGAACACGAAAGGGCCGGCGCTGCCGTCCATGATCGGGACTTCGGGAGCGGAGAGGTCGACATAGGCATTGTCGATGCCGAGACCTGCGATGGCCGAGAGCAGGTGCTCGATCGTGGCGATGCGCACATCGCCCTTGACCAGGGTCGTCGACAGCCGCGTATCGCCCACATTTTCGCAACAGGATCGGATTTCCACAGGCTCGGCGAGATCCACGCGCCGGAAGACAATCCCTGTATCAACCGCAGCAGGACGCAGGGTCATATAGACCTTGTCGCCCGTGTGGAGACCCACGCCTGTCGCCCTGATTACATTTTTGAGCGTGCGTTGTTTGATCATTTTATTGGTCTGACCCCTGGGGCAGGAGCATCAAAACGCCGGGGAGCGTAGCACAGCAAAGCAGTCAGCGATAGTTAAGCCGACTCCAAAATCATACACCTGTCGTATTTTCGCGACACTCTCCGGGCAGGGCCGGAATGACGGGGTTTTGTGGCGTCCACGGCGATGACGAAACATGCCGCTGCGGCGCCACGCAGCGGCACTGGGCCCTTCAAGCCCGATGTCTCAGGACATCGGATCAGGCAGGAAGCGCGTCAGGAAAACGCGCTCCTGGCCCGCGGGAGCGACGGGAAATCGACCGGATCGATTCAGGGCATCACATCCTCAGTCCGCCTGACGGCGCAGGAAGGCGGGAATGTCGAGGTAGTCGATCTGGGTCTCGCTGGACGCAGCTGCCTGTTCCGCTGGCTGCTGGGAATGCGCGCCGATGGCAACCCGCCCCGGCACGCCGGCGTAGTCGATCTCGCCCGTGGTGGCATTGCGCACGACCCGCATCGGCGGACGTGGCGCGATGATCGCTTCACGCTCGCGCTCGCTCCGCACCGGCTGGCGCGCCGCATTGCGATTGAGTCCGGTCGCGACGACGGTGACACGGATCTCGTCCTGCAATTCGGGGTCAAGCGCGGTACCGATCACCACGGTTGCATCTTCGCTGGCAAACTCGTGGATGACCTGGCCGATGTCGTCGAACTCGCGCATCGTCAGGTTCTGCCCGGCGGTGACGTTGACGAGGATGCCGCAGGCACCGGCAAGATTGATGTCTTCGAGCAGCGGGTTGTTGATCGCCGCTTCGGCGGCAGCCACGGCCCGGTCGTCGCCACGCGCGCTGCCGCTGCCCATCATCGCCATGCCCATTTCCGACATGACGGTGCGGACGTCGGCGAAATCGACGTTGATCAATCCCGGGCGCGTGATCAGATCGGCGATGCCCTGCACGGCACCGAGCAATACATCGTTGGCCTGCTTGAATGCGCTGAGCAGGGTTACATCGCGTCCAAGCACGGTGAGCAGTTTTTCGTTCGGCACCGTGATCAGCGAATCGACGTGCTGAGTGAGGTCCTCGATGCCCTTGAGGGCAACCTGCATGCGACGCCGGCCCTCGAACGGGAATGGCTTGGTCACGACTGCCACGGTCAGGATACCCATCTCCTTCGCCAGTTGGGCAACCACAGGTGCCGCACCGGTTCCGGTACCTCCGCCCATGCCGCAGGTGATGAAGGCCATGTCCGCGCCGCGGAGCAGCTCGCAGATGCGCTCGCGGTCCTCCAGCGCAGCCTGCCGGCCAACTTCGGGATTGGCGCCCGCACCGAGTCCCTTGGTGACATTCGCGCCCAGTTGCAGGGTGTGCTTCGCCCCGCTGTTCTTGAGCGCCTGGGCGTCCGTGTTCGCGCAGACGAACTCGACGCCTTCGATCTGTGCGTGAACCATGTGACTGACGGCATTGCCGCCACCGCCACCGACTCCGATGACCTTGATCACCGCATTGGGTTCCATTCTCTCGATCAGCTCAAACATTTTCCCGTCCTCCGTCGGCTTCAGCCGTATTGGTTTGATGACTCCGTCCGCTGCGGCGTCCAGCCTCGCGGGCGTTGTGCGGACAACTGGCGCGTTGTCCGCGATGCAACCGTTTCGGTTGCTCCGTCATGCTTCCCGCACAACGGGTGGTGCCTGAAAAGCATCGGCGCATGCCGGTGCTCAAAAATTTCCCTTGAACCAGCTCGATACGCGATCCCAGACGCCGCCAACCGCTTCGGAGCCACGACCTTGCCCACGCGCTTGCTGGCGGCTGCCATACAGCAGCAAGCCGACACCGGTTGCGTGGATCTGGTTGGAAACAACGTCGGCAAGGCCGGTGACATGCTGGGGCGTGCCAAGGCGTACCGGCATGTGGAAGACTTCCTCGGCCAGATCGACCACGCCCTCCATCTTTGCCGCACCGCCGGTCAACACGATGCCGGCGGCAACCAGGCTTTCGTAGCCCGAACGGCGCAGCTCGGCTTGCGCCAGCGAAAAGAGTTCCTCGTAACGCGGCTGCACGACCTCGGCCAGGGTCTGTCTGGCGAGACGACGCGGCGGTCGATCGCCGACGCTCGGCACCAGGATCGTTTCCTCGGCGTGGGCGAGCTGGGCCAGCGCACAGGCATACTTGACCTTGATCTCTTCGGCATGCGCCGTCGGCGTGCGCAAGGCAACCGCAATGTCGTTGGTGACCTGGTCACCGGCGATCGGCAGCGAAGCGGTATGCCGGATCGCGCCTTGCGTGAAGATCGCGATGTCGGTCGTGCCGGCGCCGATATCGACCAGGCATACGCCGAGTTCGCGTTCGTCCTGGGTCAGCACGGCGAAACTCGATGCGATCTGCTGCGGCACCAGGTCGTCGACGCGCAGGCCGCAGCGCGAGACGCACTTGCGGATGTTTGCCGCCGCGCTCATCGCGCCGGTGACCAGGTGCACGCGCGACTCAAGGCGCACGCCGCTCATTCCAATCGGATGGCGGATGCCTTCCTGTCCGTCGATCACGTAATCCTGAGGTTCGAGATAGAGGCGCTCCTGATCTGCCGGAATCGCCACCGCGCGTGCCGCCTCGATGACGTGCTCGCGGTCGGCCTCGGTCACTTCCTTGTCGCGGATCGGCACGATGCCGTGCGAATTGAGGCAACGGATATGGCTGCCGGCGATGCCGGCATACACCGAACGGATTTCGCAGCCGGCCATCAGTTCGGCTTCCTCGATCGCGCGCTGGATCGACTGCACGGTGGACTCGATATCGACGACCACGCCACGCTTGAGTCCATGGGAAGGATGCGAACCGATGCCCATGATCTCGATCGGTTGCCCCGGCTCATGTTCACCGACGATCGCGACGATCTTCGACGTGCCGATATCGAGGCCGACAATCAGGTTTTTCTCGGTCTTGCGATTCATCGTTGCTCAGGCTCGGCCGGCCGGTGCGGGACCGGGCATTGGGGGGGAGATCGGCGCTTCGGGCAGTGCCCAGCGCATCGCGAATCCGTTTTCGTAACGCAGATCGACATACACCGGCGGTCCATTGGCGCCGCTGGCGAGTTTTGGCCACACATCGAGGAAGCGCTGCAGACGCGCCTTCGCGTCGACCCGCCCGATCTCGATCAGAGCACCGCTGGCTAGGGTCAGCCTCCAACTGCCACGCGCACTCAGGTCGACCGCGCGGACCGACAGGCCACTGCCGGAAAACTCGCGCACGCATTCGGCATGGAAGGCGATCACGTCGGCGAGGCGCTCGTCAGGACCGGACAGTTGCGGCAAACCCTGCATCGCGTCCGTGCCCGGCACGCTGAACAACTCGCCGCCGTGGCTGACCAGACGTGACGCGCCCCAGCGCGCGAACGGCTGGCGCTCGTAGACCGTGAGGCTCAAGGTATCGGGCCATTGCTTGCGAGCCTCGACGCGCTCGACCCACGGCAGTTGCGAAACGGCATCCTGGACGTCGGTCAGTTGCACGGCGAAAAAGCCCTTGGCCAGATGCGTGGCGACCGCAGCGCGGATCTGTTCGGCGCTGACATGTGCGTACTCCGCGCGCAATTCGATCTTGCGCACCGGCCAGCGTTCGGAGGCGAACCAGCCATTCAGGACGCCGATGATCGGCAGCGAGACCAGGGTCAAGGCGATGCCCCAGGCCATCCATTTCATCGGCAGGGGATTTCTCATCGCACGTCCCTGCTCAACGAGGTTTCGAGGATGTGCCAGCACAGCGACTCGAAATCGATGCCTGCCGCACGTGCCGCCTTCGGTACGAGGGAGTGGCTGGTCATGCCGGGTGTCGTGTTGACCTCGAGCAGGAAGTTGTTGCCTTGCGCGTCGCGCATGACGTCGACGCGCCCCCAACCCGAACAACCCGCCGCGTCAAACGCAGCGAGGGCAAGCGCGCGTATCGCGGTTTCGGCGGCACCGTCGAGACCCGGGCAAAGGTATTCGGTGTCCTCGGCGACGTACTTTGCGTGGTAGTCGTAGAACGCACCTTTCGGCACGATGCGTATCGAAGGCAGTGCCTCGTCGCCAAGGATGCCGATGGTCAGTTCGGCCCCGACGACCAGGCTTTCGATCAGCAGTTCACCATCGTGCCGCGCGGCCAGCTCGATCGCCGCCGGCAGGTCCGCCGCGGAGAACACGCGCGTGATGCCGACGCTGGAGCCTTCATGCGACGGCTTGACGATGGCCGGATAGCCGATCGCGGCAATCGCCGCAGCGAGGTCGTGGCCGGGTTGGTACGCGACGTAGGCCGGCGTCGGCAGGCGCAGTGCCTGCCACACCTGCTTGGTGCGCACCTTGTCCATCGCCAGCGCCGAACCGAGGATGCCGCTGCCGGTGTACGGAACGCGCAGCGCGTCGAGTGCGCCCTGCAACATGCCATCCTCGCCACCGCGGCCATGCAGGATGTTGAAGACACGCGCGTAGTGACCGGCGCGCAAGGCATCGAGCAGGGCGGGAATGCCATCGACCGGATGCGCATCGACGCCGCGTGCGCGCAAGGCTTCGAGCACGTTGCGCCCGGAATCGAGCGACACCTCGCGCTCGGCCGAAGTACCGCCGTAGGCGACCGCGACGCGGCCGAACTGACGCGGGTCGGTGATGCGCGGGATCATCATCGATGCGTCCTCAGATCGGGATCCATGGCCAGCTCGGTGGCCGCGGCACCGATGTCACCGGCGCCCAGCAGGACGAGCAGGTCTCCATCGGCGAGCAGTGCGGCAAGCGCCGCACGCAGATGGCGCGGGGTTTCGACAAGCACCGGATCAACCTTGCCGCGCGCACGGATCGCACGCGCCAGCGCGCGCGCATCGGCATTCGCGATCGGCGCTTCGCCGGCCGGATAGACCTCGGTCAGCACGAGCACGTCGACATCGGCGAGGACACGCGAGAAGTCGTCGAGCAGATCGCGCGTGCGCGAGTAGCGGTGCGGCTGGAATGCGACGACGAGGCGCTTTTCCGGCCAGCCGCTGCGGGCGGCCTCGAATACGGCGGCCAGCTCGCTCGGATGGTGGCCGTAGTCGTCGACGAGTTGCGCGCGACCGTGGTCATGCTGCACCTCGCCGCGCAACGAGAAGCGTCGGCCGACACCCTGGAATCCGGTCAGTGCCGACTGCAGGGCAGCCGCCGGCACGCCGAGTTGCCAACCGACTGCACAGGCAGCCAGCGCATTGAGCACGTTGTGCCTGCCGGGCAGGTTCAGGCGGATGCGGATGGCGTCTGCAACGTCGGGCAGGTGCATGTCGAAATGCATGCAGGCACCGTCCTGGCGCAGGTTGCTCGCGCGGATATCCGCCGGCCTGTCGATCGCGTAGGTGAGGATGCGGCGCGGCGTCTTGGCGGCCAGCGCGGCGACCTCTGCATCATCGACGCAGAGAACGGCCAGGCCATAGAACGGCAGGCGATGCAGGAATTGCTCGAACGCGGCCGTGACCTGGGAGAAATCACCGCCGTAGTTCTCGAGATGGTCGTGATCGATATTCGTCACGATCGCGATGACCGGCGAGAGCATGAGGAACGAACCGTCCGATTCGTCCGCCTCCGCAACCAGATATTCGCCGGTGCCGAGCCGCGCATTGGCCCCCACGGCCGTGAGCTGGCCGCCGATGACGAACGTCGGATCGAGTCCGGCCTCGGCCAGCACGCTGGCGGTCAGGCTTGTCGTCGTGGTCTTGCCATGCGTTCCGGCAATCGCGATGCCGCGGCGGAAGCGCATCAGTTCACCGAGCATTTCCGCGCGCGGAACGATCGGAATGCGGCGTTCGCGCGCGGCGAGCAACTCGGCGTTGTCGTCCTTGATCGCGCTCGAAGTGACCAGCACGTCGCAGTCGGCGACATGTTCGGCACGGTGTTCGCGATACACGGTCACGCCGAGCGAAGCGAGCCGCCGCGTGGTCGTCGAATCAGCACGGTCGGAACCCGATACGGTATAGCCCAGGTTGTGCAGAACCTCGGCGATTCCGCTCATGCCGACGCCACCGATACCGACGAAATGGATGCGCCGGAAGTCCTGCATGATGTCGCCGTGCTGGCGCAGTCGCTGCGGCGTCATGCGGCCACCTCGAGGCAGACATCGGCAATGCGTCGACTGGCGTCCGGACGCGCCAGAGCGCGCGCGCGCGACGCCATCGCGAGCAGATGCGGACGATCACGATCAAGCTCGTCAAGGCAGTTGCCGAGGCGCTTGATGAAGCCGTCGCCCTCGGCGACCAGACGCGCTGCACCCGCCTCGACCAGGACTTCGGCATTGCGCGTCTGATGATCGTCGACCGCTTGCGGGTAAGGCACGAGCACCGCCGCGACACCAGCCGCGCAAAGCTCGGCGAGGGTCAACGCGCCGGCGCGACAGACGACCAGATCGGCCCAGGCATAGGCTGCCGCCATGTCGTCGATGAATGGCACGACATCGGCATCGATCGATGCCGCTGCGTAGATCTGTCGCGTCCTCTCCAGGTTGCGCGCGCCGCACTGGTGACGCACTTGCAGGATGACGCGTTCGCCACGCCTGCGGATGACCTCGGGCAGGGCCACGTTGAGGCTTTGGGCACCCTGACTGCCGCCGAGTACGAGGATGCGCACGGGACCTTCGCGACCGGCCAGCCGGGTCTGGGGTGTCGGTACGGCGGCGATCTCCTCGCGCACCGGATTGCCGGTCCATTCGGAGCCGTCGATGCCGGCGGAAAATCCGGCGAGGCTCCGGCGCGCGAAACGCACGAGCAGCCGGTTGGTGAATCCCGGTACGCGATTCTGTTCATGCACCACGAGCGGAATGCGCGTCATCCACGCAGCGATCCCGCCCGGCGCGGCCGCATAGCCGCCCATCGACAGGACGCTGCGCGGCTGCAGGCGCTTGAGCACGGCGCGGGCGGCGAAAGCCGCGCGCAGCAGACGCAATGGCGCAAGCAGCAGGGTCATCGGTCCCTTGCCGCGCACACCCGAGAAATCGAGGCACTCCAGTGCGAAACCCGCTTCGGGAACAAGGCGCGTCTCCAGTCCGACCTTGCCACCGAGCCAGACGACGGGAATGCCGCGCTTGCGCAGCTCGCGGCCGACCGCGATGCCCGGGAAGATGTGACCGCCGGTTCCACCCGCCATGATCAGGACCGGCGCGTTCATGCCAGTGCCTCGTCGAGCAGTGAAGCCGGCACCGCCTGCGCGGCGGCATCTTCGGCACGCGACAACTCGTAGCTGACCCGCGCGAGCAAGCCGATCGCGACACAGGTCATCAGGACGCTCGATCCTCCCGAGCTGATCAGCGGAAGGGTCAGGCCCTTGGTCGGCAGTACGCCGAGGTTGACCCCGATCGAGACCAGCGCCTGGATCGCAAGCATCAGCGAGATGCCGAACGCGCAATACCCGGCAAAACGCTGACCGCGCTCCATCGCACGCAGGCCGACGCGCAAGCCACTGCCCACCAGCCAGCTGAACAGGCCGAGCACAAGGACGATGCCGAAGAAGCCGAGTTCTTCGGCAATCACGGCAAGAATGAAATCGGTGTGCGCTTCGGGCAGGTAGAACAGCTTCTGCACGCTGGCACCGAGTCCGACACCGAACCACTCGCCGCGGCCGATTGCGATCAATGCCTGGGTCAACTGGAATCCCTCGTTGAACGGATCGGCCCAGGGGTCGAGGAAGGATTTCAGGCGCTTCAGGCGGTAGTCCTCGAACAAGGCTGCCCAGGCCAGCGCGGGCATCGCCAGCGCCGCGAGCAGACCGAGGTTGCGCAGACGCGCACCGCCGAGCCAGATCATGCCGAGGGTCACCGCGATGAGCAGGGTGGCGCTGCCGAAATCCGGCTGCAGCAGGAGCAGGCCGACCAGCACGGTCGCGACACCGATCGGCTTGCATACGCCGAGCATGCTGGCATGCACGCTGTCGCGATGGCGGACAAGGTAGCTGGCCAGGTAGACGATCAGGATCAGCTTGACCATCTCGACCGACTGGAAGCCGGAAATACCGACATGGATCCAGCGCCGCGCGCCGTTGACGCGCATGCCTATGCCGGGCACGAATACAAGCAGGAGCAGGATGAAGGCGACCATCAGCAACAGGAACGCATGCTTCTCGAGGCGCGCAAGTTCGGTGCGCGCAGCGACGATGGCGAGTCCGATGCCCAGCGCAAGAAAGACCAGGTGGCGAATCAGGAAGTAGAACGGGCCGGCATTCTGGCTGTCGGCGATCGAGATCGAACTCGATGCGACCATGATCGTGCCGAGACTGGCGAGTCCGATCGCGGACAGCACGATGCCGAGGTCATAACGACCCTGCGGTGCGCCGCGCCGGGTTGCCTGTGTGGTCGCGGAATTGCCGGACATCAGCGCACCTTCAACGTGGCGAGGCCGACGAGCACGAGGACCACGCTGATGATCCAGAACCGCACGATCACGCGCGGCTCTGGCCAGCCCTTGAGTTCGAAGTGATGATGGATCGGGGCCATGCGGAAGATGCGCTTGCCGGTCAGCTTGAAGCTGGCCACCTGCAACATGACCGAGGCGGTCTCCATGACGAACACGCCACCCATGATCAGCAGCACGATCTCCTGGCGCACGATCACCGCGATCGTGCCAAGTGCCGCGCCGACAGCGAGCGCACCGATGTCGCCCATGAACACCTGCGCCGGATACGTGTTGAACCAGAGGAAGCCGAGCCCGGCCCCGGCCAGCGCGCCGCAGAATATGGCCAGCTCGCCGGCACCGGGAATCGAAGGAATCTGCAGGTAACTGGAGAACACCGCATTGCCCGCCAGATAGGCGAACGCACCGAGTGCGGTGACGACCAGCACGCTCGGCATGATCGCAAGGCCGTCGAGTCCATCGGTGAGATTCACCGCATTGGAGAAGCCGACGATCATGAAATACGCCAACGGCACGAACAGCACTCCGAGCGGAAGGGCGATGGTCTTGAACACCGGCAGGTACAGGGCCGTCTGCGCAGGCAGGTCGGCGCTCAGATAGAGGATCACGGCGACCGCAAGGCCGAACACCGACTGCCAGAAATACTTCCAGCGCGAGGCAAGCCCGCGACTGTCGCGCAGGACCAGTTTCTTGTAGTCGTCGTAGAAACCGATGGCACCGAAGGCGAGCGTGACGCCAAGCACGAGCCACACATACTTGTTGCGCAGGTCCATCCACAGCAGGGTCGCAATCGCGACGGCGAGGATGATCAGCAGGCCACCCATGGTCGGTGTGCCGGCCTTGGCCAGATGTGATTGCGGTCCGTCGGAACGGATCACCTGGCCGGCCTTGACGTCAGCCAGCTTGCGGATCACGGCAGGACCGATCAGCAGCGACACCGACAGCGCGGTCAGCGTGCTCATGATCGCGCGGAAGGTCAGGTACTGGAACAGGTGGAAGCCGCTGTACCAGTTGCGCAGAAGATCGGCCAGTTCAAGCAGCATGCCGTTCTCCCTTTTCTGCATCGACGACGAGCAGCGCATTGACCACGCGCTCCATCGCCGATCCACGCGATCCCTTGACGAGCAAGGTCGTACTGGCCGTGAGCTCGCTCCGCAGCGCCTGGATCAGCGCCGACTGGTCGGGGAAATGCCGGGCGGATTCGCCGAATGCTGCGGCGGTCGCGCGACTCAGCTCGCCGACGGCGTAGAGGACGTCGATGCCGCTGCTGCGCGCGAGCTTGCCGATGCCGGCGTGCAGGATTTCGGCGTCGCCACCGAGTTCGCGCATGTCTCCAGCGACAAGCACCTTCCTGCCTTGACTGGCTGCCAGCGTCGCGATCGCAGCGGCAAACGAGGCCGGATTCGCATTGTAGGTGTCATCGATGATTTCGGCGCCGCTGGCATGCGCGCGTCGTGCCGAGCGTCCGGCGACTGCCGTGGCGGCCTCGAGCCCGGCCTTGATCGTGGCCAGCGGCACATCGCAGGCAAGGGCGACGCTCGCAGCGGCAAGCGCGTTGAGCAGGTTGTGTCGACCGGCCAGTGGCAATGTGATTTCGATTTCAGCGGCTGGCACAACGAGGACGAAAGTGTTGCCGGCGACGCCCGCATCGATGCGGGCGCTGACATCGGTGTTGCTGCCCAAGCCGAAGCGGACCACGCGTCGGCTGCCGGCGAGCGCGGCAAAGGTTCCGGCAAAGGCGTCATCGGCGTTGATCACCGCGATGCCGGTCTGGGGCAGACCGGCATACAGCGCGCCCTTGGTCTCGGCGATCGCGACGAGGCTGCCCATGCGTTCAAGATGGGCCGGGGCGATGTTGTTGACGAGACCGATCTGCGGTTGTGCGATGCGCACGAGATAGTCGATGTCGCCAGGCTTGCCGGCTCCCATTTCCAGCACGGCGAACCGGCTGTCATCGGGCATCGCGAGCAAGGTCAGTGGCAAGCCGATCTCGTTGTTGAAGCTGCCGCTGTTGAAATGGGTCGGCGCGTGACGCGAAAGGATGCCGGCGACCAGGCTCTTGACCGTGGTCTTTCCGTTCGAGCCGGTAATGCCGATCACACAGACGTCGCGCTGCCGGCGCACCGCGGCAGCGAGCTGACCCAAGGCCTTTTCGGTATTCGCGACGACGATCTGCGGCAGTTCGACGGCGACACCGTGTTCGACCAGGGCCGCTGCGGCACCGTTGCCTTGCGCTGACCCGACAAAATCATGTGCATCGTGGTGTTCGCCACGCAGGGCGACGAACAGCGCATTTCCTGCAAGCGTGCGGCTGTCGGTCGAAACCGAGTCAATTCGCAGGTCGGCACCCGTGCCCTGCAGGCGACCATCGGTCCAGCGCGCGATCGTGGCCAGATCGAGGTTCAACATGCGCGTGCCCCGAGGGCGCCAGCGGCGATCCTGCTGTCGTCGAAGGCATGTCGAACACCGCCGACTTCCTGATAGGGCTCGTGTCCCTTGCCGGCAATGAGCACGATGTCGCCGGGTCCGGCACCCAGGATCGCCCGCTCGATCGCACGACGGCGGTCGCGCTCGATCGTCACGGCGTCTGGCTGCGCGAATCCCGCCATGATCGCGGCAACGATGGCATCACCGTCCTCGTTGCGCGGGTTGTCGTCGGTGACAATCACTGCGTCCGCCAGGTGTTCCGCAATCGCCGCCATCAACGGGCGCTTGCCGACATCGCGCTCGCCGCCACAGCCGAAGATGCAGACCAACGTTCCATCGCAATGCGCGCGCAAGCTGCGCAACGCCTGCTCGAGCGCGTCGGGCGTATGCGCGTAGTCGACGACGACGAGCGGTTGCCCGGCTTTTCCGCCGAGCCGGCTCATGCGGCCGTGCACGGGTTCGAGCACAGCGAGGGCAGAGACAATCGCGGAGAATCCGTAGCCGAGCGCACCGAGGCTCGCGGCAACGGCAAGCAGGTTGGAAACATTGAACTGCCCGAGCAGGCGGGATTCGATGCGACCTTCACCCCAGGGTGTAGTCAACTGGAATCCGAGGCCACCGGCGTGTGCATCGACATCGAGAGCGCGCACGTCGGCAGCGGGATCGGCGATCGCGTAGGTGATGCCCTGCACCTCCGCGGGCAGTTCGGCGGCAAACCTGCGCCCCCATGCGTCATCGGCATTGATCACGGCCGCGATCAACCCCGGCATGCCGAACAGGCGTTGCTTGGCATTCGCATAGCTGTCCATGTCACCGTGATAGTCGAGGTGATCACGGGTCAGATTGGTGAACACGGCGAGGCGGAAATGCACGCCATTGACGCGTCCCTGATCGAGCGCGTGCGAAGAAACCTCCATCGCAACGTCGCTCGCACCTTGTTCGAGAAAGCGGGCGAGCAGGCGTTGCAGGCTGATCGCGTCGGGCGTGGTGCGTTCGCCCGCATCAATCGCGCCAGAGAGGCCGGCACCGAGCGTGCCGATCGTCGCGGCGCGACTGCCGAGATGGTCGAGTGCCTGCGCCAACAGCTGCGCGATCGAGGTCTTGCCATTGGTTCCCGTGATGCCGGTGACGCGCAGCTTGCGCGAGGCATCGCCGTGGAAGCGCGCGGCGATCGCGCCAAGCTTCTCGCGCAAGCCATCGACCCAGACCAGCGGAATGTCGAGCGTCGCACCAACTGGATCATCCGTGGCCTCGGCGATCACGGCACTTGCTCCTGCCGCTTCGGCATTTGCGGCGAAGCGGATGCCATGTTCACGCGTGCCCTGCAGCGCGACGAAGGCATCTCCGACGCCGACGCGGCGCGAATCGAGATCGAGTCCACGCACGAGCACATCGGCGCGAAAGCCGGGCTGCACATGACCCGCCAGCAAGTCGTCGAGGCGCATTGCCGTACTCATTGCGGCACCGACTCCTCGTAGTTGGGTTCGTCTGCCGGGTACTCGGGCGCTTCGCTGGCCGGATCGATCGGATGACCGACATCGGGTGCGCCGGCGTACCAGCGCTGCACGTTGTCGGGCGGTACATCGAGCAGGCGCAAGGCGTTGGCCATGACCTTGCTGAAAACCGGTGCCGAGACGAGTCCACCGAAGTACGGGCCGTTGCCCTTGCCCGGATCGTTGATGACGACGACGCCGACGAGGCGCGGATTGCTGGCTGGAACCATGCCCGCGAACAACGAGACGTAGCGCTTTTCGTATCCACCCGCGACCGCGCGACGCGATGTGCCGGTCTTGCCGGCGACACGGAAGTTCGGCACCGCGGCAGCCAGGCCCGAGCCTTCCGGGGTGATCACGGTTTCGAGCATCGTGCGCACGCTTTCGGCGATCTGCGGATCGATCACCGCGCTGTCCGGGTTGATCGCGCCCTTGACGAAACCGGGCTGGCGCAGGCGTCCGCCATTGGCGAGCGCCGCGTACGCCTGCGCAATCTGCATCGGCGTCACGCTGAGGCCATAGCCATACGAGATGGTCGCCTTCTCGACCGGACCCCAGCTCTTCGAGATCGGCAGGAAGCCGGGGGATTCGCCCGGGAAGCCGCAACCGCTGACCTCGCCGAAACCAAAGCGATGGAAGACGTCGTACATGTGATCGTTGCTCAAGGTCGAGGCGATCTTGGCAGCGCCGACATTGCTCGACTTGGTGATCACGCGCGTGACATTGATCATGCCGTAGTTGCGGTGATCGCTGATCGTGTAGCCACCCTGCAACTGCAGGGTGCCCGGGGTCGTGTCGATTGCGGTGTCGGCCTTCCAGCGCCCGCTCTCGAGCGCAGCGGCAATCGTGAACGGCTTCATCGTCGAGCCCGGTTCGACCACATCGGTGACCGCGCGATTGCGCCGATACGCCGGATCGATGGCGATGCGCGAGTTCGGGTTGAACGAGGGCTGGTTGACCATCGCCAGCACTTCGCCGTTGCTCACGTCGAGGATCACCATCGATCCCGACAGGGCGTTGTGATCGAGGATCGCGGTCTTGAGTTCGCGATAGGCGAGATACTGGATGCGACGATCGATCGACAGGGTCAGGTCGCGACCGGGCTGTGCCTCCTGCAGCAGCTCGACGTTCTCGACCACATGGCCGAGACGATCACGGATGACGCGCTTGAGTCCGGGCTTGCCGGCCAGCCAGTCGTCGAAGGCGAGTTCGAGCCCTTCCTGGCCGCGATCATCGATATTGGTCATGCCGAGCGCGTGGGCGATGATCTCGCCGCTCGGGTAGTAGCGACGGAATGCGCGTTCGCTGGCCACGCCGGGAATCTTCAGCGCGAGCAGATCCTTCGCCGTATCCGGATCAACCGGCCGCTTGAGGTAGAGGAACTCCTTGTCCTTGCGCTGCACGAGGCGCTCGGTCAGATCGGCCGTCGCCACGCCGAGAGCCTTGGCCAGCACGGGCAACTGCTCGGGATTGGCGAGCAGCTCCTGCGGATTGCCCCAGATCGATTCGACCGGCGTCGAGACCGCCAGCGGCTCGCCATTGCGATCGAAGATCGTGCCTCGCGATACCGCGATCGGGATGTCGCGCAGGTAACGCGCGTCGCCTTCACCCTGGTAGAAATCCTTGCGCACGACCTGCAGGTCGACCGCCCGCACGACCAAGGCGGTCGAGGCGAGCACGAGCACCATCAGCACCGTGTACAGGCGGAAACGCAGGTTCGCGGGTTTTGCGCGTTGCGTCATCGGGGCCATGCCCGCGCAGCCGGGTACGCGCCGACCGGCGTCTTCGCGCAGTCACGCCGCGACCCGGCCATGCTCGTGGCCGGGGTGTCGGTTGCTGTCCTTGCGGATCGGCTTCCGTTCATGACTGTGAGTTTCCCCCTCACTGCCGGATCAACGATTGGTGACGACCATCTCCGCGGCGCTCGGCGAAACCATGCCGAGACGACCACGTGCGATCTGTTCTATTCGATTGTTCTCTGCCCAGGTCGCCTGCTCGAGTTGCAGGCGCCCGAACTCGAAATTGAGGTTGTCGCGCTCATTCGTGAGCCGGTTGAGCTCGACGAAGTGCCGCCGACTTTCATGCCGCGCATAGACCACGCCGATCGCACTCGAGATGACGGCTGCAACCAGCACAAGCATCGCGAGCAGGCGCACGCTCATGCGCGCTTCTCCGCGACCCGCATCACCGCGCTGCGCGAGCGCGGATTCGCGCGCAACTCGGCATCGCTGGCAAAGCGCTTGCCGAGCGCATCGAGGACTGGCGGCGGCGCGTCGACTGGCGGGAGGTTGCGCCGGTTGATCGGCTGCGAAACCTGCCCACGCATGAAGCGCTTGACCACACGATCCTCCAGCGAATGAAAGCTGATCACGACCAGGCGGCCGCCCGGCTTGAGTCTTGACAGCGCCGCATCGAGTCCTGCTTCCAGCGCACCCAGCTCGTCATTGAGATGGATGCGCAGGGCCTGGAACGTGCGCGTCGCCGGATGCTTGTTGCGTTCGCGATGACCGATCGTCCTTGCCACCAGCTCGGCCAGTTGCGTCGTCGTCTGCAGCGGCTGCTCGGCGCGCCGCTCGACGATGACCCTGGCTATGCGTCGACTCAGACGTTCTTCTCCATGGCGCCACAACACATCGGCAATCTCGCTTTCGGATGCGGCAGCCAGCCATTCGGCGGCGCTGCGTCCGGTGCCCGGATCCATGCGCATGTCGAGCGGCCCTTCGGCCTGGAAGCTGAATCCACGACGTGCGTCATCGAGCTGGGGTGATGACACGCCGAGATCGAGGAACACGCCATCGAGCCCGCTCGCCGTCTCCGCCCAGTCCGCCATTTCGGCGAAATTCGAATGCCGGATCCGCACGCGTTCGTCCGCGGAAAAAACCTTCCTCGCCTGCTCGATCGCCGCCGGATCCCGATCCATCAAAAGCAACCGACCCTTGCTGCCCAACCGTTGCAACACTTCGCGCGCATGACCGCCGCGACCGAACGTGCCATCGAGATAGATCCCTTCGGGCTGGATCTGCAGCGCCTCGATCACCTCTCCGAGCATGACCGGCGCATGCGTGAACTCCGCTTCCGCCATGGCTTCTTCCCGACATCCTTTCCTAGAACTTGAGATCGAGCATGTCCTCCGTGATCTGCTCCTCACTGATCGTTTCGCGAATCTTGGCGAGATGGGCCTGCTCGCTCCACAGCTCCAGCTTGTTGCCCATGCCGAGCAGGACTGCCTTCTTTTCGATGCCTGCCGCCGCACGCTGGCTGGCCGGCAGCAACACGCGGCCATTGCCATCCGGTTCAACATGCGCCGCCGCACCGACCAGCTTCATCTGCAGGTTGCGATGCACGGTCTTGGCTTTGCTCAAGGCATTGACCTCGTCGCGCACCTGCTCCCACTCCTTTTCCGGAAACAACCAGAGGCATCCGTGCTCGAACGGGTTGTAGGTCACGACAAGACGGTTGCCACTCAGTCTGGACACGGCTTCACGATGGGTCGTCGGGACGGAAACCCGTCCCTTGTCATCCAGCGTGACTGCCGTTTCGCCTTGAAACATGACCACTGATTACCACGAAAAACCACCGAAACCCACCTTATGCCGCAAGTCATGGGCTGTCAAGAAAATTTCCGCAGGCATTCGCGCGGATTTTCGGGGTCGGGAATGGCAATGACAGGCCTTTTGCCTGCGCGACTTGCTGTCGCGAGAATCGGAACTGCCGGCAGCGGGATCGTCGAACGGACATCCCGCATCGCAGGGTCCGGCGGCGTGCCGCGCGCTCAGTCCTGATCAGCGGGCATCGATGCCGATCAGGATCAGCGAGAGTGGCAGCGACGCCTGCGGATCGCTCGGCTCGTGCAGCGCGTCGATGCGCAGCCCTGCACATGCAAACAATTGCATCCAGCCATGCAAGGTACGGAAATACCACGGCGCGGGCTCACCGAAATCTCCTTCGATGCCACGCCACGATCCCTCACGCCAACCGTCGCTGTAGGCCGCATCGCCGCAAGCCAGCCAGGGGTGCAGGGTCTGCACGATCAGCGCACCGCCCGGATTGAGCATGGTCGGGATTGCGTCGATCAGTCGATTCGTCGCGCGCTCGCCGAGCAACGAGAAATTGCAGACGCAGACATCGAAGCGCTCGTCGATTCCGTGATCGGCCAGCGCCTCGTAACTCATCGTCGAAAAACGCCCTGCCCCGGCTTGGCGCGCGCTTTCGACCAGGGCGGGGACCGCATCGATGCCACGCACGTCGATGCCATGAGCGGCCAGCGCACGCGCCAACCAGCCCTCGCCGCAGCCGATATCGAATACGCTGCGCGGCGAGCGCGCCCGCACGGCCTCGACCATGGCCGCGTTGGTGACTTGCAGGCGACTGGCGATGCGCCCCTCGCGAACAGCAAGCGTCCACGGCGCGCTGCTGTCGACCCAGCGCGCGATGATCTGTGCATCGTTCATTGCATCACCGGCCTGCATCGATCGCCTGGGCGAGCACGCCTGCGGGAAGGTCTTCGCCACCTCTACTGCGCTGCAGCACATGGACGCCGCCGCGCACCGTTCCACCGACCCGTTCGAGCAGGCTCGAAAATGCGAATGGCACGCCATCCAGGGTGATCTCTCCTCGGGCGAGAAAGTAGCTGCTGGCCACACCAAGTCCGACACGATCGGCCGGCGTGATCTCGACTCCCTGCTGCGCCGCTTCGTTCAATGCGGTGCCAACATCCGTCCAGCGCGCCTGTCGATCCTGGCGGATGCGTTCGGCGAGCACGGCGGTCATGCGCGAATCGAGGCTCATCAGCACGGCCGTCGATGCCGTATTCAGGTTGATCGTGGTGCCTGTCGGCAAGGCGCAGACCTCGGGCGCGAGTCGCGCATAGACCGCGCTGTCGATGCCGCGCACGAGGCGCAATTCGGAGATGTGGGCAAACACACGATTGCCGGCGCGATACGGTATCGGTTGCGCGAGATAGGCACTGTCTTCGGCGCCGCCCTCGGCGTCGATGTTGGCGTCGCTGTCGAGCCAATCGTTGATCGCACCCGCGAGCGAGGGATCAAGCTCGAGTGCGGTGAGCAGGTTGCGCAGCCGCTTGCGCCAGACCGGCGCTTGCCGGCCGACCAGGTTGTTGAGATTGAAGCAGCCATTCAGATCGCTCATGCGGGCACTGATCGAGCCGCCGGGCACCTGCTGCGGCGGCAACGGAATGGCCCAGACATCGCTGAACGAATCGAGGTTCGGATTTTCATCACGATCCCGCTGCAACACGAGCGAAGCGTAGGCTTCCAGGCCCTCGGCATAGGCGATTGCCTGCTCGCCACGCAACGCGTTGCGGGCCCGCGCAAACGCCAGCTCGCCGCGATCGAGCAACGAGGCAATCAGGATCACGGCCAGGGCGACCGCGAGCAAAGCGATCAGCAAGGCGACGCCGCGCTGGCGCTGCGGTGATTTCATGGCGTCGATCCGACCGGCGCAAGCGGATCGGGCAAGACGGGCGACGCGCTGCCTTCCGGCGTGCCATTCGCGCCGACGCCAACCAGGGGCAAGGGCGACGGCAGCGCTACCACGCGGCGCAACTCGCCGAAATCCTCGAGCGTGAGGCGAAACTCGATCGCCCGTGGCAGCGCCTCCACCGGCGTGTCGCGCGGTGGCCACTGTTCGAGCCACGCGCCCTCGTCATTCAGGTAGCGCAGGCGGAAGCTGCCGACCTTGTCGACCTGATCCTGCCATTCCGGCACGCTGCCGGCTGCCCTGTCGAGCACGCCATGCCGTCCGCGTCGCAAGTGCTTGTCATCGATCGCGTAGAGGACGCGTTCGACATTGCTGCGCTGTTCGGCGCGTGGATTGGCATAGCCGAGCCGACTCAGTTCAATGCGGTCGCCGGAACCGAGCAGCGCCGGCACGATCTCGCCGTAATTGCCACGCACGGGGCGCGAAATCGCCTGGCGCAAATCGCGTTCGAGATCCGTCATGGCACGCACGATCCCGGCAAATCGATCCTGCTCGATCACCAGCGCGCTGCGCGCGCGCGCAATCTGGCTCAAGGCGCCCCAGGTGATCGCGGCCATCGCGGCAAACACGACCATGGCCACGAGAATCTCGATCAGGCTGAATCCTCGCGATTTCCGCGCGTCGACTCTCATGGCGAGGGTTGCGGGCTGCCGAAGCCACTCATGCTCGCGCTCGGCTGCTGCGCATCGCTGGCAAACACGCGCACATCGAGACGTCGCATGTCGGGATCGTCGGTGGCCTTGACCTCAAGCGACCAGCGCCACTCGCGATTCGCCATGCGCGTGCGGCCGTCGCGCGTTCCGACCGGCGGAAACGGCGTGGCGATCCGCGTCTCGCTGAGCACGTTCGCGGCGACCCAGCCTGCCAGGCTGCGTTCACGCAAGGCATCAAAACTGCTGACCTGTCCACCCGCGGTGCGCGTCAGCGCGAGCAGGGCCAGCGCGACCACGACGAGGGCGATCAATACCTCCAGCAGGGTGAAGCCCGATTGCGCCTTCATGTCCGCGAAGCGATGCGAACGAGCGCGATCCGGCCATCCGACTCACCGCGCAGCTCATAGTACGCCGCGATATCGCCGAGACGCAGACGCACGACGAACGGTGACAATTCACCGGAGGAAAAACAGACGATCTGCGGCGGCTCCCCGGCGTTGCCCGCCAGCCGCAGCGGATGCCCATCGCGCATCAGTTCGACCGACATTCCGGCGACCCAGACGCGAGGACGCAATTCATCCTTGCGTTCATCAGCCATCCAGCCGTCAAAGCCGAGCGTCGCGAACGCATAGCCGCCCGCATCAAGCCGCACGCCGATCTCGCGTCCGCTCAGCTCGGCCTGGATGCAGGCATGATCGACAAGCGCCTGCATGCGCTCGGCCTCGCGCGTGAGCTGGCGCTCACCCCCGGCCGTGGCGATGCCGATCGTCACGGCGAGGGCGAGCACGCCGATGATCACGATCACGACCAGGATCTCGATCAAGGTGAAGCCACACGGAGCTGTGTCCGGCGAACCGGGCATGCCGCATCGATGGACCGGCAAGCGCGAACCAGGAACGGCCGCGGGGTGCATCGCGCCGCACAAGCCCTCGCCGGGCTTGCGATCGCCGCTCAACCGGCGCGAACGACGCTGAACGCATGCGCTTGCCCGATGCATGGTTGCGCGTCAATCGCCCCAGTTGCCGATGTCGGCCGCATCGCCGTCGCCGCCTGGGCGCGCGTCGGAGCCGTAACTGTAGACATCCACTTCACCGTGCTGGCCCGGCTGCTGGTAGAGATAGGGCTGGTTCCACGGATCCTTCGGCAGGCGATCCAGGTAGGGGCCTTTCCAGTTCGGCGCATCGGGCTGCCCGGAAGGCTTGGCGACAAGCGCCTGCAATCCCTGTTCACTGGTCGGATAACGGAAATTGTCCAGCTTGTAGAGATTCAGCGCCGTCATCACGCCCTGCACATCCTGTTTCACGCGGGTGATGCGGGCTTCGCTAGGTCGCTCCATGACACGCGGCACGACGATGGCGGCGAGGATTCCGAGGATGACGACGACGACGAGGATTTCGATCAACGTGAAGCCGCGCGCCGGACCGGCAATGGAGCGTGGGGAATCGGCAGCGGGAAACCGGGGTCGCGCGAGCGGCTGCCTGTCTGCAGACGCGGGCAACCGTCGAACATCTGCCGTTGCGCGAGCGGTTCCGGTGCGGATCACGAGTGGGTCATGCATGATGGCTGCTTGTGCAGGAAGGGACTGGCCGTCGATCATAGCAAAGCCATGTCGAACTCCCCCGATCACCCGAAGTCCTCGCTGTCCGCGCGCGATCTCGCCGTGGTCTGGCATCCGTGCACGCAGATGCATGACCACGAAACGATCCCGATGCTCGCGATCGAACGTGCCGAAGGCGCCTGGTTGCAGGCCAGCGATGGCCGGCGCTACCTCGATGCGGTCAGCTCGTGGTGGACCAACGTGTTCGGTCATCGCCACCCGCGCATCGTTGCCGGCCTGAAGGACCAGCTCGATCGCCTCGATCACATCATGCTCGCCGGGATGACCCACGAACCCGCCGTGGCGCTCGCCGAACAGCTCATCCGGCTTGCACCGCCCGGCCTCTCGCGCGTGTTCTACGCCGACAACGGATCCAGCGCGATCGAAGTCGCGCTCAAGATGAGTTTCCATTACTGGCGCAACCTGGGGCGCAGGCAGCGCACGCGCTTCATCGCCCTGACCGGCAGCTACCATGGCGAGACGATCGGCGCGCTCTCGGTTACCGACGTCCCGCTGTATCGGAACACCTACGCGCCCCTGCTGTTCGAGCCGCTCCTGGCGCCGTCGCCGGATGCCTATCTGCGGGCAAGTGGAGAAACGTCTTCGCAGCACGTCGCCCGCACGCTTGGCGAAATGCGCGATCTGCTCGCCAAGCATGCGCAAGAGGTCGCCGCGGTGATCGTCGAACCGCTGGTCCAATGCGCAGGCGGCATGCGCATGCACGATGCCGCCTATCTGGCCGGCCTGCGTCGCCTCTGCGACGAATTCGACGTGCACCTGATCGCCGATGAAATCGCCGTCGGCTTCGGTCGCACGGGCACCCTGTTCGCGTGCGAACAGGCCGCGATCACGCCGGATTTTCTCTGTCTCTCAAAAGGCCTCACCGGCGGCACCTTGCCGCTCTCGGCGGTTCTGACCACGTCGGCCATCCATGCGGCGTTCTACGCCGAATACTCGTCCGGCAAGGCGTTTCTGCATTCGCACAGCTACACCGGCAACGCGCTGGCCTGTCGCGCCGCGCTCGAGACGATCGCGATCTTCAACGACGAGCCGGTGCTCGTGGCCAATCGCACGCTTTCCACGCATCTGGCCGCGCGACTGGAGGCGCTTCGTGATCATCCGCATGTGTCGGATGTCCGCCAGACCGGCATGATTGCCGCGGTCGAGATGGTCCGCAACCGGGCCACGCGCGAGGAATTTCCGGCCAATGAACGCCGCGCCCTGCGCGTCTACCTGCACGGCTTGACCCGCGGCGTGATCCTGCGCCCGCTCGGCAACGTCATCTATTTCATGCCACCGTATTGCGTGACGATCGACGAAATCGATCTGATGGTCGATGTTGCGATTGAAGGCATCGAACGCGCGGTGGCATGAGCGCGCGATAGGAGAAAGCGATGGATTTTCTTTTGATAGACGCCGGGCAGTTGGAACTCTACCGCCACTACGATGGTGACGCTGATGGGTTATCCAGATCTGCGGATCGGACTGCACAGGTGAGCGATCGTATTTGGCAGCTCATCGACGATCTCAGGCAACGCTCGTTTATCGTCGAATCCGGACGCGGCGCGTTGTCGTTTCGGGCTGCGTTGGAGGCAGACTTGAGCAAGCACATTCCGAACAAGGAGGTGCTCGACTCTTTGCTGCGGATAGTAGCTTCGGATATCAAAGAAGCCCTCGGCAAGACTCCACCACAACCCTGACGAAATACCAGGCAGGTGACTCAAGTACGCATCCGCTGAACTCGATTCACGAAGTGCAATGCACTTTGTTCGCAGCTCATCCGTGACGATAGAATGGCGGCATGCGTATTCCGAGAATCTGCGTTTTCGAGTCGCTCGCCCGTGATCACGAGGTGGTTTTGCCGCCGCAGGCCGGCGAGCATCTCGCGCGCGTCCTGCGCCTCGATCGGGGCCACCCGATCGTGCTGTTCAACGGCGACGGTTTCGAATTTCGCGCTGAAATCAGCCAGCTTGGCAAACGCGCGGTT
>JAKQJM010000122.1 GCA_029561145.1 Pseudomonadota bacterium
CCAGCATCGGCGGCACCAATCCCGCACAACGCAACGTCATCGCGGCGGCAACCGATGCCGGCATCTCGATCGGCGCGGTGAGCTTCTTTGCCTCGACCGGAAACGAGATCGTCGGCAACCTGATCGGCGCCGATGGTCCGACCGAGGCCGGCGTTGTCGGCAATGGCGTCGGCATTCGCATCAGTACCCGCGACAACACGGTTCGCGACAACGTCATCGTCCACAGCGCGAGCGACGGCGTTCGTCTCGAAGGCGCCGGCGCAAACGGCAACACGATCGAGGACAACCGCATCGGCAAGCTCGATCTGTTCTGCACGGGATTCCCGGTCATCGTCTGCAATGACACCGTCGCACCCAACGCGCGGCATGGCATCAGCATGACCGCCGGCGCCCACGACAACGCACTCTCGACCAATGCGATCTGGAACAACGGTTCGATGGGCATATCGATTGCCGGCAATGGCAAGGACAACAACCTGGCGGCGAACTCGGTCTTCCGCAACGACGCCTACGGCATCGATCTGGATGGTGTCGGCTTCAACGACAACGACGCCGACCCGGCCGCGCAGAACCTGCCGAACCGCGGACTCAACTATCCGGGCATCACGCGCGTGTACGGCGGCAGCGCGTATGGATGGATCGAAGGCACGTTCAATTCGACCAACGGCGTCTATGGCATCCAGGTCTTCTCGTCACCGGAAGCCGACAACCAGGCCAACGGCGAAGGCGAGGCCTCGCACCGCCTGCCCGGCTTCCTAGGCAACCTCATCGGCATCGACAATGCGCCTGGCGGCCAGAACGGCAGCACGAGCTTCCGCTTCGGACCTTTCAGCAATAGCGGACCTTCATTGGCCAACCGCTGGTTCGCGCTGACCGCAACCGATACCGACGGCAATACCTCGGAATTCTCGTTCCGCGTCCAGTATCAGTGCGACGTGATTTTCGCCAATGGCGTCGACAACGCCGTCAGCAACGCGTGCCCGGCGCCATGAGCCGGTCGGTTCAATGGCTCGCGGCGAGCGTCGTGCTGGCTCTGCCCGCACTCGTGCATGCCAGCGTGTTCAGCGTGCTCAACACGAATGATTCCGGCAGCGGCTCGCTGCGCCAGGCGATCATCGATGCCAATGCGGACAGTGCGGCACCACACACGATCCGGTTTGCGATTCCGGGCATCGGGCCGCACACGATCAATGTGGCCAGCCAGTTCCCGGGCGTCACGCGCAGCATGACGATCGACGGCTATTCGCAAGCCGGCAGCGCGGTGAACACGAACACGCCCGAACAGGGCGGCCTCAACACGAATCTTCAGGTCGAAGTGGTCGGGCCCGGCAATGTCTATTTCATCTACCTCAACACGACCAACGGACTCGATGTCACCGTGCAGGGACTGGCGATGCGCGGCTTCCTCTCCGCGTTGCTTGGCGTCGGCGGAAATGGCGGAACCTCGCGATTGAACGTTTACGGCAACTATTTCGGCACGAACGTCGACGGCAGCGAGGTCGGTGCCGGCCAGAGCGGCTCATCGGTCGCGATCAATTGCGCGCAAAGCCCGCTGCAGCTCGGCGGTCCCCTGGCCTGGCAGCGCAACCTGATCTCGGGTCTCGGCGGAGCCGCCATCGTGGTCGGCGGTCCGGCCGTCATCGAAGGCAACCTGATCGGCACCGACGCGAGCGGCACCACGGCCATTCCGAACGGCGCGTTCTCGAACAACGCCGCGATCACGAATTTCACCTATCGCGCGCCGATCCGCATCGGCGGTGCGCAGGCCGGATCGCGAAACCTGATCTCGGGCAACCATACCTTCGCGATCAGTCTCGGCACGCCGTTGCAGATCGCCAACCACGACGGTCTCGTGATCAAGGGCAACTACGTCGGCACCGACTGGAGCGGCATGCATGCCTTGCCGAACGGTTACGAGAACCCCGCATTCGCCCAGTTTGGCGGCGGCATCCAGCTTGCCAACAACGGCAGCGATCCGAACCCCGCGGTCATCGGCGGATTCGCCGATGGCGAACCGAACCTGATCGCGTTCAATCGTGGATCCGCGATCGCGGTGAGCTTCAACGCCGCAGGCGAGAATTTCGACACGCGCGCCAACCTGCTCCACCACAACCGCGGCGTCGGCGGAGCCGATATCGACATCGGCGCGCTCGGCAAGAGTGCGAACGACGCCGATGACGCGGATGCCGGCGCGAATGGCGTGCAGAACTGGCCGGTGATCGTGTCGGCCAGCCAGGCGGGCGACCAGCTAACCGTCACCTATCGGGTCGATACGGCGCCGTCGAATGCCAGCTATCCGCTGCGCATCGACTTCTACGCGAATGTGCAGGGCGGCAGTGGACTCTGGCTGAGCCAGGACAGTTATCCCGCATCAGCCGCACAGCAGCTGCGCACGATCACCCTGCTGGTTCCGGCCGGCGCGAAGGCGATTCCGTTCGTCGCCACGGCGACCGATGCGAGCGGACGCAGCAGTGAGTTCTCGCCGGCCTTCGATGTAATCTTCGAGCACGATTTCGACTGATCTGGAACTTCCTTCTGCTTGCCGACCCGACTGGAGAATCCCATGACCGCATTCCGAAACATCCTCGCCATCCAAGCACTCGCCTTGATCTTCTGCGGCCCGGCCCGGGCCGGTGACGAGGCATCCGGCAACGTGACGATGAACACCGCGCACACGGCGATCCGGCATGCCTGGATGGTGCGTGCCCGCGACGAAATGGATGCGCAGCGCACGATCCTGCGCGTCTATCTTTCCAGCGTCGACATCGGCCAGGACATCAAGGCCTGCAAGACGCTGTCCTGTGCCGACGCGGCACTGCAGGACGGCGCGATGGTCGACTACGGCGACGCCAGTCACCTGGGCTACGCGATCCGGCTGAACGGCGGGAGAGTCCAGTATTCCGGCGGCACCGATGCCGATGCATTCACGTTGACGACCCAGGCGTCCGATCGTCTGGCCGGGAAGCTGCTCATCGACGACAGTGGCAGGGGCGGCGCACGCGTCGAAGCGACTTTCGATGTGGCCGTGTCGAACCACTTCGACGACACGCCGTGATCGCTGATCAGCGCACCGAAGGGCCAATCCAGTCCTGCAGTTCCTGCCAGAGCGAGCCGGTGATCGCGCGGATGCATGCGGCGTCGCTGTCGGGAAACGCCGGCGCGTAGTAGTCCGGCTTGCTCACGCGCGGCGACCACTCGTCGATCAACGATCGACGATCCGCGATGGAAAGGTCGAGATGGGTCGCGAGGCGTTCCAGCTCGACTGCCGGATCCGCGCACAAGCGATCGTGACTGAGCCACAGGCAGGCGGTGGCCAGCGCCGGATCATCCCGCATGCGTCGTAACGCGTGACCGTACTGGACGACCCATTGGCGGGCATAACCTTCGGCCATCGCGCCGCGTGCGAAACAGGCCGTGATCGCTGCAGTCTCGCTGGCATCGCCGAGATTCAGCGCGCGCTTGTGCGGCCCGAACTCGAAATGGCCGATGCGGGCCAGGTGCGCGCTGACCGCCGGATCCTCGCCATCGAGTCGACTGAACAGGAGGTCCTGCTTGACCAGTGAGGCAACCTGGGC
>JAKQJM010000072.1 GCA_029561145.1 Pseudomonadota bacterium
CTTAGGCACAATCGTCGGCCTGCCATCGTGCAACCGCACTATGGCCCATCCATCAAGGGAGAATGGCATGACGGCACGGGTAGCTCTGGTAACCGGCGGCATTGGCGGCATTGGCACGGCGATCTGCAGGCAACTCGCCCAGTCCGGTCATCGGGTCGCCACCAACTATCGCGATCGGGCCAAGGCCGAAGCCTGGCAGGCGGCGCAGAAAGCCGATGGCTTCGATTTCACACTGGCCAGCGGTGATGTGTCGGAAGTCGCGGCAGCTGCGGCGATGGTGGCGGAGGTCGAGCGCCAGATCGGTCCCGTCGACATCCTGATCAACAACGCCGGCATTACCCGTGACACGACTTTCCACAAGATGTCCGCCTTGCAATGGCAGGAGGTCATCAACACGAATCTCAATTCGTGTTTCAACGTGACCCGCCCGGTCATCGACGGCATGCGCACACGCAAATGGGGACGCATCGTCCAGATCAGCTCGATCAATGGTCAGAAGGGCCAGTACGGCCAGGCCAACTACGCGGCATCGAAAGCCGGCATGCACGGCTTCACGATTTCGCTGGCCCAGGAAAATGCCAAGTTCGGCATCACGGTCAATACGGTTTCGCCCGGTTACGTGCTGACCGAAATGGTCAAGGCCGTACCGGAGGACGTGCGCGCCAAGATCGCGGCGCAGATCCCGGTCGGTCGCCTCGGCGAACCCGAAGAGATCGCCTACGCCGTCGGCTTTCTCACCGCCGAACAAGCCTCGTGGATCACCGGCGCCAACCTGTCGATCAACGGCGGTCACTACATGGGCTGGTAGCACCATCCGGTGAGGTATCGCCCACCCTCGTCACCATGCAACATGGCTGCGGGGGTTAGGCGAGGTCGCGCAAGGCCCGTCCCACGGCGTGGAAACGGCGGTTACCGGGTCCACCACCGCACTTTTCGATGCTGCGCAGCATGAAACTGGTGCGCCGCGACACGATCTGTTAGCTTTGCGTAATGACCGATACGCGCATCATCAAGAAGTACCCGAACCGTCGTCTCTATGACACCGAAATCTCGAGCTATATCACGCTCGAAGAGGTTCGGCAGCTTGTCGTCGACGGGGAAAAATTCGAGGTCCGCGATGCCAAGTCCGGCGAGGACCTGACCCGCTCCGTCCTGCTCCAGATCATCTCCGAGCACGAGGATCGTGGCCAACCGATGTTCACGACCCAACTTCTCTCGCAGGTGATCCGCTTCTATGGCGACTCGCTGCAGGGCTTCATGGGCAGCTACCTCGAAAAAAGCCTGCAGGTGTTCCTCGATCAGCAGCAGCAGTTCCGCAGCCAGTTGAACAACATCATCGGTCGCACACCGTGGTCGATGCTCAACGACATGACCGAACGGAACATGGATACCTGGCGATCGATGCAGCAAGGCTTCCTCAGCGATGCGGTCAACAAGGTCCGTCAGACCGCTGATTCGGCAAAGCCGAAAAAGGAAAGCAAGTCCTGACCGCGTCCGGCATGACCTTTTCCGCATGCTGATTTCCGATTCGATTTCCCCTGCCGACCCATTGGCGGTCGGAAAACTGCGTTCCATCTCCTGAAGAGGGCTTGATTCCATGTCCCAGCACGTCGCCCTCGTAACCGGAGGCATCGGTGGACTTGGCACCGAGATCTGTCGCCACCTTGCGCGTTCCGGCAAACGCGTGGTCGCCGCCGATCTCGGCACGCGCAGCGAACGCGTCGCGGCCTTCCTCGATGAAACCAGCGAGCACTCCGGAGCGATCGTGTTCGAGCCGCTCGATGTTTCCGATCATGCCGGCTGCACGGCATCACTCGCCGGGATCGTCGAACGCCACGGACCGATCTCGATCCTCGTCAATGCCGCTGGAATCACCCGCGACACGAGCTTGCGCAAGATGTCCGAACGGCAATGGTCCGACGTCCTCACGGTCAATCTGGACGGTGTATTCAACACCTGTCGCGCGCTGATCGACGGCATGACCGAGCGCGGCTTCGGTCGCATCGTCAACATCTCCTCGGTCAATGGCCAGACCGGACAATTCGGCCAGACCAACTACTCCGCGGCCAAGGCCGGCATGCATGGCTTCACGATGGCGCTCGCCCGCGAGGTCGCGCGCAAGGGCGTCACCGTCAACAGTGTTTCGCCGGGCTACTGCGAAACCGCCCTGGTCATGGCCGTGCCGGAACCGGTGCGCGAGCAGATCATCAGCGACATACCGGTCGGCCGCCTCGGTAAGCCTTCCGAAATCGCCCGCGTCGTCGACTTCCTCTGTGCCGAAGACTCCGCATTCATCACCGGCGCGAATATCCCGGTGAATGGCGGCTACTTCATGGATTTTTGATCACGCCGCCAGGACTCGTTGGATAGCGAACGAGCAAGTACCCCCAGGCAATGCCAGCGGCTTTTCTGGATACGTGAGACGCTCGAAGCGGCCTGGGCAGGGTCGTTGACGCAACTCGATCGACACGATCACCCACTTGGCGGTGGCAAGGCTGGAGTTGTCGCGCGAGTCGAGCGGACAGCTGCATGAGACGCCGATCCGATTGTGCGAAGTGGCTGCCGCACGTTTCTGGAAGCGCCCTGAATCTCAGGAAGAGTCGGTGTCGTTTCGAATTCGATTGACTCGTTTTCGATACTCGCGAACATTGTCGCCGCGTATCCGCGTCTCGCGCGTTCCCTTCACTTCGCCGACCTTGCTGTCCGAGCCGGTCACGGGCTTGGCCTCGACCGTGGTCTCGCGCTCGAAGGCATGCGATTTGTCGGTGTTGCGGTAGTACCGGTACAGGGCCCAGTACAACGCGGTGGCGCCGGCCGGGCCGAGCGCAAGCAGCCAGAGTCCGCCATCGTCGCTCATGACGAACTCCCCAGGATCCAGAGTGCAATGCCTTCCAGGAAGGTGCCGACCGTGATCGCGGCCATCAGCAGTTTCCACTGTTGTATGGGCACGCTGCCCATCGTCTCGCCGGTACGGCCGTTGACCGCGATGTAGTGCAGCATGCCACCGTTGCTGCCGGGCTGGTGGTACGAATACAACCATACCGGCAGGTACATCGACACCCAGCGCGTGCCGTGCACGTCGAGGCGCTCGTGCTCCCAGCGCACACCGCGGTCGTAGCGGCTCGTCGACGCCTGGACCTGGGCGCGCGCGATCGAGAGCAACTGGTCTTCCAGACGCGGGCGCAGTTGCTCGACGTCGCTGTCGCGTTTTTCCGAGGTGATGCCGACCAGATAGGACGCGTTCCACTTCACCGCATTCTTGGTGTCGAATGGCAGGATCGTGTTGATGATGTTGTTGGTGTTGACGCGCGTGTCGAGATTGCCGCGTTCGCTCGAGGATTCCAGCGGCAGGTCGTCCACGGTGAAATCGACATGCCGTCCCACTTGGTACACATCGGCATCGTAGTAGGTCTTCTTGTTGTCGCCGCTGCCTTGCGTGTACTCGCGCGTCTTGATCTCGCCCTGGCCGGCGACGTCGGCGCTCGCGTTGCCATCGACGATCATGTACGGCATGTAGACGGCGACGACATTCTCGGGCGTGAACTGCTCCTTGAATGCCTTCAGCGCGAACAATTGCCGCTTGCCGACGAACTGGCGGATGCGCGCGACCGCATCGTCCTTGCTGATGTGGAACGGCAACACCGCGTCAGGCACCGCGCCGTTCGGCACCTGTTCGTTGACGCCGAACACGTGGCGGCACCAGTGACATCTCGCGGTCATCGCGCTCTCGGTGTTGACCGTCACTTCAGCGCCACAGCCGGTGCACTTGAAACTCATCAGGCTGGCGGAGTCGGCCGCGATATCGCGTGCACCGGATGCGATCACCGTGCCCTTGAGCTGGTCGATGCCCTGACCGAGTCCAAATTCCTCCTCGACCCGCGCGCCATGCCATTCATTGCGACAGTACTGGCAGATCAGCAGGTCGCTGCCGGGCTTTTGGCGAATATCGGTTGCGCCGCACTTGGGACAGCGGTTGAGGCCATCCTTGAGCTCGGCGGCGGCCGTGTCGATGGCGACCGGATCGGGCGCCAGCAGTTCCTCACGGATCGGTTCGGGCAGTGTGGCCTGGTCGATCGGGAAACTCCCCGGCAACGGCGGCACGTCCCGCGGCGAGCCCGGTCCGGCCGGCGGTGCCGGTGGCGTATTGGCATTCGACATGGTGGTCTCGCGATTGGCGGATTACAGACCCAGCGCCTTGCTCTTGAGCGCATCGTAATCGCCCTGCGTGATCAGGCCGAGATCGAGCATC
The DNA here is from genome assembly GCA_029561145.1 of Pseudomonadota bacterium. Taxonomy (GTDB): domain Bacteria; phylum Pseudomonadota; class Gammaproteobacteria; order Xanthomonadales; family Rhodanobacteraceae; genus Dokdonella. The sequence goes on from JAKQJM010000072.1 coordinate 4,250, forward strand.
TCCTTGGCTTTCTTCAGCTTGCTGACCGGATCATCAGCCGCCGGCGCGGCCGGCGCCACCGGCTGCTGCAGGCCACCGAGGCCGCCCATCATGCCCGAGGCCATGCCGATACCCATCATGCCGGCCGCACCGCCGTTCTCGCCTGCCGCCTGCATGCCCTGTGCGACGCTGGCCTGCAGATTGGAATTGCCGCGCGAGCCCGACAGCGCGTCGGCGCGCTGCACGGTCTTGAGCAATTCGCGCGTGTTCGCGTCGTATTCGATCGACACGATCGCGGTCTTGACGATGGCCAGGCCGCGATCGGACTTCCATTGGTAAGCGTTCTCCACCGCATCGGACAGGCTCTTGGCGAAACCGACCGAATCCTGCTGGAGCTTGGTGATGCGATTGCCCTTGGCAGGGTCATTCGAGTACAGGCTGAAGGCGGGCGCGAGCGAGCCGACCACTTCGTTGAAGAGCTGGCCAGCGGCGGCGTTGTCCATGTCGGTGAAATCGAACACCTTGCCGGGTTGCAGGTAGGCGGCAGGCACGAAGTTCTTCACGAACAGGATCGGGTCGACGATCTTCATCGTGTAGGAGCCGCGCGTCACCGCGCCGACCTGGGTATTGAGGAAGCCGTCGTCCCAGTAGATCTCCGATTGGGTACCGAAGCGGTTGTCCGGCAGTTCCTTCAGCGAAACGAAGAACGCAGCCTGCTGCGAGCCCGGCTGGCCGCCGAACTTGAAACGCTCCCAGCTCTGCTTGATCAGTGACTCGACGAGGCCGCCACCCGAGAAGATCGACTTCGAGTTGATGTCATCCGAGCGCCATTCGTAACCGCCCGGCTCGGCGGCGAGGCCGGTGATCTTGCCGTCCTGGAAAAGCAGCAGCCCATAGCCTTCGGGAACGACGATCTTCGACCCGTTGGTGATGATGTTCGAGGAACCCTTGGTATTCGAACCTCGACCTGCGTTGGTGCCCTGCGGCACCGCGGCGAACAATGCCGCCGTCGACGGCAGGCCGTCCGGAATCGTGTAGAAATCCTTCCACTGGTCGGCGAGCGCACCACCGACCGAGCCCACCACTGCCTGAATCAGACCCATAACCTCTCTCCGCGATTCCTGGCCGGGCACCGTACCCGCCATGCCGGGTCAACTATACATTCTCGGGCACGCCAGTCGAGACATCCTCGAGTCGTCGGTCACGCTCAAGCTCCTCACGACGTGGCCGGACTCCGCTGGCATGTCTGGAACGGCTGCGGATGATGCATGGTGCCGGGCGGAGATCAACGCTAGTTGCCGATCTCGAATCCATTCCTGAAGATCAGATCGCCCTCGTCCAGATATCGCAGCACGACATTGTCGAGACGGGCATACAGCGGGTTCTGGATGGCGGGGTCGCTGAAGTTCTGCAGCACGCCCGGGCTGATTTCCAGCGTGGTCTGGAAGTTCCAGCTGGACGTGGCGATCGCAATGCTGCTGGGGGCAAAGGGACTGTTCCAACCTATGTTGCTCGGCAGGTACAAGTCGCCTTCGGCATCGGCCGGCCCCGTGCAATTCGGGCTGTTGAAGCGCAGGCGCCAGTTCACCGTCGCGGTGTCGGGGAAATTGACCGAGCCGTCCGCGCGGGTCAGGCCGCGCGCGCTGAGCATATAGGCGCCGGGCCATGGCACGGCGAAACACTGGGTCAGTCCGTAGATGCTGGCGATCTGGAAACCACCTGGCTCTCCGGTCTGGTCACCGGGGATGAACATTTCGGTGGAGCCGGAGCCATCGCCCAGCGCGCTCCAGCGTGTGTAGTCGGGGAAATTGTTGGCCCACAGGCGCAGGCTGACATCGTAGGTTCCATTGATCAGATACGGATCGGTCGGCTGGCGCTCGAGCGCGCCGACATCGCGCACAAGGGCACGCGGCGGACCCGGCCGAACCTGCTGATCACGCGGGCGACCGTCGATACCAAGATCATTTCCCGCGACAGGCGGGGCGAAATCGAGCGCCGGCGAACTGATTCGAAGGCCATAATTGACTGCCTCTGGATCAATGAAGCGGGGATCCGCCTGGATGTTGTAGGGTCCTTGCGGCAAGGTGCTGACATCGCTGACCACGTTGTAGCGGATGTCGTCAGAACTCAGGTTTTGCCCTCCGCCGGGATAGAGCAGGGTCAACTTGCCCGGTTGCCAGATGATGTTGTTCTGCATGTCCAGCTCGCCGGTGTCGTCAAAGCGGATCAGGTGCGTGGCGCCGCCGTTGATGTTGTTGGCGATCGTGCTGTCGGTCAGTTTCAAATGATCATTGGCGAGTCGTATCACGTCGCTGGACAACGAGTTCGCCACGATCAGGGTATTGGCCATGTCGATCCCGAGCAGGGTGTCGGCACCCCGCAGCGCATTGCCTCCGACATTCCCTGTAAGCACCGTGCCTTGCATGGCCATGTAGCCGCCCGGGTTGAATCGCAGGAGCGCTCCGCCGGTCTCCACGCCTGATGCATTGGCATTCCGGTTGTTGGCGATGAAATTGCAGCTGTTGACGCCGGTTGCGCAAGCTATGCGACCGAGCGCCTGAATCGGCTCAGGACCCGGATCGGAACATCCCCTGTTCATGATGAAGAGGCTCTGGGCGTTCTGACCCAGAAAACTGTCCTGGTCCGTATAGACCGCTGCACCATCGCTCGCGGTATTGCCGTCGATCAGTGCATCGACAGCGCAGGCTTCCGAGGAATCGTATCCTCCTGAAACAAACGCGTACCCGCGCAACCAGATCGCTCCACCCGAATTGCTCGCCTTGTTGCTGTTGATGCGCACGGGCCTGCTCGCATCAACGCCGAAAAAGCGTGCACTGGCGCTGCCGTCTCCTGTGGAAAAAATCGCGATGCCCCCGCCGCGCATCGCCGTATTGCCGGTGATCGCGCCGAAATTGATATAGCCGGGCGAGGCGATATCCGCCCGGGCGGGACCTTGCAACGCGATTCCACCGCCATCGCCGTTCACCGCCGTATTGCCCTGCACGGTGGTTCGATCGCGCAACATGAAAAGCCGTGAACTGCCGTTGATGAAAATGCCGCCGCCGGAGTTCTGCGCGGTGTTGTTGAGGATCACCGTGTCGGTTTCGAGCGTGAGGATCGCGGCTCCTCCGCTGCCATTGAAGTAGATGCCGCCACCATAGCTTGAGGTGTTGTTGGTGACTGCGACGTTGCGCAGGATCAGGTCACCGCTGCCGCTGAACTGGATGCCGCCTCCATAGTTCGTGCCCGTCGAATCACCCCCGCGAATCGACAGATTGCGCAGGTCACGCACACCGCTGCCGCTGATGCGCAGGACAGGCGCCGCCGCACCACCGGCGCCGTTGACGACAATGTTGGCCACTGCAGGAGTGGAACTGGCGCATGTCGCATATCCTCCTTCGATGATCAGGTCCTGCGTGCCGATGGTCAGCGCCTGCTGGGTATAGCTCGCGTTGTTGGCAACATGGATTCCGTCCGGCCCGGGATTGCTTGCCGCACCGTTGATGGCGGCCTGGATGGAGCTGTAGTCGCACGCACCATCTCCACCGACGAGGAAGGTGAGCGCGAGGACGTCGCGATGCGCGACGAGCGCCGCCAGGACGATCACTGCAGCAAGAATCGGGTTCGGTCTGTAGATGAAGCGCGCATCCATGGAATGCTCCTCGAAATCGCCGTCGCGGGTCGCGGCGTGTTTCGAGGAACGCTGTCGGGCGGGCCGTTTGGACATTCGCCCGCGCGCAAATGCACCCTTGCCTGCGCAGGGTCATGATTCCGACCAGCCTGGGCAGGCTCCATTCCCGAGCGAAATGGAATGCAGTTCATGGCCACTGTGGTCCATGCGCATCCGTCCGGCGCGCAGCCGATCGGCTGCCGGCCTGCAGGATGCCCGCCGAGAATCAAACCGGAGGCAGGACATTGCGGGTCGCCAACGGACGAAGCCCGCGCGCCGCTAGAGCGTCACGACGATTCCGCTCTTGCCCTTGGCGGGGTACTTCGTGCGGAAACGAGCGCCGGGTTTCAGCGATTCGGCCTTCCACTTGGCGTTGTGGTCCGAGAGGTAGTTGAACCACAGCGTGGGTTTTCTTCGCGATCCGAGGATCACCGCTTCGATGGCCGCGCTGTCCGGATGACCGAACTTGTCGCCATTGCTGCTGACCAGGAAGTGTTTCGCATCGACGAGTTCGAGCAGCTCGGGCGTGATGTTGTTCCTGCTGCCGTGGTGGGCAATCTTCATGGCGTCGACCTTGAGTGGCTTGTCCTTCGTGTAGCCGTGGTCGCGCAGGGTTTCGCAGACCACCCCGGCATGGGCGTCGGCGAGGAACAGGCACGACTTGCCGCCGAATTCGGCGAGGAAGGCGATGCTGCTGCCGTTCGCCGCGCCGGAATCCCTGCCCTTGAGCTGGCTCAGCAGATCGGCGGTGAGATCGCCGGGGCCGAGGGTAAGCTCGGCATCCGGATGGAACTTGTTCTCGTCGACGAGCTGCGCCCAGGCCGCTTCGAGGTCGCCGGGCATGATCGCCCATTTCTTGACGCTGGAGCGCCAGTCTTTTTCGAGCGCGGCGAGCGACGCGGCGTTCGGCGAAACCAGGGTCAGGCGCATGCCGACGGCCAGTTCGACTCGATCGTCCGCCAGTTTGCCCGTACAGACGGCCTTGCCGCCGAAGCGCTTGTTCCAGCGCGACGGAGCACGTTGCACGATCAAGGCACTGAGAAATTCGCCTTCGCGGCCACCGAGATTTTTCGCTTCGCCGATGTGCCGCCAGCCGTTGAACCAGATTTCTTCCGGCTTGACCAGCCAGCGTTTGAACGGCTCGGCCATCAGGCGGACCAGGCCCTCGATATGGTCGGTGTCGACGTGGCTGATCACTGCGAGTTCAACACCGGTGTCGCCGGGCGGTAGTTGCTGCAGTCGCGCGGAGACTTCCGGCCAGGCATTGATCGGGCCGCCATCGATCAGGATGCGCCGCAGGTTGTCCGGCGTCCCGTACTCGATCCAGAGGGCGTCGCCGTGCTTGGCCGGCAGCATCTCGATGCGGAAGAACGGGTTCGACATGGGACCTCCGTCAATTGGACAACAACCATCGGGCATCGCCGAAACTGACCAGGCACAGGGGCATGAGTTCTCCGTCGAGCAATGCCTGGCGTTTGAGTTCACGCATCACTTCGCCGAGCCGACGCGTCGGCATGGCATCGGTGAAAGTCAGTCCATGGATCAGGCGCGCAGCGACATCGGCGGAATCCTCCGCGAGCACGGTCGCGATCGTGCCGATGACTACGGCAGCGCCACGCGTGCTGAATACCACTACCGGATTGGCATAAGCGTCGCTGGTTCCGGCCATGTCGCATCCGAGCAGCGCAACGAGGGGACCACTGCTGCCCGGCGTGGCGGAGCGGATATGTCCCGGCGTGATGGTGGCCGTCTTGATTGCCTGTCCGCCGATCTCGACCGTTGCACGAAAGCCCGACCCGTCGGAGTGCGCGAGCGCGATCAGCACCGACCGATCCCGCTGGCTGACCAGTTGCAGCCACGCCCCCCAATCGTCGGCCTTGTCGCCGGCGATTCCCGCCGCGGCCAGGCGCTGCCGCAACGGATCGAGTTGTGCATCCTTGACCCGGTCACTGCATCCATACACGGCAGCGCCGGAAATCTTCAGCGTGTCGCGACCGGGCACCGGCTCGGACTTCACTCCGACTTCGCCTGCATTGGCCAGTTCTGCCTGCAGTGCATGGCGTTCTATGACCTTGCTGAGCCCCCAGAACCCCATTGGGCAGAATGACGTCGCATCCTGCACACAGGTGTTCGGACAACGTCCGGCCTGGACTGCCTCGCGCCACTTCGCACACGGCTCGGCATCGTCAT
>JAKQJM010000010.1 GCA_029561145.1 Pseudomonadota bacterium
GGCATCGCGCGCCTGGCGCTGCACGTGATCGACGAGCCACCGTCCGTTGTCGATCTGGACGTACACCAGGCTCTCGCCATTGAGGTCGCGGTCGGCGTCCTCCCAGGGCTTGATCCAGAGCCGCAGTACGCGCGGACCTGCTCGCAGCGGCGTGGCCATGTAGGTGGACCCCTCGGCAGCGGCGCCGGCGCCGATCGCGGTGGGGATCGATGCCGGGCCAGAGCGGGCTGTGCTCCGGACTGCAGGAGCGCCCTGTGGTTCCGGCAGGCCGGACGGGCTTCTTGCGCCCGTCGGCTTGCGCTGCGTGGGCAGGTTGTTCTGGAGGGCGTTGTAGTAGTTGCCCGAGACCGAGTCGCACTTGACGCCTTCGGGCGCCTTGCAGGCGTACTGCGATGAACCATCCAGGCCGGTGATGCTGGAACAGCCGGCAAGCAGCGCGGCGCAGAGCGTAGTGACGCAGACAGCGGACGGGTCGATGCGGAGCTTCATGGCGATTTCTCCTGGACTTGCGCGGTCCCGGCCGACGCCTGCGCCCCGTTTCGTCCCGCGGCAGCGGCGAGTCGGCGTTCCACTTCCGGCGCATCCACATAGCCGTCGGTGCGCAGACCGTCGGCATAGAGCAGCGTCGGCGTGCCGTTGACCCTCAGCTGCCGGGCGAGTTGGAGATTGCGGTCCAGCGGCGTCGTGCAGTCGGCTTGGGCACCCAGTGCAGTTGCGTCGCCGCGCAGCATCAGGTCGTGCCAGGCCTTCGTCCGGTCCGCCGAACACCACACGGCCTGCGGTAGCGCGCGACCCTGGAACGGGACGAGGAAGGTGTAGACCGTCACGTCCTGCAGCTTCTCCAGCTCCGGCTCGAGGCGCTTGCAGAAGCCGCATGCCGGGTCGCTGAATACATAAAGACTGCGGCTGCCCGTGCCGCGCACCGTCTTGATCGCATCCGCGATCGGCAGCCTGTCCACTGCAACCGACTGCGCGCTGGCTGCAACTTCCGTGTCGGCACGCATGCGCTCGGCGAGTGCGAGCTTAGGGCCGGTCAGGTCGGTCATGGTGACGGTGTCCATGACGCGCCCGAAGATGAAGTAGCGCGGGTTGCGCGCGGAAACGTAGGCGACGTTCGGCCCCATCCACACTTCGTAGAGGCCCGGAACCGCACTCTGCTGCACGGAGGTGAACCTCGTGCCGGGGTTCGCCTTCTGCAGCTTGGCGAGGAAGCGCGCTTCCTGCGCATTCGGTGCGGCCTGAACCGGTGCCGACAGGAACGAGAGCGCAGCAGTCGTGATCGCTACGCCCGACAGGCGCACGAGGGCTTCAGTCTTCATCATCGTTGACCTTCATGTAGCGCTCGGCCGGATCGGCGCGCCGCGGATAGGAAGTGGGTGAGGCCTTCGCCGTATCGACACCCTCGATCCGCACGCCTTTGGTGATGACGAC
>JAKQJM010000020.1 GCA_029561145.1 Pseudomonadota bacterium
ACCGAGCCGCACATCATACAACCATTTTCTTGACCGTCAACACCCAATCGCGTTCCCTTACCGCTCCCGCGATCAACCACGCCTGCTTCACACCCCAACCCTTCCACCAGGTGCTCCGCAGCGGGCGCGCATCCTAACCGCCGCGGACCCATCGTGGAAGGGGCAAGACCAGAATTTTCGACCACCGGGCAATATGTCGCAGCCCGGCCTCGGAGGCTTGCTCACAGCGTAACCAGTCGCACCCTCGAAAAATTGCGCTTGCCTACCTGCAAGACACCTTCGAACCCCGCCATGAATACGCGCTGCGCATCCTCGACGACCTCGGAATCGATGCGCACGGCGCCTTCCTTGAGCTTGCGATTGGCCTCTGAATTGCTCGATGCAAGGCCGCATGCAGTCAGCAAGGCCGCAATACGCAGGCCCTCGAGCGGAACCACGATCTCGCTCTGCGGCAACTGACTGGTGTCGCCTTGACCGCGCACCACCGCGTTCCAGCCGGCAATGGCCAATTCCGCAGCGTTCGCATCATGGAATCGGGTCGTCAGCTCCCGTGCCAGACGGAGCTTGAGATCGCGGGGGTTCAACTCGCCGGATGCGATATCGCGCTTGAGGCCATCGACCTCGGCCATCGAAATATCGAAACTGAGCAATTCGATCCAGCGCCACATCAGCTCGTCGCCGATCTTGAGTGTCTTGGTGACGATGTCGATGGGGGGTTCGTTGATGCCAATGTAGTTTCCGAGCGACTTCGACATCTTCGCGACGCCATCCAGGCCTTCAAGCAGCGGCATGGTCAGAACGATCTGTGGCGCCTGGCCGTAGTGCTCCTGGAGACCGCGCCCCATCAGCAGATTGAATTTCTGGTCGGTGCCACCGAGCTCGACGTCGGCTTTCAGCGCAACCGAGTCATAGCCTTGCACGAGCGGGTACAGAAACTCGTGGATCGATATCGATTGCCGGGCAGCGTAGCGCTTGGAGAAATCGTCCCGCTCGAGCATGCGTGCAACCGTGTGCTGACCGGCAAGCCTGATCATGTCGGACGCGCTCATCGCGCCAAACCATTCCGAGTTGAATCGAACCTCGGTTCGCTCGCGGTCGAGCACCTTGAAAACCTGCTCGGTATAGGTAACGGCGTTCGCCTCGACGTCCTCGCGAGTGAGCGGCTTGCGCGTGACGTTCTTGCCGGTCGGATCTCCGATCATTCCGGTGAAGTCGCCAATCAGGAAGATCACCTGGTGACCGAGATCCTGGAACTGGCGCATCTTGTTGAGCAGCACGGTGTGGCCAATATGCAGGTCCGGCGCCGTCGGATCGAACCCGGCCTTGATCCGCAGGGGACGCCCGAGTTCGAGCCGCGTTTGCAGTTCCTCGCCCTTGATGATCTCTTCAGCACCTCGGCCAATCAGATCGAGTGCGGACTGGATTTCGGTCATGGGTTCCTCGGTGCGCGGATTGAAGGGAACAGGTGACGAAATCGCCGTTCGTCGCCAGAAAAAGTGAAGGATCGGTTAATTGTTCGTTAATCGAGAAAAGCTTTGCAAACCCGCGTCACTATTGACATTGACGGCGCTTGCAAGGGGCCGTTATGGTACGTGGCCAGCAGACGGAACGCGATTGTGACCGAGACCACCCCGCCGTCCCAGGACGCGAACCGAATCGCCCGCCGGCTGGCTGTGCGGGGAAGGGCGCGTCGCCAGAAACTGAAATCCTATCTGCGCAACCATACCTGGACGTTTCTCCGAGGTGTCGCCGTAGCGCCCGTTTCATGGCGTCGCGAACACTGGATTCTTGGCGCCGGCGCGGTGCTGATGACGATCGTGGTCGGCATGATCATGCCGACATTCGCCAGCGCGACGCGCAACGAGAATGGTGCGGTCGCGCTGACCACATTGAATCTCGAATTGCCTGCACTCCCTTCCAGCGCGGATTCGGATGCGGCGATCGCGAGCCTTGCCGCAGGCGGCACGATTGAACCCGAATGGAAAATCGCCAGGGTCAAGGCCGGCCAGTCGCTGTCCGATATTTTTCGCGAGCAGGGCCTCAGTGCGAGTGTCCTTCAGCGCACGCTGGACGCCCAGGCCGATGCGACCGCGTTGCGGCGGATCCGCCCCGGTGATGAATTTGCTTTTGACATCGACGCCAACGGCAACCTTCGCACCCTGCGATTCGATCGCGACGAATCCCGGCGTGTTGTTCTGAACTATTCCGCGGACAAGGTTGTCGAGGCGATCCACGATCGCGCCGTGGATCGGCGTGTGGAAGTTGCCCACGGTGTCATTGTCAGTTCGCTGTTCGAAGCAGGCGATCAGGCCGGAATGAGCGACCTGATGACCTTGAAACTGGCCAATGCGTTCGGTTACGACATCGATTTCGCCCAGGACCTGCGCGAAGGCGACAGTTTCAGCGTCATCTACGATCAGGTCTACCGCGAGGGCGAGCGCCTCCGAGCAGGCGAAGTGCTCGCCGCAACCTTCATCAACCAGGGCAAGCGCTATACAGCCATTCGCTATACGAACGCCAAGGGCGAGACCCTCTATTACACCGAAGACGGCCGCCCCTTGCGCAAGGCATTCCTGCGTACGCCGGTCGAATTCACGCGGATCTCGTCGCGTTTTTCGAGCGGTCGCATGCACCCGATTCTCGGGAAAATGCGCGCCCATCGTGGCGTCGACTATGCTGCGCCAAGCGGCACGCCGATTCGCGCGGCTGGCGACGGCAAGGTGATCTTTCGTGGCAAGCAGAACGGTTACGGAAACGTCGTGATCCTTCAGCACCAAGGCAAGTACACGACGCTGTATGGGCACATGTCACGCTTCGCATCTGAAAAGATCGGCCAGCGCGTCAGCCAGGGCCAGGTCATCGGATACGTGGGCATGACCGGTCTGGCCAGCGGGCCACACCTGCACTATGAATTCCGCGTCAGCGGCACCCATCGTGACCCCCTGACCGTGACCTTGCCGAAGGAAGAGCCGCTACCCCCCACCGAGCTGGCGAACTTCAGGCGCAACGCCTCGCCGATGCTCGCCAAGCTCAAGCTGGTCGAAGCGGTACGCCTGGCGCGCGGAGACTGATCGATTCATGTCGGCGCTTTTTCTGGGCCTGATTTCGGGAACCAGTGCTGATGGCATTGATGCCGCTCTGGTGCGTTTTGATCCGGCACTGGAGGTCCTTGCCGCACTCACCGCACCCTATCCGCCGGCACTGCGTGAGCGGCTCCTCGCGCTGACCACCGCAGATGCCGCCATTTCAATCGACGAGTTCGGCGCGCTGGATGTTGCCGTTGGCGAGTGTTTCGCCGCTGCGGCCCTTGACGTGCTGGTCCACGCGGGGGTATCTCCGGACGAGGTCCGCGCCATCGGCTCACACGGGCAGACCGTTCGTCATCGGCCGACCGGCCCCCATCCGTTCTCTCTGCAGATCGGCGATGCCTCCGTCATCGCCGAACGTACCGGCATCTGCACGATCGCGGACTTCCGACGTGCTGACGTGGCTGCCGGTGGCCAGGGTGCGCCGTTGGCCCCTGCACTGCACGCGGCGATCTTCGCGGATCACATGCCCTGCGTCGTGCTCAATCTCGGCGGCATCGCCAACCTGAGCCTGCTGACCCGCGACGGCGGCGTGATCGGCTTCGACAGCGGGCCTGCAAATTGCCTGCTCGATGCCTGGAATGCGCGTCATCGAGGTTCGTCCTGCGATCTCGATGGACGCTGGGCGGCCAGTGGAACCGTCGACGCGGGTCTGCTCGATGCGCTGCTGCGCGATCCCTATTTCTCCGAGGCGCCACCAAAAAGTACAGGCCGAGAATACTTCAACCTCGACTGGCTGGACGCCATTGCGGGTTCACGCCAGAGCGCAGCGGCGGATGTTCAGGCGACGTTGATGGCGCTGAGCGTGCGCACTATAGCCGACGCCGTACAGTCCCTTCCGGTACGCGTCGGCGAAGCGCTGGTCTGTGGCGGAGGCGTCCACAATGCATTTTTCATGCGGTCCCTGCAGGCTGCTCTCGCACCCGTGCTCGTGCGGGGAACTGCGAGCGCTGGTATCGATCCGGATCATGTCGAGGCGATATTGTTCGCATGGCTCGCACGCGAGCGCCTGGCCGAACGAGCTGGCAACCTTGTGAGCGTCACCGGTGCGCGCGGGCCGCGTGTACTCGGCGCGATCCACGCCGCTCGACGACGCTGATCGGGATCTATTTTTTTGCGGAGTCGGGCTCGAAGGACGGGCCGGAGTCGACTTGCCTGAAGGCTTCCATCGCCTCATGGAACGCCTGGCTTTCACTCTGGTTCCAGACCCCGCGCATCGTCGCTATGTCCTGGCGATCCTGACGCATCACCGGTTCGGTGCTGAGGCCAAGAGCGTAGCGCAGCGCACGCACGGCCGTTGCGCCAGGCGACCAACCACGTTCATTGGCGAGCGCGTTGAGGCGATCGAGGGTCGCGTTGTCGATGTCGCGTATCCAGAACTCCGCCATGCGGGCTCGTCACCGGTCGGGTAGCCTCATCTATTGTCGCAATATTGAATGCAAATTTCAGGACGCGGAACCCAGTCTCTGATCGAGCGAGAGGATGCCCTTGCGCAACAGGAACACCAGCAACAGTCCCGGCAGCGCGGTGAAAAAGGTCATGACAAAGAACGGTCCCCAACCCATTGCGGCAACCGCATACGCCGCCAGGGGGCCGAGAAACACCCGGCCGATCGCTGCGAGTGCGCTCAGCAGGGCGAACTGGGTCGCGCTGAAGCGCAGGTTGCACATCGCCATCACCAACGCACCGAAGGCGGTGGCACCCATGCCGCCCGCTCCCTGATCGAGGCAGACCACCGCTGCGAGCGCCCAGGTCTCAGGCCCGGTCACGGTCAACCACGCATAGCCGAGATTGGTCAGCGCCTGGAGCAGGCCGAACACGAGCAGGGCAGTGACCAGGCGCATCCGCGTCAGCATCCAGCCGCCGGCGAGCGCCCCGCCGAGTGCGAAGAACAAGCCGAAGACCTTGTTGATCGTGCCAACTTCAGTCTGGCTGAAGCCGACGCCACGCAGCAGGAAGGTGGTCGACAAGGCCATCGAGAAAGCGTCGCCGAACTTGTACAGAACGATCAGCGCAAGCCACGCCCAGACCAGAGGTCGAGAGAAAAACTCGCGCAAGGGTTCGATGACCGCCGCAATCAGTGATCGGGGTGGGCCGATACCGGGCTCGTCGGGCGCGCCTAGCGTTGCCAGCGTCATGACCAGCATGACGCCGCCCATCAGTTGGTAGACCGCGGGCCAGCCGACGTGATCGGCGAGGATCAAGGCCAATCCACCCGAGCACAACATGGCCAGGCGATATCCCGTCTGGGTCAGGGCCGATCCCCAACCGCGCTCGGCGGCCGAAAGCAGGTCGGTGCGATAGGCGTCGAAAGCGATGTCCTGGGTCGCCGAAAACAGGGCCAGCACGACCGCAATACCAATGATCGTCGCCGCACTCGTGCGCGGATCAAACAGCGAAATCGCGAACAGGGTCATTGCGCAGCCGATCTGGCACAGCACGATCCATCCGCGCCGACGGCCCAACACCGGCAGCACGAAGCGATCGAGCAACGGCGCCCAGAGGAATTTGAACACGTAGGCCTGCCCGGCCAGCGTCGCCCACCCGATCGCCTTGAGATCAAGCCCCGCAACGGTAAACCAAGCCTGCAGCGACGCCGACGAAAGCGACAGCGGCAGGCCGGACGCAAACCCGAGCAAGGCAATCGTGATCAGGCGCCGATGACGCCCTCCCGGTTCAATGACCGTCGCTTGCACGTTGCTCAATCCCGGTAGTCAACCCTGTACGGCGCGTGGTCTGAAAAGCGCGGTGATGCCGCTATCGCGCAGCGCACAAGGCGATCGCGCAAGGAAGGCGTGACGAACTGGTAGTCGATGCGCCAGCCGACATCGTTGGCCCGCGCCGCGCCGCGATTGCTCCACCAGGTGTAGTCCTGCCCCTGCGCATTGAGTTCACGATAGGTGTCGACCCAGCCGGACCGGCGGTCCTGGTCGAAGCACATGCCGTTGAGCCAGTCACGTTCGGCGGGAAGGCAGCCCGAATTCTTCTGGTTGGATTTCCAGTTCTTGATGTCGAGGGCGCTGCGCACGATGTTCCAGTCACCGCAGAGCACATAGTCACGCCCGCTGTTCAGCCATTCGTCGAGGATCGGCCTGAGCCAGTCCATGACCTCGAACTTGAATCCCTGGCGGATATCACCCGACGACCCCGAGGGAATGTAAAAGGACACCACACTGAGGTTTCCGAAGCGCGCCTCGACATAACGTCCCTCATCGTCGAACGGCGCCCATCCGAGTGCCGTGCGTACTTCGTCGGGCTCGCGGCGGCTGTAGATCGCGACACCGCTGTAGCCCTTCTTGGTCGATGCATCCTTGTAGAAACAGTGATGGCCGTCCGGGCGGAACATCGGGTCGAGCAACTGATCTTCCTGCGCCTTGGTTTCCTGCAGGCACGTGACATCGGCATCCTGCTGCCTGAGCCAGTCGAAAAATCCCTTGTTGGCGGCGGAACGGATGCCGTTGGCATTGAAGCTGATGATTCTCATGGGGTCGGCAATGGAGAATGAGGAGTCGGAATGATGCCGAGCCTACCCGAATTTTCCGGACTCACCGGCAAGTCTGCCATTCCGATGGTCGTCGGGTTTCGCAGGAATGCAGAGTCTTGCACAATCCATTCCCGATTCCGGATATCAGATCGATGCAAGCCTACCAGCGCGAATTCCTCGACCTCGCAATCGCCCGCAGCGTCCTGCGTTTCGGTACCTTCACGTTGAAATCGGGCCGCAGCAGCCCGTATTTCTTCAATGCCGGCCTGTTCAATCATGGCGCCGATCTGGCCGCGCTCGGCCAGTGCTATGCGGCGGCGGCAATGCATGCCGGCATCGGGTTCGACCTGATCTTCGGGCCGGCATACAAGGGCATTCCGCTTGCAGCGCTTACCGCCGCGGCGCTGGCCGAAAAGCACGACCGCAATTGCGCCTTCACCTACAACCGCAAGGAGGCCAAGGATCACGGCGAGGGCGGCACGCTGGTGGGCGCCCCGCTGAAGGGCCGGGTGCTGATTGTGGACGACGTGATGTCGGCCGGCACGGCTGCTCGGGAATCGATCGCGATCATCGGCTCGGCGGGGGCCATCCCCCATGCGGTGGTCATCGCCCTGGACCGGCAGGAAAAAGCCACCGAAAACGGCATCGACGTCAATCACAGCGCCGTGCAGTATGTCCGCAATCAACTGGGGCTGGAGGTCTGCGCGATTGCGCGGCTGGCGGATTTGCTGCACTATCTCTCCGCCCGTCCCGGTGGGGAGATCGCCGACCACCACGCACGGGTTCTTGCCTACC
>JAKQJM010000051.1 GCA_029561145.1 Pseudomonadota bacterium
GCCGCAATGACCAGGTGGCCCATGTTGCTCTTCAGCGAGCCGATCGCGCAGTAGCCAGTCGCTTCGGTGGAGCGCCGGAATGCTGTCGTCAGTCCTTCGATCTCGATCGGGTCACCGAGCGGCGTCGCGGTGCCATGCGCCTCGACATAGCTGATCGAACGCGCATCGACGCCGGCATCGTCGAGCGCCATCGCGATGACCGCGGTCTGGCCGGCTGCGCTCGGTGCCGTGAAGCTTGCCTTGTCCGCGCCGTCGTTGTTGACCGCGCAGCCGCGGATGACGGCATGCACTGGATCGCCGTCGGCGATGGCATCGGCGAGGCGCTTGAGCAGGACGATCGCGGCACCGTCGCTGAACACCGTGCCCTGCGCATCGGAGGAAAAGGTCCGCGTGCGCCCATCCGGCGACAGCATCGCGCCATCCTGGTAGCGATAGCCGCTGCGTGGCGGGCAGGTGACCGAAACCCCGCCGGCCAATGCCATCCAGCAACGCCCCGCGCGCAACGCATCGACGGCCTGGCAGACCGCGACCAGCGAGGTCGAGCAGGCCGTGTGCACGCTGATCGTCGGGCCATTGAGATTGAGCTTGTGCGCGACACGGGTCGCGATGTAGTCCTTCTCGTTGCCGAGCATGACCTGGAACTCGCCGAGGCGTTCGACCAGTTCCGGATGCGCGGATACGTGATTTCTTGCGTATGTTGCGTTGTACATTCCAGCGAAAACACCGACCGGCGCATCGTGCCGGTCCGGCCGGTGGCCGGCACGTTCGAGGCATTCCCAGCTCAGTTCGAGCATGAGCCTGTGCTGCGGATCGATCAGGACAGCTTCGCGCTCGCTGATACCGAAGAAGGCCGCGTCGAACAGCTCGACGCCGTCGATCACGCCGCGCGCCGGCACGTAGTCGCGATCGCCACGCAGGTCCGCGGGGATCGAGGCATCCAGTTCGGCATCGCTGAATCGCGTGATCGAGTCGCGACCCTCGCAGAGATTGGCCCAGAACGCCTCGATGTCGCCGGCGCCGGGAAACCGTCCGGCCATCGCGATGATCGCGACCGGCTCATGGGCGAGGTTTGCACGCGCGGCGCTGATACGCTCGCTGGCGATCGCCGTCGTCGCACCTCGCTCGATGACTTGAGCCAGCGCGCGCGGCGTCGGCAGGCGGAAGAAATCCGCGATCGACACCGCGCCGCGGCCCGCATTGAGCCGCGCCACCGCACGCACGGCGAGCAGCGAATTGCCGCCGAGATCGAAGAAATTGTCGTCGCGACCGATGCCATCGACGCCGGTCAACTCCGAGAACAGCGCTGCGATGACCGGCTCCAGCGGACCCGTGGGGGCCGCATAGGCGACCGACAGTTCGGGGCGCGAGGTGTCGGGCATCGGCAACGCGCGCCGGTCGAGTTTCCCGTTGGCGGTGAGTGGCAAGGCGGCCAGCGGAAGCAGCAGCGAAGGAACCATGAACTCGGGCAGCGAGCGCGCCAGGAATGCGCGCAGCTCGGCCGACGTGACCTTGCCGGCCGCCACGTAGTAGCCGACCAGTTGCTTGCCGCCGGAGCTGCGCTCATGGGCAACGACGGCGGCAGCAGAAACCGCCGCGTGTCGCGCCAGCACGGCTTCGATCTCGCCGGTCTCGATGCGGTAACCACGGATCTTGACCTGTCCGTCGAGGCGACCGACGAATTCGATGATGCCATCGGCCAGCCAGCGCACGAGGTCACCGGTGCGATACATGCGGCTGCCGTCGGCGGCGAACGGATCATCGAGGAAGCGCTCCGCGTTGAGCTCGGGCCGGTCGAGATAACCGCGTGCAACGCCGGCGCCGCCGATATGCAGTTCGCCGACGACACCGACCGGCACCGGCCGACCCGCGGCATTGAGCACGTACAGCGAGGTATTCGCGATCGGCCGACCGATCGGGATCGAGGTCACGCTGTCAGCGAGGTCGTGCGGGATCGGCCAGGTGGCCGCGAAGGTCGTGCACTCGGTCGGCCCGTAGCCGTTGATGATCGTCGTCGCAGGCAAGGCATCCAGGGCGCGGCGCACATGCGCGACGGACAGGGCCTCGCCACCGATCAGGAGTTGCCTGAGCGCCCCCAGATGGCGCGGATCGTCATCGACGACGGCATTGAACAGGGCCGAAGTGAGCCAGGCGATCTGCACACCGTGTCGGGCGATCGTGCGGGCGATGCCGGGACCACTCGGAATCCGCTCCGGGTGGATGACCACGGTGCCGCCATTCAGCAGCGCGCCCCAGATTTCAAGGGTCGAGGCATCGAAGCCGAGCGGTGCAGCATGCAACAGCACCGGTCGCTGCTTGAGGTCGACATAGTCGACGTCGCGAACCAGCCGGATGATCGAGCGGTGCGCGATCTCGACGCCCTTGGCCGTGCCGGTCGAACCGGACGTATACATGATGTAGGCGCGATCCTCGCCGGAACCGACCGGCAGCCGCGCCTCGACTTCGCCGCCGCTTCGTTCGAGCTCGGCGGGCGTACGTCGTGGAAGCGTGCCGTCGGCCGCTTCGCGAACGCCGGCGTCATCGATGACCAGCACCGCGCGCGCATCGCGCAGCGCGAACTCGATGCGCTCGCGTGGATGGCTGCGATCCAGCGGCAGGTACGCCGCGCCGGCCAGGAGGATGCCGAGCGCCGCGACGATCGCATCGCTACCCCGGTCCAGAAGCATCGCGACCGTCGCGCCGGCACCCACGCCCATCGTCTGCAGTCCGGCGGCCAATGCGCGCGCGCGCCGTTGCAGGCCTGCGTAGTCGAGTTCTCCATCCGCCGAAACCACCGCCGGGTGCCCCGGTCCGCGCCGGACTGCATCGGCGAACAGCGCGTGCACCGTGTCGACGGAATTGCGGGCGACCTCAGTCGCGTTCCACTCGACCAGGACGCGCTGGCGCTCGTCGGAGGCGAGCGCGGAGATGTCGCGGATGAAGTCGGCGCTGGCCAGCCCCTGCAGCACAGCGATCATTGCCTCGACGAGACGTGCCAGCGCGTCCTGATCGAAGACCGAATCGCGCGCCACGACGACGAGGGCGGGGTGCTCACCGGCGCGAACCTGCCATCCCAGGCCCGCGACATCGTCGCGTGGACCTGCATCGCTGTCCCGCGCAGCCCAGACGCCGATACGGCTGGGTTGCCGGCCGGCGCGCGCAAGGGCTGCGTCGCTTGCGTCCGCTCCTGACGCCAGCCACGCATCACAGCGTTGTCCTTCGTTGTACTCGAACCGCAACAGCGTACCCCGCCCGCGGGCGATCACGACGTCGCGGTTGCCGGTCAGGCACAGGTCGACGAGGGCGAGCCCGGCCTCGAACAGCCGCGCTGCGTCCAGACCGAGGCGTTCCGCCCGGGCGGTGATTGCATCGAGGATGTGCGCATCGAGATTGCGCTCCACGGCGACAACGCCTGGAACACGCACGGGCGAGCGGACGACGACGTCGACCAGGTCGACCGGCAGGTCGAGGTCATTGCCTGCGGAAGCCATTACCTGCCCGGCCCGACATCCCGGCGCGCCGTCATTCCGGCAGCGGCCGCGCGAGGACGACAGAAGCTGTCAATGCACATCGGAAAATGCATAAGGCGCTCGATCCGAGCGGACGCTGCGGCCGGCCAGGCGACGCGCAGCCAGGCGCAGGTCCGACAACGCCCGTACCGGCGCGTGCAGCAGTCCATCGAGCACGCGATTCGCGCCCACCGCCGGCGGCTCGATGCCCCACTGACGCAAGCGGTAATGGGTACGGTGCAACAGGCTGTCGCGTCGCGTGGCATCGGTGTAATAGGTGAAGCTCATCGTGACCGAAGGTTGACTGCCGTTCTCGACCATGTGCGGGCTGGTCGACGGCATGTACGCGCCCTGCCCCGGCTCGAGTTCGAAACTCCTCGCGCGTGCCCGCAGCGCGTCGCTCCAGACCAGCAGATCGCGCTCGTGGCAGGCATGGAAACGATCGCGTGATGCCTCGCTCGCGGCAACCGTGTCGCGATGATCCCAGACATGGACGATCTTCCTGCCGCGAACCTGAAAAAGGAAATTGTGCTCCTTGTCGAAATGGAAAGGCGTGATCGTCCCGGGCGATGTGACGAAAATCCAGCCACCGCGATAGCACATGCCGGGGTCGACCGCCTCGACATGGGCGCGCACACCGTCGAGCACTTCATCGACCAGGCTCCGGTACAGCGGATCGGTCTGCACGTTGAGCAGGGACATCCACGCCTGCGCGGTGTCGATGTGGGCCAGGGTGTCGGTCGCCGACCGCGCGTTCGGGTGCAGCCGAGGGGCGTTGTTGAACGAGGTGCCGGCTTCAGCCGCGTTGCTGTGGCTGCGCACGCGACCCATTTGTTCCATTCGCGCGCCGAGGGCGAGAAGCGGTTCCTGCTGCAGCAACGGATGCTCGGCAAGGCGGTGACTGAAAGGCTGGATCCGCCAGGGGTCGAATGCGGCCCAGTCGAGAGCGACATCACAGGTGCCTGGATCACTCATTTCGTGTCGTCCATCCGGTTCATCCTCTGCTTGCGCAGGCCTGCCGTGCGGGACCCGGCTGCAGCGGGGAGCCGGTCTCCGCGGCCGTCGCGGGGCGTGCGGAACGAGCCGGCATGTTCTGGTCGCCACGATCGCGGTTCGCGCGATTTGCCGCCCCTGCAGGCGAACGCGGAGTTAATCAGACCGGATGCCCTACGTTCAAGATCTGTCGCCACGCGTACCGAAATCCGACGCATGGAAGGCCCAGCCAGATCGGCGAGGATCGCGCTCATGACGGATCCGCAAGGGCGAAACAGAAGCCGTGATAAGACTGGACCGAATGTTCCGGGTGGAACGGAATCTCGACGCGGCGCTCACTGTGTTCCCAGTGCGCGATGAGCCGATAGCCGAGCGCCTCGATTTCCGGCACGAACTCGGCCAGCGAGCCGATCCGGTACGGACACACCGCGACACCGATGTTCTGCAGCGTGAAGGACGCGCGCGTCGGGTGCAGCGGCGTCAGGTTGACGAGCAGGTGGCGTGGCAGCACCTGCTGGCGCTTGAGCAGGTCGGACAGACTGTATTCGAGGTATTGCAAGGCGCCCTTGGCCATCAGCACATCGCAGCCGTCCACCGCGGCCAGATCGACAAACTCGAGCTGGCGCGCGGAATCGCGCTCGGTTGCCAGCGCCGCGCCGCGCCGCATGACCGCCGGGACATCGTGCACCTGCCAGCGCAGATCGGCCGGATAAGCGATGAAGCGGTTGAACGCGTAGTAACTCAAGCCGACATGGCCACCCAGATCGACGATCCTGCGCTCGCCCGCGTCGATCAGCTGGCGAAGCCAGAACAGGGCGGGATAGTCACTGGTCTCGATCGTCGTCAGGCGATCCTCGTAGAGGCCTGCCGCGGCGTCGGTGTCGTAGTCGGCAGGCAGGCTGGCCGGTATGTCCGCGCGCGCGTCGGCGTAGCTTGCGTAGACCCCGAAATAGGCGTTGCCGCGCCGGTGGGCGCGGAACCGACCACGCACCCACGGCCGCGCGAGCACGGAAATCCCGGGCAACTCGCGGATTTCCTTGACGATGCGCCGAATTCTGCTGCCCTGGCCTGCCACCTGGCTCCCCTTGCGTGCGAATGACCGGATTCCGCCGCGCCTGCTGGGAACGCATAACGTTGCACGGAGTTCCGCAATCGATGGTAGCCCAGCGTCCGGCCCGGCGCGCATGACGCGCTGTCCGGCGCGGCCACCATCCGGACCGCAACGGGCCCGAGACCCGGCACACGCCGCCTTCGCGACGATTGGCAGGCCCGGACGGGGCGCGTAGCATCGCGCTGATCGACCCGGGGAAACCGGCATGTCCGCTTCCGTTCGCACCCTCCTGCTGGCCTGCGGATTGCTCGCACTGGGAAGCTTGCTGGCCGGTGAGGGTGGCATGTTCGATCGCGGCGGCAAGCTCCTCGCGCGCCTTGGCAAGCGGTTCGATGGCGTCGGCCAGGGCCTGTCCTACTCCGCCTGCGGAATCGGCACGCACGCAGGTGCTGACCAGCCGGGTCCGGATTGTGCTGCGGATGCGCCGAATGCCGTGACGCTCGGTGCGCATGTCCTGCTCTGGCACGAAGACGGCAACGGCCCGCCGACCGCAGTCACGCCAGCGATCGCGACCCAGGTCGGCGGAAGTTCGATGGTCGCATTCAGCGCGGGCTACACGTCGAACACACTGGGCCCGACCGACAACAAGGGCAACAACTGGACCCCGTTCGGCAACCCCGTCGTCTACCGCGGCTACAACGGCGAATTCAACGTCAAGGCGTACCTCGTCCTGTCCGCTCACGGCGGCGCAGGACACCGCTTGAGCATCGTCAAGAACGGCGCGCCATCCGGTGAGATCACGCTGCCATTCATCGAGGTGCGCCAGGCCGGAGTCCTGCAGTCGGTTGCCCAGACCTATCCGCAGGCGGCCGCGACGATCACCAGCGGCAACGTCACCACGACTGGCGGCGCGACCTTGCTCGCGTTCTGGTGGGGCGATGCCACCGGCCTGCAACACAGTGCGATCCCGAACAACGGTTTTTCGATCATCGAGAATTTCGTCAGCCTGCCTCCCGGCAGCGCCGTGCAAGCCGTGGTTGCGTCACGACAAGTCGCCACGGCGGGCACCTACAACGTGAGCTGGACGCAGTCGCCCAGCGAAGGTGCCGTGCTCTGGCTGTTCGCGTTCCAGTCCGCCGACCCGATCTACGCGAACGGCTTCGACTGACCGGTCGCGCCGGCTGCAGCGACGCGCGCCTGGAGCAACGGGTCGACACGCAAACTCCGTAGAATGCGCGATTCGGATCTCCCTGCTGCGAATGCCGAATGACTGAGCGCGACGATTCCATTCTTTCGCCAATCGAGGACGCCGGCTCGCGCGGATCGACCTGGTCGCGCAACGCATCGGGCGAGTGGCTGGTCGCGGGGCAGCCGCTGTCACGCATCGTCGACGCGGTCGGAGCGACACCCTGCTATTTGTACGACCGCGACCGGCTGAGTGAGCGCGTGCGGGAGCTGCGCGCGCAGCTCCCGCAAGGGGTGGACCTGCATTACGCGATGAAGGCCAACCCGATGCCGGCCCTGGTCTGCCACATGGCCAGGCTCGTCGATGGCATCGATGTCGCCTCGCGCGGCGAACTGCGGGTCGCGCTCGACAGCGGCATGCCAGCCGCCAGGATCAGTTTCGCCGGCCCCGGCAAGTCCGAGCTGGAACTTCGCCAGGCCGTCGCCGCGGGCGTCCTCACCCATATCGAATCGTTCCGCGAAATCCCTGTCCTTGCGCAGGCCAGCGAACGTAGCGGCAGTGCAGCGCGCGTCGCCGTGCGCGTCAACCTGCCGTTCGAGCTTCGCGCTTCGGGCATGAAGATGAGTGGCGGCGCGCGCCAGTTCGGCATCGATGCCGAACAGGTCCCGGACATGCTGCGCAGGATCGACGCAGCGCAACTTTCCTTCGAGGGATTCCACCTGTTCGCCGGTTCGCAGAACCTGCGCGCGGCCGCGATCGTCGAGGCACAGACGCGCAGCTACGACCTCGTCACGGGCTGGCTCGACCAGTGCCCATCGGTTCCGCGCACGATCAACCTCGGCGGCGGCTTCGGCATTCCCTACACGCTGCAGGACCTGCCGCTCGATCTCGCGCCGATCATGGACAACCTCGCCGCGCTGGCCGCGCGCGCGCGGTCCGACGTGCCTGGCGCTCGCCTCGCGCTCGAACTCGGGCGCTATCTGGTCGGCGAAGCCGGCCTCTATGTCAGCCGCGTCATCGATCGCAAGCTCTCGCGCGGACAGGTCTTCCTCGTCGTCGATGGCGGCATGCACCATCACCTCGCAGCCTCGGGCAATTTCGGCCAGGTCATGCGCCGCAACTACCCGGTCGCAGTCAACCGGCTCAGCCCGTCGCGCGAGTCGGCGAGCGTGGTCGGCCCGCTGTGCACGCCGCTCGACCTGCTTGCCGATCGGGCCGATCTCGACGTCGCCGAAGTCGGCGATCTCGTCGTCGTATTCCAGTCGGGCGCCTACGGCCGCAGCGCAAGTCCGCGCGAATTCCTCGGACATCCCGACGCGCTCGAAGCGCTGGTCTGAGCGCGGCGTTATTCTGGCGGAATCTCGCGGTTCTCGACTTCCGCTTGCAGTGCCGCGCGACGGATCTTGCCGGTCGAGGTCTTCGGCAGCGCATCACGGAACTCGATCAGGCGCGGTGTCATGAAATCCTCGAGGCGCGCGGCACAATGCGCGATGACATCGCGTGCACTGATCGACGAATCCGCCGAACGCACGATGAAGGCCTTGAGCGCCTGCCCGAGCATCGCGTCGGGCACGCCGACGACGATCGCCTCGCTGACGCCGGGCAATGCATAGAGCACGTTCTCGATCTCCTTCGGGCTGACCTTTTCGCCGCGCGACTTGATCATGTCGTCCTTGCGCGCGACGAAGTAGCAGTAACCCTCGTCATCGATGCGGAACAGGTCTCCCGTGTGCAGCACTTTTTCCCAGGGATAGCGGCCAGGACGCAACGCGCGGCGGGTTGCTTCCTCGTTGTTCCAGTAGCCCTGCATGACGTGGCCGCCGCGCACGACCAGTTCCCCAATCACGTTCGCGGCGACCGGTTTGCCGTCATCGTCGGCGACCCAGACCTCGGTCCCCGGAATCGCGATGCCGACACTGTCGGGACGCTGCTCCAACTGTTCCGGCGGCAGGTAGGTGCAGCGTTTGGATTCGGTCTGCCCATACATCGAAAACACGCGCGCGTGACTGAACAACGAACGCAGCCGCGCGATGTGCGCCGGCGGCAGCGCTGCCGCGGTATTGGTCAGGTAGCGAACGCTGCGGGCCCAGGCCGGATCGAAGCTGCGCAGTTGCAGGATCAGGGCCGCCATCGTCGGGACCAGCGGAAACCCGGTCACGCCCTCGCTGGAAAGCAGCGGCAGGATGTTCTGCGGAAATGCGAAGGAACGTTCGAGCACGAGGGTCGATCCGCACATCACGCACATCAGCAACTGGTAGAGGCCGTAGTCGAACGCCAGCGGCAGCACGCTGAGCACGACATCGTCGCTGCGTGACTCGAGGTAGGTGGTGATCGAAGTCGCGGCGAACACCATGTTCCGGTGCGTCATCATCACGCCCTTGGGCCGCCCGGTCGAACCCGAGGTATAGACCAGCATCGCAAGGTCGATGTCGATTCCGCGCGGAGGGCCGGGCGCGAGGTCGGCTGCACCGGTCATGAAGGCGTGCCAGGACGGGCCATCGGCTTCATCGACGGCGTCGATGACGACGATGCGGCGCAGGCTCGGCACCTGCTTCGCCGCATTCCGCGCCACGCCGAGCAGGGACGCCTGGGTCACCAGCACGGCCGCCTCGCAATCGTTGAGGACAAAGGCGAGCTTGTCGGCCTTGGTCATCGGGTTGATCACGCTGAAGATGCCGCCCGCGCGCAGCGTTCCGAAGATTGCCACGGCCGTTTCGAAGCGGTTGTCGGCAAGGATCACGCAACGCTCGCCGTGCGCGAATCCGCTGCCGACCAGGCCGGCGGCAAACCGGCTGGCCGCCGCATCGAAGTCCGCGTAGGTCGCGCGAACGTGCTGGGTGACAAGGGCGATTCGCGACGGATCGCGCCGTGCAGCACGCGCCAGCAGCGACTCGAAGCGGATCATCCGCCCAGGCCTGCCTCGGAGAGCTTGCCCTCGACGAAGCTCACCAGCACGCGGATCCCGTCGATGTTCTCGGGCACGACGTCGTTGTCGTCGACGATGATGTCGAACTCGCGCTCGAGCCAGCTCACGAGACCCATGACGCCGATTGAATCGAGCACGCCCGCGTCGAACAGGCTCTCATCGGGATCCAGCGCCTCGCTCGGGGCAAATGGGAGGTTCTCATTGAGGTAGTCGCGGATTCGCTGTTCGATCGTAGGCATGAGTCGTTGTGGATATTCCGGGAAACCGGGCGGACGGCACGGACGCTGCCGCAGGCCGACCCGGATTCGGCAGTGTGCCAGATGCCAGGCAAGCGGACATCCGCCGCGCACGCCGCCATCGCAGCGGGAATCCGCGACCTGGCAGCCGCCGATCGACTTCACATTCGCAGGAAATGCGCCGGATCGAACGTTCGGCTGTGATCCGGATCACTGTTGGCGGGACCGGCGACGCACACGATGGCGTTCCCTGAACGCCTGCACCGGACCCGACATGCCGACCCTGCATCCGACCGCCCCTCCGACGAGGTTGTCCCGTGCGCGCGCCGCCGCGGCAGTGCCTGCTGCAGGGGCAAGCCGAACCTCGCGCATCGGCGCAACGCTTCGCGGCAGCCTGCTTGGCTCGTTGCTCGCCGCGAATGGCGCGATGGCGGCGGCCAACCTGCCGAACCCGGTGCTTTTCGTCACCCAGGTTCCGGTACCGGAAGATTTCGCGACGGTCGGCTCGGTGTTCGCCAACCACCTGACCAGCATGCAGAGCGTGGCGCGCGGTGGTGACCTGTGGATCCGCTACACCGATGGCAGCCTGCGCAACCTGACCGCCGAAGCGGGTTACGGCAACGCCGGCGCACAGGCAGCCAACGCGATCGCGGTGCGCGATCCGGCCGTGCATTTCAGCGGCAGCAAGGCGGTTTTCAGCATGCTCATCGGCGCGCCGACCGCGCAGTACCAATGGATCACGAAATACTGGCAGCTCTACGAGATCAGCGGATTCGGCGTCGGCCAGACGATCGCGATCACGCGCGTGCCGGGCCAGCCCGCCGACACCAACAACGTCGAACCGACCTACGCGTCCGATGGCAGCATCATCTTCGTCAGCGACCGCTCACGCGATGGCCAGCGCCATCTCTATCCGCAGCTCGACGAGTACGAATCGACGCCGACGCCGAGCGGGCTGTGGAAACTCAATCCAGCCAACGCCAGCCTCAGCTTGCTGCAGCACGCGCCGTCAGGATCGTTCCGTCCGCTGGTCGACAGTTTCGGGCGCGTCGTGTTCACGCGCTGGGACCACCTGCAGCGCGACCAGCAGGCCGACAACTCGGGCGCGGGCACATTCAACTGGACCTCGGAATCCGCGACCGCGGCCAAGGTCGCTTCGACCGAGATGTTCCCCGAGGGCCGCATCGACAATGCGGTCACGTTCGGCCTGCGCGTCAATCATTTCTTCCCGTGGACGATCAACCAGGACGGCAGCGGCGAGGAAACGGTCAACCACATCGGTCGCCATGAACTGTTCGGTTATTTCAACCGCAGCCTGAGGAATGATCCGAGCCTGTTCGATTTCAGCGACGGTGCGACGCCACCGCGGGCGAACACCAATATCGCCGAGAACTGGCTGCAGATCGCCGAAGACCCGACCTCGCCCGGGCGCTTCTTCGCGATCGACGCGCCCGAGTTCTATACCCACTCGGCCGGCCAGATCATCTCGATCAACGGCGCCCCGAACGTCAATGCCGCCAACATGCAGGTCAACTACCTGACCCCGCGCAGCACGCGCGACATCCAGAACAGCACTCCGCCCGCCGATTTCACCGGCCACTATCGCAACCCGCTGCCGCTGTCGAACGGCAAGCTCGTCGCGTCGTGGGTGGCCGAACCGCGCCAGGCGGGCAATGACGGCACGCGGCCGAACCCGAACCCGCGCTACAAGTTCCGCCTCTACAGCCTGATCAATGACGTCAACGGCTATGTGCGCACCGACCCCAATGGCGCGCTGACCGGCGGCATCACCAAATCGGTCTCGTGGTGGGACCCGGACGTGCGCGTCACCTACAACGGGCCGCTGTGGGAATTGTCCCCGGTGGAAGTGCGCAGTCGCGCGGTGCCGGCCAACACGATGGAAGCCGCGCCGCAGCCGCCCGAAGCACAGGCGTTCGCCGCGGCAGCGGTGGATTTCGCCGCATTCCGCAGCTTCCTTGCCGCGCGCGGACTCGGCGTCCTGGTCAGCCGCAACGTCACCACGCGCGACGGTCGCGACAAGCAACAACCCTACAACCTGCGTGTGCCGGGCGGCGTGCAGTCGGTCGGCAATGCCGGTTTGCGCTACGACATCAGTTACATGCAGTTCCTGCAGGGCGACCAGATCCGTGGCCTCGGCGGCATGTCAAACCCGACCGCGGGTCGTCGCGTGCTGGCCCAGCCGATGCACGACGCGGCGGCACTGCAGTTCATGCCACCGCCACCGGCGGGCGCACCGGCCGGCTCGGTTGCGATTGCCAGCGATGGATCGGTCGCCGCGATCGTTCCAGCCCAGCGCGCGATGGCCTGGCAATCGACGACGGCCGATGGCACGCCGGTCGTGCGCGAACGCTATTGGGTGTCGGTGAGGCCCGGCGAAGTGCGCGCCTGTGGCGGCTGCCATGGCGTCAACACGACCGACCAGGCAGGACAGCTACCCGCGGAAAACATGCCGCAAGCACTCAAGACCCTGCTCGACTACTGGCGCGTCAATGCCGACCCGCTGTTCAAGGGAAACTTCGACTGATCCGACGCGCGCCTCTCAGCGCGCACCGCGGCGGAACAGCACGACCTCGAACGTCTGGATCAGGATGATCACATCCAGCGTGAGGTTGTGGTTCTTGACGTAGAACAGGTCGTACTTGAGCTTCTCGACCGCATCGTTCTCGTCGGATCCGTACGGATAGTTGAGCTGGGCCCAACCGGCCAGTCCCGGCTTCACGCAATGACGCAGGTCGTAGTACGGGATCTTCGTGATCAACTCTTCGACGAACGCGGGACGCTCGGGGCGCGGGCCGATCAGGCTCATCTGCCCGCGCAGCACGTTCCACAGCTGGGGCAGTTCGTCGAGGCGCACCTTGCGAATGAAGCTACCGACCCGCGTCACGCGGTCATCCTTCAGGCTTGCCCAGCGCGCGACGCCATCTTTTTCCGCGTCGGTGCGCATGCTGCGGAACTTGATCAGGCGAAAGGTCTTGCCGCGCTCGCCGACGCGTTCCTGGCGATACAGGATCGGTCCGCGGAAGCCGGACTCCAGCGCGATCGCGAGCGCGGTCAGCAGCATCAGCGGCCAGGTCAAGGCCAGCACGAAGGCAGCCGATGTCAGATCGAAGATGCGCTTGCTGATGCGCCGCATCGGCGAAGCATCGAAACCATCCGAGAAGATCAGCCAGGAAGGATCGATCAGGTTCATCGTGACCCTGCCCTGCTCGCGCTCGAAGAACGTGATCAGGTTCGTGATCGTCGTACCGTGCTGCTTGCATTCGAGCAGGTCCTTCATTGGCAGCTGCCCGCGCCGATCCTCGGCGGCGATGACGATCTCGTTGATCTGCAGGCGCTGGACGAGCTCGCGAAAGGTCCCGCCCTGCTCCAGCAGCAGTTCGTCGGGGACGACCGAGGCCTCACCGGGCAAGGGCAAGAAGCCGACCACGAAAAAGCCCCGCCGGTCGACGCGACGGCGCATGCGGGTGATGATCATTTCGGCGCGCGACCCTGAGCCGAGCACCATCACGCGCCGCTTGAGCGCGTGGATGTCGATCACCCGCAGGTAGAACCAGCGCCCTACCGCGACCAGCGGAAAGCTGATGGCCAGCGCGATGCCGATCACGGTGCGCCCGATGTAGAGCTGCGGTATCAGGTAGAACACCAGGGCGACCGCGGCACCGCCTCCGGCGAAGCCGATGCCCTGCCGGGCCAGCATGCCGAGCCAGTTCTCGCGCAGGTTCGGCTGGTACATGCCGAGTGCTGCCATCGAGGCGACGATGACGGCGGCAAACACGGTTGCGCGCAATTCCAGCCAGACCGAGAACGCGATCAGATCTTCCGGCTGGTACAGGTAACGCAGCTGCATCGCGAGCAACAGCGATCCGATCAGGGTGCAAAGTTCGAGCACTGCCAGCAAAAGCAGCCATCGAGCACCTTGTTCGCGCAGGAAACGCAACATTCCACTCCCCCGATTTTGATCGCGATCGGTGGCATGCAATCCGCACGCCACTTCGCGCGACGACCCGCCACGCCCGTGGAATTAAATCCTTGCTATTGGTTTCGTCGTGGCCGTGAGGCCTCAACTGGGCGGCTCGACCGAGCAGAACGGTCCCGGAGCCGGGTGTGGATAGTAGCGTGTCCGGGCGAAATCCGTCTGTGCCCTCCAGTAGAGAGACAGCGCGCCAGGCGGGCCGGGTGTCTAAAGCGGCCAATTTTCGGCGTCCCGATCGCGGCGCGGTCAGCACGCCCTGCCCGGACCGATCGCAACCGTCTATCATTGCGGGCTGGAATCCACTGCACCGGCAACTCGTCGCCGGACGCCGAACCAAGGATCACTTCCCATGTGTGGAATTGTCGCCGCAGCCGCCGAACGTGATGTCGTCCCGATCCTGATTTCCGGCCTGCGCGCGCTCGAATATCGCGGCTATGACTCGGCCGGACTTTCGGTGCTCAGCGGCGACCAGCTGAATCGGGCGCGCACGGTGGGCAAGGTGCGCGAACTCGAGGCGCGCCTGGATTCATCGCCGCTTTCCGGCATGACCGGCATCGCGCATACGCGCTGGGCCACGCACGGCGTGCCGAACGAGGTAAACGCGCATCCGCATACTTCGGCCGATTCGGTCAGCGTCGTGCACAACGGCATCATCGAGAACCATGTCGTCCTGCGCGAGGAATTGAAGGCGCTCGGCTACCGCTTCGATTCCGATACCGATACCGAAGTGATCGCCCATCTGGTCCATCACCACGCCGGACAGGGCATGCACCTGCGCGCCGCCGTGCAGGCGACGATCGCGCGCTTGCACGGCGCCTTCGCGATTGCCGTGATGAGCCGCGACGAGCCCGGCCACGTCGTCGGCGCGCGGCGCGGCAGCCCGCTCGTGGTCGGCATCGGCATCGGCGAGAACTTCCTCGGCTCCGATGTGCAGGCCCTGATCAAGGTCACCAACCAGTTCAGCTATCTCGAAGAAGGCGACGTCGTCGAGATCACGCGCACGACGATTGTCGTTCATGACGTGCATGGCAATCCGGTCGAGCGCCGCGTGCATACCAGCGAGCTGTCCGCCGATGCGGTCGAACGCGGCGAGTATCGCCACTACATGCTCAAGGAAATCTTCGAGCAGCCGCGCGCCATCGCCGATACCCTCGAAGGCCGCATCGCCAACGACTGCATCCTGCCGAACATCTTCGGCGTCAATTCCGACGCGCTGCTGCAGCGCGTGAGGCATGTACAGATCATCGCCTGCGGCACGAGCTATCACGCCGGACTCGTCGCACGTTACTGGCTCGAAGGGCTGGCCGGCATTCCGTGCAGCATCGAAGTCGCCAGCGAGTACCGCTACCGTCGCGCCGTGGTGCCTGCCGACAGCCTGTTCCTCGCGATTTCGCAATCCGGCGAAACCGCCGATACGCTGGCCGCGCTGCGTGAAGGCAAGCAGCGCGGTTATCTCGGTTCGTTCGCGATCTGCAACGTGCCCGAGTCGAGCCTCGTGCGCGAATCGGATCTCGTGCTGATGACGCGCGCCGGCCCTGAAATCGGCGTCGCCTCGACCAAGGCGTTCACCACCCAGCTCAGCGCGCTGGCCCTGCTCGTGCTCGAACTCGCCCGCATGAACGGTCTTGCCGAGGATCGCTACATGCGCCTCGTCAATGATTTGACCACGCTGCCACGACGCATCGCCGATGCGCTCGAGCGCGCGCCCGAAATCGCCGAGCTGGCCGAACGTTTCGTGCACAAGAACCATGCACTCTTCCTCGGTCGCGGCGCCAACTACCCGGTCGCCCTCGAAGGCGCGCTCAAGCTCAAGGAAATCTCGTACATCCATGCCGAGGCGTACCCGGCCGGCGAACTCAAGCACGGCCCGCTCGCCCTCGTCGATGAGGACATGCCGGTCATCGCGGTCGCGCCGAACAACCAGTTGCTCGAAAAGCTCAAGTCCAACCTCGAGGAAGTCCGCGCACGTGGCGGCGAGTTGTTCGTCATCGCCGACGAGGATGTCGAGATCGGCAACGACGGCTTGCGTGGCGCCGTCATCAAGGTCAACTCGGGCGGCAACCTGATCGCGCCAGCCGTCTTCACCGTGCCCCTGCAACTGCTCGCCTACCACGTCGCCGTGCTGCGCGGCACCGACGTCGACCAACCACGCAACCTCGCGAAATCCGTGACGGTGGAATAGTTTCCAACGGGGGTAGCCTGGGCTACACCCTAGTCGTGACCACCTCTCAGCTGTGGCAGCGCTGCCACACCGACGGGCACAGGGCGCTGGCGGTGGATCGCGACCACGCGACCGCTCGCTTTCCGCATCTGTCAATCGCGCGCGATGCACTCTCCCACTTGCGCAACAGGTTGTTCAAAGCTCGGGCTTTGGTCGGCGGCCAGCGCCACCGACTTCTGCTTCGTCTGCCTCATCCATGTCAGGAATCCCTCCCCTACGCGGGTGCTCTGTTCGATCAAAAGTGAACGCAAGCCGCTCAGTCGTCGAAACCGTTTCGAAATATGCGACCTGGGAACGGACGTTCGAAGGCGCCGGCATCACAGCCCGTGATGCCATCTTCATTGCCATCCTGTGGGCGCAGCGTGCCACGCGCATCGGCCGGCAGGCAGCGTGCGGCGTCGGCAGCATCGATCACCGCGCTCGTGCTCGCAAACTCGAGTACTGATGGTGATGCGGATCGATCCACGCCCATCATCTGGAAATCTGCGACTTGCGTTCCGCCGGGCAATGACACGCTGCAACCATTGTTGCCGTCAGGCAGGAAGTTGCCGACGGCGACGGTTGCGATCGCACCAATCGAGCAGGCCGATCCCGACCCCGCCGCGACATCGGTCATGATGCTGTTGCTCCATTCGTCGATGGTCGTTGACGCGATGTAGGCATGGCCTCCCAGCGGAGATCCGTTGTCGTGGAACGATGCATGCCGGACATCGAGTTGCGTTCCCACTGCATAGAGCGCACCGCCACGGGCGCTTGCACGATTGCCGACGAGCGTATTGTTGTGCAGCGTCGCCGAAACGATGCCGCTGTTGCCGCGAATGAACAATGCGCCGCCGAATCCGCTGCGGTTGTCGGCGAAATAATTGCGCTGGATGTTTGCAGTGCAGGTCTCGCAGTCGAGGCTGATCGCCCCGCCAAGACCGGTCGAGGATGAGCCGGGATCGCTATCTGCGATATTGGACTCGAAGATGCTGCCGTGGATATCGATATCGCCCGGTTCGCTGAGATTTGCATGTACAGCGGCCCCAGCGACGAAACCGCCATTGAGCAGGTTGTTCGTGAATGAGGATGACGCGATGTGCAGCGGACCGCCGATGGAAAGAGCGCCGCCCGCGGCCAATCCAGAGCCGAGCGTCGCCGCGCTGTTGCCCTCGAACACGCTGTCGCGAATCGTGACTTGAGTGTTTGCTGGCCACGAGACTGCGCCACCGCTCGCCGTGCCGGCGCCCGTGTACACGACGGCAGTGCAGCCGGTGAACGCCATCTTGTCGAGCACGAGCAGGCTGGAAGCATCGAGGCCTTCACCGCTCAGGCAGCCACCTTTGCCATCGCCGCGCCCGCCATTCAGCGACATGTCGCGCAAGGTCAGTGCCTTGCTGCTGCGCAGGAGGGTAAAACCGGCACTCGTATCGAAGGGAAGGATCGACGGCTGGCGCCCCGTGCCATCGATCTCCAGCGCCACCTGTATCAATGGGAGCGATGAAAACAGTTCGATGAGACCCTGCTGCTGGACGCTGGCGCCGAATGTGATTCGATGGGGTGGCGCAGGCGTGGCATTTGCCGCAATGATTGCCTCGCGAAGCGATCCCGGGCCGGAATCATTGATGTTGGATACGGTGAATGTCGCAGCCTGCGCTGATGCGCAGGCAAACAGTATCGGAAGACAGGTATGGCTAATGTGCATGCGGGTTCCTGGGCAATACGCAGCGGACGAGTGCGAGTGCTCAGCGCACTGCGATCGGCTTGCGCGTGACGGCAGTACGGTCGATGACAAAGACGAGTTCGTAGTCCCCCGGTTCCGCCGGCGCGGATAATTCGACGACGTCGATGCCTGCGGCGGGAAGCGAGGCATAGTCCAGATAGTCGAGCGTTCCGCTGCGCACGAAACCGATCCAGTTGCCTCTGCCTCGCGGCCCGGTGAATTCGATGCGCAGCGGTTGCGCGGCCATGACGTCTCCGGCAGACGTGAGTGTTGCCCGTGCGGGAACGACCGTGACTGCTTGCGAAGCGACGATGCGCTCGTTCTCGTTGAGTACATAACGCAGCTCATAGGCGCCTGCTTCCACTGGAGCGGACAGCACGCCATTCGGAATGGCTGCGGAAGGACGCACGTAGTCACGGTATTCGCCGGGCGCGCTGCCTGCCGCAGCGAAACCGATCCAGTGCCGGTCACCGTCCGGACCGTGCGCTTCGAATGCATAGGTATCGCCAGCCATCA
This sequence comes from Pseudomonadota bacterium, assembly GCA_029561145.1. Lineage (GTDB taxonomy): Bacteria > Pseudomonadota > Gammaproteobacteria > Xanthomonadales > Rhodanobacteraceae > Dokdonella. The sequence goes on from JAKQJM010000051.1 coordinate 18,332, forward strand.
CGCTGGCTGGCCCGCTTACCAAGGCCTCACTGTCGACTACCGTGATCGGTCGCGAGACGATGATGCGCTCGCTTTCGTTGAGCACGTAGCGCAGTTCGTACTTCCCGGGTTTGGCAGGCGGGGTCAGCTCCAGTTCGCTGACGGCGCCGGACAGGCGTTCCCCGTTGAGGAAGTTGCCAGGCGGGCTGCCGACTTCGGCGAAACCGACCCAGTGTCGCTTGCCGTAGGGGCCGCGCGCGGTGACCTTCAAGCGTGATCCGGCGGCAACCACATCCGCTGCGTCGAGAGATGCGGCGGCATCGTCGACCTGCAGTGGCATGCGTGCCAATACCGCTTCGCCGCGGCGCGGGTTCATGTAGCGCAGCTCGTATTGACCCGCCGTAGCGGGCGCATCCACGCTGATCTCGCCTTGCTTGGCGTCGGTCCCGAGCATGCGCGAGTACGTCAGATACTCGCCGTCCTTCTGTTGCGGATGGGAAACCGCGATGTAGTCGCCGGAGTCGGCTGGACCGCTCCAGCGCACGCTCAATGCCCGCGCGATCGTCACCGGTTGCGCGAAATCGAGCGAGGCCGATGCCGGCGGTGGAGGCGGCTCGCTGCTCGCCTCGATGGCGCCCTGCAATGCGACGGATAGCTCCCGCGCATCGCGTGCATTGAAGTAACGGCCACCCGTCGCACTGGCCAGACAACGCAACTGCGCCTGATGCGCGACGTCGGCCACATCGAAGCCGATCACGTGCGCGGTGAAATCAACGCCGGTTTTCTCGAGTTCTGCGCCGACCGCACAGGGATCGAGCTTGCAGGTTTCCTCGCCATCGGAGACGAGGATCACCGTGGCTTTCTGTTCCAGGGATTTCAGCGCGGCTGCCGCCTGTTGAACGGCGGCGCTCAATGGCGTCATGCCTAGAGCATTGAGGTTCCCGACCGTCTCCAGATAATCATTGGCATCCAGCGGCCCCAACGGGATCAGGGTTTCGATATCGCTGCAATCGCCCTTGCGTCGATGACCATAGGCAACCAGACCGAGCGCGTTATCCGGGTTCCAGCCGCGGACGACGCCGGCAACGGTCTCGCGCGCGATCTCGACCTTGCTACGACCTTCGATCTGTCCCCACATTGAGCCTGATGCATCGAGTACGAGCATCACGTTGTCGCCGGCAATGGCGGAGGAAGCCGTTGTGGCCAGCAGTGAAAGTGCGAGCATGAGGCGCATGAATGACTCCATTGGCAGTACTTGGGACAAGCGGGGTGTCGGCATGACGCGACAGCATCACTGACCGGCATGAATGCGCGCAGGCGCGATGCATCGCCATGACGCGATGCCGGTCAAAGGTCGTCCATCATCGATGTGCAGAAGCCTTCGTTGTGCATCCTCCGCATCATTCCCTGCTGCTCGTTGTCGGCGATTCCGACGAGGACGACATGGCAGTTCTTGTCGAGAGATTTGCCCCTTTCAACGAGAGGTTTGAGGCATCGGGCATCGATCTTCTCGACCAGCGCAGCGCACTGGCCCTGCAGCGGAACAACGGGCGTGGCGATCGGGCTCCTCAGCTTCTGGAAGTTCCTGCTGTCGAAGCTGCAATTGGCGTTGAAGCGGGACGCCGTGTCGTCAAGCACCATTGACGACACGCGCGTTGCGACCTGGATCAACGGCAAGGAATCCGCCCCGCGCAGCGTGCCGAGGATCGCTTCGCGAACCTCCGCGTAGTGCTGGGAACACGGTATTTTTTCGCGCATGGGGCGGGCGGTGCCAGCGGCAGGTGCGGCTGCGGGCGCTGCTGATTTCTGGTCGACAGGGTTGCAGGCCGCCAGGGCCAGGATGAGGGCAATCGCACATGGTGCACGTTCGAACACGATGAATCTCCTCGAATCCCGGAGACCGGCATCGTTCTGTCCGGGCCCAAGGTTGTGGTTGATTCATCACATACGAACGAGCACGCGGAATCCGGACATGCTGGATTTCACGGCGCGACGATGGGCGCCGGCCGCAACCCGCTCAGTCGCGAATTGGATTCGCCGATGGTTGCGCTGATTGTGCGCCAGGCCCGCTCTGCGGCTTCGGCATCGAGATCGCCGGCACGATGGCGCCACAACTGGATCTCGGCCTTCTCCCAGGCGGCGACACCAAGCTCATCGGCAAGCTGCGATGCGCGGATCAGTATGGCTTGCGCATCTTCTCGCTTGCCGCGTGCCAGCGCGCTCTCGGCGAGCGAGAGATCGCCACGCAAAACCGATCGGCGCAGCAACGGTGGTGATTGACGCAGTCGTTCGGCTGCCTGTGCGAGTGTCGCCGTGTCTGCCAGCGCATCGCGGCGCAGTTCAGTGCGCGCTTCAAGCATTTCGGCACGTGCGATCAACGGATGCTGTATCGGTAGCTTTGCCGCAAGCAGATCGCGCGCACGTACAGCACCGGTTCTGGCGGCGTCCACGTCATCCCGATCAAGCGCCAGTTCGGCGACGGCCAGTGTTCCGACAGCGTAGTCGATGGATTCTGTGCCGACGTAGCGCGTCAGTTCGTCGAGCGCTGCCGAGGCTTGCTTGAACGCGTCCTGATGATCACCGCGCAGCGACTTCAAACGTGCGTGGTTCATGGACAGCGCCGCGGTTGCCGCACTCTGCACATTGCCATTGAAACTCAACGCATCCGCTTCCGCATAGTGCTTGTCGGCGCCCGCAAGATCACCGAGCAGGCTTTCGATATTTGCCAGATTGCCGAGGGTCGGTGCGAGATTGCTGTTATGCGCGATGCCATCAACACGCCAGGTTTCGATCGCGGTCAGCAGTGCCGTTCGCGCTTCCTCGAGGCGGTTCGCCTGCAACAGCGAGACGCCCAGATTCGATTGCGCGACGCCGAGTTCGTGCGCATCCGGATCGGGACGATCGCGACGGAAATCGATCTCGGCCTGTTGCGCGAGGATGGCTTCGTCGAGCAGGCCACGTCCGCGCAGGATCGCCGCCTGTGCGGTCAGTCGCGAAGCCGGCACTTCGGCCAGCAGCGCATCCGCATCCGGCAGTTCGCGGCGGCTTCGATCGAGCAAGGCTTCCGCGGCATCCACGTCGCCGAGCCTCGTCAAGGTCTGTGCGAGTTGGGATTCGGCCAATGCACGTTCCTGCGGCGCACCGCGGTCGGGACGTTCCAGATAGCGTTCGAGCAATGCGCGAGCGGCTACCCAGTCGTTCATCGTGAAGTACAGTTCGCCAAGCGCGAGCAAGATCGCGCGGTGCGTCGGGGCATCCGCCGCATACGCGGTGTCCAGTCGCGCCACGCTGGCGTCCAGCCATGCCTTGGCGGGCGAGGTTCCTGCTGGCGTTGGCGTCGTCGCGCTCGCATGTGCGCCTTCGCGGAACACCAGCATCAGGTGTTCGCGCAGTACCTGCTGTCGCCGTGCCTCGATGCGCGCGACGTCGCGTTCGGCCGCGGCAATGCCTGCCTGCCACGCGATGCCGACAACCCCGGCAATCAGCGCCACAACGGCGATGGCCGCGGCGGCAAGCGGCAGGCGATGGCGTTGCACGAAACGACCGACGCGATAGCGCAGGCTCGGCGCGCGTGCCTGCACCGGCTCGCGCCGCAGATGGCGTGTCACATCGTCGAGCAGATCCTGCGCCGAGGCATAGCGCTGGGCCGGCAACTTGGCCAGGCAGCGCAGCACGATCGCGTCGAGATCGCCGCGCAGCAGCGCGGGGGCATAGGGCAATGCGCTCGCGTGCTGCGCGGCTTCACTCGGCAGCGGTGGGTCGAGGTTGCAGATCGCGTGAACCCTCGCGGCGAGATTGTCGGCGTTGCCGGCAAATGCACGCACGCCGCTGAGCATCTCGAATAGCAGAAGACCGAGCGCATGCACGTCGGTCAGGGTACTGATTGCTTCGCCGCGCAGTTGCTCCGGCGCCGCATATTCCGGCGTGAACGGGGCGCGGGTCTGCGCCTCCTCTCTCGCTTCACCGAGCAGGCGGGCAATGCCGAAGTCGAGCAGCACAGCATTGCCCTGTGGCGTGATGCGCACGTTGCCGGGCTTGATGTCGCGATGCACGACTAGCAACTGGTGCGCATAGGCAATGGCAGACGCAATCTGACAGAAGGCGCGCAAGCGCATCGACAGGCTCGGTGCAGTATCCAGCCAGTACGGCAGGTCCGTGCCCTCGATCCAGTGCGTCGCAAACCACGAACGGCCATCGTCGCCAACGCCGGCATCAACGAGTCGCGCGATATGCGCGTGATCCAGCCGCGCAAGCACTTCCCGCTCGAGTGCAAAACGCGGGGCGAACACCGACTGGTGCGCATGCAGGCGCTTGATCGCGACCGTCAGCGCAAACTGTCCGTCGGCACGTTCCGCACGGAATACTTCTCCCATGCCGCCCTGCCCGGCTGGCTCGATGATCCGCCAGGGGCCAAGGCGTGCACCGGCTCGCAGCGCAGGGACCGACTTCACTTCGTGTGCCAGTGGCGGTCGATCCAGCACGCTGTCCGAGCTGGCGAGCAGCATGCGCCGCAGAAAGAACGCGTATTTCGGTTGTGATTCGTCGAGATCGGCGAGGAAGCGGATGCGCCGCGCTCCGTCGAGGTCCAACAGTTGGTCGAGCAGCGCGTCGATCTCTGTCAGCTCGACATCCCCCAGCGCAGCCAGCGCCAGTGTTTCGGCGCCCTGACTGCCATCAGTCGTCGCGTTCAATCTGCCTGATCTCCCCGGTCTCCGGGATCAACGCTAGCTGGATATCCGGTCGGTCGGCAAGCACCGATGTCCGGTTTGGGTGCACTCGTTCGTAAGAGAGCCATCCCAATGGAGATGTCGCATGTCCAGACACCTGTTCGCCGTATTGCTCGGTATCGCGGCAGCAGCGCCGCTGCAAGCAGCAACGTTTACGGTCACAAGCACCAGCCCGACAGGCACGGGTTCTCTCAGTGAAGCGATACTTGCACTCAACGTGGCAAGTGGAAATTCACATGCGATCGAAATTTCGTTCAACGGGCTTCCTGCGACCATCAATTTGAATGGGCCGCTCCCGCAACTGGACAAGCCATTGGTGGCAGTGCGCTCCACCGGCCTGGTAAAGCCGACCATTTCGGGAGGGACGTTGTATCGGATCTTCGATCTTGGACCCAACGTTACCTTGTTCACGCTCAGCGATGTGCAATTGACTCGCGGTGTGAATTTCGACGGCGGCTGTCTGCATGCGCCGACAGCGGGCATAGTCGTGGCGCGGGTTTCGTTCAATGCGTGTACCGCACAGCGGGAAGGCGGCGCCATCCATGCTGGTGGCTCGCTGTCCATCGATGAGGGCATTTTCACCAACAACGTAGTGCGCTCGTCCGATGGAGGCATTTCGGCGGGCGGTGCGATATCAAAAACAGGTACCGGCAATCTGGTTGTCGAGGACACACTGTTCGAGGGCAATGCCGCATGGGTGGAAGGGGATGGAGGTTCGACTTTCGGCGGGGCCATCGCACTCAATACCAGCGGCAACGCGAACCGCTGCACACGATGCCGCTTCGTGGAGAATGCAAGCCGCCGCATTGCTGGCGCGGAAGTGCCGGGAGCCGTTCTTCCATCGACGTACATGGGCGGAGCGGTTTTCATACAGTTGGGCACAATGCGGCTGGAGAGCAGTACCTTGCGAAGGAGCTATGCGCAGACGGTCGGTAGCGGTATCGCGACGATCGCGCCCAGCGGGTTGACCATCCTGAATACGACGCTCAGTGGAAACTACGCATTTGGCGGCGGCGGGGGATTGTTCGATTCGGGAAATGGAGCAGAGATCCGCATCATCAACAGCGTGTTCGACTCGAACGGCGCAAGGGGTGGGGTGCCGTTTGACGCCGCGCTCAGCGCCGCTCACCTGCTACTGGACTCCAACAGTCTGATTGATGTCTTCAACAGCGCTTTCGGGTCAACGCAAGTGCCTGGCTTCGTTGTCGCGGCTCCGCGTCATTGCAGCGTTGCAAATGGAGGAACAGTGTCGGTAGGCGCGTCGAACAACGTGCGCGTTCCGGGAGACGAGGTCTGTGGTCTCGGGGCCACGACGAGAGAGGCCTTGCACCTCGGGCCCTGGGTATCGGGCGCGAGCGGTGTGGAGAGGCGCAGCCTGTTCGCGAGCAGCCCGCTACTTGATGCCGGCAGCGTGCTGCCGGTCGCAACAACGGGATCCGCCTGCCATCCATCGGACATGGACGGCACATCGCGGCCACAGGACAGCAATCAGGACGGCATCTTCCGTTGCTCGATTGGCCCCTACGAAACGAGCACGGAGCGTTCCTTGTTTGCCGAGGGTTTCGAACTGGATCCGCTTTGATCCTGACAGGGCCCGCTGCGTGCCCACATCGTCATGCAGTGGGCGTGCAAACCTCACGGTTCAGGTGATCGCTGCGGCCAGCCATGCGCGTGCCTTGTCCCAGTCGCGGCGGACGGTGCGATCGGTCACGCCAAGAATCTCGGCAGTTTCCGGCTCGGTGTATCCGGCGAAGTAGCGGCATTCGACGACGCGCGCCAGGCGCGCATTGACGGATTCAAGACGCCGCAAGGCATCGTCTACCTCGCGCACCGTCGCAGCCTCCTCGACGGCCAGTTCGAACTCCGGATCGAGCGCCATCGGCGCGAGGGCGCGGCGACGGGCGTGGTCGACGAGGATCTGGCGCATCATTCGCGCCGAAAGCGCGAAGAAATGCCTCTGGCTTTCCACATCCACCCCGGAACCGCCGGCAAAGCGCAGATACAGTTCGTGCACGACCGCCGTCGTGCCCATGGTATGCGCGGCGCTGCCGAAGCGCCGCCGTTGCGAAGCAGCCAGGCTGCGCAGTTGCGTGTAGAGCGCCGCATCAATCGCCGAGGTATCAACCGGTGCGGGACTGTCTGGCAACTTCGGACTCCATCAGCAGATATGCGGGATGTCGGCAAATGTGGAACGCAGATCGACAGCCGTCAAGCGGTGCCGTTGCTCCCCGCAGACGATTTTCTGCAAACCCGAGCGACCGAGGCGTGACGTATCGTTCCGATGGTTGGCGTTGCTCTGCTCGTGTCACGCTCAAGCGAGTATGGATTCGAATCGAGTTCGCCTTCCAATTCCACTGTGCCATCAAGGCAAGGCTGAAAATGCGCTCCTCTGCGCGGCTATTCCGATAGCCGCCTGGCGTGGATGACGCGAATGAAGCAGCATGCATCCTGGGGGGGCGTTTTCAGTGTTCGGTTGGCAACGCGGGTTCGACGCCTTGCGCTGACGACGACGAGACACACCTCTTGCGCGGCCGCCGCCGTTACCGCCATACTGAGCCACATGGTTCAGTATTCTCCAGCGCACTTCAGCGCCTCTTTCGCCGCGCTCGCGGACGCCACCCGTCGCGGCGTCCTCGACCGGCTCGCACGCGGCGACGCCTCCATCACCGACCTCGCCGACAAGTTCGAGATGACCCTCACGGGCATGAAGAAGCATGTCGGCGTGCTCGAGCTGGCCGGCCTCGTGACCACCGAAAAGGTCGGCCGCGTGCGGACCTGCCGCCTCGGCCCGTGCCGTCTCGAGGAGGAAATGGCGTGGATCGCGCGTTACCGCCAGGTGTGGGACGCGCGCTTCGACGCGCTGGACGATGTCATCGACGATCTCAAACGACAGGAGAAGGCCCGTGGTCGCAAGAAAAGAAAGTGAATCCCGGCGCACGACGGTGCAGAAGACGTCGGAGCGCGAGGTCGTCGTCACACGGACGTTCGACGCGCCCGCGCGGCTCGTGTTCGAGGCGTGGTCCAGACCCGAGTTGTTCAGGAAGTGGTGGATGCCCCGCTCGATGGGCATGACACTTCGCTCGTGCGAGATGGATGTGCGCACCGGCGGCAAATACCGCCTGGTGTTCGGCGACGATCCTGCGAACCCGATGGCGTTCTTCGGCAACTACCTCGAAGTGGTGCCTGACAAGCGCATCGTCTGGACGAATGAGGAAAGCGGTGACGCCGGATCCATCACCACCGTGACGCTCGAAGAGCGCGACGGCAAGACCCTGCTCGTCATGAGCGAGCTGTATCCCACGAAGGAAGCACTCGACGCGGCCGGCACCGGCGCGCAGGAAGCGACGCACGAGACGTTCGGCCAGCTCGACGAACTGCTCGCCGAGCTATCCGCGCGTTGACCCGGGTTCGCGGTGAACCCGCAGGAATACAAGGTCGATGCGACGGCCTTGGCGTGAATCGATCCAGCGACAGCGTCGTGATGAAGCCCGGCCCGGTGCCGGGCTTCGTCGTCTCGGCACCGATTTCTTATCCAGTGTGCGCAAATGACCGGGCGCGGACACGGATCCACCGACCTGTTCGATGCGCCTAGATGACACGCATCCGCTCGCTGATCGCGGGCCCTGTCGCTGGCTGTTCGACGGGACGAATCGGCACCTCTGGCATCCTGCACTTTCCTGCTCCAGGATTCGGCGGTTTCATGCGGACTTGCCTGACGGTCGGAGCAGTCGCACGGGTTCACTGGATTTGAACGAGGTTCGGCCGCATATCGGATGCATCGATCCATAAACGAATGAACGGAGAAGATCATGCTTCAGGTTCGCAAAAGCGAGGACCGCGGGCCTGCCGAGCATGGCTGGCTCTCGTCGCGCCACAGCTTTTCCTTTGCCGACTATCGCGACCCGGCACACATGGGTTTTGGTCCGCTGCGCGTGATCAACGAGGATCGCGTCCAGCCAGGCCAGGGATTTGGCACGCACGGGCACCAGGACATGGAATCATCACTTATGTGCTCGATGGCGCGCTCGAACACAAGGACAGCCTCGGCACCGGCTCGGTCATCCATTACGGCGACGTGCAGCGCATGAGTGCCGGCACGGGCGTGCGCCACAGCGAGTTCAACCACTCGGCCGACACTCCGGTGCATTTCCTGCAGATCTGGATCATTCCCGAGAAGACCGGCATCGCACCGAGCTATGAGGAAAAGAAC
>JAKQJM010000046.1 GCA_029561145.1 Pseudomonadota bacterium
CCGACATTCGGGCCCTCCGACTCGATGATGAGTCCCGTGACGCCGGTGACGCGGCCGAGCCGGCGCATGGACGGCGCGGTACGCACTTGGGAGCGCAGGGCATCGATGAGTGGATTGACGGAGGCCATGGTCATGGAGTTCAGGCAGCGCCGTTAAATTCGTGTTCGATGGCCGCCAATTTTGCGGCGATGCGCGCATCGATGAGGCCGAAGCGGCTGTGGACCTGGCAATCGCCCGGGTTGAGCGTCGCATCAGGGCGGATGCGCAGACCAGGATAGCGGGAAGCCCAATCCGTGGTGACCTTTTCGAGCATCGCGGCATCGCGCGGAGAGACGATCAACTCCAGGTTCTCGCGCTCCGGATAGAGCTGGTCGAGGGCCTCGCGGCACAGTTTTTCAATCACCTCGGCAGGTGGTTCAAACCCGGCGAGCAGCCGCTGTGCGATTTCGAGGATCAGGCCCGGCAGCGAGGTGCGCAACTGTGCCAGAAGCGATTCTTCGGATCCCTTCAGGTTGGCAAACAAACCGTCCTGCAATGTCTGCACGCTGTCGCGCAGCTCGACCATCTGACTGTCGGAAAACATCCGGGCGGAGTCTGCACCCGCCTCAAAGGCCGCAGCACGTGCGGCAGCCAGATCGCTCTCGGTGTAGAGGCGTTCCTCAAAACGCGGGAGCACGGCGCTGGCCAGCGGGCGATCGAAAGACATCTGGAGGTGGTGCATGGCCATGGAGGTGTCAGTTTATGCGACGACGTCGCCTTCGCCACCATCGATGCTGATGCTTCCCTCTTCTTCCAACCGGCGGACCGCCTGGATGATGGTATCCTGCGCAGTCTCGACATCGCGCAGGCGGACGGGCCCGAGCATCGAGATTTCGTCGCGCAGCGATTCGGCGGCGCGTTTCGAGATCGAGGCGTAAATTTTTTCGCGGAGCGGCTCGCTGGCCGACTTCATGGCCACGGCCAGATCGGCGGAATCGACCTCGCGGAGCACACGCTGCAAATCGGCGGCCTGCAGGCGGAGCATATCCTCGAAGCTGAACATCTTGCGGCGGATGGCGGCGCCGAGGGTGGCATTGCGCTCCTCGATGCGCGCGAGCAGGCCCTTCGACATTTCCTTGTCGACGCCGTTGAGCAGGCCGGCGACGGCGCGGACGCCACCGCTGGTGTGGAAGCTCGGGCGTACCTTGGTGTTAAAATGCTTGCTGAGGCTGCGCACGATCTTGGCGACAAGATCAAGCGAGGTGCTCTCGATCGTGCCCAGGCGCTCAATCACATCCTCACGCA
>JAKQJM010000069.1 GCA_029561145.1 Pseudomonadota bacterium
TTGCTCAGCATCACCGAGCTGATCTGGGGAACGTTCCAGGTAGGCGTGGTCTGCCTGGTCGGGATGATCGTGATCGTGCCGATCCTGGGCGACCTCGTGCGCAACGGTCACGTCGCGCGCGCGGCGACGCGATTCATGACCGTCCTCTATGTCATTTCAGCCATCCTCAACTTCGGATCGGCCGGACAGACCATCGGCGTCAGCATCGCGCTTCCGTCGGTCGTGCTGGTCGGTGCCCTCGTGCTTCCCGCCCGCGGAGCGATCGTCTTGTTCATGGCCGTTGTCGTGCAGCTGGTCCTCGTTTCGGCAATGAGCCGGAACGGCGCGCACTTCCCGATCAACCCCGCTCGGGCGTGGTCCGAACTCGCGATCTTCCGCATTCCGGTACTCATCAGCATCAGCACGGCGTTCATCGGCCTGCTCGTGCGCCGGGCGATGAATCGTCATCGCATGGAACTGGCGCGGACCCAGCAGGATCTGGCCGACAGCGAGAAGCAGTTGCGCGAGATCATCGAATACAGTCGCGGCCTGATCTGCACGCATTCGCTCGACGGCGTCCTGCTGACGCTGAATCCGGCCTCAGCCGAGGCGCTGGGCTACACCGTCGGCGACCTGCTCGGCCGCAACATCCGCGAGCTCGTGCCCGAGGAGCGCAAGGCCAACGTGGCCGATTACCTCGCGCGCATCAAGTCGAATGAAAGTGATTCCAACGCGTTCTTCATCAGCGCGCGTGATGGCGAGCCACGCATCTGGGAGTACAACAACCGGCTTTGCACCGATATCAATGGCGTGCCCTATGTCCTCGTCAACGCGACCGACATGACCGAGCGGCGCAAGCTCGAGGAGAAACTGCGCGAGCAGAACATCCGCGATCCGCTGACCGGCTGCTTCAATCGTCGCTATCTGTCCCGCTTCGAGTCCCGCTTTGGTCCCGACCAGCGCTGGGGCTGCGTGATCGTCGATCTGGACAACTTCAAGCAGGTCAACGACACCGAAGGTCACCATCGCGGTGACGAAATCCTCGTGGCGGTGGGCAACTTCATGAACCGCCACGCGGGCGAAAAAGACGCCGTCGTCCGCATGGGTGGCGACGAGTTCCTGCTGCTGTTGCCCGACGCGGGCGCGAAGACCGAGGCGATCGCGCAACGCATCCGGTTGGCGGCCGACGACGAAGCCCCGTGCAGCCTTTCGATCGGCTTCGCATCGCGTATCGATGGCGAAGCGCTGGACCGCACGATCGAACGCGCCGACAGCCAGCTCTATGAGGTCCGCAGGACGGAACGCCGGGACGATCGACCTGCCCAGGTGTGAGGCGACATCCTGCGGTGCAACCCGGTTTGCCTCGCCGCCACGGCGGCACCTCGCTGTATTCTGGCGCACCGAAGTTGCCACCGAGGACACAGCCATGAGCGATTTCAACGCCAGCCACAACCGCGCCGTATGGTTCGATATTCCGGTCGCCGATCTGGAGCGCGCCGCCGCGTTCTATCGCAGCGTGCTCGCGATCAAGGTCGAGGTGATGCAATTCGGCGACACCGCGTTTGCCGTGCTCGATCACGATCAGGGCAACGGCGGTTGCCTTGTCGTTGCGCCGGACGAGATCACCGGCAAGAGCGGCGTGCTCGTCTATCTCAATGCCAATGGCCGTCTGCGCGAGGCAACGGATCTCGCCAGCCAGCACGGCGGCAGCGTCGTCGAGCCGCCGCGTTCGATCGGTCCGCACGGATCGCGCGCCGTCGTGCTCGACAGCGAAGGCAACCGCATCGCACTGCATTCGCAGGGCGGCGTTTGAAGTTCATGGATCAGAACGTCGGGCGATGATCCGTTGGGATGGTGGGCTTTCC
>JAKQJM010000105.1 GCA_029561145.1 Pseudomonadota bacterium
TAGCGCAGGATCGCATTGGCCGAGTCGGCATTCAGGGTGCGCGCTCGCTCGCGCATCAGCTCGAAATAACTGGTCTGGCCAGGCGTGCGCTGCAGCGGCGCGGCGGAGACGACCGAGGCAGCTTTCGGCAATGACAGATCAAGGGCGGCAGCCGGCTCCGGCGTCGAATCGGCAGGCCCGACACCCTGATCGATGACGATGCTTTGTCGAGTTGCCGCCGGGTTTGACTTGTCGAGCTGAATGGCGCGCGCCTTGGCATCGGCAATGCGATTCACGTCGACAGGATGGGTGCGCAGGAACTCTGGCACGTCGATACCGTTGACGCGCATGACACGCTGCATCGTCGCGAACGTTTCGGCCATCGCCAACGGCTCGTATCCGGCACGCGAAAGACTCTGGATGCCGACCCGATCGGCTTCGATTTCGTCGTAGCGCGTGAAGTTGATCGCCCGCTGCTGCATCAACGACACGCCACTTACAATGGCCGCCTGGCTGGCGTCGTCGCTGCGACCCGCAGTTGCGACGAGTGCGCCCAGCATGGCAAGTGCGATCGGGATGGTGCTTTTCCTGGAATCTTCGAACGCGCGAAGCAGATGCTGCTGGGTGACGTGGGCGATTTCGTGCGCAATCACGGCAGCCAGCTCATCTTCGCTGCCCATTGCGTTGATCAGGCCGATGTTCACGCCGATATAGCCGCCGGGCGCGGCGAATGCATTGATCTCGTTGCTGCGCACGACAAAAAACGTGAAATCCAGATCGGGCCTGTCGCTGAATGAAACCAGCCGATAACCCAATGTATGCAGATAGTCGCTGACCAGGGGATCGTCGAGCACGTAGTTGTAGGCACGCATCTCGTGCAGCATCGAGGAGCCATACTGCTTCATCTCGCTCGGCGACATCGCCGACGCAGCCGAACTGCCGATATCGGGAAGCCGAACGCCATGTTCCTGGGCGCCGGCCAGCCCTGTGCAGGCCGCGCATAGCAGCATCGGTATCCAGTTCAGCTTGCGCATGGTGGAATCTCCTGGGTTTCGCTGCGGCTAGTGTACTGCCGCGATGCTTAA
>JAKQJM010000115.1 GCA_029561145.1 Pseudomonadota bacterium
TACCATACAGTATACAGTGGTTTTGGACGAGCTGAAACAAACCGCTATAAATTTCATCTCACATATAGCCATATTTTATAGGGATATTTGCGGGGTAAGGTGGTCTGAAACAAATCGCGATAAATTCAAGTTGGGAGGACACTCTCTCCGCCATGTCCTGTTCCTGGCTGATGCCCCAGGACCTTCGAATTCGAACGGTGCGATCGAGACAAGGGCGTAATTTGCCTTTGTGATGGTTTCCAAATGCGGCATGGGGAGTAGTGGCGATGATGCGCAGGATCCTTGTTCTCGTTGCGATAGCGATGTGTTCCGGCTGCGTCAACATCCAGACCATGGCCCTGCAGAAGGGGCAGGGTGCCCTCAGTACTTCGACGAAATCCATCGCGTTGATGACGATCGAGGTTTCCCGGGCCGACGACAGTCGCTATCAGCCGTTTCCGGCAATCGTCTGGGTGACCGACCTGACTTGGGGTGCCAAGGAACCTTCGCTGCGCTTCCAGTTGAACAAGAAGACCGCTGCGGTCGAATCGAATGGGAGGCAGCTCTATCTCGCCAGCCTCGCTTTGTCGCCGGGGCGTTACCATCTCGAAGGAATATCCGGTATCGCTGCCGCGTTTCCGTTCGTCGGCAATTTCTTCATTCCTGTCGTCGCCGATTTTGAAGTCGAGGAGGATTCCGTGAGTTATTTCGGACACGTGGCTGCGATCATGCGCGAGCGGCGCGAAGGTGAATTTCGCGCAGGGGCCGTCATTCCGCTTGTCGATCAAGCTGCCACCGGAATGATCAGTCACTCGTGGGATGTCGTCATCGACGATCGGTCAGCCAGTGACCTGGCGCTGTTCAAGGAGCACGTTCCGGCGCTGGTTTCGGTCAACGTGAAGCTTGAGCCGTTGCCGCCGTGGGACCGCGCTGCTGCCCAGCAACGTTGGGACGGGAATGCGGAAAAGGATCCGCCAGACAACGCAACCGACTCCGCAACGACGAACTCGCCTTGAGTGATGTGTTGCGATGGATGCCTGCGCCGGCTTTCGCGGGTCCTCGACAGCGTTGGCCCCGGCACGGTGCGCGTAGTGCTGTTCGCCGTCGCACGACGGCCAGGTACGCGCGAGTGCGACCTGGATCGTAACTGAGTATCCAGAAAGCGTCAAAAAAAAGAGGCCGGATCTTGCGATCCGACCTCCGTCACTTCGCGCAGGGGGGAGAGTCCGCGCGACTGTCAGTCTGTCCGCTTGACTGGACAGACTCTCTCGGGACAGATCGTCACTTGGAGATATCGACGTCCTTGGTTTCCGGAAGGAACAAGGTGCCGATGACCAGGGTCATCACCGCGATGATCACGGGGTACCAGAGGCCCTGGTAGATGTTGCCGGTGGCTGCGACGAGGGCGAACGAGATGGTCGGCAGGAATCCGCCGAACCAGCCGTTGCCGATGTGGTAGGGCAGGCTCATCGAGGTGTAGCGGATGCGGGTCGGGAACAACTCGACCAGCCATGCCGCAATCGGCCCGTACACCATGGTCACGTAGACGACGAGCACGGTCAGCAGGAACAGCACCATCGGTGTGTTGATGCGTGCCGGATCCGCCTTCTCGGGATAGCCTGCCGAAGCCAGTGCAGCCTTCACTTCGCCCGCGAAACGATCCGCCTCGGCCTTGGCGGCATCACCCACCAGACCAGACGCTTCATACGAGGCCACCGTGGTCGAGCCGATCTTGATGCTCGCAACCGAACCGGTCGGAACCGTCTCGTTCGCGTAAGGCGTGCCGCTGCGGGCCAGCGCGCTCTTGGCGATATCGCACGAGGTGGTGAACTTGGTCGTGCCGACCGGATTGAACTGGAAGCTGCACGCATCCGGATCAGCGACGACGACGACGGGGCTGGTTTGCGCAGCGGCTTCGATCGCCGGATTGCCGTAGTGGGTCAATCCCTTGAAGATCGGAAAATAGGTCAGCGCGGCAAGCAGGCAGCCAGCCATGATGATTGGCTTGCGTCCTATCTTGTCGGAGAGCCAGCCGAACACGATGAAGAACGGCGTGCCGAGGGCGAGTGCTCCGGCGATCATCAGGTTGGCGCTGGTGGCTTCGATCTTCAGCGTCTGCGTGATGAAGAACAAGGCATAGAACTGTCCCGCATACCAGACCACGGCCTGGCCGGCGGTCGCGCCAAGCAGGGCCAGGATCACGATGCGGCTGTTCTTGGTCATGAAGCTTTCGGTCAGTGGCGCCTTCGAGGTCCTGCCCTCGTTCTTCATCTGCTGGAACAGCGGTGATTCGGCTAGCTGCAGGCGAATCCACACTGAAATCATCAGCAGGACGAACGAGAGCAGGAACGGAATGCGCCAGCCCCACGCCTCGAAATCGTCCTTGCCGAAGTAGTAGCGGCAACCGAGGATGACGAGCAGGGAAAGGAACAGGCCGAGTGTCGCGGTGGTCTGGATGAAGCTCGTGTACAGGCCCCGCTTGCCGTTCGGCGCGTGCTCGGCGACGTAGGTCGCTGCACCTCCGTATTCGCCGCCAAGGGCGAGGCCCTGCAACAACCGCAACGTGATGAGGATGATCGGCGCGGCCACGCCGAGGGTTGCATAGTTGGGCAGGACGCCGACCAGGAAGGTCGAAAGACCCATGATCACGATTGTCACGAGGAAGGTGTACTTGCGCCCGATCATGTCGCCGAGGCGACCGAACAGCAGCGCGCCGAAAGGTCGTACGGCGAAGCCTGCGGCGAAGGCGAGCAGGGCGAAGATGAAGCCGCTGGTCGGATTCAGTGCCGTGAAGAACTGCTTGGCGATGATTGCCGCGAGTGAGCCATAGAGGTAGAAGTCATACCACTCGAACACCGTGCCGAGGCTGGATGCGAAGATGACTTTCTTGTGACCCTGGGTGAGCGGTGCTGCGGTTGCCGGGTTTGCCATGTTCGTATTCCCCTCAGAATGAGTACTTGGTCGTGAACTGCAGGCGGGTCAGGGAGCCATCGACTCCGCTTTCGAGTTCACGATTGGCGCGCATCAATTCGACGCCGACATCGAGCTTGGGCATCGGTGAATAGAACAGGTTGATCCGGAAACTCTGCACGGACTCGTTGACGCCGGTTCCGGTCAGGTCGATCGGGTTGTCGTACTGGCTGCGTGCATAGATCAGGTTCGATCGCAGCTTCGGCGAGTAGACGTGACGCCAGGCGACATAGCCCGCTGTGCCACCGATCGCATCGAGGTCGCCCGTCGAACTGAGCGCGGCATCGCCAGTGATGCCGAGACCGATGTAGCGGCTCACGCCATCGCCCGCGGTGAGCTGGTAGCGAAGGTCGTCGTGCTTGCCGAGCACCCATTTGCCACCGACCGTGAAGGCGAACGCGCCCTCGCTGTCGCTGATCTCCGATGCAGTGGCGGTTGCAGCGCGATCGATGTCGAGGCTGCGGAACAAGGCGCCGAGGCCGAAGCTGCCCCAGTCACCTTTCCAGCCGTAGCGCAGGGTCAGGTCGGGCAATGCGCCGCGATCCGACTGGATCGTGCCGCCACCGCCGTTCGGGATGATCGTGGTTTCGGGATTCTCGAGCGATGCCGAGAAACCGCCGCTCGTGTAGCGAATCTGCGACTGGCGCACGAACAGGACGCCGTCGGTCGGTCCGATGAAGTCGACCGAATCGGGAAGCGCCGCGGTATCCATGAAGTTCGACCAGGTCTGGCCTGCCAGCCAGTTGTTCCAGTAGGCATAGGCGTGGCGGACGGTTACGCCGTAGGTATTGGTCGCGACCTGGGTGCCGAGCGCGTTGCCGAAGAAATCCATCTCGACGAAGGCGCCAGCCTTGTCGCCGCCATCGGTGATCGTGTCGACACCGATGTTGAAGCGCGAGAATTTGGCGTGTGCATCGTAGTCGACGTCGGAGCTCTCGCCGCCCACCGGAGTCTGGCCTGGCACGTACAGGGCACGCCCGACGGCGCCATCGGCAAGCTGGCCGTCGCTGGCCTTGGTTGCCATGAAATCGGCCTTGATGAAACCGCCGATCTTGACCGTGGTCCCGCTGGGCGATCCCGGCGTCAGCGTGGTCAACTGGATCGGCAGCTTGCCTGCAGGCAAGGCCGGCGCGGCGGCGACCGGGGCCGCTTCGCGTTGCGCGCGGATTTCCGCGGCGAGGCTCTGCAACTGTTTCTCGAGGTCGTTGATGCGTTGTTCGAGCGCCTGCTCGCGTGCTTCGTTTGCCATGGCGATGCCCGGCATGGCCATGAGACAAGCCAGTGAAAGCGCAGACAGGCGCAGTCCGGTGAACTTCTTGATCATGATGACACTCCTCCCCTTGGTGGCGTGCCGAGCATGGGCAAGCATCCGTTCAGCCACCATTAGCCATTGGTCTATACGAGACCAAAGTCGCGCGTCGTGCCACCGGGAGGATTGCGCGTGGCATTATCAGGTGCATTGCAGCATTTGAAGTCTGGAGGTTCCCATGTCGCAGTTGCATCCCGTCCCTGCTGGATTTGCCGCCAAGGCGCGAATCGACAAGGCAGGTTATGCCCGGCTGTATGCCGATTCGATTGCAGATCCAGCGAAATTCTGGGGTGAAGTCGGCAAGCGTCTCGACTGGATGACCCCTTATACGAAGGTCAAGGATGTCTCGTTCGACCCCCGCGACCTGCACATCCGCTGGTACGAGGATGGTGCGCTCAACGTGTCGGCGAATTGTCTGGACCGCCACCTGGCCACGCGCGGCGACAAGACCGCGATCATCTGGGAAGGGGACGATCCGGCGGAATCGCGCCGCATCAGCTACAAGGAGCTGCATGCCGATGTCTGTCGTGCGGCGAACCTGCTGACCAAGCTCGGGGTGGTCAAGGGTGATCGCGTGGCGATCTACCTGCCGATGATCCCCGAGGCAGCCGTGGCCATGCTCGCATGCGCGCGCATCGGTGCGATCCACATGATCGTGTTCGGTGGCTTCTCGCCGGATTCGCTGGCCAGCCGCATCGCAGACAGCCAGTGCAAACTCGTGATAACCGCCGATGAAGGGCTGCGCGGCGGCAAGCATGTGGCGCTGAAGACCAATGTCGATGCGGCGCTCGAACGACCGAATACGAACAGCGTCGAGACCGTGCTGGTGGTCCGTCGTACCGGCAGTCCGGTCGACATGCAGGTGCCGCGCGACCGCTGGTGGCACACGCTGATCGACGGGCAATCCACCCGGCACGATCCGCTGCCGTGCGAGGCCGAGCATCCGCTGTTCATTCTCTACACATCGGGTTCCACCGGCGCACCGAAAGGCGTCCTGCATACGACCGGCGGCTATCTCGTGCACGCCAGCTATACGCATGAGTGCGTCTTCGACCTGCGCGAAGACGACGTCTACTGGTGCACGGCCGATGTCGGCTGGGTGACCGGGCACAGCTATCTCGTCTACGGTCCACTCGCCAACGGTGCGACCACGGTGATGTTCGAAGGCGTGCCGAATCATCCGGACAGCTCGCGTTTCTGGCAGGTTGTCGACAAGCACAAGGTGACGATCTTCTATACCGCGCCGACCGCGATCCGCGCGCTGATGCGCGAAGGAGAGGCGCCGGTCAAGAAGACCTCGCGTGCGAGCATTCGCCTGCTCGGCTCGGTCGGTGAACCGATCAATCCGGAAGCCTGGGAGTGGTACTTCCGCGTCGTCGGTGAAAATCGCTGCCCGATCGTGGACACCTGGTGGCAGACCGAAACCGGCGGCATCCTGATCTCGCCCTTGCCTGGCGCAACCGATCTCAAGCCGGGCTCCGCCTGCATGCCCTTCTTCGGCGTGCGGCCGGCGATCGTCGATGCGAACGGCAACGTGCTCGAAGGCGCCACCGAGGGCAACCTGATCCTGACCGATTCGTGGCCGGGTCAGATGCGCACCGTGTATGGCGATCATCAGCGTTTCATCGACACCTACTTCCGCACCTATCCGGGGAACTACTTCACTGGCGACGGCGTGCGTCGCGACGAGGACGGCTACTACTGGATCACCGGGCGCGTCGATGACGTCATCAACGTATCCGGGCATCGACTTGGAACAGCCGAGGTCGAGAGTGCCCTCGTGGCGCATCCGAACGTCGCCGAGGCGGCCGTGGTCGGCTGCGCTCACGACATCAAGGGCCAGGGCATCTATGCCTATGTCACCCTCAAGGTGGGCGTGGAGCAAACCGAGGGCCTGCGCAAGGAACTGATCGCATGGGTGCGCAAGGAGATCGGGCCGATCGCGACGCCGGACTACCTGCAATGGGCGCCGGGATTGCCGAAGACGCGATCGGGCAAGATCATGCGCCGCATCCTGCGCAAGATCGCCGAGAACGCGCCCGATCAACTCGGTGATACCTCGACCCTGGCGGATCCGTCGGTGGTCAGGAGTCTCGTCGACGAGCGCATGATCCGCGAGTAGAAGATGTCCGTCAGCATGCAGCGATCGCAGAGTAGTTTAGCGTCGACATCCGACTCGGCGAGGAGGGCATCGTGCCTGAAATCCTGATCGCCGATGATCATCCGCTGTTCCGTGACGCCTTGAGTCGTGCCGCGGCACAGGCGATTCCGACGGCCAACCTGCTGCAGGCCGACAGCGTGCCGGCCTTGTTGGCCCTGGTCGACGCGCATCCCGACGCCGACCTGCTCCTGCTCGACCTGCACATGCCGGGTGCGCGCGGTTTCTCGGCATTGGCGCACCTGCGTGGCCAGTGGCCCCAGCTTCCGGTCATCATCGTTTCTGCGCACGAGGAAACCGACGTGGCGCGGCGCGCGCTCGCGCATGGTGCGGCTGGATACATACCGAAATCGCTCGCCGGCGAGAGCATCGTCAGTGCAATCCGCGCAGTACTCGACGGCGAGATCTGGCTGCCTTCGCGGATGGCTGGCGCCAGTGGTGAACTGCGCGATGCCGAAGCCGAGGCCGCGGCCCGCATCGCCGAGCTGACGCCGCACCAGTTCCGCGTGCTGACCATGCTGGCGGATGGCCTGTTGAACAAGCAGATCGCGTACGAACTGGGTGTTTCCGAGGCGACGATCAAGGCGCACATGACTGCGATCATGCGCAAACTGGGTTGCAACAACCGCACCCAGGTCGCGTTGGCGGCAAGCCAGCTCGCGCTCGATCCGGATGCGTTCTCGCCCGGTGGAGCACATCCGGCGTCTGCTGCCGGTTGAAAGTCAGCGGGGACCTCCGATCACGCGTTAGTGGCGCATCGATCCGCTGCCGGCACAGCCACAGCAGTGTCGCGCCGGATCAGTCGATGCGCGCCGGAGCGGCTTCCATGCCGATGTCGGCAGCCGTGTTCACGGAGGGGTGCGCGAGGCTCGTGCGGGAGCGGCGCGAATAGGCCGAGAGCAGGGCGCGCAGCGCCGCAGGGCGAACCGGCTTGAGCAGCACGGTCAGGCCAATCGATTTGGCGCGCTGCTTGAGTTCTGGACTTGCGTCTGCGGTGATCAGGGCGGCGCGCGGCGCCGGATCGCAGTGGCCCAGCAGTTCGCCGAGAACCTCGATGCCATCGGGACCGCTGCCGAGGTGAAGATCGACGAGGATCAGATCGGGCTTGCGCCGGAGCAGTGCCTGCAGCGCTTCTTCCCGATTCGCTGCCAGGTCACAGCTCAGCCCCCAGCGCGTCAGCAGGGATGACATGCCTTCGAGGATGCTCGGCTCGTTGTCCAGGCACAGCACATGCAGCGCGCGCAACTCACCGGCGAGAGCGGTGCTTCGTGGCGGGGTGAATTCATCGCGGTTGCGCATGCGCACGCGCGGAACCTGGATCGCGAAGCAACTGCCGTGATCGGGCCAGGAGCGCACGCGCAACGGGTGGCCGAGGATGCGCGCGATGCGCTCGCAGATCGACAGGCCCAGGCCCAGCCCCTGTTCACCCCAGGGCGAGGCGCCATCGACGCGATGGAACTCGTCGAAAATCTGCTGCAGTTGCTCGTGCGCGATTCCCAGTCCCGTGTCCCAGAGCTCGATGCGCACATCGTCGCCTTCATGACGTACGCCAAGGACGACCCGTCCCGTGCGCGTGTAGCGCAGCGCGTTGGTACAGAAGTTCTGCAGGATGCGGCGGAGCAGGTGGGGATCGCTGCGGATCACCGCGCGACTCGGGATGACGCGGAAGTCCAGCCCGCGCCGTCTTGCCAGCAGCGAGAATTGCTGGACCAGCGGTTCGATCAGGTCGGCGATGGCGATCTCGCTGATCTCGGGCAGGTACTTTCCGGCATCGAGGCGCGAGCTCTCGAGCAGCGATTCGAGCAGGTCCTCGGCGACGCGGAATGCAGTATCGATGCGCTCGGCCAGCTGCGCGGATTCCGCATCGAGGTTCGGCTGGTGGCGCAGTGCCGAAGTGAACAGGCGCGCCGCGTTGAGCGGTTGCAGCAGGTCATGGCTCGCCGCTGCGAGGAATCGGGATTTGGACAGGTTGGCCGATTGCGCTTCGAGCTTGGCCTGTTCCTGGGCGTCGAGCGCCTCGGTCAATTCGACGGTGCGTTGCGTGACGCGCTGTTCGAGCGTCTCGTTGGCGTTGATCAGGGCCAGCTCGACTTTCTTGTAGTCACTGACATCGGTGAATGTCGTGACGAACCCGCCGCCGGGCAGCTGCTGTCCGCGCATCTCGAGCACGCTGCCATCGGCACGCTCGCGCTGGAACACGTGCGCCGTGCCGGCGCGCATGTGACGCAGGCGCTTGATCACATGCTCGTCCACTTCGCCCGGACCGCATTCACCGCGCTCGGCGTTGTAGCGGATCAGGTCGGCGATCGGCCGACCGACATAGACCAGCCCGTCCGGATAGTCGAACATCTCTAGATAGCGCCGGTTCCACGAAACCATGCGCATCTCGGCATCGACGACGCTGATGCCCTGCGAAATGTTTTCCAGGGTCGTGGAAAGCAGTTCGCGATTGAAGCGCAGTTCCTGCGACGCTTCGTCGAGCAAGGCGACCGCTTCGCTGAAATCGAGGCCGGTACCGCGCAGCGCCGTGGTCAACATGCGTCTCGCCGAGGCCGAACCGATCGCCGCCGCGAGCAGGCGCTCGGTGTACTGGAGCATCGCGCGATCCGCTGCGGCGCTCTCGTCAAGCGTGCTTCCGACGCTCGTTGCGTATTCCTGGAAAGCATTGCCCGCATTCTGCTCGCCGAGAATCCGCCCGGTGATCACGCGCAGATCGGCAATGCTGACACGTCCGCGCCATTCGCCTGCCGCGGCCGAGCCCCGATCGGGTCCGGCGTCGAGGAAGCTTGCGGCACGCAGGCGTTCCTCGACACTGGGACGGAATCGCAACGAGACGAAAACGCAGGCGCCGATATTCGCGAGCAGCGACCAGAACGTGCCATGCGTGATCGGATCCCAGCCGCTCAGGTTGAAGAGCGCGCGCGGGCGCAACCATGCCTGGCCGAACAGGCCATGGTCCACCCATGTCGCGTCGACCCACGCTGCGGTGGCCATGCTCGGCAGGAGCAGGGTGTAGATCCACAAGGCAAAGCCGATCACCAGTCCACTGAGGATTCCGCGCCGGCTCGCACCGCGCCAGTAGAGTCCGGCAATGATCGCGGGCGCGAACTGGGCGACGGCGGCGAATGCGAGCAGGCCGATCGCGGCCAGCCCCTGGGATTGCGAGATCGCGCGGTAGTAGGCGAACGCCATCAGTGCAAGCATGACGATCGCGACGCGGCGGATGCGCAGCACGATCGCCGAGACATCGTTGCGCTGGTCGAGCTTGAGTGCGCGCACGCGCAACAGGGCAGGCATGACAAGATCGTTCGAAATCATCGTCGCCAATGCCACGGACGCGACGATGACCATGCCGGTCGCGGCGGAAAAACCCCCGACGTAGGCAAGAATGGCGAGACCATTGTCGGCGTGCGACAGCGGCAGCCAGAGCAGCAGCGCATCCGGGCTGATACCGGCGCCAGCGGCGGCTTCGCGACCTGCATCGACGATCGGCAGGACCAGCACGCAGATGATTGCCAGGTAGACCGGAAACAGGAACCGGCTCTTCGGAACATCGGCCGGATCCTCGCATTCGACTACACCGACCTGGAACTGCCGGGGCAGGCAGAACATCGCGGTGAAGGCGAGCAGGGTTTGCGCGAAGAAACCTGAAGGCAGGCCATCGCGGGCGATCTCGGCAAAAATGCCGATCCTGCCCGGAGTGTCGGCCGTCGGCATGTTCAGTGCGTAGAGACCTACAGCCACGAAGGCGACCAGCTTCATCACCGACTCGGCCGCAATGGCCAGCATCAAGCCATGGTGGTGCTCGGTGGCATCGATTCGCCGCGTTCCGAACAGGATCGCGAACAGGGCCAGCATGATCGCCACATAGAGGGCTGAATCGTTCAGCAGTGGAACGTGTTCGCGCAATGACTGGCCACCGCTGAGGATACCGACGCTGAGCGCAACCGCCTTGAACTGCAGGGCGATGTACGGGATCGCCGCGGTCACTGCAATGATCGTGACCAGTGCGCCGAGCGCATGCGACTTGCCGAACCGCGAGCCGATGAAATCCGCGATCGAAGTGATGTTGTTGGCTTTCGCGACCCGGATCAATCGTTGCAGCAGTCCGCTGCCGAAAACGAACAGCAGGATCGGACCCAGATAGATCGGCAGGAACGAAAGGCTCGATTGCGCGGCACTGCCGACCGCGCCGTAGAAAGTCCATGACGAGCAGTACACGGCCAGCGCAAGGCTGTAGACGACGGGCCTCAGGGCGGGCCGTGTCGGGTAGAGCGGTCGCGAGTCGCCGAAATACGCGATGCCGAACAACATGGCCACGTAGGCCAGCGAAACCAGCATCAGGACCCAGCCTGCAATCACTCGCGTGCTCCCGCCGCGCGATCTGCGCGACCCGCGCACAGACTCGACCGGGAGGCGCCCGAGGTCAAGCCTCGCTGCGCCTGATTGGCCCTGGCTCCCGGTCTTGGACGGAGCGCTCTCCTTCCTGCCCAGGGCGGGACGTGGCCTGGATGGCTGGATGAGGGGATGAGCGAAGCGCGGGAATGAACCGTTGCTCCGAATCTCACCCGCATGCTCCGCCAGGGCCCTCAGCCCAATTCCTCTGCCAGTGGGAGAGGGCTTTGCAGCGGCGGAAAGTCAGCTTGTTGATGCGGCCCGCAAACCGCTTGAAAGCCGTTCAGGGCAAACGGCATCCACGGGCCGGATCAATGCGCCGGTTTCGATTTGTCGTCCGCGACGCGGGCCACCAGAGATGCCGTCGTGTCGCCCTTGCGGCGGACCTGCGCGATCTGGGTGCCGTGCACGATGAAGTAGATGTTCTCGGCGATATTGGTCGCGTGGTCCCCGATGCGCTCGATGTTCTTGGCCATGAAAAGCAGATGCGTGCATGCCGTGATGTTGCGCGGGTCTTCCATCATGTAGGTCAGGAGCTCGCGGAACATGCCGGTGTACAGGCCGTCGAGTTCCTCGTCGCGTGCCCAGGCGAGCAGGGCGCGATCGGCATCGCGGTCGCGGTAGGCGATCAGGACTTCACTGATGATCTCGCCGGCCAGCTTGGCGAGGCGCGGCAGGCTGAACACCGGGCGCACGAGCTCGACGCGGTTCAACGCGATCGCGCGCTTGGCGACGTTGGCGGCGTAGTCGCCGATGCGTTCGATATCCGATGAGATGCGCAGGGCGGCAAGTACTTCGCGCAGGTCGCGTGCCATCGGCTGGCGCAGGGCGAGCAGGCGGACGACATCCTGACTGACTTCGTGTTCGAGGTTGTCGACCTCCTTGTCGCTGGCGACGATGCGCTCGGCGGCATCGCTGTCGCGCTCGACCACGGCGGCGATCGCCGCTTCGAGTTCATTCAGGGCAAGATCGCCCATGCGCTGGATCTCGCTGGTCAGGCGTGCCAGTTCCTCGTCGTAGCTTTTCACGATATGTTCGCCGAGTTGGTTGGTCATGGGGAATTCCTTAGCCGAAGCGGCCGGTGATGTAGTCCTCGGTCTGCTGCTTCGTGGGTTGCGTGAAGAGCTTTTCGGTTTCACCGAACTCGACCAGCTCTCCCAGATACATGAAGGCAGTGAAATCCGAACAGCGTGCGGCCTGCTGCATGTTGTGGGTGACGATCGCGATGGTGAAATCCTCGGTGAGTTCGGCGATCAGCTGTTCGATCTTGCCGGTCGCGATCGGATCGAGTGCGGAGGTCGGTTCATCGAGCAGCAGCACTTCCGGCTTGAGCGCAACCGCGCGTGCGATGCACAGGCGCTGCTGTTGTCCGCCGGAAAGCCCGAGCGCGCTCTGCTTGAGCTTGTCCTTGACTTCATCCCAGAGCGCGCCCTGGCGCAGCGCCTGCTCCACGCGCGCATCCATGTCGGGCTTCTTGAGCTTTTCGTAATGGCGTATCGCATACGCGATATTCTCGTAGATCGACATCGGGAACGGCACGGGCTTCTGGAAGACCATGCCGACCTTGCCGCGCAAGCGATTGAGCGAATACTTCGGATCGAGGATGTTCTCGCCGTCGAGGATGATTTCGCCAGCGGCTTCCTGTTTCGGGTAGATCGCGTAGATGCGATTGAAGATGCGCAGCAAGGTCGATTTACCGCAGCCCGAGGGGCCGATCAACGCAGTGACGCGCTTCTCGGCGATATCGAAACTCACATCCTTCAGCGCGTGGAAGCGGTCGTAGTGGAAGTTGACGTGCTTCGCGCTCATCTTCGGCGTCGTGGCCAGCGCGGACTTGCGACCACTCGCGGCTACCACCGGGGCCGACATGGAAAAATTGAGGTCAGTCATGGCTGATCTTGTTCCTGAGAAGGATGGCCCGCGCGATCAAGCTGAGCACCAGTACGAAGAAGGTGAGGACGAGGGCGCCGGCCCATGCAAGCGTCTGCCAGGATTCATACGGGCTGGCCGTGAACTGGTTCATCACGACCGGCACGCTCGCCATGGGCTGGGTCAGGTCCGCGCTCCAGTACTGGTTGCCGAATGCGGTGAACAGGAGTGGCGCCGTTTCACCACTGATGCGTGCCAGGGCGAGGATGATGCCCGTGACGATGCCTGCCGAAGCACCGCGATAAAGCACCTGCACGATCACCTTCCATTGCGGCACGCCGAGCGACAGCGCTGCCTCGCGCATCTGCGCGGGCACCAGGCGCAACATTTCATCGGTCGTGCGCACGACGACGGGGAGCACGATGAAGGCCAGCGCGATCGCGCCGGCGATGGCCGAGAATCCGCCGCCCATCTGGGCGACGACCAGCGTGTAGACGAACAATCCGAGCACGATCGACGGCGCCGAGAGCAGGATGTCGTTGACGAAGCGGATGACCAGGCCGATCTTGCGCGCACCGGCGTACTCGGCCAGCCAGGTGCCCGCGGCGATGCCAAGCGGCGTGCCGATCAGGATCGCCAGGCCGCACATCATCATGCTGCCGAAGAACGCGTTGGCGAGACCACCGGCCTGCTGGGGAGGTGGTGTCATCTCGGTGAACAGCGCAATGCTGATGCCGCCCAGCCCCTTGCTGACCGTCGTCCACAGGATCCAGGTGAGGAAGAACAGGCCGAATACGGCCGCCACGCAGGACATCACGATGGCCATGCGGTTGATGATGTTGCGCCGGCGGTACAGCCGCTCGGCGACGTTCGCCTTGTCGATCGGGGAGGAAGCCGCTGCGTTCATTTCACGCCCTCGCGCCGGGACAATTGCATCAGCATGAGGCGCGCGATCGCGAGCACGAAGAACGTGACGATGAAGAGGACGAAACCGAGCAGCAGCAGTGCCGATCGGTAGGTGTCGGTGGCCTCGGCAAAGTCGTTCGCGATCAGCGCCGCGATGGTCGTGCCGGGTTCGAGCAGCGAGCCCGAGAAGCGCACGGTATTGCCGACCACGTAGGCGACCGCCATGGTCTCGCCAAGGGCACGACCGAGGCCGAGGAAGACGCCGCCGATGACCGCCGATTTCGTGTACGGCAGGACAACGTCCCAGATCACTTCCCATTTGGTGGCGCCAAGCGCGTAGGCCGATTCCTTGAGCCGTGTCGGCACGGTCAGGAAAACATCCCGCATCACGGCGGTGACGAACGGGATGACCATGATCGCAAGTACGAAGCCGGCGGTGAGCATGCCAATGCCGATCGGCGGGCCCTGGAAAAGCGGTCCGATCAGCGGCAGGGTGCCGAGATGGTCATTGAGCCAGGGCGTCACGTATTCGGTCATGACCGGCACGAGCACGAAAAGACCCCACATGCCGTAGATGATCGACGGGATGCCGGCGAGCAATTCGATGGCCGAGCCGACCGGAGTGCGCAGCCAGATGGGTGCGACTTCGGTGAGATAGATGGCGATCCCGAAACTGACCGGCACCGCGATGAGCATCGCGATTACCGCGGTGACCAGGGTTCCGTAGATCGGAACGAGGGCGCCGTAGCGGTTTTCGACCGGGTTCCATTCTGCGGAGAAGAAAAAGCCCAGGCCTTCCTTCTCGAGGACCTCGCGTCCGCCCCAGAGCATCGACAGCGCGGCACCGGCGAGCGCGATCAGGACGAAGAAGGCGGTGATGGCGAGAACGTAACGGAATCCCTTGTCCTGGAGTTCGTCACGGCGGGACTGGGGTCTGGATACGGAGCCGCGAGCTGCGATCGTCGTCATGTGAAGGCCGCGCAATGAAAGTTCCCGCCGGCGTCTGCCCGGTCAGGACGATATGAACGAGTATTGCCGGACATTATGTCAGCCCGGCCATCCGTCCTGAAGTTGGACCCGCTTCGGCACCCGGAAACCGGCGGTTTCCGGGTGCTTCAGGAGACGTATGCGGCTTACTTGATGCGGTCGGCCCAGTACGCCTTGATCTGCTCGACGAGGCTGTCGGGCAAGGGCACGTAGTCGAGCGCCGACGCCTGGGTCTTGCCGTCCTGGTAGGCCCAGGAGAAGAACTCGCGGGCAGCCTTGGCGCGGTCGGCATCCTTGGCTTGCGCGTGCATCAGGATGAAGTTCGTGGCGGTGATCGGCCAGGAGCCTGCACCCGGGGCATTGGTGATGACGAGGCTGAAGTCGGTCGCATTCTTCCAGTCGGCGCTCGCCGCAGCGGCGGCGAACGACTCGGCGCTCGGCGTGACGAATGTTCCGTCAGCGTTCTGCATCAGCGTGTAGGACATCTTGTTCTGCAGTGCGTAGGACAGTTCGACATAGCCGATCGCGTTCTTGACCTGCTTCACATACGCGGCAACGCCTTCATTGCCCTTGCCGCCGAGGCCGGCCGGCCACTGCACCGAGGTGCCTTCGCCCACGCTGCTCTTCCATTCCGTGCTCACCTTGGAGAGGTAGTTGACGAAGTTGAAGGTCGTGCCCGATCCATCCGAACGATGCACGATCGTGATCTTGCCATCGGGCAGGGACAGGCCGTCGTTGATCGAAGCGATGGCCGGATCGTTCCACTTGGTGACCTTGCCGAGGAAGATGTCGGCCAGCAACGGACCGGTAAGCTTCAGCTTGCCGGCATCGATCCCTGCGACATTGACGACCGGGACCACGCCGCCGATCACCGACGGAAACTGGATCAGGCCCGCCTCGGCAAGTTCCTTCGAGTCCAGCGGCTTGTCGGACGAACCGAAGTCGACCGTGCCGGCCTTGATCTGGGCGATGCCGCCGCTCGAACCGATCGACTGGTAGTTGATCTTGTTCTGCGTTGCGGCGTTGTAGTCGGCCGACCACTTGGACATCAGCGGAAAGACGAAGGATGCGCCGGCACCGGTGACTTCCGCAGCTTGCGCTGCGTTGACGCCGAGCACCGAAGCGATTCCGAGTAC
The DNA here is from genome assembly GCA_029561145.1 of Pseudomonadota bacterium. Taxonomy (GTDB): domain Bacteria; phylum Pseudomonadota; class Gammaproteobacteria; order Xanthomonadales; family Rhodanobacteraceae; genus Dokdonella. The sequence continues at coordinate 15,710 of JAKQJM010000115.1, forward strand.
GGCTGCACTTATTCTGATCGAGATAGTCACGCTGGCAACTCCTTGGGGATGGGCAACGAAGAATGCGGAGGCGCACTTTGTAGCCCGGCAAGGTTGCAGTCGTGTTACAGGAGCAGGAATGAAAAATGAAGGGTGGGCAGGCAACGCATGGTCGCCGTTCTTCCCCGAATGTCATCGCATGTGCTGAATATTCAGCATCCGGGGCAAGATAAAACGGATCGAAATCAAGGGAATTGAAGCACTCCCCGGATTCTGCGCAGGCAGGTTTGCGGCGCATGGCCGGCGCCATTTCCTAACTGCCGCTTATGTAGTCGGGTCCCTTGCCCACGGTCTTCTCGTAGACGCCCTTGCCGGCGCGCTTGTATTGGGTGAAACCATGCTTTCCTGCATGGCTTTCGCTGGTGCGATGGCTTTGCCCCGAGATCACCTGTGCAGCACTGATGACGCGGTGAACGGGCGCATGACAGTCCGGGCACGCTTCCAGAGCCGGGTCGGACAGCCGTTGCAGCAGTTCGATCCCGTCCCTGCAGCGGGGACAGCCGGCAAGGTCGGCGACGTATTGGTAGATGGGCATGTGCAACAGGATGCGGCCAGGGACCGCCAGGATCAATGCGGATCGAGTTCGAGTTCCGATTCGTCAGTCCGATCCTCGCCGGCTGCAATATCCGACATGTGCTTCCAGCGATTGATGATCTTGCAGAACAATTCTGCGGTGCGCTCGGTGTCATAAACCGCCGAATGCGCCTGGGCCGGATCCCAGCTGCTGCCTGATGCCGCCACGGCGCGGGCCAGCACGGTCTGCCCATAGGCCAGACCTGCCAGGGTCACCGTATCGAAATTGCTGAATGGGTGGAATGGATTGCGCTTGTGGCCAGTCCGGCGTACCGCGGCATTGAGGAATCCGAGGTCGAACGCGGCGTTGTGACCGACCAGGATCGCGCGCTGGCAGTCCGAACTGCGCATCGCCTGGCGTACCGGGGCGAAGATGTGGTCGAGGGCCGCGCGCTCTTCGAGTGCATTGCGGAATGGATGATCGGGATCGATGCCGGTGATCTCGAGCGCGCGCGGATCGATGTTCGCGCCTGGAAACGGTTCCACATGGGTCGAAACCGCGGGTTGCGGAAACACGAAACCGCGATCGTCCATGCCGATCACGACGACTGCGATCTCGAGCAGGGCATCGCGCTCGGCATCGAAACCGCCAGTCTCGACATCGACGACGACGGGCAGGAATCCGCGAAATCGCTCGGCGATGCGGACAACGGATGGGTTGTTGGGCATGCGCAAAGGATAGCCGATCGGTCCGGCCTTGGTGTCCTGCGTGACTGCTGCAGCGTCCGCCCGTGCGATCAACTGAAATATTTGCGCTATTGGCCTGCAACGTGACCGTAACAAATCGTCAATACCCTGCGCAGCCACGGACGACCGAATTGCGGCGTTCGAAGCCTTCCCTCCCACTCATGAGATTTCAACAATGAAACGTCTTGCCCCACGACTGCTTGCCGCGGCAATCATCGCAACCCTGGCCGGGCAGGCCCAGGCCGAGATCGCCATCGATGTGATCGGTCCGTACGAAGTCAGTTTTGAAGGCCTCGTCCAGGCCGATGGCAACTGGTACCACAATGACATGCAGGATCTCGGCGGAACGCTGGGGAATGGCGGTGACGGCAAGGACCAGGAGTTCGAGATGCGCCGGGCCGAACTGGTCCTCAAGGGCAAGGGCACGATGTTCGACTGGGTGCTCGGCTTCGATGCGAAGGCCAACAAGTTCCTCGATGCGAACGTGAAGTGGAAGATCGGCTCGAACTACCTGATGGTCGGCCAGTTCAAGCAGCCGAACAGCCTTGAAGAGCTGAGCAGCACCAAGAACAACGATTTCATTTCCAAGGCGATGGTCACCAATACGTTTGGCGTTGCGCGTCGCGTCGGCGTTGCCTACGGCGATGACGGCAAGAACTGGGGTTACTCGGTCAATGCGTTCGGCCGCGAGCTGACCCGCAATCTCGCCCAGGGCCAGGGCTTTGGCGGCCGCTTCTACTACGCGCCGATGGTCGATAGCGGCAGCCTGCTTCATTTCGGCGTTTCGGCAGTCGACTACGATACGGCCAGGGACACGCAGCGCTGGCGCGTCCGTCCGGATGCGGATCTTTCGACTGGGCGCCTGATCGATACCGGCAATATCCTCAACGCCGATCGCATTCGTACCTATGGTCTCGAAAGCGCGTGGGTCGATGGGCCGTTCAAGGTGCAGGGCGAATACATGCGCTCGACCACGACACGCACCAGTGCCACGACCGCGCCGGACTTTACGGCCGATAGCTGGTATGTCTCGGGCGTGTGGAACCTGACCGGCGAAACCTGGGGCTACAAGAGCGGAACGCCGACCACGCCGTTGCCGAACGATCCATCCGCCGGCATGTGGCAGGTCGGTCTGCGCTACGACGACACCAACCTCAGCGATGGCGCGATCCGCGGCGGCGACGAGCACAACATCACCATCGGCGTGAACTACTACTGGCGCTCGAACTTCAAGATCATGGCCAACTACGTGGCCGCGAAGAGCTCGAAGTACAGCTCGGCTGCCGCTGGCAATGTCGACGACGATCCGAACATCTTCGAGACCCGCCTGCAGTTCTACTGGTAACGGAGCGCACAAGCGCTCGAGGCTCAAGGCTCTCCCGCGACTCTTTCGGCAATCTGCCAGTCGTGATTGAGGTGATGCGCAGCGCGCATCACCTCTTTTTTATGCCGATGCCGGGGTTTTCAGCCGGTAGCCGCACAGGTCGCGTATCAGACAGGCCGGGCACTCGGGCTTGCGCGCCTTGCACACGTAGCGACCGTGCAGGATCAACCAGTGATGGGCATCCTGACGGAACTCCGCGGGCGTCACGCGGACCAGCTTGTCCTCCACCGTGCGCACGTCCTTGCCCTTGGCGAGACCGGTGCGATTGGCGACGCGGAAGATATGCGTGTCGACCGCAATGGTCGGTTCGCCGAAGGCGGTATTGAGGACGACGTTGGCCGTCTTGCGACCGACGCCAGGCAGGGCCTCCAGTGCTTCACGATTTCGCGGCACGTGACCGTCATGCCGGTCGACTAGGATCCGGCACGTCGCGATGACGTTCTTCGCCTTGGCGTTGAACAGGCCGATCGTCGAGATATGCCGCTTGAGTTCCTCCTCACCAAGATCGAGCATCGCCTGTGGCGTATTCGCGAGCGGATACAGCCGTCGCGTCGCCTTGTTGACGCCGACGTCGGTGGCCTGTGCCGAAAGAATCACGGCGATCAGCAACTCAAACGGGCTCGTGTAGTCCAGTTCCGTGGACGGCTTCGGATTGAACTCGCGCAGGCGCGTGAACATTTCGACCACGTTTTCGCGCTTCATTGCGATGACGATCCGTCTGTCCGGTTTGTCATCGCTTCACGCTTTGCCTTGCCGCGCGCGATCGCTTCAAGCACCGCATCGCGACTGATCGGCGCCACGCGTGGCGCATCGATCCGTTGCCCTGTCTCGCGACGTGAATTGCGCTCGCCGCCCTTGCGCGCCAGACGCCGGTTGCGGGCCTCGAAGCGTTGCCTTGAATGGATCGCACGATCGAGTATTTCCGCTCGCATGAGGGGCATGGCCGAAGTCGCAACCATCACGATGCAGTCGACCGGACATGGCGGGATGCACAACTCGCAACCCGTGCATTCGGTGGCGATGATCGTGTGCATGCGCTTCGCCGAACCAACGATCGCATCGACCGGACAGGCCTGGATGCACTTGGTGCAGCCGATGCAGACATTCTCATCGATGACCGCGACGGTCGGATTGGATTCGATGCCAAACGCCGCGTTCAAGGGTTTCGATGCGCGCCCGAGCAGAGCTGCCAGCGCGTCGACACCGGCCTGGCCGCCCGGCGGGCACTGATCGATGTCGGCCGCGCCGCTCGCGATCGCCTCGGCATAGGGGCGACAAGCCGGATAGCCGCAACGCGTGCATTGCGTTTGCGGCAACAGGCAGTCGATCTTCGCGACGAGACTTGCACTCATGCGTTGTGCGGGTTCAATGCGCCTTCGGCGCGAGATTGAAGTTCGCCAAATGATGCAACAGGCCTTTCACGCCAGCGATGGTGGCAGGTTCGGCAGCGGAGCCGGTGGGTGAAGCCGAGTCCGAAAACCAGGGACAGCAATCCGAGGGGTCCGAAAAGAAAAAGAACAAATCGCACCCAGTCCCGTGGACGCGGGTTCCACTCGGTTTCCAGGCCGGAACATTGCGGACAGCATGAATGGTCACACTCCTCCTCGGCGAACCGGAGCGCGCCTGTTCGATAGGCCTCGGCGAGGCCACTCGCCATTTCCAATTGGGAGAGGGGAACCATCACGCGAAAACCGCCGTACGCAAAAATCTGGAGCCAATCCAGACGCACGAAATTCTCGTCGAACAGATGGGCATCAAGATCATTTGCGCGCAACAGTGCTACCAGGGCCAACCCATCGAGATAGTCGCAAGTACGTTCCACGCAGCGCATGACGTCCTCCGTGATCCGCGATGACTACCGAACCGTTGCGCCCGGTGCGGCTCCGGCATCGACGTCGAGCAGCTTGAGGTCGGCGCCGCCATTGCCGGCCGAAAGGATCATGCCTTCGGACAGGCCGAAGCGCATCTTGCGAGGGGCGAGGTTGGCGATGAAGATGACGTTGCGGCCGATCAGTTTTTCCGGTTCGGCGTAGGCGGCGCGGATACCCGAGAAGATCTGGCGCTGGCCGAGTTCGCCGGCATCGAGCTTGAAGCGCAGCAGCTTGTCCGAACCTTCGACGAAGACGCACTCGATGACCTTGCCGACGCGCAGATCGAGCTGGGAAAAATCCTCGATCGATATCGGCGTGCTTGAGGCTCCCGGGTTTCCAGCCGTGGCATTGACTGCGACGGCCGGGACGGTTTGAGCCGCGATGGTTCTCGCTTCGGCCGCAGCTGGTTTCGGCGGAGCCGCAAGCGAGTCTTTCGAGGCTTCGATCATCGCGGCGATCTGCTTCGGGTCGACGCGCGTGGCGAGCGGCTGGTAGGCGTTTATCGTGTGCTCGAAGCGATGGCGCCGGATTTCGCCAAAGCGATCGAAGCGCGCATCGGCCAAGGCGAGGAAACCCTCGGCATTCGCAACGAGGCGCGGCAGCGCCGGCTTCAAGGCGCAGGCAATCGCGCGAAACAGGTTGATGCCGGTCGTCAGGACAACGTGCAGTTCATCACGGCGTGCCGCGTCCCTGGCCAACGCCCACGGCGCCGTATCGGCAATGTATGCATTGGCCTGGTCGGCGACCTGCATGATCTTCGCAAGCGCCCGGTTGAAATCATCCTGAGCGTAATGCTCGACCGCTTCGACCAGTGTCGATGCGCACAGATCGAGCATTGCTGCTGCGCGTCCCTCGTATTCCGGCGCATCGGCTCCTGCCCGGATCGATTGGAAATCCGCCGCGAGGCGATTGTCGAAATTCGCTTCGAGCAGCTTCGCGCAGCGGCTCGCGATATTGACGAACTTGCCGACGATATCGGCGTTGACGCGCTGGGCGAAATCGTCGAGGTTCAGATCAAGATCGACGACGCCGCCCGAGGATTTGGCCGCGAAGTAATAACGCAGGTATTCCGGATTGAGCCCCACGTCGAGCCATGTTCTGGCCTGGATGAACGTACCGCGCGACTTGGACATCTTCTCGCCGTTGACGGTGAGATAGCCGTTGACGTGCAGAGCGGTCGGCACGCGGAAATTCGCGCCATGCAGCATGGCCGGCCAGAACAGGCCGTGGAAATTGACGATGTCCTTGCCGATGAAGTGGTGCAGCTCGGCCGGACTGTCGGCATCGAGATACTCGCCGAACGAATAGCCCTTGATGTCGCAAAGCGCCTTGAAGCTTGCGAGATAACCGACCGGCGCATCGAGCCAGACATAGAAGAACTTGCCCGGCGCATCGGGAATCGGGAAACCGAAATACGGCGCATCGCGCGAGATATCCCAGTCGCGCAGGCCGCCTTCGGCATTGAGCCACTCGCCGAGCTTGGCGATGACGCCCGGATGCGCGACGGGCTTGCCGTGCGTGAGCGTGCCGGCGAACCAGTCGCGCAGCAGGCTCTCGAACTGGCCCACGCCAAAGAAGAAATGCTCGGAATCACGCAGCACCGGCTCCGCGCCCGACATGACCGAGCGCGGATTCTTCAGATCGGTCGGTGCGTACGTGGCACCGCAGTTCTCGCAGTTGTCGCCGTATTGATCGGGCGTGCCGCAATTCGGGCACTCGCCGCGGATGTAGCGATCCGGCAGGAACATTTGCTTGACCGGATCGAAAAGCTGCTTGATCGAGCGGCGTGCGATATGGCCAGCATCGCGCAGCCTGGTGTAGATCGTCTCGGCAAGTTCGCGGTTTTCGGTCGAATGGGTCGAATGGTAGTGGTCGAAGTCGATCGCGAAATCGGCGAAATCGCGTTCGTGCGAGGCCTGGATTGGCCTGATGAAATCTTCCGGACTCAGGCCGGCCTTTTCAGCGGCGAGCATGATCGGCGTGCCGTGCGCATCATCAGCGCAGACGAAATGCACCGTATGCCCCTGCATGCGCAATGCGCGAACCCAGATGTCGGCCTGCACGTAACCGAGCAGATGGCCGACATGCAGGTGCCCGTTGGCATAGGGCAGGGCGTTGGTGACAAGGATCTTCCTTGCAGGGCTGCTCATTCCGACCGGATTCCGCGCGTTTCAGGGCGCGGAATTATCGCATGCACCGCCAGCTACAGGGTGCAGCCGAGACTGCCGAGCTTCGTCCGCGCAAGTCCGCGCGCCCTCTGGCACTGCCGGGCCACGCGCTGGGCATCGACGCCGCGGGCGATGTTGCCCACGATCGCGCGTACCGATGCGTGGAGTTCGCGCGCCATTTCCTTGCGTGCATCCGGCGAAAGACGGGAGTTCAGGCACTGGCGATACGCTTCGACGTAGTCGTCGCAGTCGGGAAATCCGGTCTTCTCGTACGGAGGAATATCCCCCTGGACCGGCGGAGGCGGAGCGCCGACTGCGGCGACGGGCGCCTGTTGCGGTGGCGTGGCTGGCGTTGTCGCAGCCGGTTGCTGAGGCGCTGCGGCGCTTGCCGGCGCATCGGGTATGCCCGAGGGTTGGTCCTTGTTGCAGGCTACCAGGGCGAACGCGAACGGCAGGAGCAGGATCATTCTGGGCAAGGTCATCTGCGGTCCTTCAGGAGTGGGTTCCGGACTCGATTGGACTCCATCGGGTCGGAACAGTTCGTGATGATTTTCGATCCTGCGTTCAGGATTGCATCGGATCGGAAGCCGAAGCGGATCGAAGCACGGTTCGAGGCGGTACACTAGCGGTCTTTGCACGATTGATCGAGTCCATGAGCGAAACCGTTGAGGAACGAGTCAGGAAGTTGATTTCAGGGATCATCGATCCGCACAGCGGACAGGACCTCGTTTCCGCTGGCGCACTGCGCGGTGTCGGTGTCTCGCAGGGGCGCGTGTCGATCGATATCCAGCTCGGCTATCCGGCGCTTTCCTGGCAGTCGACGTTGTCGAGCCAGGTCAAGGCTGCGCTTGAAGCGGACGCGATGATCGAGTCGGCTGCGGTCAGTGTCTCGTGCCGGGTCGGTGCGCATCGGGTCCAGGAAGGCCTGACCCCAATGCCGAACATTCGCAACGTGATTGCGGTCGCTTCGGGCAAGGGCGGGGTCGGCAAATCGACGGTCGCCGCGAATCTCGCGTTGGCATTGCGCGCGGAAGGCGCCAGCGTCGGCGTACTCGACGCCGACATCTACGGTCCGAGCCAGCCGCGCATGCTCGGGCTTTCGGGCAAGCCCGATACCAAGGATGGCAACCGCATCGAGCCGAAGCTCAATCACGGCATCCAGGTCATGTCGATCGGCTTCCTGATCGAGGAAGACACGCCGATGATCTGGCGCGGACCGATGGTTACCCAGGCACTGCAGCAATTGCTCAGCGACACCAACTGGGTCGATCTCGACTACCTGGTCATCGACCTGCCACCCGGCACCGGCGACATCCAGCTGACCTTGTGCCAGCGCGTTCCGGTTTCCGGCGCGGTCATCGTCACCACGCCGCAGGACATCGCGCTGCTCGATGCGCGCAAGGCACTCAAGATGTTCGAGAAGGTCAATGTGCCGGTGCTCGGCATCATCGAGAACATGTCGACCCATCGATGCACCCACTGCGGCCATGAGGAACACCTGTTTGGCGAAGGCGGCGGCCAGCGCATGGCTGAACAGTACGGCGTGCCACTGCTTGGCGAGCTGCCGCTCGACATCCGCATCCGCGAGCAGGCCGACCAGGGCACGCCGGTTGTCGCGGCGCTGCCGGATTCGGAAATTGCCAGCCGCTATCGCACGATCGCGCGCAATTCCGCCGCGCGTCTTTCGCTGCAGGCGCGCAACAAGTCGATCCAGTTCCCGAAGATCGTCATCCAGAACACCTGATCGTGGGTGTCCGTTTCCTCTCCGCGGTCCTGTGCCTGTTCGCGCTCGCGGCCTCGGCGCGGGCCGATGACGCGCTCGAGCGCCTGCTTGCGGCGGCAATTGCCCAGGTCGGCGTGACGACATCCTACGAACAGGCCTACGCGGCACTGGACTATCCGGGCGGCGACGTGCCGATCGCGCAGGGCGTCTGTTCCGACGTGGTGATCCGCGCGATGCGTGCAATCGGCGTGGACCTGCAGGTCGAGGTTCATCGCGACATGCGCGCGCATTTCAGCACCTATCCGGCACTTTGGGGATTGCGCCGCCCGGATCCGAACATCGACCACCGGCGGGTTCCGAATCTCGAGACCTGGCTCGCGCGTCAGGACAGAAGCAGGCCGGTCTCGGTCGATCCGGCGGACTATCTGCCCGGCGATTTCGTATCGTGGCGCCTGGACGGGGGCCTCGCGCATATCGGCATCGTCGCCGACCTGCGCAGCGCGGATCTCCAGCGCCCCCTGATCATTCACAATATCGGCGCCGGAGCCCGCGTCGAGGACGTCCTGTTCGCCTGGAAGGTGAATGGGCACTATCGCTGGCTGCCGCTGCCCGCGCGCCGGTGACCGCATTGGCTTCGTTGTCCCACCCAATCAACCGCAATCGAGAGACTTCATGAGCATCAAATCGGATCGATGGATACGCCACATGGCTGAACAGCAGCGGATGATCGAACCGTTCGAGCCGGGCCAGGTCAAGCTGAACGCCTCGGGTGGGCGGATGATCTCTTATGGAACATCGAGTTACGGCTACGACGTGCGCTGTGCCGCCGAGTTCAAGATCTTCACCAACATCAATTCAACGATCGTCGACCCGAAGCATTTCGAGTCGGGAAACTTCGTCGATTTCAGTGGCGACGTCTGCATCATCCCGCCCAACTCGTTCGCGCTGGCGCGCACCGTCGAATACTTCCGCATACCACGCAAGGTGTTGACGATCTGCCTCGGCAAATCGACGTATGCGCGTTGCGGGATCATCGTCAACGTGACCCCGCTGGAACCCGAATGGGAAGGTCACGTGACGCTCGAGTTCTCGAACACGACCCCGCTGCCGGCACGCATCTACGCAAACGAAGGCGTGGCCCAGATGCTGTTCCTCGAATCGGATGAAGAGTGCGAAACGAGCTACCGGGACCGTGGTGGCAAATACATGGGCCAGGTCGGGGTGACCCTGCCGCGGACTTGAGCATCGGTGGTAGGCTTGCCGTCTTGTCAGATTCCGGAGTGTGGCTACATGGGTTTTGCGATCAAGCTTCAACCGTTTCGACTGTTGATCCTGTTGCTCGTCGTGCTCGCCCTCGCGGCCTGCGCGGGCGGCAGGAAGACTGCCGCGAATCTCGCGCCGGTCGTCGTGCCCCCGACATTCGATGTAACCCTGGTGGCAGCGAAGGAAGGCCAGTTCGACTACCAGAACGTGCCACTCACCGCCGAAGACCTTCGCGCCGCGCTCAATTTCCGCAAGGAGCAGTCGTTGCCGATGGCCACCGTGCTGCTCACGCGCGGCGAGAAGCAGAAGGTCAAGGACAACCATATCGTTGCCCTGGCGCGGGTTGCAGTAGCGCTCGGGTTCAAGGCCTACGTCAATGACGACGGCGAGATCAACGAAATCCGCACGACGGTCAAGAGTGCGGAAAACTCAGAAGGGGAATGAAATGACAAGCATGATTCGTGGCTTGCGCGTTGTCGCCGCATCCGTCCTGCTCGGCGTGTTCATGGCCGGCGCCGTGCATGCCGGAGATATCCGCGATGGCCGGGCCATCGTCACTCCGATGAAGGACGGCCAGTACAGGATCGATAGCTACACGTTCGGCAAGGCTGAACTTTTCGGATACATCAGCGACCTCAAGGAAACGAAGAAGATCACCGGGATCGTGTTGAAGAATGGGCGCAGCGACGACAAGAAGGCATCCGAGGAACAGCGCCATTCGGTCGCCAGTATCGGCAATACCTTGCAACTTGAAACCTTCACCCAGGATGGCAAGGAACTCACGCCGCTGTCGATGGAGTAGCTTTCCGCGCGTTGACCAGGCCGCCCGAGGATTCTGGCAGGCCTTGGCCAGCCCGCGTCGTACTTCCCGTTACGCGAGCACGATGGCGTGGATCCTCGGTGCCGGCCTGCTCGCTTTCGGCAGCGGCGCAAGCATGGCTGCCAACCCGCTGAGTGTCTGGAAAGAGCGCCTGTTCGGCGAACGCACGATCCAGTCGCCGATCCGCGAAGCGTCGCCGGAAGGCGTGGTCCTGCTTGGCCTCAAGCGTCCGGAACGCCTGCGCATTGGTCCCGATGCCGATCAGCGCGATTTTCCGAAAGGCAAGAGTCGCTACCGCGAAATCGAACTGCAGCGCGAGTTCGAGCATGTCGCCCTGCGGATCCAGGTGCTTGCACAGCCGAACCCGAAGGGACGCGGCAACGTGGTCTTCAATCCGATCGTCTATGTGATCGGTGATGACGACAAGGTTCGCGACAGCAAGCCGGCCGATCCCCTGGTCCTCGATATCCGGCCGTTCAAGCCAACCCGCCTGCTGGCCTGCATCCCGCTCGACAAAGTCCGGAGGATTGCCGTTGCGACCCCGGAATCCGCGCGCGGGAAGTCCTACGAATCGAAGGCACGCGACAAGGTGAAGGCGTCGAGCAAGGATGGATTCTTCTATGCGACCGATCCGGTCAAGGTCAGCCTGCCGTATGCCGATACCGGCGACCTGATCGTCGAGGTGATTCGCGCGGACAACAAAGGCGAGGGTTGCTGAGTCGCTTCGTCAGTGAGTGGTCCCGCCTGAAATCGGCAGATCTTCGTGGATGCGCAGGGCGCATGCGATGGCTTTCCTGATTGCGTACACCATCGTGTCGAGTGCCATGTCTGGATCACCGGGATGCCGCGCCGACTGTTGTGGCAGCCACGGCACATGGATGAATCCGCCGCGAGCCGACTCGTGCTCGCTGGCCAGCAGGTGCGCCAGCCAGTAGAAGATCTGATTGCAGACATAGCTGCCGGCACTCAGCGAAAGCGTCGAATGCACGCCATGCGCCGACAATTCCGCATGCATGGCCTTGACCGGCAGGGTCGAGAAGTACGCGCCGGGACCTCCCTCGAGGACCTCCGCGTCAATCGGCTGCAAGCCTGCATTGTCGGCGATGCGGGCATCGATCAGGTTGATCGCCACGCGTTCGAACGAAATGCCGGCCCGGCCGCCGGCCTGACCCAAGGCGACGACCAGCGTCGGCTTATGCCGATCAAGCAGCTCCGCGAGGACCAGCGGAGCATCGCTGAACGAGACCGGCAGCACGCCCGAGACGATACGGTGAGCCTCGATCGTCTCGCCTGCAAGCTGGTTGGCGATCTCCGCGGAGGGGTTGATCGTGTCGCCGGCGAAAGGCTCGAAGCCGAGCACGAGCACGACGGGCCCGCTCACCGGAACACCAGCACGATCATCAGCAGGATATTGACGACCATCAGCGCGAGCGCGGTGGGAACCTGCGATCGGATCACGCCGTACTGGTCAGGCAGTTCGAGCAGGACGGCGGGCACGATATTGAAGTTGGCCGCCATCGGCGTCAGCAGGGTGCCGCAATAGCCGGTCAGCATGCCGATCGCGCCGAGCACGGCAGGATCGGCACCGTGCCTGAGGATCAGCAAGGGCAGGCCGATGCCGGCCATCATGACCGGGAATGCGGCAAATGCATTGCCCATGATGATCGTGAAAAAGACCATGCCGAGCGCGAAGGCGAGCAGACAGGCGATGCGGCTGTCGATCGGTATGACGGCGGCAGTGAGCGCAGCAATCGTGTCGCCGACTCCGGTCGCCGCAAACACGCCGCCGAGGGTAGCCAGGATCATCGGCAGCAATACCGCCCAACTCAGCGAATCGAGCAGTCGGCGCCCCTCGAGTATCGATTGCATCGGTCGCGCACGAGTGCTGCGCAGGGCCGCACCAAGCGCAAGGATGCTGGCCAGCCCGAGCGCAGTCAGGGTAAGGTTTTTCGGATCGAGCAGGTTGATGCCCCGCGACGACAGGAATTTTCCGCCGAGATACAGCGCAACCGTCAGCAGCGGAATCGCCAGTGCCGGGGTGAACAGGCGGTTTCCGAGGCGCGTTGCCGATGCGACACGGCGCTCGTGTTCGCCTAGAGCGTCCGCCGTGACGCGTTGTCGTCCTCGCGCAGCGAGCAGGCCGAGTGCAATGACGCCGACGCCCATTGCCTGCGCAGGCCATTTTTCGCCGTGTGTCGTGGCGGCAAGGATCAAGTCGCCGAGCACGAAGGGTCCGGCCAGGATCATCCAGAATGCGGCGATCGAATAGTGCCGTTCGCGCAGGTTGAGCAGGGCTGTCGCAATCAGGAATGCACCGACCAGCCAGTAGAGATACTCAAGGCGCAGCATCGGCTGCCCCGTTGGCGCGTTTGCGTTCGCGTTCGAGGCGCCGTTGCAACAGGCGCACGCGCAACGCATGGATGACGAAGGCGGCGATCGCGGTGGGCAGTGCCCAGAGCGAGATCGCCAGCGGTTCGAGCACGATGTCGTTGCGCGCATAGAAGCCCTGGATCAGCAACACCGCGCCGAACGCCATGAACACGTCCTCGCCGAAAAACAGGCCGACATTGTCGGTCGCGGCCGCGCTGGCGCGTACGGTCGCGCGTTCGGCGTCGCTGAGCGGGCCGCCGAGGGTGCGTTCGGCAGCGGCTTCGCTCATCGGCGCGACGAGCGGCCGTACCGTCTGCGGGTGACCCGCGACATGGGTCAGGCCGATCATGCTGAGCAGTTGGCGCAGGCCGAGATAGGCGACCTGGAAACGGGTCAGGGTCAGCCCGCGGAAACCGCTGATCCAGTTGCGCGCGTGTTCGCGCAGACCGTAGTGCTCGAGCAGGCCGATCACCGGCAGGGTCAGCAGAAACAGCAACAGGGTCCGGTTCTCGACGAAGGTCTGGCCGAGCAAGGCAAGCAGGTCGGGAACACGGATGCCGGCCGCCAGTGCACTGACGACGCCGGCGATCACCACGACCAGCACCGGATTGCGACGCAGCGCAAATCCCGCGATCACGGTCGCGACGCCGAGCAGGGGCCAGTAGTTGATGGATTCCGGCATGACTAGCTCCTGGTCATCCTGCGGATCCTGGCCGCGGTTCGCGTGACGAGTGCAGTCGTCCGCCCGCGCCGATGCCGAAGCCGGCTTCGTGGAAGGCATCGCGCAGGCGCCGCGCGAGTTCGACGGCGTCTTCGCGGTCGCCATGCAGGCATAGCGTGTCGGCGTTCACCGCCAGTCGCGTGCCATCGAGCGTATCGACCGCAGCCTCTCGCAGGATCGACAGCGCCTGGGCGATCGCATGCCCGATATCGCCGATCACTGCTCCCGCTGCACCGCGCGGGGCGAGGCTGCCGTCCGCAAGGTAGCGACGGTCGATGAAGGCTTCGTGGGCAACCTGCAGGCCCGCGCGCAGACCTGCCGCAGGCAGTTCGCTGCCGGCAAGGCCGACCAGAACCAGTTGCGCGTCGAAATCGCGCACGCACCCGGCGATCGAGTCTGCGAGCCTCGCGTCACCCGCTGCCTGGTTGTAGAGCGCGCCATGCGGCTTGACGTGGGCGAGCCGGATGCCTTCCGCACGCGACAATGCAGCGAGTCGCTGCAGCTGTTCGCCAACCAGCGCGTGGACCTCGGCCGGAGTCAATTGCAAGGCGCGCCGGCCAAACTGTTCGCGATCGGCGTAGCCCGGGTGCGCTCCTGCGACGACGCCGAACTCGCGGCACAGGCGCAGCGTCTCGCGCATGCTGTCATCGTCACCGGCGTGTGCGCCGCAGGCGATGTTCGCCGAGCTGATCAGCGGCATGATCGCCGCGTCATTTCCGCAACCTTCACCGAGGTCGCAGTTGAGATCAATGCGGCGGAGCATGTCGAGGTCGACTCAGTGGGCCGGTGGTCCAAGTGCAGGCGCCTGCCAGAGCACGGCTTCCGGTTTGCCGCCGAGCATCTGCGCACGCACCAGCGGAATCGGCGGGCCGCCGAAGCTCAGAAATGCATCATGGAATGCCTTCCAGCCCGCGCGACCGCCATGCGTTGCGGTCCAGTCTTCGCGCAACTGCATGATCATGAGCTTGCCGAGGGTGTAGTTGAGGTAGCCCGGATCGTAGGTGCCGCGCGCCGCCTGCTGGCGCGCATTGCCGGGATCCTGGAAACCCTGCTCGCGGAACATTGTCTCGGATTCGGCCAACGTCATCGTCCCGGTGTGCATGCCGATCGCGGAAAGGAAACGCACGTTGCGCAGCAGGGCTTCACTGAGCTGGCCGATGTGCGCTTCCGCGGAAGAATCCCCAAGGCCGGCGTCGAACATCATCTCCTCGGTGTAGTGCGCCCAGCCTTCGGCATAGGCATAGCCGACAAACAGGCGTCCAAACGTCCACTTCGCGCGATTGGCATGCAGGAACTGCAGGAAATGCCCGGGCCACACTTCGTGCGCCGAAGTGAACAGCAGCACGTCGCGGCCCGGCACGTAGGCATCCTGCTCGGCCTGCGGCCAGGTCGGATCGGGCGGCGCGATGTAGTAGGTCGACGGCAGATTGGTCTCGTAGGGCCCCGGTATCTCGATGTAGGCGAAATTCCAGCGATTGAACGGCGGAGCTTCGTCGACCAGGGCTTCCTCGGTTCCCGGAATCGTGACGAGATCCTTGTCGACAAGGAACTGGCGCAGGCTGGCCAATTGCCTGCGCGCGCCTTCGACCGCGCCGCCTTCGGGCTTGTCCTCGCCGACCTTGAGCACGCATTGTTCGAGTGACTTGCCCGCTGCGAAATCGTGGCAGGCCGCCTTCAACGATTCGAGATTGCGGGAAAGATCGGCTTCGCCGAGGGCCTTGAGCTTGTCGAGAGGAATGTCGACGCGTTCGCTGGCATGCAGCATCTTGCTGAATTTCTCCGCGCCAAGCGCGAAATCGCCATTGGCGGTCGCCTTTTGCGCCGCGTACCAGTCGGCCATATCCCGGGTCGCCTTGATCGCGGCGGCATTCGACGCCTTGAAGCGCGCCTGCAGCGCCTCGTCGTGGATGTCGGCAAAGATCGCGGGCACATCGTCGCTGAAGAAACTCGAGTAACCGCCGAACGTGGCGACGCCGAGATCGACATACGAGGCCGGCAGCGGCGTCTTCATGTTTGCGCGGATCTGTTCGATCGCCTTCGGCAGCGCTTCCTGGTAGGCGACAAAGGCCGCCATGCGCTGGGCCAGCAGTGCATAGGGCCGGGTCAGGTACATGCTCGGCGAAAGGTCGCCTGCATAGAAAGCCGGATTGTTGTACGGGAAACCCGAATCCTCCAGCGTGAACAACTGGCCATCGATGACGGCCAGTACATACTCGCGCTGGAAACGCTGCCCGGCATCGAGCCGGTCATCGCCGAAGGCGGCGATTGCATCGCGCTGCGCGTGCAGCCAACCGGCCGTCGCGGTCAACGCCGCGGCCGAATAGTCCGGCAGCTTCCCGTCGTACTCGTGTTTGCCGGCACTCGCGGCAAACGTCGGGTAGTGATCGAAGTAGGCGTCGATGAAGGCATCGACGGTCGCGTCCCAGGAGGCAGCTTCGCTGGCCGTCGCAGGAACCGCTTGTGGCGCGGATCCGGCCTTGGGCGTGGACTCGGCGGATTGCCGGCAAGCGCCCAGCAGCAGGCATGCAAGCAGGGCAGCAAGCGGCAGGGTGCGGAACGCTGGCATCGCTGAACTCCGGTCTGGAAACGTTCGAGACTAGGCAATTGCACGCAGGCGTGCAATCAGCAGAAGTCACGTCAGCCCAGGGCGATCGACATGCGCACGAGCCGCTGGCGTTGTTCGATGCGCTTGCGTTCGGCCAGCGCCGCATCGCAGCGCACGAAGCGCAATGCATCGCCGGGGCGCAACTGGGCGAGTCGCGGCAGATCCGCACGGATGGCGTGAGCGATGCGCGGATAGCCGCCGTGCGTCTGTGCGTCGGCGAGCAGCAGGATCGGCTGGCCATCCGCCGGCAGTTGCAGCGTGCCGGGCATGACCGGCTCGGAAATCCGTTCCTGCGGATCGGCGATCGTCAAGCCGGGCCCCTGCAGGCGAAGGCCCTGCCGATTGCTTGCGGCGCTCACTTTCCAGGCGGTGGCGAACAGGGCGTGGTCATCGGTGATCGCATCGTGGCCGGGCAGCAGATGCACGATGGCAGGTCGCGCGAGATCAAGGTCCGGCGCTGGATCGACCCAGCGAGCATCGATGACCGGCTCGCTGCAATCGGGTCGAAATCCATCGGCAACGACGAGGCGGTCGCCAGCGCTCAGCGGACGACCCGCTACTCCGCCGAAAGCCGCGCGCAGATCGGTACTCCTGCTGCCGAGCAGCGGTTCGCAATCCAGGCCACCCGCAATGGCCAGGTAGGCTCGCGCACCAAGCCGGCACGCGCCAAGCTGCAACACGCTGCCGGCGGGCAGGTCGACACGACGCCAGCACGGGATCGCCAGGCCATCGACGTCGGCATCGATCTGGGCGCCGCAGATCGCCACGCGCGCCGCATGCTCGAAATGCAGGCGCGGGCCGGTCAGCGTGATCTCGATCGCGGCGAGACCCGTCGCATTGCCGACCAGTCGATTGGCGATCGAATACGAGTAGGCGTCCAGCGCGCCGCTGCGGCCGACGCCAAGGTGTCGCCAGGCCTGGCGTCCGTCGTCCTGCACGCTGCTGAGCAATCCCGGCGAGATGACCAGCACGCTCATGCGTTCGGACCGGCGGAGCGGCTGGCGTCGACGAAGCGTACGAGGTCGCCTGGTTCGAGCAGGGTGACGGGTGTGCGCGCCGCATCGAACAAGAGGGCGTCAGTGCGCCCGATGATCTGCCAGCCACCGGGGCCACTGCGTGGATAGATGCCGGTCTGTGCGCCTGCAATGCCGACGCTGCCGGCGTGAACCTCGATGCGCGGCGTTGCGCGTCTCGGCATCGCGATGCTGGCGTCCATGCCGATCAGGTACGGGAAACCCGCGGCAAACCCGAGCATGCCGACGCGATACTCGGCCGACGCATGGCGCTGGACCACCTGTTCCGGGCTCAGGCCGGCGTGCGCGGCAACGGCGTCGAGATCAGGACCGTAATCACCGCCGTAGCGGACGCGGATTTGATGGGATCCCACGGCAGGCAGATGGCCGTCAGCGATCGCATCGAAGTCGCGCGTGGCGAGCCAGCCGCGCACCGCGCCAAGCGGGTCGGCGACGTCGCTCATGGCATCGAGATCGACACAGACCGCCAGTGTGGCAAAGGCCGGAACGACATCGAGCAGCCATGCGGGGCGCTCGCGTCGCAGCAACGCGGCGCAGGCATGCACGTGCTGATTGATCGTCGCATCGATTGCGCTGCCGAAGCGCAACAGCAGGGCATCCTCGCCGAGCGGCTCCACGGTAAACAGCCGGCTCACCCGCGCAGCAATCCCTGCAGCAGGGCGATCCGCTCGATCAGTGCTTCGGGAGCATACGGATCTGCCTCGACCCGGCCCCAGACCGGCGCCGGCCAGGCCGGATCTTCCTCGAAGCGGGCAATGACGTGCACGTGCAGCTGCGGCACGACATTGCCAAGCGCGGCCACATTGAGCTTGTGCGGGCGGAAGGCATCGCGCAGCAGGCGCGCGCTGCGATCGGTTTCATCGCTGAGCTGGTGGCGTTGCTGCGGATCGAGGTCGATCAGGTCGCGCGCCCCGACCACGCGTGGCACGAGGATCAGCCACGGATAGTTCGCGTCGTCCATCAGGCGCAATTCGCACAACGCGAACCGGGCGAGTGGATGCGTGTCCGCGGCAAGTCGTGCATCGAGTTCGAAATGCATGGCCTTCATGGCACGGTCGCCAGGTGCCGGGCGAAGAATGCCAGGGTGCGCTGCCGGGCGAGCGCGGCACTGTCGGGATCGAAATCCGCGCGCTGATCGCAGTTGAAACCGTGACCCGCCGGATAGACGTGGATCTCGGCAGCGGGCAGTGACTGGCGATGACGTTCGATCGCCGCGGTGGGAATCGACGCATCGTTGGCCCCGAAATGGAACTGCAGCGGGGCCGAAAAGACCTCGTGCAGCCAGGCGACATTGCGTGCGCCATAGTAGCTGACCGCGGGAAGTCCGAGCCGGCTCGCCGCGAGCATCGCGATCGTGCCGCCCCAGCAATAGCCGACCACGCCGATTTTCCCTGCCGAGCGGATCGCATCGGCCGCACTGCCCACATCAAGCATGACTGCGTCGATGTCGAGTTCGCCGATCAGGCTGCGGCCTCGCGCCACGCCCTCCGCATCGTAGGCGAGCTCGATGTCGCTCTCGACATGATCGAAGAGCGCCGGCGCGATCGCCGCATAGCCTTCGAGGGCAAGGCCGTCGACGATATCGCGGATGTGCGCATTGACTCCGAAGATTTCCTGGACAACGACGATGCCGCCCTTCGGCTTGCCTGCCGGCAACGCCTGGTAGGCGCCGATGCATTGCATGCCGCTGCCGCTAATGCGCAATGCTTCGCCCATCGGCACTCTCCTTGGCGAGCGACATCGACGGCGCATAGACGGCCACGCGGTTGCGCCCGGCGGCTTTCGCCGCATACATCGCGCGGTCGCCGGCATCGAGCAGGGCATCGACGCCCGGTTCGGCGACTTCGCCGAGATCGGACAGGCGTGCAAGTCCGATGCTGACGGTTACCGCGATGCCGCGATTGTCGATCGTCGACAGCGAATCCTGCACGCTCCTGCGTATGGATTCGGCAATCACTTCGGCGCCACGCGCGCGCTCGTCCTCGAGCACGACGACGAATTCCTCGCCGCCGAAACGTCCGAGCAGGTCCGCTGTGGCGAGACGTTGCCGGATCGCGGCCACGCCTGCCAGCAGGACGCGATCGCCGAACAGGTGACCGAGCCGGTCATTGATCTGCTTGAAACAATCGAAATCGATCAGCAGGACAGCGAGCATCCTGTTCCCGCCTGGATTCGGCTGCATGCGACGGGCGATCTGCTCGCGCAGGTGCGATCGATTGAATACACCGGTCAGCGGATCACTGATTGCCGCCATGTAGAGTTCCGCCGCGCGTTCCTCCAGGCGGCCATTGGCATCGGCGAGCGCCTTGCCCTTCTCGTCGATCTCGACGTTCTTGGCACGCAGCGCGCGATTGAGCCGGTTGACGCCGACGAAGCGCCAGAATGTGAGCAGCAGGCCGACACCGAGGCCGAGCATGACGACCTGGCCGAGTTGTGCCTGCACTTCCTGCTTGTCCAGTCGTACGGCCTGCAGCTCGTTGTCCTTCTGCAACAGGGCAAGGTCCTTGTCGGCTTCGGCGCGGGCATGACGCACCTGCAGTTCACCGAGCTGGCGACTTGCCCGCGTGCCAAGCAGCAGTTCGCGCTGTTCGGCGTGCCGACGCAGGAAGCGCAGCGCCGACTCGAGGTCGTGATCGGCGAGCGCCATTTTCTCGCGCAATGCATAGGCGTGCAGCAATTGCGGACGAAGTCGGGCCGTTTCGAGTCCCGCGATCGCTTCATCGATCATGCCGCGGGCCTGCAGCGCATGTCCCTCGGCCTGGTTGATCTCGGCCAGATGCAGCAGCGCGCGTGCGACGATCTCGTGTTGCCCGAGTTCGCGTCCGGCCTCGAGTGCAGACTCGAACAGGGCCGCGGCTTCATCGTTTTTTCCGAGACCGAAGTGCGCACGCCCGGACTCGAGTCGCTCGAAGGCCTGGTTGGAACGGTTGCCCAATGCCTGGTCGATTGCCAATGCTTCGCTCGCGGCGGCCAGCGCCGGGCCGTAGTCGCCCACATCATTGAGCAGGCTCGCGTAGCTGCCGAGCACGGGCGCATAGGTTTCGGGATTGGCCTCTGCGTCGACGCTCGCAAGCGCGCGTTCGAAATAGTGGCGGGCGTTCCCTTCATCCTCGATCTCGCGATAGAGCAGGGCGATGTTGCGCAAGCTGGTTTCGAGGTGATCGCCGATCCGCTCGCGGATCGCGAGGGCTTCCAGTTGCAGTTCCAGGGCGTGCGCGAAATCACCACGATCCCGCAAGACCGTGCCGAAGTTGCCCAGCATCAAGGCGAGCCGGAATTCGTTGCCACCGTTGCGCAGCAGGGCAATCGCCTTCTCGTAGTGCCCCAGCGCGGTGTCCAGATCGCCGCCCCGGCGTGCCACGACACCGAGATAGCCGTAGGCAGACGATTCGAGTTCGCTGGAGTTCGCCTTGCGCGCGGTATCGAGGAGGGTTTCAGCGAGCCGGCGCGCCGCCTGGTAGTCGCCGAGCAGCAGGGACATTTCAGCCTGGCGCTCGAGGGCGAGCATCTGCATCTGCACGTCGCCAGTGACGCCCGCCAGCTGCTGCACGTCGTGCCAGGCGTCCCGTGTCGGCGCGACGGCATGCAGGCAGCCCATCAGCTGCGCTTCGAACACCGCCGCTTCGAGTTCGCCGCGCACGCCACCGATGCTGCCGACCAGCTGGCGCGGGACGACCAGGGCCGCATGTGCCGACGTCGCCAGCTTCTGCGTGCTTGCCAGCGCCCTGGCGCGCTCGCTGACCGAGTCGGCTGTCGATGTGGCTGCCTGCGAGATGACCGGACTCAGCACGGCGACCAGCAGGACGCCGAGTCCGCTCCTGGCTCGTCGTCTTGCGTGTGCTGGAGTACTGGCTGGATTGCGCGGCATGGA
Source organism: Pseudomonadota bacterium (assembly GCA_029561145.1). Taxonomy (GTDB): domain Bacteria; phylum Pseudomonadota; class Gammaproteobacteria; order Xanthomonadales; family Rhodanobacteraceae; genus Dokdonella. The sequence goes on from JAKQJM010000115.1 coordinate 36,839, forward strand.
AGTCCGACAGGAGTACGAACAGGAAACCGGTTCCACCGATCGGGCAATGATATCGCGGAATGGCATGTACTCGCGGCTTTCGTGGAGGGTCGGTATCCTGCCCGGGAGATCTCCTCGCCGTTCGAAAACACTGCCATGCGGGTTGCCCTTGCGTCTGGTCGTTCCCTCCATCGATTCGGTTGATCCTGGCACTTTCGAGCGGCCGCCACTGTCGGAATGGATGTCCGATTTTGCTGCATTGCTCGAGGGGCCGGACTGGCCAGCGGTCGCCGTGCTCGATCGGTTGCGTGCTGCTGCCGAGTTGGCGGACGCAGTCGTGCGGCCCGCGTTTGTCGCGCAGTCGCCCGCCCTGCTCGCGGATGGACAGCACTACGAGGAGCGCATCCGGGGCGGCCGGATCGCGACACGCGAAGGCAACTGGCACGATCTGCTGAATGCGCTGGTCTGGTTGCGCTGGCCCCGTATAAAGCATGCGCTGAATGTCGCCCAATGCGCCGATATCGCCCGGGTCGGGCCGCGTCAGCGCACGCGCGCCCAGTGTGCGCTGACCCATTTCGACGAGGCAGGCGCCATCGTCGTCTGCAGCGATCCGGGCTTGATCGAGCTGTGGGATCGTCATGACTGGCAGTCGCTGTTCCTGGGCGAGCGCGCGGCGTGGGGATCACGCATCGCGGTTCACGTATTCGGCCACGCCCTGCTCGAACTGGCCTTGCAACCGCAACGCTACCTGGTCGCCAAGACCCTGGTATTGATGGTCGACGATGACTGGCACGCCGAAAGGGACGATCCGGATCGGTTGCGATCGGCGATCGACGCGTGCATTGCCGGTCTGATTGCCGATGCGCAGGTCCTGACTGACCCGCAACAGTTGCGACCGCTTCCGTTGTCGGGCATTCCAGGTTGGCACGCCGACTCGGGCAGTGCGTCGTTCTACGACGACGCGCCGTGCTTCAGGCCGTTGCGAGCGGGACGTCGCTATCCATCGCCGGCGAAGCTCTGATCGACCCGCGGTGCGGGTTCGACCGCGTCGCCGGGGAACTTTTCGCGTTCTCATGGGGTACATTGCGCGTCGCTCGCAATCCCGGCGGCCTTGCCGCGGCATGCGCACCTGGAAATCTGGTGTGCCGGGAAGCGCGACGATCAACGAATGGACAGATCCGCGATCAATCGCGGAAATGCACGCAATCGGCAACCCAGGGTGATTTGAAAATGATAGAAACCCAAGCGCTTGGAAAACGCTATGGCGACCTCGTCGCCGTGGATGGCATCTCGTTCAAGGTGGAGCCGGGCCAGGTGCTCGGATTCCTTGGTCCGAACGGGGCCGGCAAGTCGACAACGATGAAGATGATCGCCGGATTCCTGTCGCCGACCTCGGGCAGTGCCCGGGTCTGCGGCTTTGATGTGGAAACCCAGTCACTCGAAGCCCGGCGCGTGGTCGGCTACCTTCCGGAGGGCGCGCCGAGCTACGGCGAAATGAGCGTGCGCCAGTTTCTCGGTTTCATAGCCGACGCGCGATCGGTGCCCGCCAATGCCCGCGCCAGGCGTCTCGATGATGCGATCGGCCGTCTCAATCTCGAAGGCGTGCTCGAGCAGCCGATCGAAACCTTGTCCAAGGGTTTCAAGCGTCGGGTCGGCCTCGCCCAGGCGATCCTGCACGATCCCAAGGTGTTGATCCTTGACGAACCGACCGACGGGCTCGACCCGAACCAGAAACACGAGGTGCGCAGCCTGATCAATGCGATGGCGCGCGACAAGACCATCATCGTCTCGACCCACGTGCTCGAGGAAGTGCATGCGGTCTGCAATCGCGCGATCGTGATCGCGCGCGGTCGCGTGCTTGCCGATGCCACGCCTGCCGAACTCGAGTCGCGTTCGCGATACCACCAGGCCGTTTCGGTCACGGCAGCCGATCCGAAGGCAGCACGCGAGGCACTTGCCCGCGTCGCCGATGTCGCCGCGATCGAAGTCGATGCACAGGACGGGCGCATCACGGCATTTCCGAAGCCGGGCCGCAGCATCTTTGCCGCGATCAACGAGGTGTTCAGGGAACGCAATATCGTCGTTCGTGAAATGGCCCTCGAAGGCGGGCGCCTCGACGAAGTGTTCCGCACGATCACCCAGGGCAAATCGGCCACGGAGGCAAACCCATGAGCATGATCTCGACCGTTTTCCGGCGCGAGCTGCGCAGCTATTTCGCGACGCCGGTGGCTTATGTGTTCATCGTGATCTTCCTGGTCCTGTCAAGCGCATTCACGTTCTATCTCGGCAATTTCTACGAACGCGGACAGGCCGACCTGCTGCCGTTCTTCAGCTTCCTGCCGTGGCTGTACCTGTTCCTCGTGCCGGCCGTGTCGATGCGACTGTGGTCGGAAGAGCGCAAGAGCGGCACGATCGAATTGCTGCTGACCCTGCCGATCACGATGTGGCAAGCGGTCATGGGCAAGTTCCTCGCGGCCTGGGCCTTCATCGGCATCGCGCTCACCCTGACCTTCCCGCTGTGGATCACGGTCAACGTGCTCGGTGATCCCGACAACGGCGTGATCCTCGCCAGCTATGTCGGCGCGCTGCTGATGGCCGGGGCATTCCTCGCGATCGGCTCGTGCATCTCCGCGGCCACGCGCAACCAGGTCGTTGCCTTCATCCTTACCGTGGTGGCCTGCTTCGTCCTGGTCATGGCGGGTTTTCCGCTGGTCCTCGACGGATTCCGTTCGTGGGCGCCGCAAGGACTGGTCGACGCGATCGCCGGGCTGAGCTTCCTGACCCATTTCGCATCGATCAGCAAGGGCGTCATCGACCTGCGTGATCTTCTCTATTTCGTGTTGATGATCGGCTTCTGGCTGTACGCGAGTGCCATCGTGATCGACCTCAAGAAAGCCGACTGAGGAAGCAGAACCCATGACATCCCATCGCAAGACCCTGTCCGGCGGCGCCCTGATCGTCCTGATCATTCTCTTCGTCGCGCTCATGCTGGTCGTCAACGTGCTGTTCCGCGGCGCCCGCGTCGATCTCACCGAGAACAACCTCTACACGCTTTCTCCGGGCAGCAAGGAAATTCTTTCGAAGCTCGAGGAGCCGGTCAACCTCTACCTGTTCTATTCCGACAAGGGCACGCAGAACCTGCCGCAGTTGCGCACCTACGCGACCCGCGTGCGCGAACTGCTCGAGGAAATGGCGGCACGCTCCCGCGGCCAGATCAAGCTCGAGGTGATCGACCCGTTGCCGTTTTCCGAGGACGAGGACCGCGCAACGGCTTACGGGCTGCAGGCCGTGCCGGTCAGCAATGCCGGCGAGACCATCTTCCTCGGGCTCGCCGGCACCAATTCGACCAATGGCCAATCGGTGATTCCGTTCTTCCAGCCGGACAAGGAATCGTTTCTCGAATACGACATCGCCAAGCTCATCCATGAGCTGGCGACGCCGAAGAAGCCGGTGATCGGGCTGGTCTCTAATTTGCCGATCGGCGCCGGTTTCGATCCGGCGACCCGCCAGATGCGCGATCCGTGGGCGATCCAGCAGCAGTTGTCGCAGTCCTTCGACGTGCGCGAGCTCAATCCCGGCGGGATCAAGAGCATTGATGCCGACATCAAGGTGCTTGTCCTCGTTCATCCGAAGAACCTGTCGGACGAGGCGCAGTACGCGATCGATCAGTTCGTCCTGCGTGGCGGGCACCTGTTGGTCTTCGTCGATCCGAACGCCGAGCTCGATACCTCGGGTGCCGATCCGGAGAATCCGCAGGCGGCGATGTTCGCCGATCATTCCTCGGACCTGCCGAAACTGTTCAAGGCCTGGGGCATCGAATACGACCCGAAGAGCGTTGTCCTCGATCGCGCGCTCGCTGTCGCGGTCAGCATGGGGCAGGGCGGTCGCAGCGTGCGCCATCCGGGCATCATCGGGCTGACCGCGGCCGAGCTGAGCCGGGACGACGTGGTGACCGCCAATCTCGATGGGGTGAACGTGTCGAGCGCCGGTTATTTCGGCCTCGGCAAGGATTCGACGAGCAAGCTCGTGCCGCTCATGCAGAGTTCGGGCGACGCGATGGCGGCCGCATCCGACCGCCTCAAGATGTTGCCCGATCCAAGCGCCCTGCTGGCCGATTTCAAGCCGAGCGGGACGCGCTATGTGATTGCCGGGCGAGTCGAGGGCAAGTTCAAGACGGCGTTCCCCGAGCGCAGCGAAGCGGGACATCTGGCCGAATCGAAGGACGATGGCCAGATCGTCATTGTTGCCGATACCGATGTCCTCGCCGATCGACTCTGGGTGCAGGTACAGGATTTCCTCGGCCAGAAACTCATGAACGCATTCGCCAACAACGGCGACCTCGTGCTCAACACGATCGACAACCTGACTGGCTCATCGGCCCTGATCTCGATCCGTGGCCGGGCGACTTCGCAACGTCCGTTCACCACGGTCGATGCACTCAAGCGCAGCGCCGACGACCGTTTCCGCGCCAAGGAACAGGAACTGCAGGGCGAGTTGCAGGAAACCGAACGCAAGCTGGCCGAACTGCAGTCCGCGAAAACGCATGACCAGCAGATGATCCTTTCACCGGAACAGAAGTCCGAACTCGACAATTTCGTCAAGCGCAAGACCGGGATCCGCAAGGAACTGCGCGATGTGCGCCGCTCGCTCGACGCCGAGATCGAGACGCTGGGCAGTCGCCTGAAGTTCCTCAATATCGTGCTGGTGCCGTTGCTGGTGACCCTGGTCGCGGCGGGATTCGCGATGTGGCAGGTACGTCGGCGCAAGTCGTCCTGAGTCCGGAGGCAGAATCATGATGAATCAGAAAACCCTGGTACGGCTCGGTGCGGCGACCTTGATCGCGGTGGTCGCCGCGTTTGCTATCGACCGGTCGCGCCAGCCGGTCAGCGAGTTCAGCGGGCAAGCCGGGCGCCTTGCCGATGACCTGCAGTCACGCGTCAACGACGTCAATCGCGTCGTGCTGAGCACCGCCAATGCGCAGACGACGGTCACTCTCGCGCGCAAGGATGGCGCCTGGAGCGTCCTCGAACGGGGCGGATATCCAGCTGACGTCGGCAAGCTGCGCGAGTATCTGCTCAAGCTAGCCGATGCGAACCTGATCGAGCAGAAGACCTCGAACAAGGATCGCTACGCCGATCTGGGCGTCACCGATATCAGCGACGCCACGGCCAAGGGCGTCGAAGTCAGGCTCGAAGGCCTGCCAGCGCCATTCGCCTTCATCGCTGGAGTCTTCAATGCGCAGGGCAGCGGCACCTACGTGCGGCGCAGCGACCAGGCGCAAAGCTGGCTGGCGAAGGGCAACCTGGTGCCGGACAAGACCGCCAGCGGCTGGTTGCGCAAGGATCTCGCCGACATTCCTGGCGACCGCATCGAATCAGTGACGATCATGCACGCCGATGGCCAATCATTGAGCGTCAGCAGGAAGACCGCGGGCGACGCGCGCTACGACGTCGCAGGCGTGCCCAAGGGGCGGGAGCTGAGTTCCGAGTTCGCGGCCAACGGCCTCGCTTCGGTACTCGCCGACCTGCGCATCGATGATGTGGCGCCGATGAGCGAAGTCGGCATGCCGGACGCGCGGACCAAGGCACGCTACCGCACCTTCGATGGCCTGGTCGTGGATGCCGGGGAATGGCAGGTCGGTGACAAGCACTATGTCGCGTTCACGGCGTCACTGGATGCCGACACGGCAGACCGCCACATCGCGGCGGAGCAGGCCGCGGCCAGCGCCAAGGCGGCGGAAAAAGTCGCGGCAACCGCGTCCGCGAAGAAGGCTCCGGGCACGGAAGAGCCGGTCGAGGAACCTGCCGGGAAGCCTGCCGTCGCGACGGATCCGGCCAAGGATCGCGAACACAGGCTGCTTGCCCTGAACAGCGAGGTCGAGTCGCTCAATGCCGCCTTCAAGGGCTGGAGCTTCATCCTGCCTGCGCACAAGATCGGCAATATCGACAAGCGCATGGAGGATCTGCTCAAGCCACTTGAGGAGAAGGTTCCCGCGAAAACCGGGAAAGCCGGAACGCCGGGAAATTGAACGCCCTCGCGCGTCGCGCCGGGATGATGGGCGGTGTACTCGCCGCCCTTGGCGTGATTCTTGGAGCATTCGGCGCGCACGCGCTGCGTGGGCGCCTCGATGCCGGAATGCTGGCGACCTGGCATAGCGCAGTCGACTATCAGTTCTGGCATGCCCTCGGGTTGCTTGCGCTGACCGCCGTTGCTGCGGAAGGTCGCGTCGCTGGCACCATCGCGCTCTGGTCGTTTGTCGTCGGGATCGTGATCTTCTGCGGCAGCCTCTACGCGATTGCACTGGGCGCTCCGCGCGGATTCGGCATGCTCACCCCGATCGGCGGCCTCGCATTCATCGCGGGGTGGATCGCGCTTGTTGATGCGTTTCGGCGCAGCGCCGGTCGATGATGCGTTCGCATCCCCGCTGTCACGAGATGCGGCGAGTCCGGAAGCCGGTGAGTGCAATCCGCCTGGGGACGATGCCATCGCTGGCTGGATGTGGTGTTTTTTGTTTTCGTTTCCATTAAATGGCTTTTAATATTTGTCCGTGTCATTTGCCTGGGCAGCAGGTGCATGCATAATGGTCGGGCTCGCCCGGGCCAATGGCTTCCGTCAGCGAAGCTTCCGACCCGGTCGCAACGTTTTCGACCGGCCGCAGGCCAGTTACAGGGGAAGCAACCTTGAATGTCTTTGAGCGGTCCGTGAACGCCAGTCCGGACCGCTGCTTCTTCGCCATTGCATGCGCACGGTTCGCGATCGTGCTTGCGCTGGTCGGCAATCCCGTCAGTGCCGGCTTGCTGCCACTGCCAGACGACGCGCCATCGGGCAGCGGGAGTTTCGTGTTGACAGGCCACGTCATGGCCAATGGCGGCACTACGCGTGCGCGCAGTCCGTGCTTCGACCTCGCCGCGTCGATCGGACAGCCGGTCAGCGGGAGCACGCAAGGCGGAGCGTATTCGCTCTACGCCGGGTTCCTCGGTCCATCCAATCCCCACGATTCCATTTTTCGCAGCAGTTTCGAGGTGTGCCAGCCATGAGAACCTTTTTCTTCGCGATCCTGTTCTTCATGGGCGCCATCGGCGGAAGTGCGCATGCGCAGACTGCCCAATTGCCGGACTTCACCTATCAGGGCCATCTTCAACAGAATGGACAGCCGTCCACCGGATTGTTTGATCTGGGATTTTCGTTGTACGACTCGGCCACCGGTGGCCTGCAGGTCGGAACGACGATTCTCGAACCCCAGTTCCCGGTGAGCGACGGGCTGTTCACGGTCAGCTTGAGTTTTCCTGGCGCGTTCACCGGGCAACAACGCTGGCTGCAGGTCAGCGTGAATGGTCAGCCGCTCCTGCCACGCCAGGCCGTTTCAACGGCACCGGTGGCGCAGTTCGCGCTCGATGGCAACCCGGGTCCACCCGGTGCGACAGGCGCCACCGGCGCGCAGGGTCAGCAAGGCGTGCCGGGTGCCACCGGATCCGCCGGACCGCAGGGCGAACCAGGCCCGCAAGGGCCGCAGGGCGTTCAGGGCGCTCCCGGTTCCACCGGTGCGCAGGGTCCGGCCGGATTGGAGGGGCCACAAGGCGAGCAAGGTCCTGCAGGACCGCAAGGCGAAACGGGGCCGGCCGGAACATCGTTTGCCGATGCGCCCGTCGATGGAAAGACCTATGCCCGAAAGAACAATGCCTGGATCGAGATCGACCCGACGTCGGGATTGCCCACCGTGCAGGCGGCGATCCTTGCCGACAATCCAACGCTGTATTACCCGCTCGATGAAGCGCCTGGCTCCACGTCGTTTGTCGATCTGGGCTCGGCTGGCATCAATGTTGCGCTGAGTGGCGATGCGATAACGCTCAAGCCCGGCTGGAGCCGTCTGTATCCGACCAGCGACGCGACCTACCTGCGCACCAATGAAGGCAATGGCAAGGCGAAGGCGATGGGCAACCCGACCGGTACGGCGACTCCGAGCGGCTCGTTGAGCGTCGAGGCGATCTACAGTCCGCAGACCTTCGGTTCGGGCTATCAGCCGATCCTCGAGATCGGCGATGACGCGCCCGAACTGCCATTTCTCTCGTTCGGCGTGATCGGATTGCAGCCGCGCATCGTCGTGGGCAACGGTGAACGTGTCGACCTTCCTGGACTCAATGCCGGACAGGCCTATCACATTGCCGCCGTCCTCGATGCATCGGTCAACGAAGTCCGCATGTATGTCAACGGGCGATTGCTCCAGGTGCAGTCATTGTTCGGCTACGCGGGAACACTGGTCGCACCGACCGTGCATGTTGCCTCGCGTGCGGGTGCGGATCGTCCGTTCGTCTATTCCACGCTCGGCCACGTCGCGTTCTATTACGGACAGGCGCTCTCCGTTGCGCAGATTTCAGCACACGCCAAGGCGGCGGGTCTTTACGGCCATTGAGGCGTGCGAGGTTGGATGACAGCGGCGGAATCTCCTTTTCGCCCGGTCATTTCCTGGTTGTCGCAGAGCCGATTGCGGTCCTCCGCCACGCTCTTCCGCAACAGGCCGGATGGCCTGTTGATGCCAGCCCGGGCCGGAGCCCAGGGCCTTTCTCTTTCCGATGCGGCGCACAACGGAATTTCGTGAACGCGAGCGCATAATTCGCCGAACAAGCGTTTGAACCAAACCGAATGAGGGGATGGCGATGTCGCGTTCGAAGACGAGGAATGAGTGGTTCCGGAACAAGTTGCTGGTCGCTTGCACCGCGATGGCTTTCGCGCTCCCGGCAGCGGCGCAGTCGCTCAGCGCGCCGGGCATGAGCGCGCCGGGAAGGATCAGCTGGGATGCTGAGGGCATACCGACGATCGATGCCGCCAACGACAACGACGCGGCGTTCCTGCAGGGCTACGCCCATGCGAGGGATCGCTTTTTCCAGATGGACCTCACCCGACGCTCGGTCAGCGGTACGCTGGCCGAACTGGTCGGCGCGTCGCAGTTGTCGTCCGATGTCCAGGCGCGCAATCTCGGCCTTCGTCGCGGCGCCGTGAAGACCTGGGCGCAAATGTCGGACGACTCGCGCGGCTGGTTGCGTGCCTATGCCGATGGGGTCAACTTCTGGCTGTCGACGAACCCGCTGCCGCCCGAGTATGGCGCGTTGCTGCTGACCCATGCCGATCCGTGGACGCCTGTTGATTCGCTCTGTGTCGGCAAGGGTCTCGCATTCCAGCTTTCGTTTGACCTCGATATCGATCCGACGATCAATCTCGGTGCCTATCAGCAAGCCGGGCAGGCCGGCGGGTTCGATGGCAGCATCCTGTATTTCGGCGATACCCATCGCATCGCGCCCGCTGACGATCGGGTCACCGTCCCGGGATTCCAGCCTGGCGTTGCAAGCGCAACGGCGAGCGCTTCGCCGGCTCCCAAGCTCGAAACGCCCCACGATGCGCCCGCCGTGGGTTCGATCAGTGCCGAGACCATCGACATGGCGCGGGCTTTCCGCGAGCAGATCCAGGCATCGCCCCTGCTCGGGCGTGCGCTGGAGGGTCGGGATACGCCGATCGGCAGCAACGAATGGGTGATCGCGGGCAGCAAGACTGCATCGGGTAAGCCGATCCTGTCGAACGATCCGCATCTCGGGCTCGATCTGCCATCGGTGTTCATGGAGCAGCACCTGCTCTCGCGTGACACACGCTATCCGACATCGATGGACGTGACCGGCGTCACCGTGCCTGGCGCGCCCGGCGTGATCCAGGGCTGCAACCAACGCGTCTGCTGGGGCACGACGACGAATTCCCTCGACGTCACCGATGTGTTCCAGGAGTCGTTGCGCCTGAACAGCTATGGTTTGCCCTATGCGATCGTCCACGACGGGCAGGAGGAGACCCTGCAATGGGTGTTCCAGAACTACTACGTGAACCGCTTGAATGGCACGCCCGATACGGTCACGCGGGAAAACAGCATCGGCTACACCAACGGCGGCGTCAGCATCCTCGTGCCAAGGCGCAACTACGGTGCACTGGTCAGCATCACCGGCAGCAAGGGCCTGTCGATCGCCTACACCGGGTGGGGCGCGACCTTCGAGATCGAATCGTTCCGTCGCATCAATCGCGCTGGCAACATCGAGCAGTTCCGTGAGGCGCTCAGCTACTTCGATTTCGGCTCGCAGAACTTCGCCTATGCGGACATCGACGGCAACATCGCCTATTTCACGAGCGCCGAGGCACCCGTGCGCACCGACCTGCAAACCATGAATGCCCCGGGCGGCGGCATTCCGCCGTTTGTCATCCGCGATGGAACCGGAGCCCTCAAGCACGACTGGCTGCCCGTGCAGCATCCGCAGCCGAACCAGGCCACGCCGTTCGAGATCCTGCCTGCGGACGAAATGCCTTACCTGGTCAACCCGGCGAGCGGCTACTTCGCCAATGCCAACAACGATCCGATCGGATTCTCGCTCGACAACAATCCGCTCAATCAGTTGCGGCCGGGCGGCGGCCTCTACTACCTCGATGTCGGTGGTGCCTCGGCCTATCGCATGGGCCGCATCGATCGCGAGATCCAGCGCCTGCTCGCGGCCGGCGGCCACGTGACGACGGCAGACATGAAGAAGCTGCAATCCAACAACCAGTTGCTCGACGCAGAGCTTGTATTGCCGTACCTGATAACGGCATTCAAGGCCGGTGAAGAGCCTGGTGCGTGGTCGCAACTCGCCGCGCTGTCGGCCGAACCGCGCATTGCCGAGGCAATGAATCGACTCGAACAATGGGATTTCTCCACGCCGACCGGAATCCAGCAGGGTTACGACGCCGGGGACAATCCATCGGCGCTGCCTGCGCCCGCTGCGAGCGAGATCAACGCAAGCGTCGCGGCGACGATCTGGGCAGCCTGGCGCAGTGCCGCCATCCGCAACACGATCGACAAGACGCTGACCAGCGTCGGGCTCGGCAACTACAAGCCCGGCAGCCGTGATGCACAGGCTGGCTTCAAGTTCCTGCTCGACAACTACGCGCAACTCGGTGGCAAGGGCGCATCGGGATTGACCTTCTTCGCGGCTGCCGGGGCGCCGAATGCGGCTGCGGCACGCGACTACGTCCTGCTCAAATCGCTCGGCGATGGCCTCGACATGCTGGCGAGTGATGGTTTCGCGGCGGCCTTTGCCGGTTCGACGAACCAGGCCGACTACCGGTGGGGTCGTTTGCATCGCATCGTCTTCGACCAGCCGCTCGGCGCGCCGTTCAGCATTCCGGGTCCGAACGGCTACGGATTCAGCGACCTCTCACCCGAACTCAAGGGACTCGCGCGCCCCGGCGGGTTCGAGTCGGTCGACGCGGCCAGCCACGACGCGCGCGGCAGCGGCGTCAACAGTTTCATGTTCGGCAGTGGCCCGGCGCGGCGCTTCGTCGGCGAGATGTTGCCGACCATCAGTGCTTCGGAAATCATTCCGGGCGGGCAAAGTGGTGTGCTTGGCAATCCGCTCTATGCAAGCCAGCTCGGTCGCTGGCTGACCAATCAGTATCATCCGCTCGCGATTCCCTCGTCGGCATCCCTCGCGCAGGGAGTCTCGGTGCTGAGCTTCGTGCCGCGCTGACCGAGGTACATCCTGTGCACCAATGAAAAGCCCCCGCAGCGATGCGGGGGCTTCTTCATTCCACGGCGGGATGAATCGACGTGCTTCTAGTTGCGCGCCGGCGTGTTTTCGGCGAAGTACTCGTGGCTGTCCGCGTTGGCCACCGCCTTGGCCGGATTGCTCACTGCGAGATTGTGCGCAGCGGTCTGGCCATAGGCGTTGTCCTTGGTCCCTGCGACGACGTTGAAGTGGCTGGTCTCGTGGACGAGGGTCCCTGCACGTGAATCGGTGCCGGTGTTCGGGGCCGACCAGAATGCGCCGCACAAATAGACCTTGTAAGGCTGGGTCGGGTAGACATAGGCATAAGTGCCGCTGTCGGTGCACGAGCAATTGAACGTGAACGGCTGGGACGAAAGTGCGCTGTAGATATTGTTGAAGTGCGTACGCACGGTCGAATAGCGCGAGCTGTTGTAGGTGCCGAACCACCAGGTATAACGACTGCCCTGGGTGCCCGCGGCGAGATAACTCTTCGCATTGTTCGAGTAGGTCACCGAGGAGTTGCGTGCCGTGGCGAGCTGGGTCTGGCGTGTATTGCTGCAACTGACGAAGCTGTTCGTCGCGGCCAGCGGAATGATCGGCGTGCGCAGTTGCTCGTCGCCCATGTTCAGCGCGTCGGGAGTCGAATCGGCATATACAGCCGTTGCTCCGCGGCTCATGTCGAACGCCCGCAATGCGGAATCGACGCCACCCTTGTCGGCGGCCATGACTTCGCGCACGACTTCACGTGCTTCGCGCGCATAGCGGACCTCGAACTGGCCGCCGCCGCGCATGTCGTAGAGGGCGCTCAGCTCGACCTTGGCGTCGAGGCTTTCGCCCGGCCTGAGTTCGACGAAATCCTCGGCACGCGGTGCAACGCGCTTGTACATCGGACCGACGTAGTCGACGGCCTTGCCGTTCTGGCTGACTTCGAACAGGTCGCTGGTGACGCCGTCGACTGGCGTCTGCCAGCGCAAGACGTGGATCGTCGATGAAGTCTGGTTGACCAGGCTGAAGTTGATCGTGGCGTTCGCGGCATCCTCGCCGGATGGCGACAGCGCGACCTCGAGACCGGCGGCCCAAACCGCCGATGAACCCAACATTCCCACGGCAAACACGGCAAAACCCGCAAAGAGCTTGTGCATGTCAAACCTCGATGATGAGTAGTCGCTTCCTCCCCAGGAAACGAGCGCCACGGACGTGACGCTGCGCGAGCGTAGGCGCGAAATTACCCTTGTGCAAGTATCGAAGCCGCATCTTGCGATTGTCGGTGCATCGCCGTCATATGCACTTGGGTCGCGCCATTCGACCTGGCGCGACCCTGCGGATGCGGGCGACTGCTCAGCGCATGTCGGCAGGTGCCTTGACCGGATCGGCCGGGCGCGGTGGCAGGCTGATCGGCGCGGCGGTGATCTGCGCCTTGATCTCGGCGATGGCGCGATCGAGCTGCATGTCGCGCCCGGCCAACTCGGAGGCGACATCATTCTCGACGACGATGTCGGGGTCGACGCCGTGGCCTTCGATGATCCACTGGCCATGGACATCCGCGCTGGCAAACTGTGGAACATTGACGGTTCCGCCGTCGATCAGCGGACCCCAGTCGTTGATGCCGACGACACCGCCCCAGGTTCGGGTGCCAATCAACGGGCCGAGTCTGGCCTGCTTGAACATGTAGGAGAAGATGTCGCCGTCGGAAGCGGTCGTGCCATTGCACAGCGCGGCCAGGTGTCCGACATAGGTCTGCTGCGGATAGGTGCCGGTTATCTCGGCGCCGCGGCCATAGTCGAGGCCGAGCAATTTGCGCGACAGGCGCTCGATGATCATCGCCGAGACATTGCCGCCGCCGTTGTCGCGTACATCGATGACGAGCCCCTGTTTGCGCAGCTGCGGGTAGAACCACTTGATGAATTCGCGGATGCCGTCACCGCCCATGTCGGGAATGTGCAGGTAACCGATCTCGCCCTTGCTGGCCTCGGCCACATAGTCGCGATTGCGGCTCGTCCATGCGTAGTAGTTGAGATCGGCTTCGCTGTCGATCGGATTGACCAGCACCGTGCGCGCGCCTTCGATGGTCGCGCGGGAATTTACCGTCAGCTGGATGAGCTGGCCTTTCGGCGAACGCAGCAGGCGATACGGATTGTCGTCGCCGTTCAACGATTGGCCATTGATCGCGAGCACAAAGTCGCCTTGCTTCACGTTGATGCCGACTTCGGTCAGTGGCGAGCGATAGCGCTCCTCGTCGTTCTCGCCAGCAAGGATCTTCGCAATGCGATAGCGGTTCGCGCTAGCGTCGAGCTCGAAGCGTGCGCCGAGCAGTGAGACGTGCGGTCGATCGGGCATGCCGAGATCGCCACCGCTGACATAGGCGTGCGAGCTCGACAGCTCGGCGACCATTTGGCCGATCAGGTAGTTGAGGTCGCTGCGATCGCCGACATCGGCGAGCTGCGGTTCGTACTTCGCGCGTAGCGCCTGCCAGTCGTAGCCGTGCATGTTCTGCACGTAGTAGTGATCGCGGAAACGACGCCAGACTTCGCGGAAGATCTCGGCATACTCGGCCTTCGGATCAACCTGCGCATAGAGGCCGTCGAGCTTGATTTCCCTGGCTTCGACCTTCGCTTCGCCGAGATCGACGCGCTTGTAGGCGTCCTCGCTTTTCACGATCAGCGTGGAACCATCCCGCGACAGGGCGAGATCATCGACGCCTTCGAGCACGTCCTTGCTTTCGCGATCCTCGAATGACCAGGCCTTCACGCGCGCCTTCGTCGCGCTGTCGCGACCATAATAGAAGCCATCGCTGACCACGTAGAGCAGCGATTTCCCGGTCGCCGCGATCCATTGCACGTTGTCGGGCTCGACCGGCACGCGCACGAGGCGATCGGCAAGGCCGTCGAACTCGATGCGATCGTCGGGTTTCGTCGGCGCCGGGTTCTTGCCCTTTGCCTTCGTTTCGTCGTCCTTGTCGGATTTGTCGTCGCCCTTCGTCGCGCTGTCATTGCGCGGAGAGAAAGGATTTTCGACATCGCGGCGCAGGGTCAGGGCAAAGATCCCGCCGCTGCGGTTGCTGGCGAAGTTCCATTCGATGCCGGAGATCTGCGGTGCCCATTCGCGATCGCCGATGAAGTACAGGATCTTCCCGTCCGGCGAGAATGCGGGGTTGTACGCGTTGACGCGGGCATCCCCGATCGGATGGTTGGCCCGGGCCGCGACATCGTAGACGTGCAGTCGCGGCAGTTGGGTACCGGTGTCGGTCAACGTATAGGCGAGATAGTGGCTGCCGGGCGACCAGGCGTAGTCGCGCCGTGAAAACCCCGGGTCATCGGCAACCAGCACGCTGGCGCCGCCATTGGCAGGAACCACATGCAGGCGACTTTCGTTGTCGATGAAGGCGATGCGCGAGCCATCCGGAGCCCAGCGCGGCGCATACAGGCGCCCGAGCTTTTCCGTGCTCAGCTGGCGCGGATCGCTGCCGTCGGCATTGCGTGCCCAGATGGCCTCTTCGCCGCTTTCGTCCGACACATAGGCGATACGCTTGCCATCGGCCGACCAGGACGCCTCGCGTTCGTGTGCGCCAGGTGTGTGGGTCAGGTCCAGCGTGATGCCGTGCTCGAGCGGCACGTTGAATACCTCGCCGCGTGCGACGAACGCCGCGCGCTTGCCGTTCGGGCTCAGCGAGAAGTCCTCGATGTACTTCGCGACGCTGCGCGTGCTGGCGCGCGAACGCACCAGGTCGCTTGGCACGTTGATCTCGAGTTGCCTGTCCTGCCTGGCCGAAGTGTCGTACAGATGGAGCAATCCATCGACTTCGAACACGATCTGGTGCTTGCCGTCGCCGCTGGCCCAGCGCGCGTCCTTGCCCTTGTAGTCGGTCAATTGCGTGGTATCGCCACTTGCGGTGTCGTAGCGGTAGAGATTCAGGTGCTCGCCGCGATCGGCCAGGAAGTAGATCGCATCGCCCATCCACATCGGATCGCGATCGGTGTTGACATCGTTGGTGATGTTCTTCGCCGATTTCCCGGCGATGTCGTAGATATAGAGATCCTGCGCCCAGCCGCCTACATAGCGATTCCAGGTGCGGTAGTCGCGGAACTTCGGCGAGTAGACGATCTGTTGCCCATTCGGGGAATAGTCGCCACTGCCGGCGGTCGGCATCGGCAAGGCCGTCGCCAGCCCGCCCGCCGTCGAGACGCTGAACAATTGCGGATTGGATATGCCGACCGCATAGCGGATCGATCGGAAGATCACCGCCTTGCCATCCGGACTCCAGCCGTAGACCTGGCTGTCGATGCCCCAGCGCTGGGGCAGCGGACCGGGTGTCGGATACCAGGTCAACTGACGCGGCTCGCCACCGCTGGCGGGAATCACGAAAACCTGGTCGTCGCCACTGTACTGGCCGGTAAACGCGATCTGGCTGCAGTCGGGGGAAAAGCGGGCGGCCTGCTCGACGCCCGGACCCGCGGTAACGCGGATGGCCGTTCCCCCGTTCGTACCGACCGTCCACAGGTCCCCTGCATAGGTGAACGCGATGCGATCGCCGCAGACATCCGGGAAGCGCAGCAGGCGCGTCACCGCGTCTGCAGACGACGGCAGCGCGGCCATGAGAAAAGAAAGGGAAAACAGCGACAGCATGATTCGATCACGCATGCGGCGACTCCAGCGGTTTCGGGCGATGCAGATTGATAGTCCAGCGGCTGCCAGGATGCCAGCGCCACAAGTCACGTCGGCACGCTGCGCTGCGGCGTGGACGGATCATCGCGGTCGCCAGCACCAATGCCACGGTTCGTAGGCGATCCCGTGCCGGTTGCCGCGCGGGTATGACAGGGAAAATCCGAAGCGTGAAGCGTCGCGCTGCAGCCAATCGAAGGCCGTCGATCGCTCGAACTCTTCCTCGAGTGCGGCGAAGCCCGGTGTCGTGATATCGACGACACGTCCGGAATGATGTTCGCTGTAGCCCGGTGCGGCACTGACGCGAAGGATCTCGTCGATCGACTGGCCGCGCTCGAGCTTGCGTTCGAGGATGAGCAGTTGATGTGAAGCCGAGCGGAATGCCGAGACGATGTCGAGTACGACGCCCTCGCGCGCAGCCGCTTGTTGCATGCGCGCCCACGCTCGCGCGGCAGGCGGAGCCAGCCATTGTTCGCGACCATGGATATCGATGCCGATGCAGGTCAGTACGCGTGGCTCGCGAACCGCGCGCAAGCGGTATCGTGTTGCGTAGTCGCGCGGAACACCGAGTACGCGGGATGCCGCGATCACGCGCTGGCGCTGTGTCGTGTCGCAACGCATCGGGGGCTGGAGTGTTTTCACGGCAGTCCAGTATCCGGGCATGCACGCCGTCCGTTCAAGCGCAGGCGACCTCTCGCCAGCCGATCGGTCGACCGATCGGCGCCCACGCCACCGGCTGCTTGTTGCGCAGTCGTTCCCGCCTCGACGGTACGGCGCTAGTCGGCATGAGCCGGACGTGCCTTGACCCAAGCGGCGATATCATCGAGCACCTTGCTGTCCACATGGCCAGGCAATTCGTAATCCTTTGGCCCGGGCGGATCGCTGCCGGGCATGAAGGCATGGCCCAGCATCGGATACTCGATCAGTTCGAAACGCGGATCGGTGGCGAAGGCCGAACGCCATTTGCTGAACTCGTCGGCAGGAGTGACCTGATAGTCGCGGCTGCCTTGCAGCAGGAGCATCGGCTGCAGGATCGCGCGGGCCGTGGCGATCGGGTCGTAGGCGTTGAGGTCGCGCCAATAGCTGGCCGGCAGGCCGAGCAGCATCGACACAGGGTCGACGCCGCCGGCGGTCAGGTGTTTGACCGCCTGGCGCTGCGGTTCGAGAGCGGCCAGTGCCTGCTCGATTTCCGCATCGGACTGGCCTTGGAGCCTGGCGAGGTAGCGGGTCTGGCGAACGACGATATCCTCGAGCTTGCTCGCGGGAGGGGCGAGCAGGATCAAGCCCGCGATGGCGGGATCACGCTGCCCGATTCGCGGCGCCATCATTGCACCGAGGCTGTGTCCGGCGACATGGATGCGGCGTGGATCGATGTCAGCCTGCGTGCGCAGGAATGCCGCTGCAGCCAATGCGTCATCAACTGTTTCGTCATCGACGGTGAAGCCCGCGTGGGCGAACATGTCCGGGCGCGCCATCGTGCGCTTCTCGTAGCGCAATACGGCGAGTCCGCGCGTGGCGAGTCCATCGGCAAGATCGAGAAACGGCTTGTTCGGCCCGATCGTTTCATCACGATCGTGCGGGCCCGAACCATGCACGAGGATCACCGCAGCGAACGGGCCCTGGCCTTCCGGCAGGGTCAGCAGGCCGGGCAGCGGAACGCCGGTTGCGCCGATCGTCACCTCGCGTTCGCGATGGCGCGTGATGCTTGCGTCGGCAGGTGATGCCGGCAGTGCGGAAGCCGGCACGATCCAGAAGCCGGATATCTTCTGCGTCGCATCGAATACCACGCGCGCATCGAGTGCGAGCGTGGCGAATTGCAGGTGCGAGCTGGCGACCAGCTTGCCGTCGATCATCTCGCTGCGCGGCGGCGCTCTCGATCGGCGGTTGCCGAATGTTGCCGAGACGCCCTCCCAGGCTTGCTGCAGCTTGCCCCCGGCCAGGCCTTCGCGAAGCTCCGGAGTGGCCATGACCAAGGCGTCCTCGTACTTTCCTTCGTCGAGCAGATCGAGGAAGCGGGTCGCCATCTGTATTCGCGCGGGACCGGGCGTTGCCGTCCCGGCGGATTGCGGCAACCATTGCTGTCCAGGCATCCAGATGCCCACTCCGACGAGGAACACGAGCAGGAGCGCGAGCGGGACAAACCACCATCGTCTCATCCGGGACAATCCCTGATTCGTCGTTGTTTCGTCGCCGCCACGAAACCGCGGATCCGGATTTGCACGAAAGCCGCTGCGGCTTCGGGATCGTTGGCGAAAGGGTGTCGCAGACGGGTCAGCACTTCTTCTTGAGAAACAGCAGGATCGGTCGCATTGGCCCGACATTGAGTGTGCTGACGAGTTCCCATCCCATCAATCCTTCACGCGTCAGGACCTCGTTGATGTTCTCGATATCGAAGCTGCCGAGGAAGGACGGCCTGACCTCGATTGTCTGGTAGCTCCAGGTTTGTTCGTTCATCAGGCTACTCCTGCTGGAATCATTGTTGGTGGTCGTCGGCAATCGCTTGCGCGTGATTCAATGCGCAGCAGGCTCCTGGTCCGCCGGATCGAGCCTCAACAGCGGCGCGGGCAGGCGCTCGCCGCTGATGTGGATCGAACGGCCGAGCCGGTCGAAAGCGATCGCTTCGGCCTGCGCCAGTGGCGGCAAGGCCAGGCGTTGCGGCGTTCGCGAGAACGCGGTCTGCCAGGTTTCGCCAGGCGCGCGCGGAAACAGCCAGGCGTCGCGATAGGTCAGGACGATCGCCCGTCGACCCTCGGCGTCGATGTCCATGCCGGTTGGCGAGCCGCCGAAGCGTGCGGCGGGAAATCGCGCGAGCCGCTCGCTGGGCGCTGGCTGCGGGATCGAATCGATCGATGCGAGCCGGCGCGCGACGCGGCTTGTCGCCGTGCTGCCGACGCTGTCGAGCGGCAGGCTGTAGAGAGCGAGCGGTGCATGCTTGTTGATCAGCAGGATCTCGCGCGAGCGTACGTCGATCGCCATGGCCTCGGCGTCGTGCGAACCGTCCGGATAGCGGAAGCGCTGGCGCCAGGCCGGCTTCACCGAAAGCATTGGCGGCTCGGCGCTCAGGTCGGGTTCCTCGACGGCGATCAATTCATAATCCTTGCGCACTCCGCCGTTGTCGCCGATGTCGCCGATCAGCAGCCACGACTTTCCATCGAGCTGATAGCTCGCGATGTCTTCCCAGTCGACCGCGCGCACACCTTCGATGCGCAGACAGGCGCGGCGGTTTCCGCGCGTGTCGATCGCGCAAAGTTCGGCCGGTTTCGGTGAATCGTTGTGTACCCAGAGGATTCCGTCGTTGCGTCGCGAGGCCGCGATCCCGCTGATTTCGTCGAGGCGAGCATCGGTGATCAGGGCTTCGAGCTGTGCCGGCGCGAACGCTGCAGCCGGCAGGTCCGCAGCCGGCGTGGCGCCGCTGCCGAGCGCGGCCAGCAGCAGGATTGTCCTCATTGCAGGCTCGCCGGGCCAAGTGCCTCGACCTGCTTGAGCCGCGTGCGGCCGAGCAGGTCGAGGCCCTGGTAGAAGCGCCATGGATCGCCATCACCGCTCGAAAAGGCAATGTGGCCCGCATCGAAGCCGGTCAGGGCCGCGTCGAAACTCTGCCAGCGATCATTGATCCAGGCCTGCATCCATGCATGGGGCACGAACACGTGCTCGACGCCATCGAAGCGCGGCGTATAGACGAGTCCGTCGACCACACGCGTGGCGATGCCTAGCGAGCGACCCATTGCCGCGAGCAGGACCGCATGCTCGGTGCAGTCGCCCTCGGGCTTGCGTACCACCTGCAATGCCGAGGCGTAGCCGACGCCCAGTGTCTTGTTGCTGATGAACGTGCGCACGAAGCTCTCGAGCGCCTGCATGCGCTCGAAATCGTCGTCGATGCCGGTCGTCGCCTTCGCTGCCAGGGCGACCAGATCGGGCGCGGTACTCTGCAGCCAGTCGTTCGGCATCGTGTCCGCGGGTAGCGGCGTCCCGCCGACCCCGGCACGCGCGTCACGATGGACCTCGACGATGAGATCCTCGCCGCTGCGGCGAACGCTCTGTTCGGAAGTATCCGGGATGTTCATCGGCGCGTCGTGGTTGCGCGGGCTGATCGTGTAGCGCAAGGTCGTCGACAGTTCGCTGTTCCCTAGCGCGCGCGGCGATGGCATCAGCGTGCGCTCGAAGACATCGGAGCGCTGGTTCGGCGCGTTCGCACAGGCCTTGTCGCAGGCAAGCAGGGTCAGTTCGACGCCGATTGCCGGCATCGTCAGCTTGTACACGTCGCGTTCCTCGTCGATCCATGCGGTATTGAGGACCGGAGCGCCGGCGAAATCGAAGACCTGTTCGACGCGGACCAGTGATTTCGTTCCGCCCGGCAGCTCGATCCGCTCGCGCGCGCCGATCGTCGTGGCGACATCGATCGCGGCGAGGCTCGACGGCTGGAACGACAGCTCGCGGTGTTCGCCACCCTCGGTCAGCGGCGTGCGCAGGCTGGCCAGTCGCAGTCCCTCGGCAAGCAGGGCTCCCTCGGGCCACGCGAGTTCACGCTGCTCGGTCGCGCCGCCGTTGCTGATGCTCACTTTCAACCGATCGCCGTCAACCCTGCCTTCGATGCGCGTCTCGTTGCTGCTGAGTTTCGCAACCGAAGTGAAGGCCAGGGGTTTGCCCGCGCGCGTCTCCTCGCTCGACTCGCTGCTGCCCATCGTGATGCGCGTGCCGGCGCGATCGAATTCGATGTCGAGGCGTTGCCGGGTGGTCACGGTGTCGCCACGCACCCGGCGTTCACTTTCAAAGCTGCCGATCTTGCGTCCATCGAGCAGGACGCTGTACCACTGGTGTCCGGATGGCCGCGCCAAAGCCAGCATCGGAACGAGCATCAACAGGAAAAGCGGAATCCGGCGCATGAATTGTCCCGTCCAGGAGATGGCCCATTGTGCCGCAGTCGATACAATGGCGTGTCACGAAAAGGTGTGGATGATGAAAGCATTGGGTACACCGCATACCGGCGGCGCGATCCGCGCCATGTTGCTGGGGTCGGGCGAGTTGGGCAAGGAAGTGGCGATCGAGTTGCAGCGCTTCGCGATCGAAGTGATTGCCGTGGATCGCTATGCGAATGCGCCGGCGATGCAGGTTGCGCATCGCAGCCATGTCATCGACATGCTCGACGGCAGCGCATTGCGCCGGGTCATTGCCGCGGAGAAACCCGACCTGGTCATTCCCGAGATCGAGGCGATCGATACCTCGACCCTGGTTGCGCTCGAAGGCGAAGGACTGAACGTGGTCCCGACCGCTCGCGCGGCCTGGCTGACGATGAATCGCGAGGGAATCCGCCGGCTTGCCGCCGAAGAGCTCGGATTGCCGACCTCGCCCTACCGGTTCGTCGCGAACGAAGCGGACTATCGCGCGGCCGTCGACGAGCTCGGTCTTCCATGCGTGATCAAGCCGGTGATGAGCTCATCCGGCAAGGGCCAGAGCACGATATTCTCGAACGATGATCTCGATGCGGCATGGAGCCATGCGCAATCGGGCGGTCGTGCCGGACAAGGTCGCTGCATCGTCGAGGGATTCATCGCGTTCGACTACGAGATCACCCTGCTGACCGTGCGCCACGCCGGCGGCACGGATTTCTGTGCGCCGATCGGTCATCGCCAGGAAGCCGGCGACTATCGCGAATCCTGGCAGCCGCAGCCGATGAGCGCGAAGGCGCTTGCCGAGGCGGAGCGACAGGCGTTGGCGATCACCGGGGCACTCGGCGGACGTGGCGTCTTCGGCGTCGAATTCTTCGTGCGCGGCGACGATGTGATCTTTTCCGAGGTCAGTCCGCGGCCCCACGATACGGGACTGGTGACCCTGATCTCGCAGGAGCTTTCGCAGTTTGCCCTGCATGCCCGCGCGATCCTCGGCTTGCCGATCCCGCTGATCCGGCAACTCGGCGCATCGGCTTCCTGTGCGGTGCTCGTCGAGGGCGACGGGTCAGACATCCGCTATGAGGGCGTCGCCGACGCGCTGGCCGAGGCGGACACGATGCTGCGCATTTTCGGCAAGCCCGAGGTTCGTGGACATCGGCGCATGGCTGTGACCCTGGCGCGCGCGGAGTCGATCGAGCTGGCGCGCAGCAAGGCTGTCGCGGCGGCCGGATGCCTGAGGATCACGGTGAGCTGATCAGCTCACCGGGCGCGGCTCGATCTGCCATTGCCCATTGCGCAGGGTCTCGATCGGCTGGAAGTGGATCTTGTAGTCCATCTTCGGATGCCCGGCGATCCAGAAGCCGAGATAGACATGATCGAGTCCGTTCTCGCGGGCCAGTTCGATCTGGCGCAGGATCGCGAATGTGCCGAGCCCGCGGCCAGCTTCATCGGGGTCGTAGCAGGTGTAGACCGCCGACAATCCGGATGTGCAGAAGTCGGTCACTGCGATGGCAATGAGGCGTCCGTCCTTGCGCAACTCGACGAAGCGTGTCGGACTCCATGACGTGTAGAGGAACCGCGAGAAGTCATCAGGTCGCGCATCGTCCATGCCGCCATCCGGATGACGCCATTGCAGGTAGCGTTGATAGAGCGCAAAGCGCTCCGCGCTGTAGCGCGCGGGGAGGATCCGTACCTCGAGGTCCGCGTTGCGCTTCAGGCAGCGTCGCTGGGCGCGATCCGGCGTGAAGGTCGCGACCGGAATGCGGCAGGCCACGCAGGCCCGGCAGCCGATGCAATGCGGGACATAGACATGCTCGCCGGCCCGGCGATAACCGCGCAGCAGGCCGAACTCGTAGAGATCCGCCAGTTGCGGCGAACTGGGATCGATCACGAGGTTCTGTGAAGTGCGCTCGCTGAAGTAGCCGCAGGCATGCGGCAAGGTCTGGAAAAGACGGACGACATCGGAGCGCATGGCCATATTGTGCAACAGCGCCGGCCCGCCAAAACATCGCGGGCTGCACAGAAAACGATTCTTGACGATCCGGGCTAGCGCATCAGATAGGTGCTTGCGATCAGCAGGATCACGCCGCCGATCAGGCCGAGCAGGATCATGCGGATGCGCATCGAGTTGGCCTTGTGGCGCTTCGGATCGCTGGGCGAACGCGCCGCGGCAAGCTCGTCGGCAAAACGCGTCGCCGGCTCGAGGCCGGCCTCGCGCAGGAGTTCGCGGGCGCGCCCCTGATCGCTCGAATCAGTCACCCAGACCTGGGCCCAGCCTTCGCTTTCGCCGCGATCGGTGTAGCTGAAGCGCTTCCATTGGCCGCCCTGCCAGTCGCGGCGATTGCGGATGGTCGTCTCGATCCCGGCGTCGCTGAGAAGGGCGACGACACGTTCGACATTTTCGTAGCGGGGCGAGGTGTAGATCTGGCGCATGTCGGTGAGTCCATCCAGCAACAGTTCGGGAACGCGGCACGGCAATCAGGATACGAAAGCCCGCACGATCTTGCCTTGGCCACTCATCGGCAGCCTCATTCGCCCGCATTCACGACGCGGATCAGGCCTTCCTGCGCCGTCGACGCCACAAGCACGCCGTCACGCGTGAAGATCATGCCTCGGGCAAGTCCGCGCGAATGCTGCGCACTCGGGCTGTCGCAGGAATACAGCAGCCACTCGTCGGCGCGGAACGGTCGATGGAACCACATCGCGTGATCGAGGCTGGCCATGCGCACGTTCGGCTGCAGGTACGAAATCGCGTGCGGGAACGTGGTCGTGCCGATCAGGTGGAAATCCGAGGCGTAGGCGAGCAGCGAGCGATGCAGGACAGCGCTGTCCGGCACGCGATCGACGAGGCGAAACCAGACGTTCTGGTAAGGCGGCTGCCGGGTCGGATTGAGTTCGTTGCGCGGATGCACATGACGGAACTCGAAGGGCCCTGCGTTGTTGAGCCAGCGCTTGCGCTTGGCGGGGATCTTGTCGAGTTCGTTGGCCGGCACGATGTCGACTTGCGGCAAATCCTCCGGTTTCGGCACCAGCGGCATCGGAAACTGGTGCTCGGCGCCGTCTTCGGGGGTCTGGAACGAAGCGGTCATGTTGAAGATCGGCTGGCCATGCTGGATCGCGACGATGCGCCGCGCCGAGAAACTGCCGCCATCCCGGCTGCGTTCGACGTTGTAGATGATCGGCGCTTCGACATCGCCTGCACGCAGGAAATAGGCGTGCAGCGAGTGCGCGTGACGCCCCGGATCGACCGTCTGCTGTGCGGCCGACAAGGCCTGGCCAAGTACCTGGCCGCCGAAGACATAGCGCGTGCCGATGTCGCGGCTCTGGCCGCGGAACAGGTTGTCCTCGAGACGTTCGAGCTGGAGCAGGTCGATCAGTTCATGGACTATCGATGCAGACATGGAGAAGGGGGTCAGGGACGGCAGGCGAGTATAGCCAAGCCGCTGCTGCGCTGCGTCAATCAGCTGCGTCCGGCCAACGCTGCAGCGAACTGCGGGCTACCACGTCCGCCCATGGGAACATCGGTCCCGGATCGAGGCGCCTGGGCAGCAGCAGATCCGGATTGTCGCTGGACGGTTCCTTGCGCTGATCGAGCACGTCGTGGCCGGCGATCCAGTGCAAGCTCGGGTGCTCGTGGCGCAGATGCCTGAGCAGGGCGAGCAGGGATCCGATCTGGGCCGCGGTATACGGCTCGGTCATGGCCTGGTGCCGCGAATCGTTCCAGTCCGGATAGCGGCCGAGGTTGACCAGCTCGATGCCGATCGAGCGTGGGTTGTAGCGGAACGTATGATGCGCCACGCGGAGATCGCCGATGAAGCGCAAGGTGCGACCGTCGCGGTCAATGTAGTAGTGACCGCTGTTGCCGGTCCTGCTGTCTTCGTAGCGGATGCGTTCACCGTATTCCCGCGCCGTGGCGAGGTCGGGAAGCTCGGTGCAGTGGATGACGACCAGGTCGATCGCCGACGAAGGGCGCTCGGCGAGGCGTTCCTCATAGGGCAGGGGCCATTCGTGGATCACGAGATCGGTCATCGATGGAGTTTCGCACAGGGCCGGGTTCGCGTACCTGACGGATTTCCGCGATGCAGCGGTGTCGAGTCGAAGGATTGATGCTTGCCGCGTTTCTCCCTGCGAGGCAGAGGCATCGAGGCTGTAGCACTCCCGCACCGCGATCGGGCGCGCCACGGGTTTCGCGGTCGAGCCTCGCGTAGCGGTTTTGTTGTTGGTGTTAGCATCGCGAATTTTCCCGGAGTTCCCTCCATGAAAGGAACCGTGATTCTTTCCCACGGCCTCGAAAGCGGCCCGAATGCGACCAAGGTCACCGCGCTCGCAGCGGTCGCCGAAGGACTCGGTTGGGCGAGCATCCGGCCCGATTACCGTGATCTCGATGCAAGCCGCGATGTCGAGGCGGTCACCGCGCGAATGCAGCGTGCGCTGGATGCGGCTCCCGCCGAAGGACGCGTGGTCTTCGCCGGTTCGAGCATGGGTGCCTTCATTTCAGGTTTCGCGTCGACGCGGCGTGACTGCGCCGCGCTGTTCCTGATGGCCTTGCCGGTCGGTATCCGCGGTTATTCGTTCGACTACGAAGCGGCTGCGGTACCCACCGTGCTGGTGCACGGCTGGCGTGACGAGCTGTGTCCGGTTGATGCGGTCATCGAATTCGCGCGTGGGCGCGGCGACACCCTGCACCTCGTCGATGACGAGCATCGCCTGAGCGGACACGTCGACTATTGCGCCGGGGCGTTCCGCCAGCTCCTCGTCACGCTGGATTCCTGATGCCACAGTTCTTTGCGACCTGCCCGAAAGGCCTGGAATACCTGCTGCGCGACGAACTCGTGGCGCTTGGTGCGAGCGAAGTGCACGAGGCCCTGTCCGGCGTGCATTTCAGCGGCGAGCTGGTCGATGCCTATCGCGCTTGCCTGTGGTCGCGCCTGGCCAGCCGCGTGCTGATGCCGCTCAGCGAGTTCGCCGCGCCCGACGAACATGCCCTCTACGACGGCGTGCAAGTCATCGACTGGTCAGGTCATCTGGCCGAGGACGGCACGCTCGCGGTCGACGCGGTCAGCAATGCGAGCCAGATGCGGCACACGCGCTATCTTGCACAGAAGGTCAAGGATGCGGTCGTCGACCAGTTCCGTGATCGCAATGGCAATCGCCCCGGTGTCGATCTCGAACAGCCGTCGATACGGCTGAATCTGCTGCTGCGCAAGGATCGTGCCCTGCTTTCGCTCGATCTCTCGGGAACACCCCTGCACCGGCGGGGCTACCGCGTCGGCCAGGGCGAAGCACCACTCAAGGAAAATCTCGCCTGTGCGATGTTGCTGCGTGCGGGCTGGCCTGCGATCTTCGAGGCGGGCGGAGCGATCGTCGACCCGATGTGCGGTTCCGGCACGCTCGTGACCGAGGCTGCACTGATGGCCGCCGATGTCGCGCCGGGTCTGCGCCGGGCCTATTTCGGCTTCCTCGGCTGGCTTGGTCACGATGCGCCCATCTGGGAATCCCTGCTTGCCGAGGCGCAGGGGCGTGCCGAAGCCGGTCTGCGTGCGCTGCCGGCGGCATTCTTTGGTTATGACGAGGACCCGACCGTCCTCAGCCAGGCGAAGCGCAATGCGCAGCAGGCGGGGGTGATCGGATTCATGCGCTTCGAGCGCCAGTCGGTCGAGCACCTGCAGCGCCCGACCGATGCCACCCAGGCCGGGTTGCTGATCTGCAATCCACCGTATGGCGAGCGTATCGGCCAACAGGATGCGCTGGCCCCGACCTATCGTGCGATTGGCGACAAGGCGCGCAGCGAATTCGACGGCTGGCGCCTCGCGGTGATCACCTCCGACGAGGATCTTGGTCGCGCGATAGGGCTGCGCGCGCACAAGCGCTACACGCTCTACAACGGTGCGCTCGAATGCCGCTTCCTGCTGTTCGACATCGGTGGCGATGCAGCGCCGCGCGTCGCGGAGGAGCGCCCGATCTCGGCGGGTGCCGAGGCGGTCGCCAACCGCATGCGCAAGACGATCAAGCACCTGCGCAAGCGCCTCGATCGCGAGGGAGTGCGGTGCTGGCGCGCCTACGATGCCGATATTCCCGAGTACTCGGCGGCGGTCGACGTCTATGTCGGTCGCGACGAGTCGCGCCCCGACAGGCCGGATTCGACCTGGCTGCATGTCCAGGAATATGCCGCGCCGAAGGACATCCCCGAACACGTCGCATCGGCCCGGCTTGCCGATCTCGTGCGTGGTGCGGGCGCTGCCTTCGAACTGCCGCGCGAGCGGGTTGTCGTGAAGACACGCTACAAGGCCAAGGGCGGTGGCAAGTATGGCCGCATGGATCAGCGCTCGAGCTTCCTGGTCGTCGAGGAAGGCGGGCTGCGTTTCCGCGTCAACCTGCACGACTATCTCGACACGGGCTTGTTTCTCGATCACCGTCCGGTACGCGCGCACCTGCGTGCAGCGGCGCGTGGCACGCGTTTCCTGAACCTGTTCTGCTATACCGCAACGGCCAGCGTCTATGCCGCATCGGGCGGTGCGCGCACGACGACCAGTGTCGATCTTTCCGCCACCTATCTGGATTGGGCCGAACGAAACCTCGCCCTGAACGGTTTCGGTGGTGCGGGGCACCAACTGATCCAGGCCGATTGCCTGCAATGGCTGGAACACGATCGCGGCGAGTACGACCTGATCTTCGTCGATCCGCCAACGTTCTCGAACTCCAAGCGCGCCGACGATTTCGATGTGCAGAAGGAGCACGGCCGCCTGCTCGCGCTCTGCGCGGAAAGGCTGGCCTTTGGCGGCCTGATCGTGTTCTCGAACAACTTCCGGCGCTTCAAGCTGGACGAGCAGGTTGCTGCACAGTTCAACGTGCGCGACATCAGTGCATCGACGATTCCGTTCGACTTCACGAGAAATTCACGCATTCATCAATGTTACGAACTGCAACCTCGCAGACAATGAACCTGGATTTCAGTCGCTATTCAGACTGGAAAAAGCAAAGTGCACGCGTTCAACCAGAGGACCCAGACCATGTTGTTCACGCGTACTCGCCAAATCCGACTCTTCTCTGCCGCGGCTGCATTGATAGTCGCGATGCTGTTTGCTCCGAGCGCGTTCGCGCGTGGCGGGCATCACGGTCATCATGGCGGCAGCCATCACAACAACTGGGGCATCAGCCTGGGCTTCTCCGGACCCGGTTACAGCATCGGCTACTCCGATTGCCGCCATTGCGGCAGTGGCTATGTCAGCGGGAATTTCTACGGTGGCTATGGTGGCTATGGTGGCTATGGCGGTTACGGCTACAACAGCTACAACAGCTACTATCCGGCTTACTACGACAGTTACTACTACCCGGGATACAGCGTCGGCTACTACGACTACCCGTCGTATCGCCATCGCCCGGTGACACGCCGAATCGTGCGCTACAACACCTATTACGATGACGGCCCGCGCCGCCATGACGGATATCATCGTGGCGGTCGTTCGCACGGTCGCGATTCTGGCGACTACGGCGACCGTGATCGCGGCTATTCGTCGCGCGCCGCCTACTACGATCGTCGCAACTGACGATTGACCCTGCAAGGCCGCCTGCATGTTCAACCTGCAGCCGGCACCTGGACCCCGCGGACATTTCCCCTGATATCCGCGGGGTCTTCTTTTTGTGTTTCCGCTTGCCCGGAGCTGGGCAAACCTGCGGACCCGATATTCCGGAACGCGACGGGAAAGCCGCGTCATTTGCGTATTCCGAACACTCCATCGAGAGCGAACCGAGCCAGGAACCCGGCTTTCTCGAGGCGCTTGCCGACTTCGCGTGGCACGTCACGACCGCTGGTCAGCCTGTTCGGACTGCCGGTGTAGTGGAACAGGCGTCCGCCACGGCGCAGGACGCGCGAAAGCTGATCATAGAATGCCTGTGAATACAGTTCGCCGGCGATGCCGAATCGTGGCGGATCGTGCAGCGCCGCATCGAACGACGCATCGGCGATCTTCGAGATGGCGTCGGTCACGTCGCCATGCACGAGTTCCAGGCGACGTCCGTTCACCGCTGCGGCCGGATCGGGCGACCAGGGATTGAGCGTGCGCAGCCAGAGCACATCGGCGTTCTTCTCGAAGGAGTGGACGCGTGAAACGCCTGCCTCAAGGCAGCAGGCGGCGAAGTAGCCGAGGCCGCCGCAGGTATCCAGCACGATCTTGCCGCGCGGTTCGATCAGGGCGATCTTGCGCCGCGCGTCTTCGAACGGGGATTCCTTCGATGTCGGCAACATCTTGATGCCATCGATCTCGAAAGTCGGCGCACCCCATTCGGTCGGAACGAGCTTGATCAGCGATCCCGAAAAGCGCGATGCGGCGACGAAGGCTTCGCCCTCGCGGAAATAGATCGTGCGCTCCCTGAGCTTCTCCGGATACCGGTAGCGCTGGCCGCGCCAGATCCATTCGTCGTCGCCGAGCGCGACTTCGTCTGTTGATCGCCCGAGGTCGAGCGAGCCGGTCCAGGATCGACTGCCAACCTTGCGGATAGCGGACCATTCGTCGACGACGGCGTGCACGAGCAGTGGTCCCGAGTAATGCGACACGTCAAGCAATCTCCTTGAACAGGGCGACTGGGCGCCGAACAATCCGGCAGCGAAATCCTGAGCCACGATGCATCGGCCGATCGCGCTGCTCCATCAGCGTTGCCCTAGGTCAGCCAGACTTCGAGTTCGCGCAACGCTTCGGTTTGTGCATGCTCGGCCGTACCGTCGGTGCCATGGCGGAACCCTTCATAGGCAATCACGAACTCGCCGAAAGGATCGTCAATGGCTTCGGTCTCCTCGAGCACCAGCTCAAGGTCTTCGAGCGCTTCGTCAACGCCGCCGACGTCGAGCGGCATGCGCAGGATCAGCAGCCAGGTGATGAAGGTCGCTTCGGGCTCGCGAGCCCGTGCGTCCCTGGCAAGCGCAGCAAGTGCCGACGAACGTCGCGCGAAATGCGCGCGTGCCAGAGCTTCGGATTCGAATACGCTGATCGATTCGCCCTGGGATTGCAGATCGCCGGTCTCGACGTTCTCGAAACTCGAGATCACAACATGGCTCATGGCAGTGCGCCTTGTGATGGATGCCGCACACTATCGCGCATTCGCCCCGGACCCAAGCGACATTCGCGGATTCGCCCCCAGGATGCGGCGACGTTCGCCTTGTCCGAGTCCCGCTGCCGGGAGCCGGGTCCCTTCGCGATCCTCCATGGGCGGGATCAACAACAGCAGCGCGAGCTGTTCGCCCGGCTTTCGATGTGCCCGAAGGAAGCGGCGTCAGTCGCGATGCTCCCGCTAGAGAAGACATCGGCGATTCGCAACGCAGGTATCAGGCACTCAACGCGGACCCTCATCTGCCAACGGCGAGCGCGTGAAACTCTCGGCGGTCAGATCGAGCGCGACGAACGTCCCGCTTGCCACGTCGATGCGGACGAGTTTGGCGTGCCAAGGCGTTTCGCGTGTCGCTGGCCGGTCAGACTGATCCGGCTCGCCGCCCCACAGCAACAGGTTGTCTGCGCCGCGCATCACCGATGCCAGCGAGACCATCGGCAAGGCGGCACGCCAGACGACTTTTCCGTTCGGGCCGGATACGCGTGACAGCTGCAGCCGACCGGCTTCGCCGAGCTTGTCGACATGCAGCACGAGCACGCTGTCGGGATTGCGGTACCACAGCGGCACCTCGGCATCGCGATGCTCGCGCAGCAGGCCGGCACGCAGAAAGGCCGGAGCTTCCGGCATCGCCTTGTACTTGCTGAACTCGGATCGCGTTCCCCAGTTGTCAGGCAGTTCCTTCGGCCAGCCCGGTGGGGCAGCCGATACCTCCTTCACCTGCGCCTGCCAGAGTCGATAGGGTTGGGGCAGGGGAATGTCCAGCGGCTGCGGCACGTGATTCTCGTTGAGGAACTGCTGCATCACGCCGGGTCGCTCGTTCGGGTCGCGACCCGGAATGACCGGCGGATGGCTCAAGGTGTCAGCTTCCTTGTCGGTGAGCACGCCCAGCCAGGAATTGCCGACCGACACGCCGCGCATCTGGAAACTGCTGGTTGACGATGGCAGCGGATTCGCCGGAGGAGCGATGTCTTCGGGATGGCTGACCGGCGTGTCGCGCGGCGCGGCCTTCAGATCTGCGGCATCGATGCGCCACTGACTGGCATCTTCGAGAGTCACCTGCAGGCCGTTTCGGCCGAACGCGACATAGCCGGGTTCGATCACGAGCTTGCCGGCGAGTTCCGGATTGCGTTGTTCGATGCGCGCCGGATCGGCGACCGTGTGGCCATCGGCCAGCGACACGCCGAGTGGCCCTTCGACGTTGAGCCACAACGTGGTTCCGTCGACGCCGAGGATCTCGAAGCCGGGCAGGATGCGATCCCTGCGTTCCTCGTTCGTGTAGGTACGCAGACGCCGACGCCACGCCACCGTGTCAGTCGCGGCATCGATCGCCCAGAGATCCACATGCAGGTAGTCGGCGCGCGACTCGCTGATGCTGCGCGCGCCACGGAACACCCAGGTCTGCGACTGCGTGCTGATGAAGTACACGCGATCGACACCACCCTGCGCCGTGCGCAACGGTGCCGTCTGGAACAGTGCCGCCTGCAGGCCGCGGTTGCCCGCTCCAAACAAGGTGCTCAGCGGGTTGCCTGCGTCACCCGACAGCAGCAGCCCGATGAGCGCAACCGCCCCGAACAGCCCGAGCGCGAATGCCAGCCACGCGCCGTTGCGACGTGGACGCCGGATTG
Organism: Pseudomonadota bacterium; assembly: GCA_029561145.1. GTDB lineage: Bacteria > Pseudomonadota > Gammaproteobacteria > Xanthomonadales > Rhodanobacteraceae > Dokdonella. Next base: position 68,642 of record JAKQJM010000115.1, read on the forward strand.
CGTACGGACTTTGCTTCGAACCTGATGCCATGTGCCTGGCAACGTGAGTCGGCGCCGTGAGGGGACAGCCTGGGTCCGGCGGAGCGGCCACGCCGGGGCACATCGACAGCGTGTCGCGCGTACTTGCGATCAGGGCGTGAGCTGAACGGCAAGCGCCAACTCGAACTCGACGCGCCTCGTGTCAGTCACGCGCAGACTGGCAAGTTCAACTCTGGTCACCCCGGGAATGCTGTCCACGGCGCGCAGGAAGGCCGATACATCGGCATTGCTGTTGGCCAACCCCGTGATATCGATGACCAGGTTCGGTGCTGCGTTCCGAAGGTTCGCCGCGACATCGCGCGGTGCAAATCGGGACAACTCGGCGCCATGCGGCAGCAAATTCGTCAGGGCTCGCGACAGGTATTCTGCCGCGCCGTCAACTCCCGCGTGCGAAACCGGTTCGACGGGCTCGGGCACCGGCTCAAGATCGAGTGACCAGTCGAAATTGTCAGGGTCGACAGGCTCGATACGTTCGTAGTGGCGGGTTCGCCCTGTGCGGATATGACTGGATAAAATGAAAGGGCTGAGGTGGTAACGATCGATGCGGAACACCAGATCACCTGTCAAATTGCGGCCCAACCAGACCTCGGTGTCGTAGGATTCTCCGGGCTCGGGATCACCCACGTCGGAGAAACCGGGTGCATCGATGCTGATGTCGGTGCGCATCCAGTAGTCCGCGCAAGCAGCGCGCCAGACGATACGCCGGAATTCCGGCAACGGGCCGAGCGCAGCAATCCTGTCGTTGATGGCATCAGTCGATTCGTGTGCATCCGCGATGCGTATCCGCTCGCGCAGGAGTTCTTCCCATTCCCGATAGCGGGCGGGATCGTTTGCGTCCACTCGTGCTGCCGCGGAATTGAATCTTTCCAATCGCATCTTCAGCGAGAAATCGTAGCTGTTGCCGTCGGCCATCGATTCGATGCGCAGCAGTGAATGGTCCTGTTTCGACCAGCGCTGCCCGACCAGAATGCGGTCTGCCAGGGAGCCCGCAGGAATGGAAAATGTACCGGTGAGATCGGGGCAATCTTTCCCCTGCGCTACCGGCATGTCCGGAGCGATCGAATCGTCGCTGTATTGCGAAGTCGTGCGACTGCATGCGGTGAACAGGGTAAGCAAGGCCGGCAACAACACGCGGATCGCAGGCACGTTTCGATTTTCCGGAAAGCATGGGCAAGGCGGATGATATGGGGATGCTAGGAACGAGTCGACAGCGCACTGGTCTCGCGCCTCGCACCTCGCAATCTATAGCTGCATTTTTCATGACTGCATCGGTGCAACAGCTGCTCATCCAGGAATGGATGCGGTGGAACCGAGCCGGGAGCAGGCGGTCGGCGACTGCAGGGATGCAGTCGGTAGAACCGCGCCGGGAGCAGGCGGTCGGAAGCCGTTCACGATCAAATGCCACGCATGGTCCTGAATGCCTGCACGGCCCAGCGCCGAGTATGATCCTTGCATTGCCTTTCCTTCAGGATTTCAGAACGCGTGGCGACTCGCCGGGCAGGAAGATCCACTCGCGACCGGACAGCCCGACGTTGGCGCCCGTTGCGTCGCCATCCGCGTCTGGGCGCGAGCGCAGCGATCTTCGTCGTGCTCGCCGTGGGCCTGGTCATGGCCGGCATCCGTCCCGTCCTGGCCGCACTCCTCGCTTTCGACGTTGCTGCCCTGATCTTTCTTGGCGCGACACTGCACATGATCGTCCACTCGAAGACCAGCGCGATGCGCCAGCGCGCGCGCCGCGAGGACGAAAGCTATTGGGGATTCCTGCTCAGCAGTGCCGCCGTATCCAGCGTCGCGCTGATCGCGCTGGCCATCGAGCTGCATGCAAGCAGGAGTGGTGGCATGCCAGAAGTCGCCCTGGCTGCTTCCAGCCTCTTGCTGTCGTGGACGTTCCTCAACACGATCTTTGCCTTGCACTATGCCCACGAGTTCTACGGCGACAGCGGCGGCAAGAACAGCGGCCTCGATTTTCCGGGAACCCGGGAACCCGACTATTGGGATTTCATCTATTTCTCTTTCGTCCTCGGCATGACCTTCCAGGTCTCGGACGTGCAGATCAATGAACGCGGCATTCGTCGCGTGGCCCTCGCGCATGCCGTGATCGCGTTCTTCTTCAACGTCATCATCATCGCGCTGAGCGTGAACGTGGTCGCCAGCAGCGCATGAACTTCGCCAGTTCCATCGGTAGTGCGAAGTCGTTGCCCGATGTACGGCGATCGAAATGGCAGTAAATCAACGGCTGGTTGCCATCGAACCAGTGCTCGGTGCCAATTTGTGGACGTTGGGGCAATGCCTGCTCTGCAGAGCGCGTCTGATCGGGTCGGCGCGATGACTCGAGCACCCGGCCGAATGGGCTGGGGAAGGACCATCTTGCTAAAATGTGATAACTGCGTCACATTGCGTCGACATAAAGGCTAGGGTTCGGGCCTTTTCGATGGTCGCCCAGGCGGCCTCATGGCTGTGTCCATCCGTTCTAGGGGAACGCTGATGTCGTCACGCTTTCTGCTGCGGCACCCGCTCGTGCTCGCGTTGCACGCCGCACTTGCCAGCAACTTCGCTTTCGCCGCGGATATCGAGGCGCAGCTCGCCCCGGGCGACGGATTTGTCGTCAACAGCCAGTCCGGTACGGTTGTCCGATTGCGCATCAATGATGACGGCAGCGTGGTGATTCCGGGATTGCCCGCCAGCGCGGGCGAGGAACAGTTCCTCTGTTTCGACACGGCCACCGGTCAGCTCGGGCAATGCGCAGTGTTGCCAACCGGTGCAACGGGTGCGACAGGCCCGGCCGGAGCCACCGGTCCCGCCGGAAGCACAGGAGCCACCGGGTTACAGGGCCAGACCGGAGCGACAGGCGCCGCAGGCGCAACCGGACCTGCCGGAGGCGCGGGTTCGACCGGCGCGACCGGCGCACCCGGACCGACCGGAGCGGTCGGTGCTGCAGGTTCGACCGGAGCCACGGGTGCCACCGGCGCCGGAGTCACCGGGCCACAGGGTCCGACCGGTGCCGTCGGTGCCGCGGGTCCAACCGGCGCCACGGGAGCCACCGGGGCCGGAGTCACCGGGCCACAGGGTCCAACCGGTGCCATTGGTGCAGCGGGTCCAACCGGCGCCACCGGGGCTGGCGTGACCGGGCCGCAGGGACCTGCGGGTGCGATCGGCCCGACGGGGCCGACAGGTGCAGGCGCTACGGGGGCCACGGGGGCCATTGGCCCTACGGGAGTCACGGGGCCCGCGGGCGTGACAGGCGCGACAGGCGTCGTGTCGACGGTTTCGTACGCCGGTGCGCTCCCGGGCAGCATCGCAGGATCATCAACGAACTTCGTCTTTATCGGACCGACCGCGACCGTCACTCTTGCCGCCGGACAACGCATGACCGGGACGCTGGTCGCCTTGATGGGTCTTGCCGTTGGCAATCCCAATCAGTCGATCGACTATGGCATCTGCTACCAGCAGCCTCCGGGCGCCCTCAATACGTTCCAGACCTATCTGACGACGACCGTGACCGCTGTAGCGAGAACGCCCTATACCGCGACCAGCACCGCGGCCCCGGGCGCTGGCACCTACACGGTCGGTTACTGCGTTCGCAACGGCGGGAACGCGATCACCAGCAACGATTGGCTGAACGGCTACATCATGATCACGAATTAGCGGTGTCGGGAATCGCCGCACCTGCTCGTCACCACAAGAAGCAAGATCGAGGCAAGGGGATCCCGCAACAATGCGGGATCGGGTGCCAGATCACGGATCAGGGGTAAACGCATCATGCCGATCCTCGTTGCCTTCAGACGCGCCGCGGGTTGCGGTGTGGCAGCGATCCTGCTGGCCACGTCCGGTTTCTCGTTTGCGCAACAATTCAGAATTGGACAAGGTGCGACACTGTCCCTCGGAAGTGGCACGATCGAGGCCGGGTGCCGTGATGTTTCGGTCGACGGAAGCCTTCTGGTGGCCGACGGCAGCCTGAGCGGCGCGCGCAATTTGGCGGCCACGGGCTCGCTTTTCGGCGGTTCCGGCACGCTCGCGTTCAGTGGCAACCTCGATGCCGCCGGCGCGCTGAATCCTCAGGCCGGCACCATCCTGAGCGAGGATGGCTGCAGCAGCACGGCGACCTCGATCAACGGCGCACACACGTTCCATCGTTTCGTCGGCCAGACCGATTCGGGCAGGCAGCTGCTGTTTCCGGCCGGGCTGACCCAGCAGATCAACAGCCGTGTGGAACTGCTTGGCGGAACGGCACGATTGGTCGTGCGCAGCAGCGCCACCGATGCGCTGGCCCTGCTGCGCCTGTCGGCGTCGGGCAGTTGGCTCGTGAACGCTATTGACTTGCGCGATGTCGGCGCGACCGAAGACAGCCCGTTCATTGCCCCGCAGGATCCAGCGGTCTACGGCAGCATCGACCTCGGCAATTCGCCGCGCCTGCTGGGCGGCGACCCGATCGTGGTGCCAGTCGTGGTGCCGACACTTTCGCTGAAGGGACTCTTGCTGTTGCTGCTCGCGATGGCCGCTCTCGCAGCCTTCCATGCCCGCAAGCTCACGCCGAGGAAGTTCGACGCGACGTGAGGATCGTGCGCAAGCGGACCGTCTGAAGTAACCGGTTCGAGGTCCGCACAGCAGGACGAACTGGGTCCCGGTCGAGGCTTGGGC
>JAKQJM010000129.1 GCA_029561145.1 Pseudomonadota bacterium
AAGCGCGCTGTACCTCCAGGGCCTGCTGATCGGCAGTCCGGATCGACATCTCCACTGGGAGCATCAGAAGGTCGACGTGATCCACCTGGATTCCGCGCTCTTCATGGCCCGCATGCCGGATCGCACCGAACTGATCGACGCGGAGGAACAGGGCAAGCGAATCGACAGCGCGGTCAGGCAGCTGTGGCGGACGGTCCTCGAGGACAGGAGGCACAAGCTACCGTCGGCCGAGTTCGTCGAACGCTACTACGCGGTCGCCCGGCGGCATAACCTTCTGGAGGTCTTCGACGACGTCCCGGTGGTGCCGCGCCAGGCCTGTTCCGTGGTGATCGACTACCCGACCACGGCAGACGAGCAGGAGCGATACCTGCAGAGCCCGGACAGCCATCCGACACGCGAGGAAGTAGAGAACGGAACGATCCGGCTGGCCGCATTCAGCCCGTACAAGAAGGACGAATCCCACGCGACGCTGATGTACGCGCGGGCGGCCGGGCTGACGCTGGTGCACACCTACCTGCTCGGCTTCGAGCACTGGGTGACGCGCGAGCTGCGTGATCTCGATGTCGAGGACATCGAAGTTGTCGCCGTCGGGGCTGGTGCCGAGGAGCGTTTCGACGGCATCTTCATCTGCGAGTTGGTCCGGCTGTGCGACCGCTTCGAGCTCCGGCACGGCAGCGATGTCGTGACGATCAGCGACGACGCGCTGTTCCACGACGAAGTGATCCTCTGCCCTGCTGGTTGTCGAGGCGGCGCCGTCGTCAAGCAGGTCTCGGCCTACACCGGCGAGTACGACCATTTCGACGACACAGCCTGCGACGAAGACATGCGTCGGCTGGATCGACTGGTGCGCACCCTGCGCTGCCCGGATCCCGCCAGCATGCTGCGCTGCCTGCTGCAGGACCTGCCGCTCAACGACTACGCGGCCCTGGTCGGACGGACCTTCCGCGTCGCACTCGGAGCGTCAGCCGATGAAGCCTCGGTCGACCTGGTCTCATGACCTGATCGACCTCACGAAAGAACTGCCCCCGGGTGGTTCTTTCCAGAGCGGGGCCCCAGGCCCGCTCCGGAAAGAACGGTTTCCCCACAGGTAGCTGACGCACCTGGCGCCCTCGGCGCGAAGTCAGCCCAAGCATCCCCGCTGCTGCCCCTTCAAGGGTCGGCAGCACGAAGCCTCACGGTCCACGAGCGCCCTTCGAGAAAGCTCGCGCGCAAGTGACCGCATCGGGCGATCAGCCCGTCTCTATGCACCAGGCGGATCACCGACGCGACCTCTGCGTCGCGCCGGCATCCGCTTTTGGCGCCCTTCCCGCCCACACAGCGCATCCGAGCCTGTCGTGTCGCGCCGCCAAGTGCGACGCAGCCCCGGACAGGCCTTGCCTCGTGAGTATCCATCCGACCCGTTCCTCAGGAGTTCGTCATGAAACTCAACGACCTTCCCAAGATCGATGCGGCGCTCGCGCCGCAAGCCATCTCGACCGATGTCCTGCTCGAGAAGTACGCCAAGGGCACCGAGTCCTCGGCCGAAGACATCCACCACCGCGTCAGCACCGCGCTCGCCGCGGTCGAAGCGCCGGCCGACGAGGCCCGCTGGCAGGCGCGGTTCCTTGCCGCGCTGGCCCGGGG
>JAKQJM010000136.1 GCA_029561145.1 Pseudomonadota bacterium
GACATGACCTCGCGCGAGCGCGATGCCCTGGTCCTGCTCGCGGGCACGGAAAGGCCCCTGCTGCTCGCCCTCAACAAGGCCGATCGCTACGACGCCGACGAGATCGGGCGCCTGCTTGCGCGGCTGCGCGAGCATGCCAGCGGGCTTGTCCAGGCCGAAGATGTGGTTGCGGTCAGCGCGCAGCCTTCACCGCTGCGCCGGATCTCGGTCGATGCCGACGGCGTCGAGCGCGTCGAGATGATCGCCCAGCCAGCCAACATCGATGCCCTGCGTGATCGGCTGACCGACGTGCTGACGCGCGAAGGACGCACCTTGTCGGCCCTTAACGCGAGCCTGTTCGCCGGACGACTGACCGATGCGGTCGCGCGGCGCATCGTCATTGCGCGTCGCGAACTGGCGAGCCGGGTCATTCGCCAGTACTGCATCGCGAAAAGCGTTGCGGTCGCACTCAATCCGATCCCGGTGGCCGACCTGCTGGCCGCCGGAGCGCTCGACGCGGCCCTCGTCATGCATCTCGCCCGCGTCTACGGCTTGCCGATCACGCGCCGCGAGGCCGGTGGACTGATCGCGACGATCTGCGCGCAGCTTGCTGCCTTGATGGGCGCGATCTGGGGCATCCACCTGGTTGCCTCGGCGCTCAAGGGCATCAGTGCCGGCATGTCGACCGTGCTCACCGCGACGGCCCAGGGCGCGCTGGCCTGGTATGCGACCGAGATCGTCGGAAGAGCCGCGGATCGCTATCTCGCGGCAGGGAAGTCCTGGGGCGATCTCGGTGCCAAGCGCGTGGTCAGCGACATCGTCGCCAGCCTGGACCGCGATTCGATCCTGCGCGAGGCACGCTCTGAAATCCTGCGCCGCCTGCGCAACGAGGAACCGACCGCCCCCTGAATTCCGCCGCTCCGCTCGGCGTGTCGGCTTTCGCGCGCTTCCGCGTTTCTCCGGATGGAACCACCATCCCGGGAAAACCGACATGTTCTCGCACCGTCAGGAAATCGCACTCGCCGTCGCCACACGCCCGCCAGGCCTGAACAAGCGGGGGCGGCGGAAGTACCTGCGCGCGCTGGTCGCCGTGGTCCTGCTTGCATTCAGCACGGCGTCCATGGCCCTGGAGTTCTGCGTGGGCACGATCACGGAACTCAACACTGCATTGACGATCGCCACCAGCCCGACCGGCCAGACCACGGTCATCAAGATCAAGCAGGGTACCTATCATGTCGGCAGTGGATTGCTGACCGGCTCAGGCCCCTACACGATCTTTCGACCGCTCGAATTGCAGGGAGGCTACAACAGCGACTGTTCGGCGCGCACGATCAATCCGGACAACACGATCTTCGACGCCGACGCGGCCGATCATCTGGCGATATCAGTGCTCGGCACATCACTGATCGAAGGCATCCGCTTCCAGAACATTTCCGGCTACCACAGTGTGAATATCGGATCGGCAGCCGATGATGTTTCGATCCGCGTCCGCAACAATGCATTCGTCGGCGTCAACGTGGATTTCAAGAATCGCCAGGATCCGGACGGCGAATCCACCAGCGGCCTGTTCGCCCGATTCATCAACAACCGCATCAATGGTTTTCCCGGCAGTGTCGGTACTCCGATTGCCCTGGACATCGCCGGCGCCAGCCATGTGCGCGTCGTCGGCAACACGATCGCGGACAACATCGGCATCGGCATGAGGCTCTGCGCGAACGACGACATCATCGTCAGCAACAATATCGCGTGGAACAACACCAGCGGCGACATCCGCATCTTTGACGACTGCTCGGGTGACGACGAGCCGGGTGACGTGCAGCTGAAATCCAACATGTTCGGAAACGTGATCGCGAATCCCGTTGGCGATTCCAGCAACAATTTTCCGGGCACCAATCCGGTGTTCGCCAATCCGGGCAGCGGCAACTACCGGTTGCAGAATTCCTCACCGGCGATCAATGCCGGGACGATCTCGGGCAACCAGGCCAGCGTCGATCTGGCCGGCAATCCGCGCGTGATCGGCTCGACCGTCGATATCGGCGGCTATGAGTCGAGCATCGATGACACGGTCGCAACCACCCAGGTCGTGACCAATTCCAACGACAGCGGTGCGGGCTCGCTGCGCCAGGCCATCCTGAATGCCAATGCGAATCCGGATTTCAGCTTCATCAACTTCGATATCCCGGGCAACTGTCCACGCACGATCTCGCCATCATCCGATCTCCCGGCGATCACCCAGGGCGTGCGCATCGATGCCTACACGCAACCCGGAAGCACCGCGAATACGCGCAGCCTTGGCGACAATGCGACGCGTTGCATCCTTCTGAACGGCGCCGACCTGCGCGCCACCGGATTGCGCTATTCCGGCCCGTCAACCTCCCAGTTCTGGCTGCAGGGTCTTGCCATCGGCGGATTCACCACCGGCCTGAGCATCACCGGCGGAACCGACGCGCTGGTCTGGGGCAACCAGTTCGGCGGCGCCTTCAGCACGTTCAATCTGCTTCCGAACAACACCAACATCGTGCTCACGAGTTTGTCA
>JAKQJM010000147.1 GCA_029561145.1 Pseudomonadota bacterium
GTGCGATCCTGTTGCGGCGGGATGCGGCGTCACACCGGCGGCTGATATACTGGGCTTGCATCGTGACGATGGGGCCGGCGCTTACGCCATCGCGCGATTTCGGGTCGATCATCGCGCCATATTTTCCGATGAACTTTCCACCGGAGATCGCGCTGGGGTGGATCGGCTGGATCGCGCTGCTTCTCAATGACTGGCGCACGACAAGAGGCTTTCATCCGGCAACGATAATCGGAGGAATGCTGATCCTGTTCATCCTGCCGGCGCTGCTGGACTGGTTCCTGCTGATCGAGCCGGTGAAGGCATGGGTGAGGTCGCTGGCATAACCCGGCGACGGCCTACGTCTTCGCGGGGTGCTTGCCGACTGCGTCGGCGTAGTAGCTGCGGATCACGGGCAGGTCGGCTTCGTAGTCGCCGCTGGGATACAGAACGCCCGCGATGCTCATCGTCTTGCGCTTGTAGTCGAGCACGCTGAGTACGATCGGCACGTTGGCGGCGACGGCGATGTGGTAGAAGCCGCTCTTCCATTCGCTCACGCGCGCGCGGGTGCCTTCGGGCGGGATGGCGAGGACCATGCTGTTTGCCGCGCCGATCGCGTCGGCCATGGTCTTCACAACATCATTGCTTTGCGAGCGGTCGATCGGCACGCAGCCGAGCGCCTTGATGATCCAGCCGAAGGGGCCGGTGGTTAGGCTCTTCTTGCCCATCCAGCGCAGGCGGATGCGGTAATAGCCCGCGGCCACGAGCATCTGCAGACCGTCCCAGTTGGATGTGTGCGGAGCCGCGACCAGCACCATCTTGTCGATCGCGGGCCAGTCGCCCTGCATCCGCCATCCGGTCAGCTTGAGGTGGGCAATGCAGATCACGCGCACGAATTCGGAGAACAGGCCCTTCGATGGCGCGGGACGTGCCGTCGAGGGGGCAATCGCGGTGTGACGGGTCATGTTCTCTTTGCAATCTGCGAGAACCGCTTGTGCCAGCAATCCACCAAAATGAAAGCGGCGCACGGCGTCGTGAGACAACCGTGCG
>JAKQJM010000007.1 GCA_029561145.1 Pseudomonadota bacterium
GCGCGGAACGCAAAAACCGGCGCGGGCTATACTCCCGCGCCATGCCTTCCCATCCCCACGCAGCGACGCTTGGCAACCAGTACCGCGGCGATCGGGTACTGCTTTCGTGGCTTGCGCGGAACCTGCCCAGGCCCGTTTTCGAGGCGATCGACACGGATCTCGACGCGCTCGGCGCACACGCGGCGCGAGCCTGGACCGAAGCGCGCTCATGTTCGCCCAGCGAACCTATCCTGACCCGCTTCGATGCCTGGGGCGAACGCATCGATCGTATCGAATCGACGCCGGTCTGGCAGCGCGGCGCGGCGTTGAGCGCGCGCTACGGACTCGTCGCCGCCGGCCACGATGCGACCCATGGCGAATTCTCCCGCTGCGACCAGTTCGCACGCGTCTATCTGCATCATGTCGCCAGCGAGTTCTACACCTGTCCGCTGGCGATGACCGATGGCGCCGCGACCGCGCTCAAGGCATCCGCCAACCAGGCCTTGATCGAACGTGCGGTCGACCGTCTCACCTCGCGTGATCCAGCCCGGCTGTGGCTGTCCGGCCAGTGGATGACCGAGCTGACGGGCGGCTCGGATGTCTCTGCCAGCGAAACCGGGGCATGCCGGGACGAGCACGGCCAATGGCGATTGCATGGCCGCAAATGGTTCACGTCCGCGCTGATCGGAGACATGGCGCTGACCCTGGCGCGTCCACAAGGCGCTTGCGATGGCGCCGATGCGCTGGCCTTGTTCTATCTTGAAACGCACGACGACAGCGGGCGCTGGAACGGCATCCGCGTTGATCGACTCAAGCACAAGCTCGGCACGCGCGAACTCGCGACTGCCGAAATCCATCTCGATGGCGCCCTCGCGATACCGGTCGGCGGACTTGAACGCGGTGTGCGTCTGATCGCGCCGATGCTCAACGTCACGCGGACCTGGAACGCGATCTGCGCACTCGCGACGATGCGTCGCTGCATCGCTCTCGCGACGTCCTACGCCCACCAACGGGTCGCGTTTGGCCGGCGCCTGATCGATCACCCGTTGCACGCAGCGACGCTGGCCGACATGCAGGCCGACTTCGAGGCCGCTTTCCAGTTGGTGTTCCATGTCGCGCACCTGCTCGGGCGCAGCGAGTGCGGAATCGCCGACGATCACGAAAAAGCCCTGCTGCGCCTGCTCACTCCGCTCGCCAAGCTGTGGACCGGCAAGCTGGCCGTGCGCATCGCCTCGGAAACCTGCGAGGCCTTCGGCGGTGCCGGCTACATCGAGAACACCGGCATTCCGCAACTGCTGCGCGATGCCCAGGTCTTCCCGATCTGGGAAGGCACGACCAATGTGCTGGCCCTCGACGCCCTGCGCGCGATCGGCAGCGTCGGACTCCAACCGCTGCTGCGTGCAGGCGACCGGCTGCTCGCCGAATCACTGCAAGCACCCGCTTCCGGCGAACTGGTGCCGGCGATCGAGGCGATACGCCATGCGCTGCAACGCGCGGCGGAATGGCTGCAACACAATTCCACCGATCCCGACGCGCTGCAGGCCGGCGCGCGTGGGCTTGGCTACACGCTCGCGCGCACGCTGGCGGCAGCACTGCTAGTTCGCCATGCCGTCGCCGTGATCGGCGAAAATGGTGAGCGGCGTCCGTCACATGCCTTGCTGCGATTCATCGCACGCGGATTGACCGACCTCTCCGCAACCGAAAAAATGCCGGCGGTCGACCTGCTCGACCCGCCCTCAAACTGATCTGATTTCCGTCGAGGATCCCTCATGCAGCATCTTTCCATCGTCACCACCGGCGGCACGATCGACAAGATCTATTTCGACGACAAGTCGGCCTACGAGATCGGCGATCCGCAGATCGGCAAGATCCTCGAAGCCCTCGGCGTGGCGTTCACGTTCGACGTGCTGCCCGCCTTGCGCAAGGACAGCCTGCATCTCGATGCCGGCGACCGCGACCTGCTGCGACGCCTGATCGAAGCCCAGCCGCATCGCCATGTGCTGGTCACCCACGGCACCGACACGATGGTCGAGACCGCAGCGGTACTCGGCAGCATCAAGGACAAGGTCATTGTGCTTACCGGCGCGCTCAATCCGGCGCGATTCCAGGGTTCCGATGCCGTGTTCAATGTCGGCTGCGCGGTGGGCGCCGTGCAGAGCCTGCCCGACGGCGTGTACATCGCGATGAACGGCCGCATCTGGAATCCCGCACATGTTCGCAAGAACCGCGATGCAAACCGCTTCGAGCAGGCGTGAGCGTGCCGGCAGGGGGTTGAGCGCGACCGCTCCGGTCAACGCTTGCGGATGAGGTCGACCTTCTTCGGCCTGACCAGCCAGAGCAGCAGGAAAGTCACCGACAGCACCGGCGTCGCCCAGTACAGTGTCTTGATCCAGCCATGCGTGCGGTTGTAGGTCGACGCCAGGATCAGGTCCATCGCGATGCTCGGGTCCTCGATCATCCGCGCGAAACCATCGCCCAGGCCGTCGGTCATCATGGCGCTGCCGAGGCTGTTCAGGCCGGCAACGGCACCATCGAGAAAACCACCAAGGGAAATGTAGATCGACGCCAGGATCGCCTCGCTGTTCGCCGAGCGCTCGATGATCCCGCCGACCTCGGGCAGACCCGGCACGGCCCCCCAGAGCACGAGATCGAACAGGAAGACCAGCACGAGGAGGACCAGGGCGATCGTGTGCAGGTGCCTTCTCATGCCATCCTCTCCAGGCGCTCGGGAGCGCAGTATGCACCAGGCCAACTCCGGTCCGCAGGCGCCACGCCACCTGCCTGCGCGCAGATCGCGGGGCGAGCCCGGACCGCCGCAAACTGTGCGACAGCGCACGGCGACGGCAACACCGTTCCTCCATTCTCCCGACGCAGGTGTGCCCGCCGTCCCGTTCCCGGGGCGAGCGGCCAGCCCACGTAGAATCGCAACACAGATCGTCGGGTAACCACTGCAAACATGACCGGCACGCAATCCAACCAGGGACTTTCCGACGCGACCGCCAGGGAGGCCTTGCGTGAGCGCTGCCTGAGCCTGGTGCGTCGCTGGCAGCCTTTGGCCCGGTCCGGCTGGGACCACCAGGCGGCGCGCCTGCTTGGCGAGGAACTCGACCAGATCGCCCAGACCAGCGAAACGCTGGGCCTGCAGACGGTCAATGGTTCGGCGCTCGAACTGGCGGCGTATCTGTGCTCGTTCATCGACGACAAACTGGTGCCGAACGAGAACGCGCTGGAATGCCTGGCCGGCATGGTCAACACGCTTGGCGGCGCACTCAGCGAGCTGTCCGGCTCAGCCACGGCCGCCGTGCACTCGTTGCACGGGGCCGGCAGCGACGAGCCAGAGCCGGCCGCGGTCGCAAGCGACCCGATCGAGGCGAAACAAGAAGTCGACAGGAATCCCACCTGGTTGCCGCGCGCCACCTGCCTGCTCGGCGACACCGTGCGCAATGCGCCGGGTCTGGCGGCGGCGTTGCGTGAGCGTGGCTACCAGGTCAACGAGTTTGACGACATCGATGGCCTGCTCGAATTTCTCACCGTCGCCCGACCGGGTGCCCTGCTGCTTGATGCGCGCGCGCTGAGTCATCTCGGGCGGATCCGTGCGCGGCTCGACGAGGGCAATGCGGGCGAACTGATTGCGCAACCCGCATTGCTCGTGTTCTCGCGCAATGGCGATCTTGGTGATCGACTGCTCGCGATGCGGGCCGGCGCGGCTGGACTGTTCAGCATGCCGCTGGATTCGCTGCGCGTGATCGCCAGCCTCGATGAATTGCTCGTGCATGCCACGCAGACACCATGGCGCGTCCTGCTTGCCGAAGCCGATCGGGTCGCCGCCAGCGAAAGGGCACGCTGGCTCGCCGAACGCGGCATGACCGTGCGACTCGCAGCCAATGGCCAGGCGGCACTTGCCGCACTGCCGGAGTTCCGGCCCGATGTGCTCGTTGTCGACCAGGAACTCTCCGACGTGCATGGCCTGGAGCTGATCCAGCTCGTCCGCGAACAACCCGAACATGCCGCCCTGCCGATCGTGCTGATGTCGGCGAACGGCGATATCGGCCAGCGCTTCGACGCGATCGCCGCAGGCAGCGACGAGGTCCTGCTGAAGCCGGTCAAGGCCCGCCATCTGACCCACGCCCTGCTTTCGCGCCTGAACCGCTCGCGCCGCCTGCGCGAGATGATCGGCAACACGGGTGGACGCGATCCGCGCACCGGCCTGTACTCGCGCGCCGTGCTGCTGGACAAGCTCGCGACGGCCTCGGGCGATCGTTCGGCAGCGCTGATGTGCATCGCCATCGACCGCTCGCAGACCTTGCGCGAGAGCATCGGCATCAGCGGCCTTGCCGCGCTCGATGCGCATATCGGCCAGTTGCTGCGCAGCCAGCTCGACGTCGCCGACATCGCCGCCCACTACCAGGATTTCCACTATTTCGTCCTTGTCCACCGTCGCTCGCGCGGCGAAGTGACGACGGTCGCCGAGGACATCCGCGACCAGTTGACCCGGCAAGGCTGGCTGCACAATGGCAAGGACCACGCGCTGACCGCGAGCGTCGGCCTGGCCCTGCTCGGCGGCGAGCCGACCGGCATCGATGCGATGGTGACCAATGCCGAAGCCGCGCAGATCGCTGCGGCGCACATGGGTGGAAACCGCGTGCTGTGGTACGAGGCGCGCGAAGCCGCACTGCTGCCAAGCGATCCGTTGCTGGCCGTTCGGGCTGTCATGGGGCGCCCGCTCAAGGCCGAACAGGCGACCTTCGATTTCCTGCCGATCGTGCCGCTGGTCGGCAAGCTCAGCGGCCAGTTCGACCTGCGTTTCCGCGTCCTCAGCACGCAGAATCCGGGCAGTTCGATCAGCTACGACGAACTCGCGCCCGCAGCCGCCGAAACGAATCAGCTTGCCGCGATCGATCGTCTGCTGCTGCAGCACACGCTGGAGATGCGCGGCGAACAATTGAAGCGCGGCCGCCAGTTGCGCATCTTCGTGCAACAGTCGGTGGCCTCGCTGTTGTCCGCCGACCTCTGCTGGTGGCTCGATCGCGAGCTCAAGGCGCATCACCTGTCCGGCACCGGCCTGACCTTGAACCTGCCGTGCTCGCCCTTGATCGACGCCGGCGAACGCGGTCGCGAGCGCATCGCCGAACTGCGCAAGCTCGGCATTCGCGTCTGCCTCAACGATTTTGGTCGCGACTGGGCCGCCGTGCATGCGCTCAAGCAGTTGCAGGCGGATTTCGTGCGGCTCGATCCAACCCTCGTGCATGAGCTCGGCAGCGTGCGTTCAATCGCCGATACCGTGCTCGCCCTCGTGCGCAAGGCGCATGCCGCCGGTGCCGCGGTCATCGCTCCGGAAACCGACAACATCACCCGCGCGCACCTGTTGTTGCGCCTCGGTGTCGACTACGCCCTCGGCCCGGCCTTCTCGCAGCCACTCAGCCAACCCGATTTCGATTTCACACGGCCGCTTTACTGAGCGAAGCG
>JAKQJM010000008.1 GCA_029561145.1 Pseudomonadota bacterium
CTGCCTTTGCGCGGCGCCCGGAGTGCCCGCGAAGTTTCAGCTTGCTGCCGACCGCAACGATCGAGCGGATCGCCGGGATCAGTTCGCGCCCCAGATCGGTCAACTCGTACTCCGCTGACGGCGGCGACGAATCGATAAGGCGTCGCACGACGATGCCACGCTCCTCGAGTTCGCGCAGGCGCGCACTCAGCACGCGCGCCGAGATCGGCGGGATATCGCTGCGCAGTTCGCCAAAACGACGCGGACTGGCACTCAGATACCAGATCACATTCGGCGCCCACGCGCCGCGCAGCATCGCCATGCATTCGGTCAGCGGGCAGCCGGGTGGTGCATCGACGCGATTCCGGCGAAGCGGCAGTGCCATGGGTGGGTTTTCCCGATCGACAGGTAACCGATTGGATACCACAGAATTTGAGTAACTGCCAGTTATCAGGTATCCATTGGTTACTCGCATCGACTACGATGGCGCTCCCTGATTCCTGCAGGCAACCACGATGAGCCGAAGCGCCACCGTCTGCGAGTTGCTCGGTACTCGCCATCCGATCGTGCAAGGTCCGTTTGGCGGGGGGCTCTCGACCGTCGAGCTCGCCTCGACCGTCTCGGCAATGGGCGGCCTCGGCTCGTATGGCGCACATGCGCTCCCTGCCGGGCGCATCGAGGAAGTTGCCGCGCAGATTCGTGCGCGCACCGATGCTCCGTTCGCGCTCAACCTGTGGATTTCCGATCACGATCCGGGCGGTCTTGCGCTTTCCGCCGAGGCCTTCGACAGCGCCTATGCGCTGTTTGAACCCTGGTTTCGCGAACTCGGCGTGGCCAAACCGGAAATGCCTGCGCGCTATCACCCGAGCTATGCGCTACAGGTCGAGGCGTTGCTCGCCGCCCGACCGCCGGTCTTCAGTTTCGTGTTCGGAATTCCCGAGGCACGCATCCTCGATGAATGCAGGCGCCTCGGAATCGCGACCGTCGGAGCGGCGACCTCGATCGCTGAAGCCGAAGCCCTCGACGGCGCAGGAGTCGACCTGATCGTGGCGACCGGCGCCGAGGCCGGTGGCCATCGTCCATCCTTCCTCCAGCCGGCCGAAGACTCCTTGATCGGCACCTTCAGCCTGATCCAGCTGATCGCCGAACACGTTCGCGCACCGGTGATCGCTGCCGGCGGAATTGCCGACTCCCGGGGAATCCGTGCAGCGCTCGAGCTTGGCGCGAGCGCTGCACAGATCGGCACGGCCTTTCTCGCATGCAGCGAATCGGGCACGCACGACGGGCATCGGGCCCGCCTGTTCGGCCCCGACGCGCGCAACACGACGCTGACACGCGCCTTCACCGGACGACTTGCGCGCGGTATCCGCAATCGCTGGACCGAAGAGATGGGCAGGAACGCCGAAAGCCTGCCGCCATTTCCCGTGCAGGGCTGGTTCGTTGGCCAACTGCGTGGCGCCGCCTTGAAAGCAGGCCACGACGATCTGATCTCCCTGTGGTGCGGACAGATCGCTCCCAACCTGCGCCACCGTCGTGCGGCCGACCTCATGCATGCCTTGATCGACGAGTGAACAACCCCCTGCGCGGCATGCGTTCCCGGCGTCATGCACCTGCCGCGATTTCCCCCACGAGGAGTCACCATGAAACTTTATTATTCACCCGGCGCATGCTCGCTTTCGCCGCACATCGTTGCCGAGGAAGCTGGGCTTGCGCTCGATCTCGTCAAAATCGACATGAAGACCAAGCAAACCGAGCACGGCGAAGATTTTCTCGCGATCAATCCGAAAGGCTATGTGCCGACTCTGCAGCTCGACAACGG
>JAKQJM010000012.1 GCA_029561145.1 Pseudomonadota bacterium
ATCCACCATCATGAAGATCGGATTGGCCTGGTCCGCGCCCTGGTTCTGTTCGATCCCCTTGTTGAGGGCGCTCGAAATCTCGTCCGTGGCCTGCGTCCAGATGTCGACGATCTTGTTGTACCGCTCGCCGTCCGTGATCACGCCCCGCTTGTACTGGGCGTCCACCTCGCCCACCGCCCGGCGGGCGCGCGCAATGATGTCGCCCTTCTCCGCGGGGATGATCATGTCGCACATGCCGATGGAAATGCCGGCCAGGGTCGCGTTCTCAAAGCCCAGGTCTTTCAACCGGTCGAGACAGCCGACGGTGACGTCATGCCCGCCCACGTGGTAGCAATGCCAGATCAGGGTCCCCAGGAAGCCCTTGTCCACGCCGCGGTTCACGAAACCCATGCCCTCGGGCCAGATCTCGTTGAAGAAGACCCGCCCCACCGTGGTCATGATCAGGCGCGCGTCGCCGTTCCCGAAGATCGTCGCCTTGCCGAAGTCGGGGTTGCGGTACCAGATCCGGGTATGCAGCCGGACCGCCTTCTCGTCATACGCCAGCCGCACGTCCTGCGCATCCGCGAACAGCGGAAGCTTGTCCGCGGGGTTCGGCAGGGCCTTGCGGAAATCGAGCCGCTGGTCCTTTTGCGCCGCCGACGTGAGATAGTAGATCCCGAGCGCGATGTCCTGCGTCGGGGTCATGATCGGCTTGCCACTGGACGGCGAAAAGATGTTGTTGGACGCCAGCATGAGCAGCCGCGTCTCGAGCTGGGCCTCGATCGACAGGGGCACGTGGACGGCCATCTGGTCGCCGTCGAAGTCGGCATTGAACGAGGTACAAACCAGCGGATGGAGCTGGATCGCCTTGCCCTCGATCAGCACAGGTTCGAATGCCTGGATGCCAAGACGATGCAGGGTCGGGGCGCGATTGAGCAGGACCGGATGCTCGCGGATGACCTCCTCGAGAATATCCCAGACTTCTGCTTCCTCGCGCTCGACCAGCTTCTTGGCTGCCTTGATCGTCGCGGCCAGACCGCGGCGTTGCAGTTTCGAAAAGATGAACGGCTTGAACAGTTCGAGCGCCATCTTCTTCGGCAGGCCGCACTGGTGCAGCTTCAGGGTCGGACCAACCACGATGACGGAACGGCCCGAGTAGTCGACGCGCTTGCCGAGCAGGTTCTGGCGGAAACGTCCCTGCTTGCCCTTGATCATGTCCGCCAGCGACTTCAACGGGCGCTTGTTGGTGCCCGTGATCGCACGGCCGCGACGGCCATTGTCCATCAGCGCATCGACCGCTTCCTGCAGCATGCGCTTTTCGTTGCGCACGATGATGTCCGGCGCATTGAGCTCGAGCAGGCGCTTGAGGCGATTGTTGCGATTGATGACACGACGATACAGATCGTTCAGGTCGGACGTCGCAAAACGGCCGCCATCCAGTGGTACCAGCGGGCGCAGGTCCGGCGGCAGAACCGGGAGCACGGTCAGGACCATGTACTCGGGGCGGTTGCCCGACTCGAGGAAAGCCTCGACCAGCTTGATTCGCTTGGTCAGGCGCTTGAGCTTGGTCTCGGACCCGGTCGCCGCGATTTCCTCGCGAAGACGAATCAGTTCGGCATTGAGGTCGATCGTCTTGAGCAGCTCGTAGACGGCTTCGGCACCCATGCGCGCATCGAATTCGTCGCCATGCTCTTCGACCGCCTGCAGGTACTGCTCTTCATTGAGCAGCTGGCCGCGCTCGAGCGCGGTCAGGCCGGGATCGACCACGACATAGGCTTCGAAGTAGAGGATTCGCTCGATGTCACGCAGGGTCATGTCGAGCATCAGGCCGATACGCGACGGCAATGACTTGAGAAACCAGATATGCGCAGTCGGACTGGCCAGTTCGATGTGACCCATGCGCTCGCGACGCACCTTGGCCAGGGTGACTTCGGTGCCGCATTTTTCGCAGACGACGCCACGATGCTTCATGCGCTTGTACTTGCCGCACAGGCACTCGTAGTCCTTGGTCGGTCCGAAGATGGCCGCGCAGAACAGGCCGTCACGTTCGGGCTTGAACGTGCGGTAGTTGATCGTCTCGGGCTTCTTCACCTCACCGAACGACCACGAACGGATCAGGTCGGGCGAAGCAAGTGCGATCTTGATCGCATCGAAGTCCAGCGTCTGGCGCTGCTGGTTGAACAGGTTAAGCAGATCTTTCATGGGGTTCTCCTGAGCTCAGCCGCCGATCACTTGGACTTGGTTTCATCAAGCTCGATATTGATCGCGAGCGAGCGGATTTCCTTGACCAACACGTTGAACGACTCCGGCATGCCCGCCACCATCTCGTGGTCGCCGTCGACGATGTTCTTGTACATCTGGTTACGACCGGAAACGTCGTCGGACTTGACCGTCAGCATTTCCTGCAGCGTGTATGCCGCGCCATAGGCTTCCAGTGCCCAGACCTCCATTTCACCGAAGCGTTGTCCACCGAACTGGGCCTTGCCGCCGAGCGGCTGCTGGGTGACCAGCGAGTACGGACCCGTCGAACGCGCGTGCATCTTGTCGTCGACCAGATGGTTGAGCTTGAGCATGTGCATGTAGCCAACGGTGACCGGTCGGTCGAAGGATTCGCCGGTACGGCCATCGATCAACATGGTCTGGCCCGATTCCGGGAGGCCGGCCAGCTTGAGCATGGCCTTGATCTCGGACTCGAACGCGCCATCGAACACCGGCGTTGCCATCGGCACACCGCTGCGCAGGTTGCGCGCCATCGCCAGCAGTTCATCGTCGCTGAACGACTTCTGGCTGAGGTCCACGCGCTGCTTGAAGCTGTCCTTGTCGTGGTTGTAGATCGCATCAAGGAACTTGCGCAGTTCGCTGACCTTCTCGTTCGCATCGAGCATCTTGCCGATCTTCTCGCCGAGACCCTTCGCGGCCCATCCGAGGTGGGTCTCGAGAATCTGGCCGATGTTCATTCGCGACGGCACGCCAAGCGGATTGAGCACGATGTCGACCGGGCGGCCATCCGCTGCGAACGGCATGTCCTCGACCGGCACGATCATCGACACGACACCCTTGTTGCCGTGGCGTCCTGCCATCTTGTCGCCCGGCTGGATGCGGCGCTTGACGGCCAGGTAGACCTTGACCATCTTGAGCACGCCCGGTGCGAGGTCGTCGCCTGCGGTGATCTTGGCCTGCTTCTCCTTGAAGCGACGATCGAACTCCTCGCGGTGGCCCTTGATCTGCTCCTGGGCGCGTTCGAGCATCTCGGCCGCATCTTCGTCCTTCATGCGGATCGAGAACCACTCGTCGCGCTTGAGACCGTCAAGGTGTTCGTCGGTCAGGGTCGCGCCCTTCTTCAGGGTGCCCGGGCCGCCATTGACCGTCTTGCCGACGATCGCGCCACGCAGACGGTTGTAGATGGCGCCTTCGAGGATGCGGAACTGGTCGTCGAAGTCCTTCTTGATGCGCTTGATTTCCATCTCTTCGATCTGGCGCGCACGCTTGTCCTTCTCGATGCCATCGCGGGTGAACACGGTGACGTCGATGACGGTGCCGTCCATGCCCGGCGGCACGCGCAACGAGCTGTCCTTCACGTCCGAGGCCTTCTCGCCGAAGATCGCGCGCAGCAGCTTCTCTTCCGGAGTCAGCTGGCTCTCGCCCTTCGGAGTGACCTTTCCGACCAGGATGTCACCGGCCTTCACTTCGGCGCCAATGTAGACCACCCCGGATTCGTCGAGGCGGGCCAGCGCCTGCTCGCCGACGTTCGGGATGTCGGCCGTGATTTCCTCCGGTCCGAGCTTCGTGTCGCGGGCGACGCAGGTCAATTCCTCGATATGGATCGTCGTGTAACGATCTTCCTGGACGACGCGCTCCGAGATCAGGATCGAGTCCTCGAAGTTGTAGCCGTTCCACGGCATGAACGCGACGAGCATGTTCTGGCCCAGGGCCAGCTCGCCGAGGTCGGTCGAGGGTCCGTCGGCCAGCACGTCACCGATCTCGACCTTGTCGCCGACCCTGACCAGCGGACGCTGGTTGAGATTGGTGTTCTGGTTCGAGCGCGTGTACTTGGTCAGCGGATAGATATCCACACCGGCATCGTTGTCACCGATCTGGTCTTCCTTGACGCGCACGACGATACGACCGGCATCGACCTGGTCGATCTCGCCGCCGCGACGCGCCGCGACGATGACGCCCGAATCGCGCGCCACCGCCCGCTCGATACCGGTACCGACAACTGGCGTCTGCGCGCGCAGCGTTGGCACGGCCTGGCGCTGCATGTTCGCACCCATCAGGGCGCGGTTGGCG
This sequence comes from Pseudomonadota bacterium, assembly GCA_029561145.1. GTDB lineage: Bacteria > Pseudomonadota > Gammaproteobacteria > Xanthomonadales > Rhodanobacteraceae > Dokdonella. The sequence goes on from JAKQJM010000012.1 coordinate 4,270, forward strand.
TCGTCGTGCTCGAGGAATGGAACCAGCGCCGCAGCCACCGAAACGGTCTGCATGGGCGAGACGTCCATGTACTCGACGTCACTGGGCGGACGCAATTCCGATTCGCCGTGCGAACGGCAGGAAACGAATTCCTCGGTGAAGGCGCCATCCTTGCTCAACGGCGAGTTGGCCTGCGCGATGACGTGATCGCCTTCGTCGATTGCCGAAAGGAACTCGACATCGTTGGTGATCTTGCCCTTGACGACCTTGCGGTACGGCGTCTCGAGGAAGCCGTAGCCGTTGGTGCGCGCATACACGGCCAGCGAGTTGATCAGGCCGATGTTCGGGCCTTCCGGCGTCTCGATCGTGCAGACGCGACCGTAATGGGTCGGATGCACGTCACGTACTTCGAAGCCGGCGCGTTCGCGGGTCAGGCCGCCCGGCCCGAGCGCCGAGACACGGCGCTTGTGGGTCACTTCCGAAAGCGGATTGTTCTGGTCCATGAACTGCGAGAGCTGCGAGGAACCAAAGAACTCCTTGATCGCGGCAGCCACCGGCTTGGCGTTGATCAGCTCCTGCGGGGTCAGGCCTTCCGACTCGGCCAGCGACAGACGTTCCTTCACCGCACGCTCGACGCGCACCAGCCCGATGCGGAACACGTTCTCCGCCATCTCACCGACCGAACGCACGCGGCGGTTGCCGAGGTGATCGATGTCGTCGACCGTTCCACGACCATTGCGGATGTCGATGAGGACCTTGAGCACGTCGAGGATGTCCGAGCCGGTGCCGAGTTCCTTGACCATCGACTTCGAGGTCTCGTCGTTGCGATCACGGAAATAGCGACCGTCGAACAGGACACCCGGTCCCTTGTCGTCCTTGCGACCGACACGGCGGTTGAACTTCATGCGGCCGACACGATCGAGATCGTAGCGTTCGGCAGAGAAGAACAGGTTCTGGAACAGGTTCTGCGCTGCATCCTTGGTCGGCGGTTCGCCCGGCCGCATCATGCGGTAGATCTCGACGAGCGCCTCGAGCGGCGTCTTCGACGGATCGATGCGCAGGGTCTGCGAAATGTACGGTCCACGATCGAGATCATTGACCCACAACGTGGCAATGCGATCGATGCCGGCCTTGCGGAACGCTTCGACATGCGTCTCGGCAATTTCGTCGTTGGCCGATGCGAGCAACTCGCCGGTCTTGGTGTCGACGATGTCGTTCGCAAGGATGCGGCCGATCAGGTATTCGTCAGGTACTTCCAGCGACTTGATCTTTGCGCTTTCGAGCTGACGCACATGGCGAGCCGTGATGCGCTTGCCGGCCTCGACGATGACGTCCTTGCCGATGCGCAGATCGAAGTTCAACGTTTCGCCGCGCAGGCGTTCGGAGACGAGCTCGAGTTCGGCGCCATCCTTCTTGCCCAGATGGAACACGTTGTGCTCGAAGAAGATCTCGAGCATCTGCTCGTTGGTGTAGCCGAGCGCACGCAAAAGGATCGTCACCGGCAACTTGCGGCGACGGTCGATACGCGTGAACAGGGCATCCTTCGGATCGAACTCGAAGTCCAGCCACGAGCCGCGATAGGGAATCACGCGAGCGGAATAGAGCAACTTGCCCGAGCTGTGCGTCTTGCCGCGGTCGTGGTCGAAGAACACACCCGGCGAGCGATGCAACTGCGAAACGATGACGCGCTCGGTGCCGTTGACGATAAAGGTGCCGGTATCGGTCATGAGCGGCAGTTCGCCCATGTAGACCTCCTGCTCCTTGACGTACTTGATCGCCTTGTTCGACGACTCGCGGTCATAGATGACCAGGCGAACGGTCACGCGCAATGGCGCGCCAAAGGACATGCCGCGCGAACGGCATTCACGCTCGTCGAACGCCGGCTCGCCGAGGCGATAACTGACGTACTCGAGCGCGGCATTGCCGGAATAGCTGGAAATCGGGAACACCGACTGCAGCGCCGCATGCAGACCCTTGTCGTCGCGCTTGTTCGGATCGCCTTCGAGTTGAAGGAACTCGCGATACGAATCGACCTGGATGGCCAGCAGGAAGGGGACGTCCAGCACGGGCGGACGCTTGCCGAAATCCTTGCGGATGCGCTTCTTTTCAGTGAACGAGTAGGTCATGGTGGGGGTACCGCCTCGGAGCTTGGTCAGCATGGGGACATGCCGACGGGGTGAAAAAACCGGGATTCGAGATTTGGGATTCAGGACTCGCTGCGTGCGTCGAACGCCTGCTGCAAATCCCGAATCCCGAATCCCCAATCACGTGGCAACAACGGACAAAGCCCGGGGGTTTACACCCCCAGGCATGCCTGGAACTGGTCAGTCAAACGACCCAATGTTTCGATTACTTGATCTCGACGGTGGCACCGGCAGCCTCAAGATCCTTCTTGATCTTGGCTGCGTCGTCCTTGCTGACGGCGTCCTTGACGACGGCCGGAGCAGATTCAACGAGATCCTTGGCTTCCTTGAGGCCGAGGCCGGTGATCGCACGGACAACCTTGATGACTTCGACCTTCTTCTCGCCAGCAGCCTTGAGGCCGACCGAGAATTCAGTCTGCTCTTCGACAGCGGCAGCCGGACCAGCGGCCGGACCAGCGGCCATGGCAACCGGAGCGGCAGCGGAAACGCCAAATTTCTCTTCCAGCGCCTTGACCAGCTCCATCACCTCGACGAGGGACTTGCCAGCGATCGCGTCGATGATCTGTTCATTGCTAAGGGACATGATTTAACTCCTGAAAACGGCTATTGATTGGGTACCGAAAGAACGAACGCTTAGGCGGCCTGCTTCTGACCGACCTGGTTGATGACGCGCGCCACTTGCGAGGCGGGCTCGGCCAGGACACGGACCAGCATGGTGGCAGGCTGTGCGAGCAAGCTGACCAGCATGGTGAGTGCCTGTTGACGGGTCGGCAGCGAGGCCAGCACGTCGACGTGCGTCCCCGGGTATGCCTTGCCGCCCACGGCAACCAGCATGGGCTTCAGCTTGTCATTTGCCTTGGCAAATTCCTTGATCAGACGACCGGCAGCACCGGGATCTTCCTTCGAGAAGGCGTACAGCAACGGACCCGTGAGTGTGTCCTTGACACACGCATAGTCCGTACCTTCCACCGCACGGGACACCAGGGTATTTTTCGCAACCCGGATGAACACCCCGTCCTGGCGGGCCTTCTTGCGCAGCTCGGTGAGCTGGCTGACGGTAAGACCGGCGTACTCGGACGCGACCAGTGAATGTGCCTTGGCAGCCACGTTCGCCAGTTCGGCAACGACCTCTTTCTTTTGCGCAAGATTGAGCGCCATTGCTTTCTCCGATTGGGTAACGGCAGCGCTCCTGCGCATTCCGATTCCCTAAACGACACGGATCGCGTTTCCTTCGCGCATCCGCCGGCATCTCGCGATGCCCTGTCTGGTGGCCGTTCCAGAAAAATCTGTCAGGCGGCACCATCTACGCAGGCTGGGGGTTTGAGACCGTTCCGGTGAGATCGGGATGATCCCTTGCTGTGACCCGCATCCTTGCGTCCCGATCGCGCCATTCCGGCCGCCTGCGGTCTTTGACGGCTGGCTTCGTTCCGTTGCCGGAACTCCGCATGCCCTCAAAACCCTGGCGATCGCGACTGCGATCGCCATGAAACCTGTTACTTGAGCGGCAGGCTCGACGGATCTACCGTGACGCCGACACCCATCGTGCTCGACACCGAAACCTTCTGCACGAAGATGCCCTTGGCCGCTGCCGGCTTGGCCTTGATCAGGTCGGTCAGCAAGTGGCCAAGGTTCTCGCTCAGCGCGCTCGCCTCGAAGTTCACCTTGCCGATCGTGCAATGGATGATGCCGGCCTTGTCATTGCGGAACCGCACCTGACCTGCCTTCGCATTCTTGACCGCCGTGACAACGTCGGCCGAAACCGAGCCATCCTTCGGATTCGGCATCAAGCCGCGCGGACCGAGCACCTGACCGAGCTTGCCGACGACACGCATCGCGTCCGGAGTTGCGATGACGCGGTCATAGTTGAGATCGCCCGCCTGCATCTTTTCGGCGAGGTCATCCATGCCGACCGCATCGGCACCTGCAGCGAGCGCTGCATTGGCCTTCTCGCCAGCCGGGCAGAACACGGCGACGCGAACGCTCTTGCCGGTACCGTGTGGCAGCACGGACGAACCACGCACGCCCTGGTCGGATTTCTTCGCGTCGATACCGAGACGGATTGCAACGTCAACGGATTCGACGAACTTGGTCTTGGCGCCATCCTGGACGAGCTTGATTGCATCAGCGAGACCGTAGGCCTTGCCCTGAACCACTTTCTCGCGGATTGCCTTGTAACGCTTGCCTGTATTTGCCATGTCTTATCCCTCCACCACCAGACCCATGCTGCGCGCGCTGCCGGCGATCGTTCGCACGGCGGCATCCAGATCCGCTGCAGTCAGATCGGGCTCCTTCGCCTTGGCGATGTCCTCGAGCTGCTTGCGCGTGACCTTGCCGACCTTTTCCGTGTTCGGACGCTTGGAGCCCGACTGGATGCCGACAGCCTTCTTCAGCAGGATCGAAGCAGGCGGAGTCTTTGTGATGAAGGTGAAGCTGCGGTCCGAATAGGCCGTGATCACGCACGGAATCGGCAGACCGGGTTCGAGTTTCTGCGTGGCGGCATTGAACGCCTTGCAGAATTCCATGATGTTGAGGCCACGCTGACCGAGGGCGGGGCCTACGGGCGGCGACGGGTTGGCCTGACCGGCCTTGACCTGCAGCTTGATGTAACCGACGACTTTCTTTGCCATTTTTAGCTACTCCTGGAGTTCCAGCGTCTGCACGTCCGCGAGGACTGCGGGACTCCTCCTTCGTTTAAGTACGGGATTCGTGATTCGGGATTCGTGATTCGAAAGAGCCCATGCGTGCTTCGCGCGGCTTGTCGAATCCCGAATCCCGGGTCCCGGATCCCAGCCCTCAGGCCTTCTCCACCTGACCGAACTCGAGTTCGACCGGGGTGGAGCGACCGAATATGAGAACCGCCACGCGCAAGCGACTCTTCTCGTAATTGACTTCCTCGACGACACCGTTGAAATCGTTGAACGGGCCTTCGGTGACACGGACCATCTCGCCAGGCTCGAACAGAACCTTCGGCTTCGGCTTGTCGACGCCGTCCTGGACGCGACGCAGGATCGCGTCCGCTTCGGAATCCTTGATCGGCATCGGGCGATCCGCTGTTCCGCCGATGAATCCCATCACCTTCGGCGTTTCCTTGACCAGATGCCAGGACTCGTCGTCGATGCGCAGGGTCCGGTTTTCGTCATGCGTCTCGATCTGCACGAGCACGTAGCCGGGGAAGAACTTGCGCTCGCTGCGACGCTTCTGGCCGCCGCGCATCTCGATGACTTCCTCGGTCGGAACGAGAATCTCGCCGAAGCGTTCTTCCATCGCCGCGCGCGCGATGCGCTCGCGCAGCGCACGCGAAACCTGATTCTCGAAACCCGAATATGCGTGAACGACGTACCAGCGCTTTGCCATGTCTGCCTCAGTGCCCGATCGTCAGGAGCCAGTCCATCACGACCCATTTCAAGATCAGGTCGATCAGGCCCAGGATGAGGCTGATGATGACGACAACGACGGAAATCACACCCGTTGTGCGCAGTGTTTCTTCACGGGTCGGCCAGACCACCTTGCGCAGCTCGAACTGCGATTCGCTGATGAAGGTGCGCAGTCCACGACCGGTATGCGTGGTCGCACCGACTAGACCGGCCGCCACAAACGCAGCGATCAGGCCGACTACGCGCAATGCAGGCGACCAGTCGCCCGCAAAATAGTAGAAACCGAACAGGCCCGCGATGACGAGAAGCACCGCAAGACTCAGCTTGGCAATATCTGCACCGCTGTTGCCGGTGGATTGTTCAACCTTTGCGTTCATTCGTCCTGCCGTTTGTCCTGTTGCCGCCGTTTCCGGCCAACCCCGCGTCGAAGCTGGCACGCCAGGAGGGACTCGAACCCCCAACCTGCGGTTTTGGAGACCGCTGCTCTGCCAATTGAGCTACTGGCGTAACTTTTGCGATCCTCCCTGATCGCGGAGAACTTGGCCGGCATCCGTGCCGGACTATTCACCAAAAGCTCGACTTCGTCGTCGGATAGTTCAAGAGCTGGGCAAGGGGGACGGCGTAAAACCGATCTGCCGAATCCCAATCACCAGGCCCGCTCCAAAGTTACTGAACGATCTTGGCAACGACGCCGGCGCCGACGGTGCGGCCACCTTCGCGGATCGCGAAGCGTAGGCCCTCGTCCATCGCGATCGGCGCAATCAAGGTCACCACCATCTTCACGTTGTCACCCGGCATCACCATCTCGACGCCTTCCGGCAGCTCGCACGCGCCCGTCACGTCCGTCGTGCGGAAGTAGAACTGCGGACGATAG